>CANCER010000043.1 GCA_947375135.1 Comamonadaceae bacterium | reverse complement strand
GGTCACCCGCGTTGAGCCTTCGCTGGAAGCCTGCTTTGTCGACTATGGCGAAGACCGCCATGGTTTCCTGCCGTTCAAAGAAATCTCCCGCATGTACTTCAAGGAAGGCGTTCCCGCCAACCAGGCGCGCATTCAGGACGTCATCCGTGAAGGCCAGGAACTGCTGGTTCAGGTCGAAAAAGAAGAGCGCGGCAACAAGGGCGCAGCCCTGACCACCTTTGTTTCGCTGGCTGGCCGCTATGTCGTGCTCATGCCCAACAACCCCCGTGGCGGTGGCGTCAGCCGTCGCATCGAGGGCGAAGACCGCGCTGAACTCAAAGAAAACATGGACCAGTTGGAATACCCCAACGGCATGTCCATTATTGCCCGCACCGCCGGCATCGGCCGCAGCGCCCCTGAGTTGCAGTGGGACCTGAACTACCTGCTCAAGCTCTGGACCGCCATTGACGGTGCTTCCAAAGGCGGCAAGGGCGCGTTCCTGATTTACCAGGAATCCAGCCTGGTGATTCGCGCCATTCGCGACTACTTCAACCACGACATCGGCGACATCCTGATCGACACCGACGATGTGTACGAGCAGGCCCAGCAGTTCATGGCCCACGTCATGCCCGAGCATGCTGCGCGCGTGAAGCGCTACCGTGACGACGCGCCGCTGTTCAGCCGCTTCCAGATCGAACACCAGATCGAATCGGCCTATGCCCGCACCGTGCAACTGCCCAGCGGCGGCGCCATCGTGATCGACCACACCGAAGCCCTGGTTTCCGTGGACGTGAACTCGGCCCGCGCCATCAAGGGCGGAGACATCGAAGAAACCGCCACCCGCACCAACCTGGAAGCCGCCGACGAAGTGGCGCGCCAGATGCGTTTGCGCGACCTGGGCGGCCTGATCGTGATCGACTTTATCGACATGGAAGAGTCCCGCAACCGCCGCGAAGTGGAAAACCGCTTGCGCGACGCCCTGCGCCAGGACCGTGCCCGTGTGCAGTTCGGCACCATCAGCAAATTCGGTCTGATGGAAATGAGCCGCCAGCGCCTGCGCCCGGCCCTCTCCGAAGGTGCATCCATCCCCTGCCCGCGTTGCGGCGGCTCCGGCCACATCCGCGACACGGAAAGCTCGGCCCTGCAAATTCTGCGCATCATTCAGGAAGAGTCGCTCAAGGACAACACCGCCTCCGTGCTGTGCCAGGTTCCGGTCGATGTGGCCTCCTTCCTGCTCAACGAAAAGCGCACCGAGATCGCCAAGATCGAACTCAAGCAGCGCATCAATGTGCTCATGGTTCCCAACAAGAACCTTGAAACCCCCAACTACAAGCTCGAGCGCCTGAAGCACGACGATCCACGCCTGGACAACATCGAAGCCAGCTACAAGATGGCGGACGAGATGGAAGACGCCACCAGCGTGACCCGTCGCTCGCAAGAGCCCACCAACAAGCAAACGCCGGTGATTAAGGGCGTGCTGCCGGATGCACCTGCACCGGTTGCGATCCCCAAGCCCGAAGTGGCCAAGGCGGCGCCTGTGGCTGCCAAGCCCGTTGTGGCACCAGCGCCTGTGGCACCGGTCAGCACCGGTTTCTTCGGCTGGATCAAGAACCTTTTTGGCGCCGATACGCCCGCACCGGCCAAGCCGGTGGTAGCACCCGCGGCAAAAACCGAAGAAAAGCGCGATGCCCGCCCGCCCCGTGAAGGTGGCCGTGATGGCGCGCGCGGTGGACGCGGCGGCCGTGGTGACCGCAGCGAAGGCGGTCGCTCTGAGGGAGGTCGCGGACCGCGTGGTGAAGGCCGTGGCGGTGAACGCGGTGAGCGTACTGAAGGCCAGCGTACCGAGGGCCAGCGTCCTGAAGCAGGCGCCGAAAGCGGACGCGGCGAAGGTCGCGGCGGCCGTGGTGGACGCGGTGGCCGTGGTGGTGAACGCGGTGAGCGTGCCGGTGGGCAGCAACGCGAACGCTTCGATGCCGAAGGCAAGCCGATGCTTGCGGAAGTGGGTGTTGACGCATCCAACGGCAACCAGGAAGCGGGCAACCGTGAACAGCGCCCCGAGCGCGCGCCCCGCCAAGAGCGTGGTGAACGCCAGGAGCGTGGCGACCGTGGTGGTGAACGTGCTGAGCGCGGCAACCGTCCACCGCGCGCCGAGCGCGTGGAAGGTGCCCAGGCCGTGGAAGGTGAAAGCCGCTCCGCCGAGCGCGAAGAAAACTCCGATGCCAACCGCGACGCACATCGCGACGGCAACCGTGACCTGAACCGTGGCGAAGCCGGTGCCGAGGGCGCCGAAGGCCAGCGCGGCGAAGGCCGTGGCCGTGGCAACCGTGGCGGCCGAGGCCGTGGTGGTGAGCGCGGTGCCCGTCCTGACGGCGTGAATGCCCCGGTCGAAGGCCAGACACAACAACCCATGTTTGTGACTGAAGAGGCGCAAGCCGCTAGCGTGCAAAACGGCGAAAGCAACGAACCCCGCCATGGCAACAACGGCGAACCGCGTGAAAAGCGTTCCCGCGACCGCTATGGCCGTGAGCGCGGCCCCCGTGGCGAACGCGCTGTGCGCCATGAGTTCACCGAGCAGGGTGTGACGGAAATGCCGGCAGCGGGTTCGTTGCCCGCAGCCGAGCAAGCACCGGTCGTCGTCCAGTTGGCACCGCAGCAGGCTTACACGCCGGCCGCGCCTGTGGCTGCACCAGTACCCGCAGCTGCTGCGGTTGCAGCGCCTGAAACCATCGCGCCCGTGGCAGCGGCCGCAGCGCCTGCGGCACCCGTGGTTGCGGCACCTGATGCTGTGGCGGCTCCCGTCGCAGCGCCCAAAGCAACACCTGCACCAGCCGTTGTGGCCCCGGGCACCATGCCCAAGGTGACAAGCTATGCACTGCCCCAGGAAGACCTTGTTCAGGTGGCCCAAGGTTCCGGCCTGCAATGGGTCAACACCAATGCCGATAGCGTGGCCAAGGCCCAGGCAGCGATTGCTGCCGAAGCCCAGGTGGTGCACGTGCCTCGTGTGCGCCCGGCGCCTGTGGTGCTGGAAGCCAGCCCCCTGGTACTGGTTGAAACCAAGCGCGACCTGGGCAACATGACGCTGCCGTTTGAAGAAACCAAGCCGAACTAAGCGCCAATACGCTGAAGCAAAAAAGGGCACCTTGCGGTGCCCTTTTTTGTGGCCGTCACCACAGGCACGCCGCTTCTATAATTGCGTGCGTATCGCCTCCGGTACGCGCCTTTTAGGGTGGGAAGTTCATGGCAGTCAAAGCAGGATCGGATGGGGGTACAGCACCCAAAGGGCTTATCACCGTTCTCTTTACCGGAGTCTTCATGGCCGCGCTGGACACAGCAATCGTCGGCCCTGCCATTCCCGTTCTACGCGAGACCTTTGGCGTCGACAACCGCGCTGTCGGCTTGGTGATGAGTGCGTTTGTGCTGTGCTCGCTGTGCAGCACCGCGCTCATGGCCAACCTGAGCGACCGCTATGGCCGCCGCCCCATTTACCTGTTCAGCGTGTCCACTTTTGCGCTGGGCTCACTGTTGATTGCGCTGTCGCCCAGCTTCTGGATGGTCATTGTCAGCCGTGCTATCCAAGGGCTGGGCGCAGGCGGCATCACACCCACGGCCAGCGCCGTGGTGGGCGACATGTATGCGCCGGACCAGCGCGGCAGAATGCTGGGCCTGATCGGCGCCACCTACGGCATGGCCTTTGTGCTGGGGCCGCCGCTGGCCTCCGCACTGATGGTGGTCTCCAGCTGGCACTGGATTTTTCTGCTCAACCTCCCGATTGCTGCCGTCGTGCTGTACATGGGTTCCAAGGTGTTGCCATACAAGCGCGCAACCGGCACGCAGCCGCGGCTGGATAGGGCCGGCATTGCCGTCACCTTTGCGCTGCTGACTGCCCTGGTGCTGGGCATCACCCGCATTCTGGACCCCCTGTTGGGATGGGTGGTATGGCCCTGGATGCTGCTGCTGGTTGCCGTGCTGCTGCTGGTTTTGGTGATGGTCGAGCAGCGAACGGCCGCGCCGCTGATACCGATGTTTCTGTTTAGCAAGCGCCAACTGTCCATCACCTACCTGCTGGCCGTGGGTTCGGGCTTTGGCATGGGCAGCGTGATTTTTTTGACCTCGATTGCGACCCATGCCTATGGCGTTACCGCCCAAAATGCGGGCTTTGTGCTGCTGCCTCTGGTGCTGTGTTCCATGCTGGGCTCGGGTGGCGGCGGGCGCATGCTCAACCGCCTGGGCCCCCGCAACATGATGCTGATGGGCTTTGCCATGTTGGCGCTGGGCTACGGGCTGTCGGCGGTCACGGGCTATGGCCTGTGGCTGTTTCTGGTCGCCTCCTTGCCGGCGGGTCTGGGTATCGGCATTGTGGTGGGCGGCGCGCTGCGCTCCATTGCCATTGACGAAGCGCCCGTAGCCGTTCGCGCTGCGGCACAGGGTCTGATCAATATCTGCACGGCCATTGGCACCCTGGTGGCTGCGGCTGCCATCAGCGCTATTGCGGATTTGGGGGGCGGCGGCACGGAGGGCTTTAGCGAAGCCTATGGGCTGGTGGCTGTGCTGATGCTGTTCATGCTGGTGTTTGCACTGGGCCTGCGCAAAAAGTCCGACACCATTTTGCAGACGGCGTAAACGCAGCCAGCGGCGCCGCAGCGATCAAACACCGAGCCGGTCGCTCATTCGAGCGGTAGCCCGCGCAAGCGCTTGGGCGACAACAAGTCGGGTGTAAGACCAAAGGCTGCCAGATGCGCTGGCATCTCCTGGCCGCGCGCGATGGCAGCACAGGCTTCGCCCATGGCCGGCGAGGTCATGACGCCATAACCACCCTGGCCTGCCACCCAGAAGAAACCGGGCACTTGCGGCTCAAAGCCGCCCACCAGATCACCATCGGCGACAAAGGAGCGCAGACCGGCCCAGGTGCGGCTGGGGCGGCGGATTTGCAGCGTGCTGATGTGTTCGATCGCATCAATGGCGATGGCAATGTCGAGTTCTTCCGGCTGCACGTCCTGCGGCTCCACCGGGTCTACATTGGCCGGTGAACCCAGCAGTTGTCCGGCGTCGGGCTTGAAATACCAGTCCTCCAGAATGCCGAAGGCCATGGGCCATTGCCGGCAGTCCACACCCGCAGGTGGCGCAAAAATCATGGCCGAGCGGCGTTTGGGTTGCAGACCCAGGGGCCGCACGGCGGCCCGCTGGGCAATCACATCGGCCCAGGCACCGGCGGCGTTGATGACGACGGGGGCCTGGTACAGGGTCTGTTGGCTGGCGTCCCCGGCCTGCACCTGCCATTGCCCGCTGCTGTACTGCAACGCCGTAACTTCCGCCTGGCACACCACCGTGCCGCCGCTGCGGGTCAGGCCGCGCAAATAGCCCTGGTGCAGGGCATGCACATCCATGTCGGCCGGCTCGGGGTTGAGCACCGCGCCCAGCACAACTTCGGGGCGCAACACCGGCAGCACGGCGCAAGCCTGTTGGGCATTCAGCAAGCGGGCGCGCGGCACCGTGGTCCGCAGGCTGTCCCAGCAGGCCTGCAGCTCGGTCTCCTGCCCCGGCTCGGCGACCGTCAGTGCGCCGCGTGGCGAGAGCAAAGGCCCGTCGCAAAACCCGGCGGGTGGCGACTCAAAAAAGGCGCGGCTGGCACGCGTCAGCGCGTTCACCTGCAGCGAGCCATAACTCTCGTCAAACAGGGCGGCCGAGCGCCCGGTGCTGTGGTAGCCGGGCTGTGTCTCGCGTTCCAGCAGGATGACGCAGCCATGCGGCGCCAGAAAGTACGCTACCGAGGCGCCGGCAATGCCGCCGCCGATCACCAAAAAGTCCGCCTGTCGGGAAATGTTGTCACTCATGTAGCCACCTTGTTTGCTGCTGCCGCCAAGCCTTGGGCACGCAGACTGTCCAGTGTAGCGGCGGGGGTAATGGCTTGCGGGTCGATCAGGCAATGGATGAGCGCGGGTTTGCCGCTTTGCAGCGCGCGGGCCAGCGCCGGGGCGAACTCTTGGGTGCGCTCCACCCGCTCGCCATGCGCACCATAGGCAAAGGCCAGGGCGCAGAAGTCGGGGTTCTTCAACCCGGTGGCGAACACGCGGGCCGGGTAGTTGCGCTCCTGGTGCATGCGGATGGTGCCGTACATGCCGTTGTCCAGCAAGATGATGACGATGGGCAGTTCATATTGCACGGCCGTAGCCAGCTCCTGGCCGTGCATCATGAAGTCACCGTCGCCCGCAAAGCAGACCACGGTGCGCTGCGGGTACAGGCGCTTGGCCCCCACCGCTGCCGGCAGGCCATAGCCCATGCTGCCACTGGTCGGGGCCAGCTGCGTGCCGTAGCCCTGGAAGCGCCAGAAGCGGTGCAGCCAGATGCTGAAGTTGCCGGCGCCGTTGCACAGAATCGTGTCCTGCGGCAGCGTGGCAATCAGGTGCTGCATGACTGCGCCCATTTGCAAAGCGCCGGGGTTGCTGCGGCCTGCAGGTTCGCTCCAGGCCAGGTAGTCGGCGTGGGCGGCTTGGGTCTGCTCGGCCCAGACCGGCGCGGCCGGCGGCGTCAGGCTGCCAAGCTCCTGCACAAAGCCAACCGGCGAGGCAGCAATCGGCAGATCGGCCTGGTACACATGGTTGAGTTCATCCGGGTCGGCAAACACATGGACCAGGGTTTGCTGCGGCACCGGAATGCCCAGCAGGGTGTAGCTTTGCGAAGGCACCTCCGACAGACGCCCGCCCAGCAGCACGATCAGATCAGCGTCTTGCAGGCGCGCCAGCAGCTTGGGGTTGATGCCCAGCCCGACATCGCCCGCGTAGCAGGCGTGCACGCCTTCGAACAGCATCTGGCGGCGAAAGGAACAGGCCACGGGTAGCTGCCAGGCGCTGGCGAAATCCGCCACCTGCGCGCAGGCCTGCTCCGACCAGCGGCTACCGCCCAGAATCAGCAAGGGCCTCTTCGCCGCGGATAAGCGCTCGGCAAATTCCTGCAACTGCGCGCGGCCCGGGCTGGCCTCGACGACGCGGTAGTGGGCCGTTGCGCGTGGCAGCAGGCGAGCAGCCGTGGCAGCGCCCCCACTGTTGGCCAGGCGGTTGGCCGCAGCAGGCGCCAAATCAGCTGCCACGCCAGCAGGGAGGTCCAGGCACTCGGTGAGCATGTCCTCCGGCAGCGCAATCACCACCGGCCCGGGCCGCCCCGAGGTGGCGATATGGAAGGCGCGCGACACCAGCTCGGGGATGCGCGCCACGTCGTCAATCTCGGTCACCCACTTGGCCAGCTTGCCGAACACAGCCCGGTAGTCCACTTCCTGAAAGGCCTCGCGTTCGCGCATGCCGCGCTCGATCTGGCCCACAAACATGATGAGCGGCGTGGAGTCCTGCATGGCAATGTGGATGCCGGCCGAGGCGTTGGTGGCACCGGGGCCGCGCGTCACCATGCAGATGCCGGGGCGCCCGGTGAGCTTGCCTTGGGCCTCGGCCATCATGGCGGTGCCGCCTTCCTGCCGGCACACGGTTACCGCGATGTCGGGTGCGTCATGCAGCGCGTCCAGCACCGCCAGAAAGCTTTCGCCGGGCACGCAGAAGACGTGCTCCACGCCGTGGGTCAGCAGTTCTCGCACCAGCAACTGACCGCCATTCAGGGTCTTGGACTTCACAGGGTTTCCTCAAACAATATTGATTTCAAACAGCGGCTCGTTCTTCAACACACGGTCCCAGCCAAAGGCCTTGAGGTCCAGCGTTCGGAAGCCCCCATAGGTCACCAGCTCCGACAACGCCCGCCCTACAGCCGGCGACTGCTGCATGCCGTGGCCGCTAAAGCCATTGGCAAAGAGCAGATTCTCCACCTCCGGGTGCGCGCCCAAAATGAGGTTGTGGTCCAGCACGTTCATGTCGTAGTGGCCGGCCCAGCTGCGCTGCACGCGCAAGGCCTCAAAGCCCGGTACGCGCGCCGCCAGCGTCGGCCAGAGCACATCGTCAAACAACTGGTGCTGGACCTCGAAGTCAAAGCATTCCGGGTCGTCCTCGGGTGCGGGTGACACGCCGCAGATAAAGCCCTCGCCCTCGGGCCGGAAGTAGGCGCCAGTCGGGTCAATCACCATCGGGCAGCCGGGCACCCTGGCGCTGCTGGTGAAGTAGAAGATGCTGCGTTTGCGCGCCTCCACCGGCAGCACAATGCCGGCCGTCTGGGCCAGGGCTGTGGCACCGGTTCCGGCGGTGTTGATGACGGTGCCACAGACCACCATCGAGCCGTCGCTCAAAGTGGCCGAGACAATTTTGTGGCCCTCGCGGTTGAGCCTGAGCACCTTGGCCTGGCGGTATTCCACCCCGAGCGCAATCGCCTTGCGCCGCAGCCCGCGCATCAGGCCATAGGCGTCCAGCCAGCCCTCGCCCGCGTTGCCCAGCGAGCCGGCCACTAGGTCGTCCACGTGCATCCAGTCATAGCGCTGCTTTAACTGCCCGGGCGTCAGCAGGTCCACATCCACGCCTTCGGCCTTTTGAATTTGGTGGTTGGACTGCAGGATGCCGCGCCCGGCCTCGGTGGCCAGAAACAGGTAGCCGCGCTCGTGAAAGCCCACCTCCGGCACCTCGCCGTCCACCGCCAGGTAGTCGGCCATGTTTTTGAGGAAATGGCTGCCGAACTGCGACAGGCGGATGTTCTCCGGCGTGGAGAACTGGTGGCGAATGGACGCGGCAGACAGGGCGGTGGCGCATTTCTCATAGGAAAAATCCTGCTCCACCACCACCACCTTGCCCTTGAAATCGGGTTGCGAGGCCAGAAAAAAAGCGGCCGCGCTGCCGACGGCGGCACCGCCAACAATGAGTACATCTGCTGTTTGCATGGGTGCTTCGCCTTCATCCTGTTGAACGGAAAATATACACCATCGGAAACCTTTGTGCATAATAAGAAACAAAGCCCAACAACCCCATACCGACCCCACCGGAGCCACCTGCATGTCTGATGCCAACACCCTGTTACCCGCCCTGCTGCAATCCCTGGGCGTGGATGCCAGCCGCCTGAGTGGCGCGAGCTTGGGCGTGCACGCGCCCGGCATGCTCAGCGTGCGTTCCCCTATCGATGGCTCGCTGCTGGCCAGCCTGACGCCCGACACGCCGGACACCGTCACACACAAAGTCGCCCAGGCCCAGTCCGCCTTTGAGCAATGGCGCCTGGTACCGGCCCCGGCGCGCGGCGAACTGATCCGCCTGCTGGGCGAGGAGCTGCGTGCTGCCAAGACTGCGCTGGGCCAGCTGGTCACACTGGAAGCCGGCAAGATCCTGTCCGAAGGCCTGGGCGAGGTGCAGGAGATGATCGACATCTGCGACTTTGCCGTGGGCCTGTCGCGCCAGCAATATGGCCTCACCATTGCCAGCGAGCGCCCCGGCCACCGCATGATGGAAACCTGGCACCCGCTGGGCGTGGTGGGCGTCATCAGCGCCTTCAACTTCCCCGTGGCCGTCTGGTCCTGGAACACGGCCCTGGCCATCGTCTGCGGCGATGCCGTCGTCTGGAAGCCCTCGGAAAAAACCCCGCTCACCGCCCTGGCCAGCCAGGCGCTGTTTGAGCGCGCCCTCAAGCGTTTTACAGAGAACGGCGGCGCGGCGCCAGCGCATTTGTCGCAGGTGATCATCGGCACGCGCGAGATCGGCCAGACGCTGGTGGACGATGCACGCGTGGCACTCATCTCCGCCACCGGCAGCACCCGCATGGGCCGCGAAGTGGGCCCGCGTGTGGCGCAGCGCTTCGGGCGCAGCCTGCTGGAGCTGGGCGGCAACAACGCCGTGGTGGTCGCACCCTCGGCCGACCTGGACATGGCGGTGCGCGGCATTCTGTTTGCCGCCGTCGGTACCGCCGGTCAGCGTTGCACCTCCACACGCCGCCTGATCGTGCACGAGAGCGTGCGCCAACAGCTGGTGGCGCAGCTCAAGAAGGCTTATGCGGCGCTGCCGATCGGCACACCGCTTACCGCCGGCAATCTGGTCGGCCCGCTGATCGACAAAGGCAGCTTTGACGGCATGCAGGCCGCGCTGCAACAGGCACGCACCGAAGGTGGCACCGTGTTCGGCGGCGAGCGGGTTTTGGTCGATCAGTTCCCCAACGCCTACTACGTCACCCCCTCGATGGTGGAAATGCCGGCCCAGACGGCGGTGGTCTGCCACGAGACCTTTGCGCCCATCCTCTACGTGATGTCCTACACCACGCTCGACGAGGCCATTGCCCTGCAGAACGGCGTGCCGCAGGGCCTGTCGTCGGCCATCTTCACGCTGAACCTGCGCGAGGCCGAAACCTTTCTCTCCACGGGCGGCTCGGACTGCGGCATTGCCAACGTCAACATCGGCACCTCGGGCGCGGAGATTGGCGGCGCCTTTGGCGGCGAGAAGGAAACCGGGGGCGGGCGCGAATCCGGCTCGGACGCCTGGCGCGCCTATATGCGCCGCGCCACCAACACCATCAACTATTCCGATCAACTGCCGCTGGCCCAGGGCGTGAAGTTCGATGTCTGAGCTGGGTGCGCGCATACGCGGCCTGCGCAGCCAGAAGGAATGGACGCTGGACAGCGCGGCCAAGGCCACGGGGCTGGCACGCTCCACCCTCTCCAAGATCGAAAACGGCCAGATGTCGCCCACCTATGACGCGCTGCTCAAGCTGGCGCGCGGCTTTGCCGTGGACATCAGCGAACTGTTTGAGCCGCATGCGCCCGAGCCCGATAACGCCGCGGGCAGCGGACGGCGCAGCATCACCCGCGCCGCGCAGGGCCAGGCGCTGGCCACACCGGTGTACCAGCACCAGCTGCTGTGCAACGACCTGTCCAACAAGCTGATGACGCCGTTTCGCAGCACGGTCACGGCGCGCGCCTTTGCAGACTTTGCCGACTGGGACCGCCACGAGGGCGAGGAGTTGCTGTATGTGTTGCAGGGCGAGGTGGAACTGTTCACCGAGTTCTATGAGCCCGAGCGCCTGGCCGTGGGCGACTGCGCCTACCTGGACAGCCGCATGGGCCACCGCGTCATCAGTCGCAGTGTTGAAGACGCGCAGGTGCTGTGGGTGCATGCGCCCAAGCCCGGCGGCAGCCGAGCGCCTGACGGCGTGCAGTCTTTTGCGGCACGCCCGGGCGACCGCATCGCCAGCCAGCCGGGCGCCAGCCCGCCCGCACCCTGAACCACCCAAAGCCCTCCACAGCAAGGACTTCCATGCAATTCTTCGACCAAGCCGCCGTAGCCCTTGCCCTGCCCTACCCCGCCCTGATAGCCGCGCTGGCGCGTGGCTTGCAGCAGCCGATTGCATCGCCGCTGCGCAGCCATTACGAGCCCAATGGCGATGCCAGCACGGTGCTGATCATGCCGGCCTGGAAGGCGCAGGACGTCATGGGCGTGAAGCTGGTGTCGATCTGGCCGGGCAACGCTGCGCTGGGCAAGTCGGCGGTATCGGGGGTCTATGTGCTGATCTCCTGCGCCGACGGGCGGGCAGTGGCGGTGCTGGACGGCACCGAACTGACCCTGCGCCGCACTGCCGCCGCCGCCGCCCTGGCGGCGCGCCTGCTGGCGCGCAAGAACAGCCAGACGCTGGCGATTCTGGGCACCGGCTCGCTCAGCGCGCCCATGGCCGTGGCACACGCCAGCGTGATGGATTTCAAAACCATTCTGGTCTGGGGCCGCGATGGCAAAAAGGCCCAGACCGTGGTGGACCGCTTGGCCCTGCAGGGCATCAGCGCGCAAGCCAGCAGCGACCTGCAAGCCACGCTGGCCCAGGCCGATGTGGTGTCGGCCGCCAGCACCGCCACCGAACCCTTTATCCGCAGCGAATGGGTGAAGCCCGGCACGCATCTGGGCCTGATCGGTGCCTTCACCCCCACCATGGCCGAGGCCGAACCGGCCTTGATGGCACACGCCCAGGTGTTTGCCGACAACCGGGAAGCCATTCTGCAAAAAGGCGGCGAGGTGCTGCAAGCGATTCAACAGCGCTTGATTTCCGCCAGCGACATCCAGGCCGAACTGGCAGAACTGGCAGCCGACCCGCAGCGAGCCTGGCGCCAGGGCGAGGATGCCATCACCGTCTTCAAATCGGTCGGCTTTGCGTCACTGGATCTGATTGCGGCGGAGATGGTGTTTGCGGCAAGGCAACTCTAGCTGTCGTTCGCGCTGAAGCCTGAAATTTTGTTAAGAATCAACACAGCATTCGTTTCAGACACCGGACCAGCTTCGAACGAAATGGATAGCAAGGCACATTGGATGGTTACAAAAGGTACCTCATTGCTGCAAAAACTTCGCACGCTCGACTGCTGAACCACCCAATGTGGGGATTAAGAATGAGCTGGCATTCAGGCAGTTCAGCATGAGAGGGCTAGAGAAAACACAGGCAAAGTTCAAAGTCGTCTGCCTGGCGCTCAATCTGCGCAAATTGGGAGCCCTACAGGCCTGCTGCGGTGAAAACAACAAGGGAAACCCAGATTTGCCGCGCCGAAACGGAATTGGCTGTCCTCGCTTCACCACTGACGCTGTCCTTGATGGACGTGTTCAGCTCAACCCAGGCCAGTTTGAGCCGCCAATGGTCGCTGCAGCGCTTGCTGGAAACTTCTGCCGCCCAGACTCCTCAGCGCGGGAATTGATCGGCTTCCATGATGCGCAGTTTTCGGGAGTGTCCTTTTAGGCCGCGGCGCACACCCTTCTTCTGGAGCTTAAAAGCAGGGCTTTTCCAGTGTGTTACAGACAGACGCGGAAAACAAAACCCTGCATCGGTCTGGGAGGCTTCCATGTTCGGGTTCCCGTAACATATGATGGCCAAGGGCGGTCTTCGATATCACGGGCGCCAGTCTCGCAACGTTCCAGACTGGCGCCCGATCCTCTCAACATACTTCAGGAAATGGCAAGCACCAATGCATGATCTCACCAAGATATTTAGTGACCTCAGCGCTTTGAAGCAAGGCCAGAGTGCGGCGCACTTGGTGGGGATGCCATGGGAGCATGCGTTAATCTTCCTCCATGCGGCGAAGGCCCAGAATTGCGTCATTAGCAGCAGACAGTTGGGCCGGGTCTGCACCACCCTGATGGCCGAGGGGTATGACACCAAGGGATTTCGCATGCACAGCAAAAGCTGTGACTTCGGACCCATGGCCGGGTTTATCTGCGTGGATGCCCGCCTGCACAAGAAGGGGGCCAGCTACGATGCCACCCAGCGCAAAGATGTGGCGCACGCGATGCACGGTGATACCTGGGACAAAACCAGAAAATGGAAGGCCACCACGGTTCAAATTTGCTTGAGCGACGCGCGGCTGAATGAACTGAAGAGCTGGGAGGACGCGGAAAACGCCAATGCCAGGATTGTCACTACGCCCGTCTCAGCGGACCTCCAGATTGGAACCGTGCTCACCCCGGTCAATCTGCATTACGTGCTGCGCAAAGAACAGCGCAACGGCGACCAAGTGTGGGCCCTGTATTACACTGACAATCCCCTGCCACTGAAGCCAGTGGTCTGGCGCGCACCCTGGGAGATCATGGTGCGCAGTTACGCATTGAAGCCTCTGGAGTCCCTGGTCAATCCCTACCCGCCCCATCCGAACGGACACTACAAAAATGCTTGCACTGGCGATTACGACCTGTTTGGCGTATGGCCGCGCAAGACCGCATTCAGCGCCCAGGGGGAGGACCAGCGCATCGCTGGCATGCCCAACCATCCGGGTGTCGCAAATGCACAGATTGAGGAGTGGGAAGACAAGCGCACCGGCAATATCAGCGACCGTACCGCACTGGTTGCCGGCGTTATCAATTCGATGGTGCACTCCGATTTGCGATTCGGCAAGGGTGCCGCGCGCGATGTAGTGCACCACAGCGATGAAGCAGGGCGGCCCTTCATCTCGGGGATCGACGACCACATCATCGCCTTCATACCAAACCCACCGATGATTGTTGCCGTAGAGTCCCCGCGCGGCGTGCCGATACAAGCGCAATGGACCAAGTTCCTGCGGTCGGTTCACAAGCTGGGTTTCAAGGTCATCCTGAACGTGCATTGGAAAAGGCAAATGCTGGCTTGGGGCATTGGCGACATCGGAACCCTGGGTAATGCCCATGGGGTACGGTCGGCCCACAACAGCCCGGGGCGTTCGACTTAGACCTCATGTTAGCCGCTGGAACAAATCAGCATGAGGCCGTCGGTCTCCGACATCTTAGGTTGCGCCAGACGGAGCAAAGCTACATGCTGTGACTTTCGTCGTCAGCGACAAAATGAGGCCTGCCATGTGAGAGATCAGCAAATTCCACGTGGGCCTGGATGTCCCCACAATGACAGTAATTGTTTGGCTGCCGCCGCAGCCTGGCGCACCACGGGCCGCTGGTCGTCAAAGTCGTTCACGATGCAGGACAGCTCAGCCCAATCCGGGCTCTATCCCTCGCCCGAGGAACAACGATCAATGCAAAGGTACAAACGCGTCATAAGCTCAAGGCTTTTTATTGCGCCATGATGTACGCTACACAAGATCTATAGCCGGGTGATGGCTGCGTTGAAAGCATTGCCTGGAGTGGCTTTAATGATTGCCATGATCCCCTCCGAACGTAGCTGACGGGCGTGCTGCTGCTGCACAACGAGGTGCTGCTGATGAGGTTGGTGTCACGCCTTCAACGTGTGTTGGCAGCTTGCTTACCGTCCGCCTCCGGGACCAGCGCCTCAATCGGCTGATTGGGTAAGAGCGCGTCTACTTCCAAGTTGGGCTCAGGTGCATGCTGTGCGAGGCCCTGCAGGCCCATGTTCAGACCTGCTGGAACATTGGACTGAGGCATTGTCACGTCCCTGGCCTGCTCACTGAAAGATTTCACCAGGGTTGCTTGTGGAGTCCCGGGTTGTGGCAGGTCCAAGGGAATGCGAGAGGGTAATTCAGAAGGAATGGTCTGGGCAGACACGGCCTTCTGCTGCGGCACCTCAATCCCCGCAGTTTTTCCATTTTCCAGACTCTGCGCGAGGTCTTGAGGCGCAATACCGCTTGGCTCCGACGGTGAATCAATCTCCACGGAACCAATTTGGGTCTTTGCGCCGTCGGTTGCAATGCGCTCCTTGGTCTTGCCTTCTTCATTGGCAATTGCGACCGGTTGCGGGCCAGCACCCTCCTCCGCACCGGGCACCGCTTCTGGTACTGCCTGCGGAGCCCCCGCATGTTGCACCGGAGCTTCCTGCTCAGGAGCAGCGTCTGTATCTGAAGACGATGCTTGTATCTCGGACGCATCTTGCTTGGCGCTTGCGCCCTTTTCAGGTGTTACTTCTTGGGCCACCGGCGCATCAACTTTTGCACCTTCACCTGCTGGAGACATGGCATTCCCAGCTTGGGCATTTACGTCGGCATTCGCTGCAATTGCAGCCGCATCCGGTGCGGTCGCTGCTGGTGAGACTGCCGCTGCGACGTCCGCCGACGCATTGGCAGCGGCTTGCGCAGCAGCGGCGGCACTGGGTTGGCTGGCGCGTGGCGCACCGCCGTTTTTGACCACCTCGGCATTCAGCGTCGCCTCGGCGCTGACCACGTCCACGCGCGCCAGCGCGGCCTGAGCCTTGGCCGCTTCCACGTCCTTCTTGGCGCTGTCCACCAGGGCCTGGCCGGCATCGCGATGAGATTCCACCTCTTTCAATGCATCTGCAGTTTGTGCCGCCACCGCGTCTGAGGCGGCCGTGGTTTGCTCCTGCAGCGCCTGGGTCTGCCGGGTCAGCGCGTCCATATCCTGTTGCGAGGAAGCTTCGGCCTCTTTGGCGGCATCGGCCGCCGGGCTGACAGCTGCCTTGGCATCCTCTTGCACCGTCTGCAGACTTTGCAGCGAGGCCTGCAGTTCGCCGGCGACCGACCCGCTGCTGCGCGATGCCTCGTCGCTGCTGGCTTGCGCGTCGCTGGTCACTTCGGCAGCGGCAGTCTCCATAGGTTGGGAGGCCTCACCGAGGCGCTCCATCTCAGCCGCAAATTCAGGCTCTGGTTGGCCCATCTTGCCAGCCGCTGCGTCGAATTCCGTCTGCATGCCGTCTGCCTGACCGGTGCTCTGTTGCAAGCCCTGCGCACTGGCCTGCACGGCGCTTTGGGCATCTGCGACGAGTGACTGCAAGTCGGCCTCCATGCCCTTCTGGCTTCGCGCTGTGGCGTCCGCCGCAGACTGCACCTGGCCTGCCGCCGCCAACGCCTGCTGGGCCGCAGCCTGAAAACCACTGGAGCTGCCGACCGGCAGACCCAGCGCAGATTCGGCCGCCTGGAGCATGTTTTCCACCTGGGCACAGACCTGCGCAAAAGCGTCTTCCGCTTTCTGAATTTGCTCGTCCATGGTACGGCGTGCCTGCTCCATCAGCTCCAGCAGTTGCTCTGGTGGCTTGCGGGCGGCCTGCTTCAGGTCGTCCACCTGCTGATTGAGTGTCTGCAGCAGGCCCTCGAACTTTTCAAGCGGCGCCCGCATAGTGTCCTGCGCCTGGTCAATCACTTGGTCGACCTTGCCATGGGCCTTGTCCAGTTGCGCACGCACCGGTGCCACGCATTTTTCCTTCAGGCCCAGCACCTGGTCGCGCACCAAGTCCACTTTTTCGCGTGGCTGGGCCTTGGCCACAAAACCATCCCGGGTTTCACGCACCTTGGCCACCAGCGCCTCGGGCTGAGGCTTGATCAGGTCGGCGGCCTTGTGCATTTCCAGAGAGGCCTGGTCCATCGTGTCTTTGGCCAGCAACAAGGCGGCACGAATCTTCTCCAGTACCTCCACCACTTTGGCAATCGCCTGCTTGACCTGTTCAATGGCCTGGGCCAGGGCCGGGCGCAGTTGTTCCACTGCAGTCAGCGCAAGGTCCATCAGGCCGATGGCCTGGGTGCCACCCGACTTGACCGATGCGCGCGCCGTGCTGATGGTGGTGCGCACGCCGGGAATCATGGCCTTGACGCCGCTGAACAGCGCGCGCGCCACCACCATGGCGGGTGCACGGGTGATGTACTGGGTGCACACGGCAATCGCGTTGTCACAGGCGTCTGCGGTCTGGTCCATCTCGCTGCTGGCCTGCACCAGGCTCTGGTCGGCTGCAGCCATGAAGCTGCGGACGTTTTCCTGAACGTCCACAATGCTAGTCTTGGCCTCGTCGATCAGCGGCTCCACCGTGTTCAAGGTATCGGGCAGTTCAGCCAGGCGAGCCTGGATGGTGTCGACTTCAGCCACCAGATCGTCCAGCGCCTCCTTCAGCCCGGTAATGGCCTGGTCAACCCCCGCCACCGCCTCATCAATGGCCTGTTGAATGGCCGCCACCACATTTTCCAGGCGCAGGATCTGCTGCTCGATGGCGTCCAGAATGCCGTCCACCATCACGCCCACAGCCTCCATCTGGGCGGCCACGTCGTCGATGCGTTCATCGGTCTTGTCCAACGGCACCTCCAGCGCGGCGGCCACGTCTGCGGATCGGGCCTTGAAACCGTCCACCTGCTCCACAAGCGCGGCGTGCTCGTCAGACACCGCGTCAGCCGCGCTGTTAACCCGCGCCAGCACCTTGTCCACCAGCGCAAGTACCTCGTCCTGCACCGCGCCCACTTGTTCGCGCACCTTGTCTGCCGTGCCATGCAGCAGGCCACGCGCATTACCAAACCGGGCCTGCATGTCGGCCGCGGTGGCGCGTACATCGGCCAGGGTCACGGCAAGCTCGGTGCGCAGCGCGTCTTTGGCCGCTGCTGCGCTGGCGGGCTGCAAAGTCTTGAGGGCTTCCAACGGGGGGAGCAGTCCGTTGGCCCGCCCCACCAGGCTTTGGGCGCGCGCGGCCACTGTGGCCAGTTGCGGCGACAGTCCTGACAGGTCGGGCTCCAGCGCTTTCAAGCGGTCCGGCAAACCGGTGGCGATGGCAGCGCCGGACTTGACGTCCTCCACCACCCCGGCCAGGTTCTGGCCCACCGACAGCAAGCGCGGCCCCAGGCTCTTGAGCGAATCCACCACCTCCATGAAATCGGCCTGGGCCTGCTTGACCGCGTCCACCAGCGGTTGGGCCAGGGCCTGCGGGTTCACCTTGGCGGGCAGTTGCGCCACTTGCTCCAGCACCGAGCTGACTTGTGAACTGACGGTGTCAATGGTTTCTCCGGCCTGCGCAATGCCCTGCTGGATTTCGCTCTGCAAGGTCTCTGCAGCGGTCTGCACGGCCTGCACCACTTGCGCCGCGCCCCCGGTGATTGCCGACCCCGCCTTGGCCACGAACAGCATGGCTACAGCGCGTCTAGCGTTTGGGTCACGGCCTGGCTGGCCTTGGTCATGGCCTCATTGATCAGCGGCACCTTGGTGGATGCGGGCTGCAGCGACGCCGAAGCCTGGTCCATAGTGCCCAGGGCTGCGTCGATTTGCGCCAGCGTCTGGTCCACCTCCGGCAACACCTCTGCCCCGCCGATCTCTACCTCTTCCAGCACCGGCAAGATGGCCAACATGGCGGGCGGGTCCGGCAGCGCGTTCAGGTTGACCACCGGCGCCGATTCAATGGCCATCTCGGCAGCGCCCGCGCCCGCCGCCGCACTGCTGCCGGTAGCTTCAGCCGAAGGCCAGCCACCCGAACGGTTACTCGACAGGATCAGGCTGCCACTGACGAGTTTCTCGGCCAGGCGGTGCAGCACCTCCTGATCCGACAAGGCCATGATGCTGGCCGAAGGCTGGGCCTGGTAGAGCGCAATGCGCAAGGCCATGGCCGGGGTGACGGCGGTTAAGGCGGACATGCTGGCTAGTCCGCCAGCAGGTACTGCTGGTCAGGCGGCAGCGCGCGCGCCACCTGGTCCTTGAAATATTCCAATTGATCGCCGGCGGTACAGCGTACCGGTAGGCCACTGAAGACTCTTCGAATGTTCTCTTCGACCGTGCGGTCCAGCACCAGGCCGGGTTTGCTGGCCAGCCAATCTTCACAAGCCGTGGCAAGTGATCCGTAACAAAAGCGCTGACCTTTGCATCGGACATGCATTCCGGGTCCGCCCGCCACAAACGACTTGACCGCATCCTGCGCGCTCATCGAGTGTTTGCGCGCCTTGGCTTCCATCTCATTGGCGATGCTGACAAGCTCCTCAAAGAACTGGCCGGTACGGTTGGAATGGAACTCCTGCGAGCACTTGAGGTGGACCAAAAATGCGCCCGGCAGTTGTTCTGGGATGCAGGAGCCCGACAGCTTCAGGTATGCGCCATTCCACGTTTCCAGCAGGTCGATATAGGCCTCAATTTCCGCTTTGGCAAAGGTGCGCAGAGTGCCCAGGCGCTCGCCCATGCTTTGCTGGCGCATGCCGCCACTGGTGATGTCAAACGTCTTGCCGCTGGCGAGCTGGTATTCATTCCACTTGTCATTGGCCGCTTCGATCGCCACTTTGACTACCGAGGTGGCGATCCCCATAATGACATTGGGACCCATCTTGCTGAAGGGGTCACCCATGCCTTTCATGACGCTGCGCGCATCCGCCAGCGAGGACAGCGAGGCTAGCGAATCCGGATCGGCGGCCGAGGCCGCCGTGAATTTGGTTTGCCATGCCTCGGATTGCAGGCTGTTGAGCCAAGTCGACAAAAAGGTGCTGCCCACTGTGATGGCATTGCTCTTGACGGCCCCGCCCAGGGACTCGCCATCCACTCCGTCCGGCAGGGAAACCACCTGTGCCAGGTACTCCTTGCTGATGTCCCAGCCAACCTTCAAGACGGCGCCAGAGCGGTGACTCTTGTTGCGTGCCTCGATCAAGCCCGCCACGATGCGGCCTTTTTGCTTTTCAAATTCTTTTTTGTCGGTGCGTCGCAGCACTTCCAGGTACATGTCGAGCCTGAAGGCTTCACTCCAGGTGTCTTTGACGTAATCCGGGATCATCCCGTATACCCAGGTGGTGTAGTCCCTCTCACGCCCCATCAGGCGCCGGAAAGCGTGGTGCTGAATGCCCTCCTGGTTCACCGCCTTATTCAGACTGTCCAGGACGCCCTTGGCTGTGCTGCCGCCCGTCTGTGTAATAACGTTCCACGCATCCTTCAAGTCCCGGCGTTCGTTGGCGTCGTATTGGCTGATGGTCAGCACCATAAACAGGATGAATTCATCCAGCATGGCATGGGTTTCCGCCAGCGTGCTGTAACGGTAGTTGATGCGGCAGATGTTCTCCCAGAGCTCAACGGCGTCGTTGCACGAGCTGACAGTCGCGGTGTACGCCACGGCCGGGGTGGCTGCCGCTGCGGCGAGTGCCGGCTTGCGGGTAGGGCCGAAGGTGCCTTTAGTCCATCCGCTGTCAATGGAAGGGTCCTTGATAAAGCGCTTGAGCAGCAGGAAATCCACATCCAGGTTGGCCAATGCGTTGTACACGTCGGTGAGCCCCTGCTTGGACAGCACCTTTTTGACATCACCCAGTACGGCGGTGTAGTCGGCGTTGCGAAACCCGGTAACTTCTGCGGTGCTGCCGCCGGCCAACTGCATCTGCTGTGTCTGCATGACCTCCAGGCCGGCCTTCTTTTTCATCAGGTACTTGCCGCGCGAGCGGCTGACCACCATGCGGTCCCACAAGGTGCCCAAGCCCCAGGACACGACGGCACCGCCCAGCGCCACAGCTGCGGCAATAGGTCCGCCCAGCACGGCGATGGTAGCCGTGAGCAAAAACGTGGAGAGGTTCATGGCAATGGCGCGCTTCTGGGTGTTGAGATAACGCCCGACACGCCGCGTGGTGTCGTTCTTCGAAATCAGGATCGACTTGCCCGCGCCCACCGCCGTCTCGACTTCACCAAACAGCACCTTGGCGCGCATTTCTTCATTCGTCATGTATTACCCTGGTGTTCATGTCCGGGGCCTGGCCCTGGAAACTGATTGCAATCGCATGCGGCGCAACGGCGCTGCCTGGCCAGGCCCTACCGCTCGTCCACGCCCAACAAAGAGAAAAAGCGAGCCACATCGCCTTCTTCACGCAAGATTTCCTGCATCAATTCACCCAGGGGCATGCCACCCCACTTGACGGCCCTGCGCACCAAGTAAGGCGTCGGGCTGTGGGGCTCCAGTTCCTGCAGATAGCTGGCAATCACCTCCAGCAACCGGTAGGCATCTTCGCGGCTGGTAAAACCCTGCGGCATGGCCGCCAAAGCCCGCGCCTGGTCCGGGACGGTCGGCTCCAGCAACTGCAGCGAGGCGCCAACCGCATCGGGCGGCTGTGGCGCCTGCTGGATGGGTTGAGGAAAGCGCCCGTCAATTAGGTTGGCAGCCAAGCGCTCAATGCGCAGCAGCATCTCGGCGACACGTGAGATGCTGGGGGGGTTGACGGTCATCCGGTCATCCAGCGCGTGGATCAAGGCCTGCCACTGCGCTTTGGCCTGCAACAGCCCGTCGTACAAACCAAGCAGGCCCTGGAGTGTCTGGCCCTGGGTCGCAGCCAGAATGCGCTCGCGCGTCAATGGCTTTTCACCGAGCTGCTCAGTGCTGTTTTCCATGCCCTGCTGGCGCTCCTGTCCCACGGCCTGCTCCCACTGAACCAGCGTTACCACCGAAGGCGTGCACTCCGGCACCTTGAGCAACTGCAGCTTGAGCAACAATGTGCGCGACAGGTTTTCATTGATCCACACAAAGGGTGCAGCGCGGGCGTCATCGTCCCCGTCTTCGATCAACGGGTGCACGCTGTCCCAGTAGTGTTCGACCAGGCCTTGCAGCAAGGCGATGCCAGCGTTGAAACCGCGTATCTGATAAAGCTGCAGCCAGGCCTCCAGCAGCCAGGCAGCCACCTGAAGGTCTTTGCTGTGGTGGGTCAGCAAATCAATGCACTGCGTCTCGACTGCCTGCCAATCGGCTTTTTTCAGCGTGCGCTCCCAGACGCCCATGGGCAGGGAGGCATCTTCTTCCTCGCGGGCCTGGCGTATGCCCGCATACACGGCGTGGTAGCGCATGGACGGGCCGCAAGGTGCGTCTGACGCAATCGGCGCCAACAGGGCGTCCTGGTTCGGCACAAAAGTGGAAGGATCAGTCATGCGGCCTCATTCAGGGGGTCGTCAGTTCGGGAGCCCGCAAAGGGAAGGCCACCGGCCAGGGCAAGGGGTTGCGCTTGCCCACTGGCATGACCGTAAGCCGCAGGTAGACCCGGGCGCGGGTTTCCTGCGCTGCGGCTTTACCCGCCTCACCGCTGCCTGTCAGAGGGAACTCGAAACGCAACAACTGGGCACGCCCGTCGTTGCGCGCGGGACCGTCAAAGTCGCGCTGGCGCTGGATAAGGCGCAGCAGGGCCCAGGCATCAGCAAACCGGTAGGTGATGGTCTTGCCGTCCGTGCTCATATGCGCTTGCTGCGGATCGGCGGTGGCATAGAGCGGACTGTCCTTGGCCAAGCGCAGGCTCAGCACGATGGGAGTTTGCGGTTCCCAGCGCATGGGCCTGGCAGCATCGCGCAATTTAAGGGTCTGGGAGCCCACTTCCAACGTCCAGTCAATCACCTTGCTGCCCTCCACCTCGGCACCCTGGTTGGCACGCAACTCCGTCACCAAGTCATAGCCGGCGACCACGCCGTCATCCGCAGGAAACAACGGCGCAAGAAACGCCCTGATCTTGTCAAACTGCTCGCTAAAGCGCTGCACCACATACTGGTTGGCACCGGCACGTTTTTGCGCCGCCACATTGTCCCGGGCGCTGCGCGGCAACTTGTCGAACTCTCTGAGGACCATGCCCAGATCGTCGAGTTCTGCGTCGGCCAGGTCCCGGTTGCCTTGCAGGGCAAAGGGATAGCGCCCGGCCAGCACGCGGTTGAAGCTGCCGGAAAAAGCCGCCCAACCGTCTTGGTATTCACTGCTGCGCAATTCGGCGCAACGCTTCTGCAGGGCCGAGAGCAGGCCGGCGTGGCGCTCGGAAAAATAGTCGGCGCTTTTGCCAATCGGCATCTTGCCAGCGCTTTTTTCCAGGCAGTTGCTCCGGTCAGAATCCACGCCAGCCGTCAGCGCAAACTGCTCCAGCAGCACCAGGCTGCCATTGGGGTTCTTCAGCCGGTAGCGCTCCAGCTCGCGGTTGATGGCCTGCCAGCGCCGGGCCAGCTGCGAACCCGCTGCTGAGGAGCTCAGCGACGCCTGGTAGATCTCTGCCTGGCGGCCCAGGGTCTCGGCGCGCCCGAGTTGCACAGACAGGTACTGCTGCAAGCCAGCTACATCGCTGACGCCGAAGGCCTGCAGGATCGGTCCACGCTCGCCCGTCCAGGACTTGAAGTCCCGGCCGTGAATGGCATAGAGCTCGAGATGTGCCAGTTTGTCGTCGACCTGGCGGAGACGGTGCAAGGCGTCTTCAGACATCAGGTTGCCAATTGTCTCGGCCTGTGCCGCGGCGCCCAGCAGGTTCATGAACCCCTGCACCTTGCGCAGACGGCTGCTGGCAGCCTCAAACTGGGTCGTGTCTGCCATGTTAACGGGGTCACTTCGAGGGTTGACCGACAGAGCCTCCACCACCAGATCGCTGGTGAGCCGGGCAAACCGCGACTGCACCAGGAGCACCACACCGGCACGGTCTGAAGCAGGAAACTTGGCGATGGACTCAGCCATATAGGCCTTGTAACTGTCGGCCAGCTTGAGTGCCTGATCGAGCTTCGCAACGTCCCAGACGAGCACACTGAGTGCCGGAACGTAAGGCAAGGCGCGTTCGGCTGGTACCACCATGAAAGGCTGTGCCAGCAGATGGGTAAGCGCATCCCGCAGGGCGATGCGTTCGGGCGAGAGCACGAAGCGCATATCCTTGTCACGCCAGACCACACCTGCCTGCCCCTCCACCGCAAATCGGGTCTCGTATTCCGCGCCCATCTTGGCGAATTCCCCGGCGGCGCTTTGCTGCAACTGCTCAGCCACCTGCGGACCCAGCAGGCGGGTGGACTGGGCAACGCGGGCCCACATCGCGTCATAGGCTTTGCCCAGCGCCAAGGTGGGCTGGCGCAACCAGCCGCCACGGCCCGCGTTCAAAAGGGCTTCCTGCTCCTTAATGGCAGCGACCAGCTCCTTGATATCAGCCACCGACTGCGCGTAGCCAATCGTGTCGCCTTCATGCGCCGCCAGGGCAGCGCCCTGCTCGACAATCAGGCGCTCGGAAACAAACAGGTCGTTGTTAGCAAACAGATGCTGGTTCAAAGCCGTGGCACCCTGCTGCAGGCTGCAGCGCACGGCCTGCTGAATATGCAGCACGCTGATGGATGCGGGCGAGGCACGCCCCTGCGATTCGTCGCCCTGAAAGAAGCGCAAGCTCTGCGAAATATTCAACGGCAAATCCGCACCCAGCGTGTACTGCACCAGCAGGCGCAGGTCTTCATTGGCGTTCTGGTTGGGCTTTTGCAGCCGCAGCATGGCCTGCATGGCCTGGTCGAGCCGCTCAAGTGCGGTCAGGTACTGAAGCATCGCATCGAACTCGGGCATGTCCTCCACCGCCAGCGTGCTCTTATGTCGGGCATTGCCGATCGCGGCGAAGCCGGATGGTGCCGTGCACTCGCCGCCGATGATCAGTTCGGAGGTGCTGTCATCCTGCGATACACCGGTGATCTGTGCCGCCCGGTTGTACAACTCACGGCGCAGGGTGCTGATGGCAATCTCGGAAAATTCGCGCTCGATGCGCGCTGCCACCCTCGCATCCAGAGACCCGAATACCTGCCAGGCCCCGGGCATGAAAAAAGTCCAGACTTTTGCACTGCCCAGCTTCTCAATTTCGGCCAACAGCGCCAGTGTCTTGGTTCGGTACCAGGAAGAGGGAATGGTCTCGTTGCGCTCTGCGGCGCGAGCCCGGTAATTGGCGTCGGTTTCTATCTGCGCCAGAGCACGCACCAGTTCAGGGTTGCGGTGCTCCAGTTGCAGTGTCACCACCAGCAGCCCTACAGCCCAGCCACCCAGCAACGCGCCAGCAGTCCAGCCCGTAGCCACACTCAGTGCGGGCCGGGTCAGTTGCTGGCGCGAGGGACGCGCCACGCCGTACTCCAGGAAAATCTTCTGTTCAAACAGGTCGCGCAAAAAGGCCGGTTCGCGCATGTGCTGGTTGAGCAGCGACCTGCTGGCATCGTCCTCCATGTCTCCCTGCGTCTGGCCTTGCGCCATGCCACCGGCCGCCTGGCCCGCCGCACTGCTGTCGCCGCTCAGGTAGATGCCGCGAAAAAAGAACGGCTCGTGGTAGGCGCTGGGCCGCATCAACTCGTCCACATACAGCTGCAACTGCGCGGTCAGAGCATGGATGCGCGTGGGCAGCAAATAGAACTTGGCCACATCTGCACTGTGGGTGTCGAGTGCGAACAACTCAGCCGAGGTGTCGGTGACGGCATCGACCACGGCACTGACCGCCTCGGGCACCCACTCGCTTTGGTAGGTGGTGGACAGGTCGTAGGGCGAAGACCAGCCCAGCATGCCCGCGCGCATGGAATCCGGGAGCGCACGCGCGAAAGGGACAAAGCCCTCGATGTACTCGCACTCAGACACCAGGACATACACCGCAAAGCGCATGGCAAAACGGTTTTGTGCAAGCCAAAGGCGACGGTGCGCCACCCGTGCCAGCTTGGCGATTTCAAGTGCAGCGTCGGCCGAGCTATCCTGCAGCAGGCTGGCGGGCACGGTAATCACCACCGAATCAAAGGGACGCTGCGGCCGGTAATTGCGGCAAAGTCCGAGGAACTCGTCCCAAGGCTTTTCTGCAACATCTTCATCATCGGGCGAACCCAGGTAGCTGCCCTGCATGTCAATGACAATCCCTTTGTCAAAGAAGTGCCAGGAGATGCCCTGAGTGGTAGCTGACGAGGCAGAATCGGTACTCAGCGCACTTGCCACACCCGACTGTTCTATGGGCAACTGACCGGCCGTTCGGCCCTCATTTAGCACCAGGATCCACGGAATGTTGTAGCGCTCGCCCCGGGCCACGATATTGGCCTCGATCAGCTCGACAGCCTGTTTGAACGAACTGCGCAGCGAATGAAAGCGCAGCTTTACCAGATTGGGATCGCTGCCGGGCTTGGCCTGGGCGCGTTGCACGGCGAAATACAGCACTGTACCCAGCACGGCCAGCACCAGCAGCGTCAGCACGGCCAGCGAAATCAGGAACATGCTGTCACTCAACATGGCGCCCCCCGGCAAGTACACCAACTTGTTTTCAGGAGGCTCATTTGTTGTTGACCTCGCGCACCGTGTCAGCGCCGTCCAGCACCTGGCGCACCGGCCAGGACTGCCACAGCCACAAGATTTCAGACAACGCCAGCAGGGCCAGCAGGGCCATCAGAAAGACCACCGTCCTTCGGTCCAAGGATGTCATCTTGCGGGCCTCGATATGCGACAGGGTGCTGCCGTAGGCCTTGGGCGAAAGCACCCGGTCGCGTCCAGACAGGTCAGCGCGCTTCTGGTAGACAAACTGGAACAGTTCCTGCCGGTATCCGGCGAACTTGGGTTCATCCTGAACACCGTGATACTTGCCCTGAAAGCCCAGTGCCAAAGCCGACAGATACAGTGCGGCAATGGGCCTCAGCGACGGTTCGCGACTGGAGAGCACCTGCTCAATGAGCGTGAACACCTTTTCTCCAGCAATACTGGTGCGAAACAGCGCGGCTTCCAGCAGATGCTCTGTCCATCGCTCACGGCCAATCCAGTCGGTATTGAGCAGAATCTCGTCGGCCAGCGCTGCCTTCAAATACCGCGCATCGGCAATGCTTTCGAGCTCAAAGCGGTTCCCGTCGCGTTTGGACTCCAGGGTCTGCAGCTCGATCAACCCTTCCAGATGCTTGGACACGCTCTGCGCGGCGCTGTCTGCATCGGTGTCGCGCAGCTCCAGCGCCCGCGCCTTCGCCTTGGCGACTTCCCCATAGAAGGCGCGGAACTGGCTGTTCATCTGGTCGTCATCGATACGATCGCTGTTGGTGCGTGCCATAGGTTCTTGGTCGGTGCTAGCTCATGCCTTGACAAACAAAACCATTTCCTGCGGTCGCTGCGCATGCGCGCTTTCGCCAGCATTGCTGACCACCAGCGGCTCGCCGCCTATGGTCAGCGTGGCGCTGGT
>CANCER010000042.1 GCA_947375135.1 Comamonadaceae bacterium | reverse complement strand
CCGCACCCTCGTCCCAGCGCACGTGCATGCGTCCACCCAATGTGTCGACTACCTGCGGTTGATCACCATCAACAGAGCCCCGCACGAGGGCCGCCTTTTGTTTGCGTTTTACTTCACCCATGGGGTGAGTGTGCCAAATCTGCGCTATGTCGCACCAGTGCTGGGTTTGCCCATGGCTTGGAGTGGGGAACTGCTTTTTCTAGGTTTAATTGATCGACGAGATGCTTGTGCCGATCTGTCCGACTGCCACATATTTGCTTGCGGAGCCGACCACAGCGAACAGGTCGTTGGTGGTGGTCGTGGACGTGGCGGCGCTCCAGAGGGTGCCGTCAACGCTGGTGTACACCTTGCCACCCAGGCCAACGGTTACGAACTGGACTGAGTCCGTGCTAACGGCATACAAGGTGCTGCCCAGCGTTTGCACAGTCCATCCGGTGACCGCGCTGGCGGCGGTGCCAGAAGCAACGGTTCCTCCATCGCCCACGGCAACAAACACGCCTGTACTGGTGGCGGTCACGCTGCGCAGGTTATTGCTGCCAGCGTTGGATATGCCGGCGGTCCAGTTGATAGCATCGGTGCTGGTAAACAGCACGCCACCGGCTCCTACCGCCACCCAACTGGCAGTGCCCGAAGAGTAAGCTACGCCATAGAGATTGGGGGTAGCAGCAGCAGGCAATGCGTTGGCTGCGTTCCAAGTCACCGCATCGGTGCTGTAAAACACCTTGCCTCCATCGCCAACAGCGACCACCGTTGCGCCATTGCCGGCCAGCGCATTGAGCGCGGTGTTCCCCGGAGTGGTCGCAGCGGTCCATGTGGCCATGTCCGCGCTGTAGAAGACATTGCTCGCTGAACCACCGGTTGCAGCGCCCACGGCGATGAACTTGCTCAAGGTGTATGTGGCAGCACGGAAGTCAACAGCCGGGGTTTGCGCCACCTTGCTCCAGACCATGCCGGTCAGGCTCTGGCTGACACCCTCGGGGCCCTTGTACAAGGCGCCACCGGCTCCCACTGCGAGGTAGTTGACAGTGCTGTCGCTTGCGGTGCCGTAAGCCACGCCCCGCATGTCAACGCTACCCAATGTTGCCGTTCCCGCAATCCACGTTGTACCCGCAGCTTTCGGCACGACGGACACCGATGCGGTCTGCGCTCCTCCCGGCCCGCCACTGGTTCGACCATTCATGGCAAACGAATAGGTCACGCCATTGGTCAGCCCGTACACCACGTAGGGCGAAGTCATGTTGGTCACCCAGGCATGGTTGCTTGGCGGATTTTTGATGTCTATGGGCGTGGCAGTCGGCGCGTACATCAGCCAGTACTGAACCCCGGGGCTGGACGTAAAGCTAATGATGGCTTGACCATTGCCGGGTGTGACGGTGAATCCGCCAGGTGCAGACGCGGAACTGCCTGCACCGCCGCCACAGGCGGTAAGCACCAGGGCCAAGAACAGGGCCGGCATCGTGCGCCAGAAAGAGAGCTTCAACATGTTCAGATATTTCCTATTCAATCGATGCCGATTATGAAGTTCCAGCCACCGTGCCAAGTTGCGCTGGCGTAAAGCAGGGAGCCTTTGGGCTGACATCACGCTATTGTGACTGCCTCATCGTGCGGTTCATGGTGAGCGGTGCAAACGGGGCGATGACAGCGCGACGATCATGTCGCTGGTTGCGTCGTCGACGGCGGGGTGGCGTTGCAACAGGCCGCCGGAACTGAGTAATTTGCGGAGCTGTTGCAAGTCTTTCACCGTGGGGGCGACTTTGATTTGGGCCAGCGCTGCGGATGCGTTGCCACCCTGGATCAGACCGGCGACTTTGGTGGCCCAGGGGCTGCTTTGGCGTGTCATGGAAGTGTGTTTGGGGCTAAGAGGGGGATGTGCTGGCATTATGACCAGAGCCGTTGGTCATGGGTGTCCAGGTAGGTCAGATAGACGCGAACCTCAAACTCCAGCTGGTGGTACTGCGGCTCCATGTAGCTGCACAGCTTGTAAAAGGCCTTGTCATGGTCGCGCTCGCGCAGGTGGGCCAGCTCGTGCACAGTGATCATGCGCAGGAACTCCAGCGGCGTGTCCTTGAACAGGGACGCAATGCGTATTTCACGCTTGGCTTTGAGTTGCGAGCCCTGTACCCGGGAGATGGTGGTGTGCGTGCCGAGGGCGTTTTTCACCAGTTGCAGTTTGTTGTCATAGAGCACCTTGCTGACCGGCGTGGCACCTTTCAGGTAGTCCTGCTTGAGCGCCTGCACGTAGTCAAAGAGGGCGCTGTCATCCCGCAGGCCGTGGGCCTGCGGATACTTTTTCAGCAGCCAAGGGCCAAGCTTGCGGGCCTGCAGCAGGGTTTGAATGTGCTGCACGGTCTCCGGGGCATAGCCGTTCAGGTAAGAAAAATTCATTTATGGGCCATGCGCATGGCGATGAGCCCGGCCACCAAAATAATGGCCGCGCCCACAAAGGTGCTGAATTTTGGCACCTCGGAAAAGAACAGAAAACCCCAGAGCGGCGCCCACAAAATTCCGGTGTACTCAAACGGCGTCACGGTACTGCTTTGGGCCACACGGTAGGCCGCCGTCAGAAACATCGTGCCCACGGCAGCCACCATGCCACAGAGGGCGATCAGCCCGCCGTCGGCTAGGCTGGGCCAAACCCAGGGCCGCACCAGGAACACCACGCTGGGGTGGCTGGCGTGTTCAATGCCCAGCACGTGCAGCAGGGTGGCGGCAAAGGCCGAACCCAGCAGAAAAAAACCATTTTGGTAAAACGCCATGACGGAAGTCGGCAAGCGGCTGCCCATCTTGCGCGCCATCAGCATGGCCGTGCCATACAAGGCTGCAGAGATCAGCGAAAGCAGGGCGGCTGGCTCAAATAAACCGGTGCCCGGTTGGAGCATGACCAGCACGCCGGCAAAACCCAACACCACGGCGGCCCAGACCTTCCAGCCAATATGCTCGCCCAGCACCGGGCCCGCCAGGGCAGTCACGAAGAGCGGAACAGTGAAATACAGTGCCACCGCGTCCGCCAGAGGCAGAGCCGGGAAGGCCATGTAGTAAGCCGTGTAAGCGCCGAACATGATGAGCGCACGCAAGGCCAGCGGCAGCAGGTGGGCTGAAAAAAGGGCCCGCCAGCCGGCTTCCCTTTGCACCAGCACCAGCAGAATCGGCAGTCCCACCAAGGACCGTATGCCCACCACTTCCGTCAGGGGATAGCCGCCGCTGACCTGTTTGATGATCGCGTCCTGCAGGGAAAAGATGAAGACGCCGAAGCACAGGTAAAGAATGCCTCGGGCGGATTGGTTTTGCATGAAAGGCTTGTTGGGGAGACGCCTGGTCGCGGCCCCTGGGTTGGTCCGACAGTGCGCCTTGCGCCCCCGGCGCAGCACCGTCGGTGTGGTGCTCTACGCTTCGCGGCGCAGGGCGGGGAACAGAATGATGTCGCGGATGCTGGCGCTGTCGGTGAGCAACATCATCAGGCGGTCAATGCCAATGCCACAGCCCCCCGTGGGGGGCATGCCGTATTCCAGCGCGCGCACAAAGTCGTGGTCGTAGTACATGGCTTCGTCGTCACCGGCATCCTTGGCCGCAGTCTGTGCATGAAAGCGGGCGGCCTGGTCTTCGGCGTCGTTCAACTCGCTGAAGCCGTTGCCGAACTCGCGTCCGGTGATGTAGAGCTCAAAGCGCTCGGTCACGCCGGGCTTGGTGTCGCTCTCGCGCGCCAGCGGCGAAATTTCTACCGGGTGCTCGCAGATAAATGTGGGGTTCCACAGTTTGTCTTCCACCGTCTCTTCAAAGTACATGACTTGCAGGCTGGCCAGGCTGCGCGTGGACAGGTGGTGCTTGGCCTCGGTGTGGCCCAGTTTGCGCAGGGCGTTGATCAGCCATGCAGTGTCAAACACGCCTTCACCGGCGTCTGTGTACTTGGCAATCGCTTCGATGATGGTCAGCCGCTCAAAGGGCTTGGCCAAGTCCACCGGCTTGCCGCCATAGCTCAATTGCAGCGAGTCGCCGGCCTTGATGGCGGCGTCGCGCACCAACTGCTCGGTGAAGGCCATCAGGTCCTGGTAATTCCAGTAGGCCGCGTAGAACTCCATCATGGTGAACTCGGGGTTGTGGCGCACCGAGATACCTTCGTTACGGAAGTTGCGGTTGATTTCGAACACGCGGTCAAAGCCACCCACGATCAGGCGCTTGAGGTACAGCTCGGGCGCGATGCGCAGGAACATCTGCTGGTCCAGCGCGTTGTGGTGCGTGGTGAACGGCTTGGCATTCGCTCCACCGGGAATCGGGTGCAGCATGGGTGTTTCCACTTCCAGAAAGCCGTGTTGCACCATGAAGTCGCGGATGCCGCTGACGGCCTTGCTGCGTGCCACAAAGCGCTTGCGCGAAGACTCGTCGGTCATCAGGTCGATATAACGCTGGCGGTACTTCACTTCCTGGTCGTTGATGCCATGGAACTTGTCCGGCATGGGGCGCAGGCTCTTGGTCAGCAGGCGCACGCTGCTGGCATGGATAGACAGCTCGCCGGTGCGGGTCTTGAACACCACGCCTTCTGCGGCCACGATGTCACCCAGGTCCCAATGCTTGAAGGCGGCATACAGGTCGGCGCCCACATCTTCGCCCTTGACGTAAATCTGGATGCGCCCGCCGCTGGAGCCGAAGGAGGCGTCCTGCAAGGTGCAGAAGCTGGCTTTGCCCATGACCCGCTTGAGCATCATGCGACCGGCGACTTTGACGGTGACGTTCATGCCGGCCAGGATCTCGGTGTCGTGCGCATCGTATTCGGCAAACAGCTGCTCGGCCTTGTGCGTCGGCTGGTAATCGTTGGGAAAGGCCACGCCCTTGCCTTCGAGCTGCGCCTGGCGCAGGGCTTTGAGCTTTTCGCGCCGCTCCTGAATCAGCTGGTTTTCGTCTTGCGGAGCTGGTGCGGGTGTGGCGACAGAGGTGTTTTCAGACATGGAGGGTTTGGGTTGAATAGGGCGCGCAATGGGCGCGTAACCCTCGATTCTAAGAGGGCGGCCCGGTGCGGGACTCGGGCTATGATTCTTGCTCCTACAAACCCACCCCGCCATGCTCTACCAAATCGTTTCCCTGCTGCTGGAAGTCTCTGCCGGACTGCTCTCCGGCGTGTGCCTGCTGCGCCTGTATATGCAGCACCAGCGCATCCCGATGTCGGCGCGTTCCGGTAATCCCATGGGGCCGTTCATGTTTGCGCTGACCGATTGGTTGGTATTGCCGTTGCGCCGCGTGCTGCCTGCCGTGGGCCGTTGGGACACCGCCAGCCTGGCAGCGGCTTTCCTCGCGCAGTTGGCCTTCTTCGCTGCGCAGTGGCTGATGGTGGGTGGTGGCACTGGTTGGATCGGCTTGCCGGTGCTGGCGCTGTTCGGCGTGGCGGGCATCACGATTTCGGCGCTGACCGGGTTGGTGATCGTGTACGCCATTCTGTCGTGGGTGCAGACGCAGTCACCGCTCTCGAATCTGTTGGAGCGACTGGTGGCGCCAGCGCTGCTGCCGCTGCGCAAGGTAATCCCGCTGGTGGGAGGTGTTGATCTGTCGCCGCTGGCCTTACTGCTCGTCCTGAATATTGCCGGCATTGTGCTGCGCGGGCTGCAGGCCAGTGTATTGGGGATGGCGCTTTAAATCACCGCGTCGGCCGGTTGGCGCTGCAGCATGGCGAGGGTTTCGGCGATGGTCTTGCGCAGTTCACGGCGGTCGCAAATGAAATCGATGGCGCCCTTGGTTTGCAGGAACTCCGCACGCTGAAAGCCTTCGGGCAGGGTCACGCGCACCGTGGATTCGATCACGCGCGGGCCGGCAAAGCCGATCAAAGCCTTGGGCTCGGCGATCACCACATCACCCAGGAACGCAAAACCGGCGCTGACGCCACCCATGGTCGGGTCGGTCAGCACGCTGATATAGGGTAGGCCTTTCTTGGCCAGGCGGGTGAGGGATGCATTGGTCTTGGCCATCTGCATCAGACTGAGCAAGCCTTCTTGCATCCGGGCGCCACCGGTGGCGGTAAAGCAGATAAATGGAACTTTTTGTTCCACAGCGGTTTCGACGCCACGCACAAAGCGTTCGCCTACGACCGAGCCCATGCTGCCGCCCATGAATTCGAATTCAAAACAGGCTGCCACCACACTGATGCCCTGCACCGCACCGCCCATGACCACCAGCGCATCGGTCTCGCCGGTGTTTTCCAGGGCTTCCTTCAAGCGCTCCGGGTATTTGCGGCTGTCCTTGAACTTGAGCGCATCTACCGGCAGCACTTCCTGTCCGATCTCGAAACGCCCTTCGTTGTCCAGGAATACATTCAGGCGGGCGCGCGCACTAATGCGGTGGTGGTGGCTGCAGCCGGGACAAACGTTCTGGTTTTGCTCCAGATCGGCCTTGTAGAGCACGGCGTCACAGCTGGGGCATTTGATCCACAGGCCTTCAGGCACCGAGCGACGCTCGGTCGGGTCGGTGTGCTGAATCTTCGGTGGCAATAGTTTTTCAAGCCAGCTCATAGAGGTTCTCCGGTACAGGTTTCAACGCTTCGTGGGCGGAAATGGGGTGGGTCAGTGTGGATAGGCGCGATTATGCGTCCATGGCCTGACGGATCTCGGCCAGGAAGGTCTGGGCGGTGGCTGCTACCTGGTCACGCGGCTGGTCTTCCAGCAACTGGATGATGCGACTGCCGATCACGACGGCATCTGCCACACGCGAGATAGTGCGAGCGGTAACAGCGTCGCGGATACCAAAGCCCACGCCCACCGGCACGCTGATGTGCGCGCGGATGCGCGGCAGCATGGCTTCTACGGCGTCTGTATCGAGCGCGCCGGAACCTGTCACACCCTTGAGCGACACGTAATACACATACCCACTGGCCACGCGGGCCACCTGCGCCATGCGCGCATCGGTGCTGGTGGGTGCCAGCAGGAAGATCAAGTCCATGTTGTGCGCGCGCAAGTCAGCGGCGAAGGCCTCACATTCTTCCGGCGGGTAGTCCACGATCAGCACGCCGTCCACACCGGCAGCAGCGGCATCACGCACAAACGGGCCACCGGGTGCGCCTGCGGCGAAACTGGCGGCGTGCTTCTGGTCGTAGCGCTCCACCGGGTTGGCATAGCCCATCAGCACCACGGGCGTGGTGGTGTTGGTCTTGCGGAACTCGGCCACCATGGCAAGCACTTGCGTGAGGCCAACGCCAAAGGCCAGGGCCTTGTCGCCCGCCTTCTGAATGACAGGGCCGTCGGCGCTGGGGTCGGAGAAGGGCACACCCAGTTCGATCACGTCGGCGCCACCGGCCACCATGCCGTGCATCAGTTCGGGGGTGACGTCGGCAAAGGGATAGCCTGCGGTGACAAAGGGGATCAGCGCCTTGCGGCCCTGTGCCTTCAAGGCGTTCATGGTTGCATCGATGCGGCTCATGCTGCTGCTCCATTCTTGACCAGCTTGACCGGCTGCTCGACCACGACACCACCCTTGACCGACTGGCCCTGGCAGCTGGGGCGGCAGAAGAACTCGCCATGGCTCAGGTCGGCCACGGTGCCTATGTCCTTGTCGCCACGACCGGACAGATTCACCAGAATGCTCTGGTCAGGCCGCATGGTTTTGGCCAGCTTCATGGCATAGGCCACGGCATGGCTGGACTCCAACGCGGGGATGATGCCTTCGGTGCGGCACAGGTAGTGGAAGGCCGCCAGCGCCTCGGTGTCGGTAATGCCCACATATTCGGCGCGTCCGATATCGTTCAAAAAGGCGTGCTCGGGGCCGACGCCCGGGTAATCCAGGCCGGCGCTGATGCTGTGTGTTTCGGTGACCTGGCCGTTGTCGTCCTGCAGCACATAGGTGCGGTTGCCATGCAGCACGCCGGGGCTGCCGCGCTGGATGCTGGCCGAATGCTTGCCGCTGTCCATGCCCTCGCCAGCAGCCTCGACGCCAATCAGGCGCGTGGCTTCATGGCTGATGTAGGGATGGAAGATGCCCATGGCGTTCGATCCTCCGCCGACACAGGCAACCACCACATCGGGCTGCGCGGTCTTGCAACCGGCGCGGCTAAGCATCTCGGGCATCTGCACCAGACACTCTTCGCCGATCACGCTCTGGAAGTCGCGCACCATCATCGGGTAGGGGTGCGGTCCTGCTACGGTGCCGATGATGTAGAAGGTGTTGTCCACATTGGCAACCCAGTCGCGCATGGCTTCGTTGAGCGCGTCCTTCAGGGTCTTGCTGCCGGACTCGACCGGCACCACGGTCGCGCCGAGGAGTTTCATGCGGTACACATTGGGGCTTTGGCGCTTGACGTCTTCGCTGCCCATGTAGACCACGCATTCCAGGCCGTAGCGGGCACAGATGGTGGCGGTTGCCACGCCGTGCTGGCCGGCGCCGGTTTCGGCAATCACGCGGGGCTTGCCCATGCGCTTGGCGAGCATGGCCTGGCCTATGGTGTTGTTGATCTTGTGGGCGCCGGTGTGGTTCAGGTCTTCACGCTTGAGGAAGATCTGCGCGCCGCCCATCTCGCGGCTCATGCGTGCGGCGTGGTAGACGGGGGAGGGGCGGCCCACAAAGTGGGCCAGCTCGGACTTGAACTCGGCAATAAACGCCGGGTCGTGCTGGTACTTGGCGTAAGCGTCCTTGAGTTCGTTGATGGCGTGGGTCAGCGTTTCAGAGACAAAGCTGCCGCCGTATTTGCCGAAGTGACCGCTCAGGTCGGGTTGGGCGTATTCGTACATTTCTTAAATTCCTGCAAGGCGTTGGTCGGCTGCGCGCACGGCGGCGACAAACTGGTTGATCTTTTCCGGGTCTTTGATACCCCTGAGGGGCAATCCTTGGGCGTCAGTGGCTTCGACGCCCGAACTGATATCGACGGCCAGGCTAAGACAGCGCGGCCGGACCTGGGCAATGCCATCGCCCACGTTTGCTGAGTCGAGTCCACCACTCAAGACGAGCTGAGCGTTGACGCTTGGAGGAAGAAGTGACCAATTGAATACCTTGCCGCCCCCACCATAACCGTCGACATGCGCGTCCAACAGAATGGCCCGGGCGTTTGAAAAAACGTGAGCGTATTTTACGAGGTCAAACTGTGCCGCACCGTCGCCTAGGGGAATTCGCGCCGCGCGCAGGTAAGGGCTGTTCACAGCCAGGGCTGCGGCAGAGCAATCGTCCGGGCTCTCGTCCCCGTGGAATTGCAGTGTGGCGCCGGGAATCAGGCGGGTTGCTGCCAGTACATCATCCATGCTGGCGTTGACGAACAGCAGCACCGGCGTGACAAACGGTGGCAGGCGCTGTGCCAGCGCCGCCGCGCGTTCGGGCGACACATAGCGCGGGCTCTTGGGGTACAGCACGAAACCGACTGCGTCGGCGCCCGCCAAGACCACGGCATCCAGGTCCTGCTCACGGGTAATGCCGCAGATTTTGATGCGGGTACGCAGGGCGTTTGCGGTGGTCTGTTCGGGTCGGGGCAGGGGGAAGGAGGGCTGAAACGTCATGGCAGGCCATCATACGCAGGTGTGCGCTCCGGCATGTCCCATTGCGCAGCGTAACGCGGCCCCAGAAAGTACAGACCGTCGGGTGAGAAGGTCGGCGCGGCAGCACGGCGGTTGCGCGCCGCCAGCACCTCGGCCATCCACTCCGGCGGCTTGGTCCCCTGGCCGATCTGCACCAGGCAGCCCATGATGTTGCGGATCATGTGGTGCAGGAAGGCATTCGCCTCGAACTCGATGCGCCAGTAGGCGCCTCGTTTGTATAGGCTGATATCCAGAATGGTTTTGACGGGAGTCAGTGCCTGGCACTGAGAGGCGCGAAAGGAGCTGAAATCGTGTTCGCCGAGCAGCATGTCAGCGGCCGTGCGCATGGCATCCAGGTTCAGCGGGCGAAACGTCCAACCCACGCGGCCGGCTTCCACGCTGGGGCGCACCGGCGATTCCAGCAACACGTAGGCATAACGGCGCGAGGTGGCGCAGGCACGGCAGTGAAAGGCGTTGTCTGTCAGCACCGCCCATTGCACAGCGATGTCGCGCGGCAAATTGGCATTGGTGCCGCGCACCCAGGAATGGGCATCACGCTCGCGGTCGGTATCGAAATGCACCACCTGCATGAGCGCATGTACACCGGCATCGGTGCGCCCTGCACACAGGGTGGAGACGCGCTGCGCCGTGAATTTGCCCAGCGCTTTTTCCAACTTGTCTTGCACCGTCTGGCCCGAAAGCTGGCTTTGCCAGCCCTGGTAGTTTTGGCCGTTGTAGCTGACACCGAGGACGACTCTCACCATGCCAAGCCCAACACTGCAAAAATTGACAAAACGGGACCCAATCTTCAGCTCAGATGCGCCAGCGCACGTTGGGCTTTTGCCCGCAAGTCGCCCTTGGCTTCGGCCACGACTTCCGCGATCAGCATACGCGCGCCCTCGCGGTCGCCAATCAAGACAAACTCCTCAGCCAATGCCAGCTTGGTCCTTAGCGGGTCGTTGCCAAAGTCCGGACTTGCACCGTTAGCCGGTGTTTGTGCGCCGGGGTCAAGATCCAGAGACAGCGCGCTGAGATCAAATTCCATCAGTCCATGCGCTGCGTTGGCAGGCGCCTCAAAGGTTTCCATCTCCGCGAGGTCGGGCTCCTGAATGGCGGTGGCTTCGAAGTCCTTTTGTGCTGCGGATGGCGTACGTGCGGGCTCGGCCGGTGCGTGCGGGTCCAAGGACAAATCGGGCAGCCCTTGCGGAAGTTGCATGCGCCGCAAGCCGGGTTGAACGTTTCCAAGGCTGGATTGATCGATATCCGGCGCGTTGAAGTCGGGCTCCTTCGGGGTAACTGCCGTGGCGGCTTCTTCGGTTCCAGCTTGGCCATCGTCGGGAAAATCCAAAATCAGATCTATGTTGGGGGCTGAATGCGGTGTGTCCGCCGGGTGAGGAGCAGGGGGGGGCATATCGCCAGAGCCGGTGACCGGAGCCTCTTGTTGGGTGCTGGAAAAGCGGTCAGCCGCAAGGCCACCATGCTGGTGCAGCGTGTTATCCGTGTTTGTTGTCAAAACTTGTTCGCCGATGGGGGTGGGGTCATTGCGCAAGGCCTGGTTGCGGACTTCTGCGGCCTGCAGGTCAGCCTCCTGTTGCGTATTTGCCTGCTCGCCGCCATTGTCACCAAAGAACGAGTCGGGTTGCAGCTGACTATGCAGGAAAGAGCTGTTTACAGGTGCCGTGCGTTTTTTTTGCTGCTGACGGCGGAACAAGGCGATCCCCCCCAGCAGGGCCAGCAGTCCGGCGCCCGCTGCAGGTGCTGCAGGATTTTGAAGGAGTCGATCGAGCAGGCCAGGCTCTGCCACGGCCGCGGATTGGAGCTTGGCGGCCACTGCAGCGGATGCTGAAGATGCGTTATCCGCAGCCACCGGGGGGGCGTTCTTGTCGCTGGCGACGCTCAGTTTGTTCAGGTCTGCAATATTTTTAGCCAGTTCCGCTGCTCGGCTTTCGGCGTCCTTCTCGGCGCGTTCCATGGCCACTTTGGCGTCGTCCGCATTCGCTTGCAAGGCACCCTTGGACAGGGTGAGCTTGTCAGCGGCAGCACGGGCCGGCGATTTGTCTTCGACCTTCGCATCCAGTTTACCGGCGCTCTTTCGGTCGGCTGTTTGCACTGCCGCCGTGGGGGCCTGGCCCGCCAGACTGCGCCGGAACTCGTTGAAGTCCTTGCTCTGGGCGATTACGGTCCGTGTGGCTTCCGTGCTGGAAACCGACCGGGTCTGCTCCGGGTTGGGGAGTTCGAGTACAGCGCCTGCGCGTAGACGGTTCATGTTGCCTTGGTAGAAGGCATCCGGATTGGCGCGCAGGAGTGCCACCAGCATCTGGTCCAGCGATACATCGCTGGACTTGGTGCGCAGCGCGATCTCGCCAGCCGATTCCCCCGGCTTGACAAGCACCCTGGAGTCGTTGGTCCCCTTCCTCGTGACATCAGCCTTTGTCAACGGGTTGGTTGGCGCAAGGACAGGCGCGGGAGCGGGAGCGGGAGCGGGAGCAGGAGCAGGAGCAGGAGCTTCGGGCTGTGCTACCGGCGCAGGCGCAGTCGGCGGTATTTGGGCCAACGTAGGTGATGGCGCGGGCTGCCTGAGCGATGGCGGATCGAACAGCATCGTGTAGTCACGCATCATGCGACCAGACGACCAATGGGCCTCCAGAATCATGTCTACGAAGGCTTCGTTGATGGGGCGGTCGGTGCTCAGGCGAATAAACGATCGTCCATCCGCTCTGCGCGCTAGCGAGGCCTGAAGCCCCGACATGGCGGCGTTGTATTGCAGTCCGGCAGCAATAAAGGCGGCCGGCGAAGCCACATGGGCCCTCAGCGTGGCAGCTTCTTCCGCACTGATGTTGGGGACCTCAATTTCAGCTTTGAGAGGCTCGCCCAGCGCGGACTGCACGGTGATGCGCCCCAGCGAAAGTGCTGATACTTGGGTAGCGGAGGAGCCGAGTAACGCAATGGCTACAGCCGCGACAGCGGTTCTCCGCCAGCGATGTGACTTCGCAATCAATTTATTAGCCTCCGGTGTTCGGGTCTGGCGCACAAATGTGCCAATTATGCGACCGTTAGGCCCGACTGCAACGACCCGGGTGTGCGCCAGGCCGTCGTAGAGGCGTCTGGCTCAGGCCTGCAACAGGATGCGCAGCATGCGACGCAGTGGTTCGGCCGCGCCCCACAGCAACTGGTCGCCAATGGTGAACGCGCCCAGATATTCCGGTCCCATGGCCATCTTGCGGATGCGGCCCACGGGAATCGTCATGGTGCCGGTCACCGCCACGGGGGTCAGGTCCTTGATGGTGGCTTCACGTGTGTTCGGCACAACCTTCACCCACTGGTTGTCGGCAGCGATCATGGCTTCGATGTCGGCCACGGGCACGTCTTTCTTGAGCTTGAAGGTCAATGCCTGGCTGTGGCAGCGCATAGCGCCCACGCGCACGCAGAAGCCGTCGACCGGGGTTTCGATGGAGCCGAAGTCGGCGCCTTGGCCCAGGATCTTGTTGGTCTCGGCCTGGCCCTTCCACTCTTCCTTGGACATGCCCCAGCCGGGTTCATCCCGGCTTTTCCCGATACCCAGATCCTTGTCGATCCAGGGGATCAGCGAGCCGCCCAGGGGCACGCCGAAGTTGGCGGTCTCAGACGCAGTGAGGGCGCGCTGCTTGGCGATGACCTTGCGGTCAATTTCCAGAATCGCGCTCTTGGGGTCGTCCAGCATGGAGCGCACTTCGGCGTTCAGCGTGCCGTATTGCGTCAGCAGCTCGCGCATGTGCTGCGCGCCGCCGCCGCTTGCTGCCTGGTAGGTCTGGGTGGACATCCACTCGACCAGACCGGCCTTGTACAAGGCGCCCACGCCCATCAGCATGCAGCTCACGGTGCAATTGCCGCCGACCCAGTTCTTGCCACCGCTGGCCAGGGCATTCTGGATCACCGGCATGTTGACCGGGTCCAGGATGATGACGGCGTCTTTTTCCATGCGCAGGGTGCTTGCTGCGTCAATCCAGTGGCCGTTCCAGCCGGCAGCACGCAGCTTGGGGAAAATTTCGGTGGTGTAGTCGCCGCCCTGTGCGCTGATGATGATGTCGCAACGCTTGAGCGCATCGATGTTGAATGCGTCTTGCAGCGTGGTTTCGTTCTTGGCCAGTGCCGGGGCCTTGCCACCGGCATTCGACGTGGAGAAGAACAGAGGCTCGATCAGGTCGAAGTCGCCCTCGGCCTGCATACGGTCGATCAGGACCGAACCCACCATGCCACGCCAGCCTACCAGGCCGACCAGATTTCCGATTTTCATGACTAAAGCCCTTTCAGATTATTCGAAATAGATAATTTCATCTGCCCGGCTCGTCTGGCCGGTAGGGGCGCGACGAACCGGGCTGTGTCAGCCGGTAATTGTCTTGGTCACCATGGACCCCGCCGCTGCAACGCGAACGCACACCAAGGCACGACCAGAAAAAATCCGAACAGAGCTTGGGCTGTAGTTGTGTTGCATGGGGGGGATTGTACGGTCAAGGCTTACAGCGCCTTGACCACGGCATCGCCCATTTGTACGGTGCTGACCTGGGTGGTGCCTTCGCTGTAGATGTCGCTGGTGCGCAGGCCTTGCTGCAACACTTTTTGCACGGCGGCCTCAATGCGCTGGGCGGCAGCTTCCTGGTTTAGGCTGAAGCGCAGCATCATGGCTGCACTCAGGATGGTGGCCAGGGGGTTGGCGATGCCCTTACCGGCGATGTCGGGCGCGCTGCCATGGCTGGGCTCGTACAGACCCTGACCCTTGCTGTTCAGGCTGGCCGACGGCAACATGCCAATGGAGCCGGTCAGCATGGAAGCCTCGTCGCTCAGGATGTCGCCAAACATATTGCCGGTGACCAGCACGTCAAACTTCTTGGGCGCCTTGACCAACTGCATGGCGGCGTTGTCCACCAGCATGTGGTCCAGCGCCACGTCGGGGTATTGCTGGCCGATCTCGACCATCACGTCCTTCCAGAGTTGGGAGGTTTCCAGCACATTGTTCTTGTCCACACTGGTGACGCGCTTGCTGCGCTTCTGGGCGGCCTGGAAGGCGACGTGGGCAATGCGCTCGATTTCCGGGCGGCTGTAGCGCATGGTGTCAAAGGCTTCTTCGGCGCCGGGGAAATGGCCGTCAGTGGCGATGCGGCGTCCGCGCGGCTGGCCGAAGTAAATGTCACCGGTCAGTTCGCGGATGATGAGAATGTCCAGGCCGGCAATCAGCTCGGGCTTGAGGCTCGACGCATCCACCAGTTGCTCGTAGCAGATGGCGGGGCGGAAGTTGGCAAACAGGCCCATGTTCTTGCGCAGGCCCAGAATGGCCTGCTCCGGACGCAGGGGACGGTCCAGCTTGTCATATTTCCAGTCGCCCACAGCGCCGAACAAGACGGCGTCGGAGGCCATGGCGAGCTTGAGGGTGGACTCCGGCAGCGGATGGCCATGGGCCTCGTAGGCACAGCCACCGACCAGCGCGCTTTCCATTTCCAGGGGCAGGTCCAGCAACTTCAAAACTTTGACGGCTTCTGCGACGATTTCGGTGCCGATGCCATCACCGGGGAGTACTGCGATTTTCATAGGGGTTCCTGTTACTTGAGGGAATAGGCGCGTTCGACTTTGGCGACGCGCGTTTCGTAATGTTCGTACCAGCGTTCTTGGCCGGTTTCCTGGGCGATGCGGTGCTCGGCATGGTTCTTCCAGGCGCGGATGCTGGTTTCGTCTTTCCAGTAGGACACCGTGATACCAAATCCGTCGGTATCACGCGTGCTCTCCATGCCCAGAAAGCCGGGTTGCTCCAGCGCCAGTGCGATCATGCGCTCGCCCATGGCGTTGTAACCGCCGTCACCCGTGGTACGCCGCGAGGAGAAAATCACCGCGTAGTAGGGTGGCGCCGGCAACTGCGCAAAGGACGCATCGGCCATCGCCTTTAGCTGACCATGCTGCGCGCCAGCCAGGGCTTTTGCGTCAGGCGTTCGGCCTCGAAAGCCTTGATCTTGTCGGCATGGCGCAGGGTCAGGCCGATGTCGTCATAGCCATTGAGCAGGCAGTATTTGCGGAAACCCTGCACCTCAAACGGTAGCTCTTCACCCTGCGGCTTGACCACCACCTGGCGCTCCAGGTCGATGGTGAGCTGGTAGCCGGGGAAGGCCAGGGCCTCGCTGAACAACTGCTCCACCTGGGCCTCGGGCAGAACGATGGGCAGCAAACCGTTCTTGAAGCTGTTGTTGAAAAAGATGTCGGCATAGCTGGGCGCAATGATGGCCCGAAAGCCGAACTGGTCCAGCGCCCAGGGTGCGTGTTCGCGGGACGAGCCGCAGCCGAAATTCTTGCGCGCCAGCAGGATGGACGCGCCGGCATAGCGCGGCTGGTTCAGCACAAAGTCCGGGTTCGGCTTGCGGCTGGCCGGGTCCTGGCCGGGAAAGCCGGCGTCCAGGTAGCGCCATTCGTCAAACAGGTTCTGGCCGAAGCCGGTCTTGCGAATCGATTTGAGGAACTGCTTGGGGATGATGGCATCGGTGTCCACGTTTTCGCGGTCCATGGGTGCCACCAGTCCCTGGTGGATGGTGAAGTTTTTCATTTCTGGGCTGCGCCTTCGATTTTTTCGCCGGCCTTTTTCAGGTCCTGGCCCATGCCTTTGACGGTGTTGCATCCGGCTACCAGCAGCAGGCTGGTGACCAGGCAAAGCGTGAGGAGTTTTTTCATGGTGTGGTTCTTAGCTGAATTTGCGGATGTCGACAAAGTGGCCGTGGATGGCGGCTGCCGCAGCCATGGCCGGGCTGACCAGGTGCGTGCGTCCGCCCGCGCCCTGGCGGCCTTCAAAGTTGCGGTTACTGGTGGAGGCGCAGCGTTCGCCCGGCTCCAGCCGGTCGGCGTTCATGGCCAGGCACATGGAGCAGCCGGGTTCGCGCCACTCAAAGCCGGCGGCCTTGAAGATCTCGTGCAGGCCTTCGCGCTCGGCCTGGTCTTTCACCAGTCCGGAGCCTGGCACCACCAGCGCCAGCTTGATGTTCTTGGCGACCTTCTGGCCCAGCTTCTTCACCACCGCAGCGGCCTCGCGCATATCTTCGATGCGGCTGTTGGTGCAGGAGCCGATAAACACCTTGTCGACAAAAATATCGTTCAAAGGCTTGCCCGGCTCCAGGCCCATATAGGTCAGGGCGCGCTCAATCGCACCGCGCTTGTTGGCGTCTTTTTCCTTGTCCGGGTCCGGCACGCTGGCGTCAATGCCCAGCACCATTTCGGGCGAGGTGCCCCAGGTGACTTGCGGCACTATTTCTGAGGCATCGAGTTCCACTACGCTGTCAAAGCGGGCGTCGGCGTCGGTGTGCAAGGTCTTCCAGTAAGCCACGGCCTGATCCCACTCCACGGCGGCAGCTTCGGGTGTGGCGGCGTTGGCACCGGGTGACAGGGGGCGGCCCTTGACGTAGGCGATGGTCTTCTCGTCCACCGCCACCAGGCCGGCGCGGGCGCCGGCTTCAATCGCCATGTTGCAGACCGTCATGCGGCCTTCCATGCTCAGCGCACGAATGGCGGAGCCGCCGAATTCGATGGTGTAGCCTGTGCCGCCGGCCGTGCCGATCTTGCCGATGATGGCCAGCACGATGTCCTTGGCGGTGCAGCCCTGAGGCGTCGTGCCCTCGACCTTGATCAGCAGGTTCTTGGCCTTCTTGGCCAGCAGGGTTTGCGTGGCCATGACGTGCTCGACCTCGCTGGTGCCTATGCCGTGCGCCAGCGCGCCAAAGGCACCATGCGTTGACGTATGCGAGTCACCGCAAACCACGGTCATGCCCGGCAGCGTGGCGCCGTTTTCCGGTCCGATCACATGCACGATGCCCTGGCGCTTGCTCAGGAAGGGGAAGTAGGCGGCCGAGCCGAACTCGCTGATGTTGTGGTCCAGCGTGGTGACCTGCTCTTTGCTGGTCGGGTCGGTAATGCCGTCGTAGCCACGTTCCCAACCGGTGGTGGGCGTGTTGTGGTCGGCGGTGGCGACGATGGAGCTGACGCGCCAGACTTTACGACCGGCTTCACGCAGGCCTTCAAAGGCTTGCGGGCTGGTGACTTCGTGCACCAGGTGGCGGTCTATGTAGAGGACGGAGGTGCCGTCCTCTTCGGTGTGGACGACGTGTTCGTCCCAGAGCTTGTCATACAGCGTGCGACCCATGAATCTTCCTTGTCAACTATGCGGAGTGGGTATGGTGCGCGTGTTTTTAAACTGGTACAAGATGCCTATTTATACTGGTATAAATAGCACTATGACTGATGCCGACCCGCGCGCCCTGTTGGGCACCTTTATTCGTGCGCACCGTGAGCGCCTGCCGGTTTCCGGCAAAGCGGCGGGCCGCAGACGCACGCCGGGATGGCGCCGCGAGGAACTGGCCGAAGCTGCCGGTGTGGGCCTCACCTGGATTACCTGGCTGGAGCAGGGGCGCGATGTCTCTGCTTCACCCGCCGCGCTGGCGCGTCTGGCCGAGGCGTTGCGCCTGAATCCGGCAGAGCGGGCCTCCCTGTTTGATCTGGCCGGGCGGCGTGATCCGGTGGAGCCGGGTGAACCCTCGGGCGATATCCCGGCACATGTGCTGGCCTTGCCGATGCTGCTGCAGGTGCCGGCTTATTTATTGGATCACTTGTGGACGGCTCGGGCCTGGAACCCTGCGGCGGCCCGGCTGTTCACTGGGTGGCTGGACGAGGGCGCAGAGAAAAACCTGCTGCGGTATGTGTTTCTATCGCAGGCGGCCAGAAGCCTGATTGCCGACTGGCCGGAGCGCGCGCAGCGACTGGCGGCCGAATTTCGGGCCGACTTCAGCCGCAGGCCGCGTGACGCCGCCATGCAGTCGCTGGTGGACGAGCTCTCTGCGCAGAGCGTCTTGTTTACCAAGTTGTGGCGCGAACAGACCGTGTTGCACCGCGAAGGGGGGGAGCGTGGCTTTTGCAATCCCCAGGGCGGCATTGACCGCTACCAACAAAGCACGCTATTGGTGGCCTCGCAAGTGGAATGCAAATTGGTGTGCCTGGCGCCCTTGCGGTGACGTTGCAGGTCGATTTGCTTGCGAGGGTGGGGAACCCTCGAAGGACGTAAAAAAACCCGCCTACGTTACCGTGCGGCGGGCTCTTAAGCCATAAGGCTTAGTGCTTGAACTTAGCGTTGGCCAATGGGCAACACGTCACGGCGCACCGAGCCGGTGAACAACTGACGCGGACGGCCAATCTTGTACTCGGGGTCGCCAATCATTTCGTTCAACTGTGCAATCCAGCCCACGGTGCGGGCCAGGGCGAACACCGCAGTGAACAGGCCCACGGGGATACCGATGGCGCGCTGCACGATGCCGGAGTAGAAGTCCACGTTCGGGTAGAGCTTGCGCTGCACGAAGTAGTCGTCTTCCAGGGCAATCTTTTCCAGGGCCATGGCCAGCTTGAACAGAGGGTCGTTTTCCAGACCCAGGGAGCTCAGCACTTCCTTGCAGGTTTCCTGCATGAGCTTGGCGCGCGGGTCGTAGTTCTTGTACACGCGGTGACCAAAGCCCATCAGCTTGACGCCGGAGTTCTTGTCCTTCACCTGGTTCATGAATTCGCCAACCTTGGACAGACCGCCCATTTTCTGGATGTCTTCCAGCATGTTCAGACAGGCTTCATTGGCACCACCGTGGGACGGGCCCCACAAGCAGGCTACACCGGCAGCAATCGCTGCAAACGGGTTGGTGCCGGAAGAACCGCACAGGCGCACGGTGGAGGTGGAAGCGTTTTGCTCGTGGTCTGCATGCAGGATGAAGATGCGGTCCAGCGCGCGTTCGATCACAGGGTTGACCACGTACTCTTCACAAGGCGTAGCAAACATCATGTGCATGAAGTTGCCGGCATAGCTAAGATTGTTCTTGGGGTACATATAGGGCTGACCCGCGCTGTACTTGTACGCCATGGCCACCAGGGTGGGCAACTTTGCAATCAGACGGATAGCCGAGATTTCGCGGTGTTCCGGATTGTTGATGTCTGTGCTGTCATGGTAGAACGCCGACAGGGCACCGACCAGGCCGGTCAGAATGGCCATGGGGTGGGCATCGCGGCGGAAGCCACGCAGGAAGAATTGCATCTGCTCGTTGACCATGGTGTGGTTGGTCACGCGCTTGGTGAAGTCAGCCTTGCCAGCCGCATTGGGCAGGTTGCCGTACAACAGCAGGTGGCAGGTTTCCATGAAGTCGCAGTTCACGGCCAGCTGTTCGATCGGGTAGCCGCGGTACAGCAGCTCGCCCTTGTCACCATCAATGTAGGTGATGGCAGACTGGCAGGATGCGGTGGACAAAAAGCCCGGGTCATACGTGAACATGCCGGTCTGTGCATACAGCTTCCGGATGTCGATGACATCCGGGCCAACCGTGCCCTGATAGATCGGCATGTCCACGCTGGGGCTGCCGTTACTGAACGACATCGTGGCTTTGTTGTCAGCTAGTTTCATCTTTCGCCTTTCAGAGAGGTTCTCTCAACATTTTTAAAACTTCACGCACATCTTCGGTGTCAAGCTGCGCGTCAACCTGATTGAGCGATTTCCGTGCCAACTGCACGTCCAGCAAATCGTTATCGCTCAAGTCCATCAGCGCTCCCAGCGCCTCTGCCTGTCTTACAGTCAACGTGGCACTGAACCGGTTAAAGAACCGTTCGATGAACAGGTCGTTTTCCAGCAAACCACGGCGGCAGCGCCAGCGCAGCTTGCTCAATACCCGTTCGTCAATCAGTTCGTCCATCACAAGGGTTTGCTCACGCTTAAACGGTGCGTAAAACCATCATTTCCTTGATCTTGCCGATTGCCCGGGTAGGGTTCAAACCCTTGGGGCAAACTTCAACACAATTCATGATGGTGTGGCAGCGGAACAGGCGGTACGGGTCTTCCAGGTTGTCCAGGCGCTCGGCTGTGGCCTGGTCTCGGCTGTCGGCCAGGAAGCGGTAGGCCTGCAGGAGTCCGGCGGGGCCGACAAACTTGTCCGGGTTCCACCAGAAGCTCGGGCACGAGGTGGAGCAGCTGGCGCACAAAATGCACTCATACAGTCCGTTGAGCTCGTCGCGCTCTTCCGGACTTTGCAGACGCTCTTTCTCTGGCGGCACGGTGTCGTTGATCAGGTAAGGTTTGATCGAGTTGTATTGCTTGAAAAACTGTGTCATGTCCACGATCAGGTCGCGGATGACGGGCAGGCCGGGCAGAGGCTTCAAGACGATGGTTCCGGGCAGCGTCAGCATATTGGTCAGGCAGGCCAGACCGTTTTTGCCGTTGATGTTCATGGCGTCCGAGCCGCACACGCCTTCGCGGCAAGAGCGGCGGAAGGAGATGGTGGGGTCCACTGCCTTGAGCTTCATCAGGGCGTCCAGCAGCATGCGCTCGTGTCCGTCGAGTTCGACCTCGATGGTTTGCATGTAAGGCTTGGCATCCTTGTCCGGATCGTAGCGGTAGATGGAGAAAGTACGTAGTGTCATGTTCGTTACTCGCGGTGTGTATCGCTAGGGGCGCTTTAGAAGGTGCGGACTTTGAGTGGCACGGAGTCCACGGTCAAAGGCTTCATCTGGACGGACTTGTAGGAGAGGCTGTTGTCAGCGCTGTGCCACAGGGTGTGCTTGTGCCACTCTTTGTCGTTGCGGCCGTTGGGGAACTCGGCGGAATCCGCATAGTCGTCCACGGTGTGGGCACCACGGCTCTCGTGGCGGGCGGCCGCAGACACGATGGTGGCCTGAGCGGCCTCGATCAGGTTGTCCACTTCCAGAGCTTCGATGCGCGCGGTGTTGAAGACCTTGGACTTGTCCTTCAGGCCAATCGCGTTGACGCGTGTGCGCAGGTCGGCGATTTTGACCACGCCTTCGTCCATGCTCTTTTGTGTGCGGAACACACCGGCATGCAGTTGCATGGAGGAGCGGATGTCGTTGGCCACATCCTGCGCGTACTCGCCGCTGGTAGCGTTGTCCAGGCGCGCCAGGCGCTCCAGGGGGCGGTCGGTCGCGTCCTTGGGCAGTTCCTTGTGTTCCTTGTTCTTGTTGTTGAACTCGACAATGTGGTTGCCCGCAGCGCGGCCAAACACCAGCAAGTCCAGCAGCGAGTTGGTGCCCAGGCGGTTGGCGCCGTGCACTGAGACACAGGCGCATTCGCCCACCGCATACAGGCCGTTGACCACTGCATTGGGCACATCGCCCTTGCGTGTGACCACCTGACCGTTGATGTTGGTGGGGATGCCACCCATCTGGTAGTGGATGGTAGGCACCACGGGAATCGGCTCCCTGGTGATGTCCACGTTGGCAAAGTTGTGACCGATTTCGAACACCGAGGGCAGGCGCTTCATGATGGTCTCGGCACCCAGGTGGTCGAGCTTCAGGAGCACGTGGTCCTTGTTCGGTCCGCAGCCACGGCCTTCCTTGATTTCCTGGTCCATGCAGCGGGACACGAAGTCGCGCGGTGCCAGATCCTTCAGGGTGGGTGCATAGCGCTCCATGAAGCGTTCGCCATTGCTGTTGAGCAGAATGGCACCTTCTCCGCGGCAGCCTTCTGTCAGCAGCACGCCTGCACCGGCCACGCCGGTGGGGTGGAACTGCCAGAACTCCATGTCCTGCAGTGGCAGGCCTGCACGTGCGGCCATGCCCAGGCCGTCGCCGGTGTTGATGAAGGCGTTGGTGGAAGCGGCAAAAATGCGGCCTGCACCACCGGTAGCCAGCAGCGTGGTCTTGGCTTGCAGGACGTGTACGTCACCTGTTTCCATTTCCATCGCGGTGACGCCGACCACGTCGCCCTCGGCGTCGCGGATCAGGTCCAGCGCCATCCACTCGACAAAGAAGCTGGTCTTGGCGGCGACGTTTTGCTGGTACAGGGTATGCAGCATGGCGTGGCCGGTGCGGTCAGCCGCAGCACACGCGCGCTCCACGGCTTTTTCGCCGTAGTTGGCGGTGTGGCCGCCGAAGGGACGCTGGTAAATCGTACCGTCCGGGTTGCGGTCAAACGGCATGCCCATGTGCTCCAGGTCGTACACGACCTTGGGTGCTTCGCGGCACATGAATTCAACAGCGTCCTGGTCGCTCAGCCAATCGCCACCCTTGACGGTGTCGTAAAAGTGGTAATGCCAGTTGTCGTCGTTCATATTGCCCAGGCTGGCACCAATGCCGCCTTGTGCAGCCACGGTATGCGAACGGGTGGGGAAGACCTTGGAGAGAACAGCGACGTTCAGACCGGCACGGGCCAGTTGAAGCGAAGCGCGCATGCCGGAGCCGCCGGCGCCGACGATAACGACGTCAAATTTGCGTTTGGTAACTTGGTAAGCCATGTTTGTGTGTGTCTCAGTGTGTGGGTGCGGTAGCTGCTGTGCGATCAAAGACGCCACAGAACCTGAATAGCCCAGCCGGCACAACCGACGAGCCAGACGATGGAGAAGACCTGCAGGGACAGGCGCACCGAAACGGGCTTGATGTAGTCCATCCAGATGTCACGGATACCGATCCATGCGTGGTAGAGCAGGGAAATGATGACCACAAAGGTCAGAAACTTCATCCATTGGCTGGAGAAGATGCCTGCCCACTTGTCGTAGCCGATCGGGCCTTTGGACAAGAGCACTTGTGCCAGCAGAATGATCGTGAAGAGTGCCATCAGACAGGCGGTGACGCGCTGGGCCAGCCAGTCGCGCAGTCCGTAATGTGCGCCGGTTGCGAGGCGCTTGGTGCCGTAGTTAACTGCCATTTGCTTGATTCCTTGAGTTCCGGGGGGTGGGTTCAGTACAGACCGAACAGCTTGGCGCCCAACGCCACGGTGAGCAGGGTGCCCAGGGTCAATGTGACCAGAGCGGAAGAACGGCCGAATTCCTTGGTCACGGCATCATGGCTCAGGTCCATCCACAGATGGCGCAGGCCCGCGATGAAATGGTGCAGGTAAGACCACATGATGGCCAGAGCCACCAGCTTCATGAACCAACCCGGTACGAAACCGATGCCGACGCTGAACAGGTGTGTGAAGCGTGCAAAGGAAAATTCGGAAGACACCGAGGTGTCGAACATCCAGATGATGAAGGGCATCAGTACAAACAGGATGGCGCCACTGACACGGTGCAGGATGGACACAATGCCAGCCGGGGGCAGCTTGTAAGAGGGCAGATCCGAGAACGCGTTGATGTTGCGAAATTCGGGCCTTTTGGCTCGGGCGGACGATACAAGGTCGGTCATGAACGGCTTTCTTTTCTGTGATGTAACTGCGGTGTAATTATTACGCGGAGAAGCTAAAGTCTATTGCACCGCATCAATCTGACATTTGACTTGCATGCGGGCGGGTCAATTCAACGCGTTTCGATAATAGTGCGTATCGGTTCTGTAAAGACCGCGACGCAACTCCATAGGCGCGTCGTTGTAGGTAAAAGCCGTACGTTCCACGCTCAGCAGCGGAGTTTGGCTGTTGATGGCAAGCAGCGCGCATTGTTCAGCATCGGGCAGCAATGCCCGGATTTTTTCCTCCGCGCGCACCATACGCACGCCGAATTCGGTCTCGAACAGGGCATACATGGGGCCGTGGTAGGCGCGCAGACGCTCGGCCGTCAAGCCTTTGAATGGGGCGCCCGGCAGCCACAGGTCTTCCAGAATCGTGGGCGTGGCGGCAAACGACAGCACCCGACGCACCTGAAGCACCGATTCGCCCAGGCGGATGGCCAGTGCACGGGCGATGTCGGCCGGGGCGCGTACGCGCTTGCAATCGATGATCTGTCGCTGGGCCGGGCCTTCGCTTTGCAGGTCGCCGCTGTCCGGAAACAGGCGCAGGAAGCGGTATTGCACCTGCTGCTCGGCATGGGTGGCGACGAAAGTGCCTTTGCCCTGGCGCCGCACCAGCAGGTTTTCGGCGGCCAATTCATCAATCGCCTTGCGCACGGTACCCTGGCTGACCTTGAAACGAGCGGCCAGATCCATCTCGCTGGGGATGGCGGCGCTTGGCTTCCACTCGCCGGCTTGCAGACTTTGCAGAATCAGCACCTTGATTTGCTGGTAAAGCGGACTGAAGGCGGGTGTGGAATTGAAAACCGCACTCCCGCCGCTGCCGGTCTCGGCGCTTGCCGGAGCAGTGCTTTCGCTGATGGAAGGGGATGCAGTGTTCATCTTAGGGGCCCGAAAAACGGGTTGCGAAGTCAGCCTCGAGTCAGTCTCGAATAGTCGTCCAATCATATCTTATATAAGACATAAGACAAGTTGACCGGCGTCCGGTTTCAAGGGTAAACTCTCCCGCAATCTTCAGGGCTCAAACCGTGTTGCTTGGGTTCCTGATTGGCATCTGTTTCCTAACCTTCCTGGAGTAATCACCATGAGCAAAAAGCCCGTTCGCGTCGCAGTCACCGGAGCCGCCGGCCAAATCGGATATGCCCTTCTGTTTCGCATCGCCTCCGGCGAAATGCTGGGCAAAGACCAACCCGTCATCCTGCAATTGCTGGAAGTGCCGGTTGAAGGTCCGCAAAAGGCGCTCAAGGGCGTGATGATGGAACTCGACGATTGCGCCTTCCCGTTGCTGGTGGAAATGACCGCACACAGCGATCCCATGACCGCATTCAAGGATGCTGATTACGCACTGCTGGTCGGTTCGCGTCCTCGTGGCCCGGGCATGGAGCGTGCCGAGCTGCTGGCCGTCAACGGCGCCATCTTTACCGCACAAGGCAAGGCACTGAACGCAGTCGCCAGCCGCGACGTGCGCGTTCTGGTGGTCGGTAACCCCGCCAACACCAACGCTTACATCGCCATGAAGAGCGCCCCCGACCTGCCACGCAAGAACTTCACCGCCATGCTGCGCCTGGACCACAACCGCGCTGCCAGCCAGATCGCAGCCAAAACCGGCAAGCCGGTCGCTGCTATCGAGAAGTTGACTGTCTGGGGTAACCACTCGCCAACGATGTACGCCGACTACCGTTTCGCCACCATCAATGGCGAAAGCGTTGCGACCATGATCAACGACCAGGAATGGAATGCCAACACCTTCCTGCCCACCGTGGGCAAGCGCGGTGCTGCCATCATCGAAGCGCGTGGCCTGTCGTCCGCAGCCTCCGCTGCCAACGCCGCCATCGACCACATGCGCGATTGGGCTCTGGGCACCAACGGCAAGTGGGTCACCATGGGTGTGCCATCGGACGGCCAGTACGGCATCCCCAAAGACACCGTGTTTGGCTTTGCCGTGACCTGCGACGGCGGCGAATACAAGGTCGTCGAAGGATTGCCCGTTGACGCATTCAGCCAGGAATGCATCAACAAAACGCTCAAAGAATTGCAAGACGAGCAAGCCGGCGTAGCCCACTTGCTCTGATCTTGCTGCCCAGGCTGCGCCATCGCGGTGCGGCTTGGACAACTTGCGCGAAATGCAACACCCCCGCAACATTCTTTTAGGTGCCCAGGCGCGCAACGGAGTGTTGCCGGTGGTGGACCACTACAGCGGCGTGCCCAAGCGCATGCAAAAAAGCCTGGATCTTCAGGCTGAGCTGCTGCAGGAGTTTGGTGCGTGCGTGATGGATGTCACGCTGGACTGCGAGGATGGCGCCCCTGCGGGTGGCGAAGTGGAGCAAGCCCACCGGGTGTGCGAGCTTCTCAACGAACGCCAGCCCAAGCTGGCGGGCGCAAATTCCATTCCCCGCGCCCGAGTCGGCGCGCGGGTGCACGCGGTGGACCATGCCTATTTTGAGTCCGATGTGGCCATCATCGTGGGCGGCGCTGCCAAAGCGCTGAGTTACCTCATGGTGCCCAAGGTGGAATCTGTTGAAGATGTGGACCAGGCCGTCGAGGCGATAGACGCTGCCGCAGGCGATACCCTTGTGCCACTGCATGTGCTGATTGAATCTCCAGCCGCGGTACAGCAGGCCTTTGCGATTGCGGCACACCCCCGCGTTCAGTCATTGAGTTTTGGCTTGATGGACTTTGTCTCTGCCCATGGAGGGGCCATTCCCGCGCAAGCCATGGGCTTGCGCTCGGCAGACGACACCTTGACGCTGGACCAGTTTCACCACCCGCTGGTCGTGCGTGCCAAGTTGGAAATTGCCAGCGCCTGCCATGCCCACGGCAAAGTGCCATCGCATTGCGTGGTGACCGAGTTGCGCGATGCCGATGCGATTGAGCGTGCAGCACGCCATGCTGCCACCGCGCTGGGTTTTACCCGGATGTGGAGCATCCATCCGGACCAGATTCGTCCCCTGTTGCGCGGCTTTGCGCCTTTGGCCTCTGAAGTCGAAGTGGCGGCACGCATCGTGCATGCTGCGGCGCAGGCCGAGTGGGCCCCGATTGCGCTGGATGGCAAGTTGCACGACCGCGCCAGTTACCGTTATTTTTGGCAGATCCTGGAGCGCGCGCACCAGACCGGTCAAGCCATTCCTGCCGAATTGCAGCCCTATTTTGTTTGATTGATAAAGGAGAAAAAACCATGTTGAACGCCTACCGAGCCCATGTCGCCGAGCGCGCCACGCTGGGCATCCCCCCCTTGCCCC
>CANCER010000041.1 GCA_947375135.1 Comamonadaceae bacterium | reverse complement strand
AATCGTCTCGGTCACCTTGGACGCGCCCTGCGACACCGCATTGAGCGCCATGAACTGGGCCTGCATGTCGGTGGGGAAACCGGGGTATTCGGTGGTGCGAAAACTCTGCGCCTTCAGGCGACCCTGGCTTTGCACACGGATCCCGCCCTCCAGCGCCGTGATGGTGGCGCCGGCATCGCGCAACTTGTCGATCACAGCGTCCAGATGCTCGGCACGGCCGTGCTTGAGGAACACATCGCCCCCAGTGGCAGCCACAGCGCACAAAAAGGTGCCGGTCTCGATGCGGTCGGCCACCACCTGGTGGCTGCAGCCGTGCAGCGACTCCACACCCTGGATGCGGATGCGGCTGGTGCCATGGCCTTCGATCTTGGCGCCCATGCGGATCAGCAGTTCGGCCAGATCGGGAATCTCGGGCTCTTGCGCCGCGTTTTCCAGCAGGGTTTCGCCCTCGGCCAGAGCCGCGGCCATCAAAAAGTTTTCGGTGCCGGTGACGGTCACCATGTCGGTGGCAATGCGCGCGCCCTTCAGGCGCGTGCGCCCATGGGCCAGCTTGGCGACCATGTAGCCATGCTCCACGTCCATCACGGCACCCATGGCGGCCAGGCCCTTCAGATGCTGGTCTACCGGGCGAGAGCCAATGGCGCAACCGCCGGGCAGTGACACCTTGGCATGGCCAAAGCGCGCCAGCAAGGGGCCCAGGGCCAACACGGATGCGCGCATGGTTTTCACCAGCTCGTACGGTGCTTCCGGGTTGTTCAGGGCACCGGCATTCAACACCACGGAGCCATCGGCCTGCACATCGGCACTCACGCCCATGTTGCGGATCAGCTTGAACATGGTGGACACGTCCTGCAGGCGCGGCACGTTGTGCAGCGTCAGGGTTTCGGCGGTCAGCAGGGCGGCGCACAGTTCGGGCAGGGCGGCGTTCTTGGCGCCCGAAATCAGCACCTCGCCATGCAATTGGCGACCACCGCGAATCAGTAATTTGTCCATCAGGCTTGGGCGGCCCACTCGGCCGGTGTAAAGGTTTTCATGGAGAGCGCATGCACCTCGTCGGTCTTCATGCGGTTGCCCAGCGTGGCATAGACCTGCTGGTGGCGCTGGATGGCGCGCTTGCCTTCAAAGGCGGCAGAGACGATCGTGGCATACCAATGACGGCCATCACCCTCCAGCGTGCAATGCGCACACGGCAGTCCGGCGGTGATCAGGGTTTGGAGTTCTTCAGCGGTCATGGCAGGTGCGGGCAGGCCCGGGAGGTTGGCGTAAAAAGGTGGCTTCAGATGGACAGAGGGTGGCTCAGCTGCGGATCTTGTAACCGCTGCGCAGCAGTTGCAGGGCAATCAGGCTGACCAGCACCAGGGTGGAACCCACCACGGCAAAGCTGAGCCAGGGCGATACATCGCTGACACCGAAGAAACCGTAGCGAAAACCGTCAATCATGTAAAAGAAGGGATTGAAGTGGCTCACCGCCTGCCAGAACGGTGGCAGCGTGTTGATGGAATAGAACACGCCACTCAGGAAGGTCATGGGCATGACGACAAAATTCTGGAACGCGGCCAACTGGTCAAACTTTTCAGCCCACAGCCCGGCGATCAGGCCCAGCGTGCCCATGAGGGCAGCGCCCATGAAGGCAAAGAGCACGATCCACAGCGGCGCTTCAAGGCTGACTCCGGTAAAGAAGGCCGAGACGGCAAATACGCCCAGTCCGACGATGATGCCGCGCAACACGGAAGCGCCCACATAGGCCACAAACCAATGCACATAGGACAGGGGCGTGAGTAGCAGGAACACCAGATTGCCCATGACCTTGCTCATGATGAGCGATGACGAGCTATTGGCAAAGGCGTTTTGCAGCAGGCTCATCATGGCCAGGCCCGGCACCAGAAAGGCGGTGTAGCCAATCTTGTCGTAGACCTTGACATGGTTCTCCAACGCATGGCCGAAGATCAGCAGATACAGCATGGCGGTGAGCACCGGGCCGGCGATGGTCTGGAAGGCGACCTTCCAGAAACGTAGGCTCTCTTTGTAAAGCAGGGTTTGCCAGCCGGTCATGCCGAAGCTCCTGTTGCATGGACAGAGCCCTTGTTCTGCGCCATTACGTCCAGAAACACGTCTTCCAGATCGGCCTTGCGGATTTCAATGTCGTGGGCTACCAGCCCGGCTTCGCGCACAGCGGCCAGGTAGCGTTCAATCTCCAGCGCGTCGTTGGCCGGAAACTGCACGATGCGGCCGGTGATACGCGCCTTGTCGGCCAAAGCTTTGGGCAACTCGGCATCGAGCTTGAAGCGCAACACATTGCTGGAGGCCGCCTTGAGCAGGTCGCTGGTCTTGTCCAACGCCACGATGCGGCCGGTCTTGAGCATGGCAATGCGGCCGCACAGAGCTTCGGCCTCTTCCAGGTAATGGGTGGTGAGCAAGACGGTGTGGCCTTCGCGGTTCAGTTTGGCGATGAACTGCCACAGGGTCTGGCGCAACTCCACGTCCACACCGGCGGTGGGCTCGTCCAGCACGATCACGGGGGGCTTGTGTACCAGGGCCTGCGCCACCAGCACACGGCGCTTCATGCCGCCGGAGAGCTGGCGCATATTGGCGTTGGCTTTGTCGGTCAGGCCCAGACTTTCCAGCAGCTCATCAATCCAGGCTGCATTGTTCTTGATGCCGAAGTAGCCGGACTGGATGCGCAGCAGTTCGCGCACATTGAAAAAGGGGTCAAACACCAGCTCCTGCGGCACCACGCCCAAGGCACGGCGCGCTGCGGCAAAGTCGGATTGCACATCGTGGCCCAGTACGCTGACGCGTCCGCTGGTGGCGCGGGTGAGCCCGGCCAGCACACTGATCATGGTGGTTTTGCCAGCTCCATTGGGGCCCAGGAGGCCGAAGAACTCGCCTTCCTGGATATCGAGACTGACGCCGTCAAGGGCCAGAAAGGTGCCACCTACTGCGCTCGTTTTCGAGGACTTGGGCGACGGATAAGCTTTGGAGACGGATTGGAAGGAGATGGCGGTCATGGAAGCCCGCTATTTTACCCGCCCCGGGCAGGGTAGACCCGAACAGGGTCTAGACAGCGGTGAGAAGGGCTTCAATCCCGTACAGAGCAGCCAGATCCCGCAAGCGGTCGGGCAGGCCTTTCACAGCAAACAGCTTGCCGGCCCGGGCGCATTCCCGACGAACGGCCAGCAAAACCGCCAATGCGGAAGAGTCAAAGCTATTCAGCGGTGCGGCATCGACCACGACCTGCTGCTCAGCCTCACGCTGGACATCCTGCGTGAGTTTTTCCAGGCAATCGCTGGCCTGGGTCTGGGTGAGGATGGCGGGCAAAACGAGCATGTCAGGACTTTTTGGCGTTGGCTTTGTTGCGCTCCACCAGCGTGGTGATCAGCCCGTCAAGCCCTTTGGCATTGATCTCGGCTGAAAACTGGCTCTTGTAACTCTCCACCAGCCACACGCCCAGCACATTGATGTTGTAAATTTTCCAACCCGTTCCCTGCCCGGGCGTCTTCACCAGACGGTAATCCAGCTGGATCGGGTCGCCACTGCCCTTGACCTCGGACCGGACAATCACTTCCTTGTCTTCCGGACTGGCACGAAGCGGCTTGATGGCAATAACCTGGTCGCTAACCTGACCCAGCGCACCGGCGTAAGTGCGTACCAACAGGGTCTTGAACTCGTCCTGCAGACGCTTTTGCTGCTCAGGCGTGGCCTGGCGCCAGGCGGGGCCGACCGAAGAGGCCGTCATCCGCTGAAAATCCAGGTTGGGCAGAATCTTGGCATCCACCAAGGCAACGATTTTGGTCAGATCACCGGAACGCATGGCCTTGTCGGCTTTGATCGAGTCCAGCACTTCGACTGACAGCCGCTTGATCAGCACATCGGGCGCTTCATCTTCAGCACGGGCCTGAAGGCTCAGGCCCAAACCCGCCACCAGGGAAAAACCGACAACGAGCGTACGCAAAAACTCTCTTTTCATGGTCACTTTTCTAGGCAAGAACATGGTTTGCATTATGTACCCGGCACTTTTTAGCTGCGTTGCCGCTGCGTAAAGACTGTATCAAGGCTGGACGTCATCTTCCGGAGGATTGCCGTCGTACTGAATATTGCGCTGGCGCTGAAAATAAGCGTCTCGGCGGAACGAATAAGCATCCAATGCCGCGCCCTCCAGAACGTCGCCCGCATTCAGGTACTTGGCACGCAAGTCAATGACATCTGCAACCGGCAGCAAGGTGCGTGTTGCATCGTCGCCGATGTTGTACACCGGCATGCCACGGGTATCGACGGGCATACCAGCCACTTCACGCAGCGTACGCGGACCATAAAAGGGAAGAACCAAATAGGGGCCTGGCGGCACACCCCAGCGACCTAGCGTCAGCCCGAAATCGGCGGTATGGCGCTCGATATTGAGATCACTGGCCACATCGAAAATGCCCAATAGTCCGATGGTGCTGTTGACCATGACACGACCCACGCTGTCACTGAATTCAAGTCCCCGGCCCTGCAAGCCGTTATTGACTGCGGACCATACGTCTTCCAGGTTGTTGAAGAAGTTGCCCACGCCTTTGCGCATCCAGTCGGGTGTGATGGCCTTGTAGCCTTTGGCCACCGGCTTGATGACCGCTTTGTCCGCCACGTCATTGAAACTGAACACCGCGCGGTTGAAGGGCTCCAATGGATCGCGCGCATCAGGCTGGGCCACGGTGGCGCAGCCTTGCAATGCCACCAGCATCATCAGCGCCATGACGCGCCACACACCCGAACTGGTCACCACCGGTCTCATGGCTTGGCCTTGTCGGACGAAGGGCCGTCCGCTGCCTTGCTGTAGAGAAACTGGCTGATCAGGTTCTCCAGCACCACGGCCGACTGGGTGGTGCTGATCGCATCCCCTGCGGCCAGGTTGGCGCTATCGGCACCGGCTTCGATGCCGATGTACTGCTCACCCAGCAGGCCGCTGGTCAGAATCTTGAGCGAGCTGTCTTTGGGAAAGGTGTAGCGCTTGTCCATGGACAAGGTCACTTTGGCCTGGAAGCTCTTGTCGTCAAAGGTAATGCCATCGACATGGCCCACCACCACTCCGCTGCTTTTGACCGCAGCCTTGGGCTTGAGCCCCCCGATGTTGTCAAACTTGGCCGTCACCTGGTAACCCTTGTCAAAGCTGATCGTGAGCAGGTTGGCCGCCTGCAGGGCCAGAAAGACCAAGGCTGCGCCACCCAGCAGCACAAACAGGCCGACCCATACATCCGTGTTGGAGCGTTGCATGTTTTTTTCTCCTAAATACTGAACATCATTGCGGTCAGGACAAAGTCCAGAGCCAACACCGTAAGCGAAGCCATGACCACGGTGCGCGTGGTCGCGTGCGCCACGCCCTCGGGCGTAGGCTGGGCCTCAAACCCTTGCAGCAGCGCGACAAAGCTGACAGCAAAACCGAACACCACGCTCTTGATGGCGCCGTTGCCCACATCCTTCCAGACATCGACCCCGCTTTGCATCTGGCTCCAGAAAGCACCTTCGTCAATACCGATCAAGAGAACGCAAACCACCCAGCCGCCAATCACACCCACCGCGCTGAACACAGCAGCCAGCAGCGGCATGGCGATCACCGCACCCCAGAAGCGCGGCGCCAGAATGCGCTGCACCGGGTCCACCGCCATCATTTCCATGGCACTGAGTTGCTCGCCGGCCTTCATCAAACCAATTTCTGCGGTGAGCGAAGTACCGGCCCGACCAGCGAACAGCAAGGCCGTAATCACCGGCCCGAATTCGCGCACCAGACTCAGACTGATCAACACCCCCACGGAATCCGCCGCACCAAAGCGCTGCAGGCCGTAGTAGTACTGCAAGCCCATGACAAAGCCCACAAACACACCCGACACGGCAATGATGGCCAGCGAGTAATTGCCCATGAAGTGGACCTGGTCACGCAACAGCGCCGGGCGCTTGAGCGTGGCACCAATGGAGGCCAGCAGACGCAGAAACAGGCGGGCGGCGAAGCCCATGTCCGCCAAGGTGCTGCGAACGGCAAAACCCACCTCAGCCGGTTTGTACCAACTCATTGTGCGGCTCCGGTGGAAAAGTCGGCATCCACGCTGGCTGCGGGGTAGTGAAAACGCACCGGCCCTTCGGGCAGTGCATTGACAAACTGGTGCACCAGCGGGTTGGCACTGTGGCGCACTTCATCAGGCGTGCCCTGGGCGGCAATCTTGCCATTGGCAATGATGATGACCTGGTCGGCAATGTGAAAGGTCTCTTCCAGATCATGCGAGACCACGATGCTGGTCAGCCCCATGGCATCGTTGAGCTGGCGGATCAGGCGCGCAGCGGTACCCAGGGAAATCGGGTCCAGCCCGGCAAAGGGCTCGTCATACATCACCAGCTCCGGGTCCAGCGCAATGGCGCGGGCCAGAGCCACACGCCGCGCCATGCCGCCGGAAACTTCCGAGGGCATCAGATCCCGCGCACCGCGCAGGCCCACGGCGTTGAGCTTCATCAGCACCACATCGCGGATCAGGTCTTCAGAAAGGTTGGTGTGTTCGCGCAAGGGGAAGGCCACATTGTCGAACACGCTCAAATCGGTAAACAGGGCGCCAAACTGAAACAGCATGCCCATGCGCCGGCGCGCCAGGTACAGGGCGTCGCGATGCATCCGGCCCACATCCAGTGCCTCACCAGAGCCTTTTAGTCCATGCAGCATGACCTGGCCTTGCTGTGCCTTGAACTGCCCGCCAATCAAACGCATGACGGTAGTCTTGCCGCCGCCCGACGCACCCATGAGCGCCGTGACCTTGCCGCGCGGAATGGTGAAGGACACGTCGTCCAGGATCAGCCGCTGGCCATAGCCGAAGCGGACGTTCTTGAATTCAACGAGGGAAGTGGAAGAAGGTGTGACCATAAAAAAACAAAAGCCAGCATGAATCTGGCTTTTGCATCATAAGGGATAACGCTTAGGCGTCTGGTTTATGGTGCGATTTCATCGCGGCAGGACGCTGCTGCCCATGAGGAACTCGTCCACCGCACGCGCGGCCTGACGGCCTTCGCGGATGGCCCACACCACCAGGCTCTGACCACGGCGCATGTCACCGGCGGCAAACACCTTGGGCACATTGGTGGTGTAGCAACCTGCAGCGTCTGTAGTCGCCTTGGCATTGCCACGGGCATCCTTGTCCACACCAAAGGCTTCCAGCACGGTAGCCACCGGATTAACAAAGCCCATGGCCAGCAGCACCAAGTCGGCCTTCAGGATTTTTTCGGAGCCGGCCACTTCGACCATCTTGCCGTCTTTCCATTCCACCTGCACCGTCTTCAAACCCGTGACCTTGCCTTTTTCGCCGATGAATTCCTTGGTGGAAATGGCAAACACGCGCTCGCAGCCTTCGTCGTGGCTGGAACTGGTGCGCAATTTCAGCGGCCAGTAGGGCCAGGTCATGGGGCGGTTTTCTTCCACCGGCGGCTGGGGCATGACTTCAAACTGGGTGACGCTGACCGCGCCATGCCGGTTGCTGGTGCCCACGCAGTCAGAGCCGGTGTCGCCGCCACCGATGACGATGACATGCTTGCCGTCGGCGCGCAACTGGCCCTTGAGCTTGTCGCCGGCGTTGACCTTGTTTTGCTGCGGCAGGAATTCCATCGCAAAGTGGATGCCGTCGAGTTCGCGGCCGGGCACCGGCAGATCGCGCGATTGCTCGGAACCGCCCGTCAGCACCACGGCGTCAAAGTCTTTGTTGAGCTGTTCAGCGGAGATCATTTCCTTGGCCCAGTTGGTGACCTTGGAGCCCTTGGGCATTTCACCGATCAGCACGCCGGTGCGAATCGTCACACCCTCGGCCTTGAGCTGTTCGGCGCGGCGGTCGATGTGCGACTTTTCCATCTTGAAATCGGGAATGCCGTAACGCAACAGGCCACCAATGCGGTCGTTCTTTTCGAACAGGGTCACGTCGTGACCGGCACGTGCCAGTTGCTGGCTTGCTGCCATTCCGGCAGGGCCGGAGCCGACCACGGCAACCTTTTTGCCGGTCTTGGTTTTGGCGGGCTGGGGCACAACCCAGCCTTCATGCCAGGCGCGGTCGATGATGGCGTGCTCGATAGACTTGATGCCCACCGCTTCCTCGTTGACGTTCAGGGTGCAGGCGGCCTCGCACGGTGCGGGGCAGATGCGGCCGGTGAACTCGGGGAAGTTGTTGGTGCTGTGCAGCACGTCGATAGCGGCCTTCCAGTCGCCGCGGTACACCAGATCGTTGAAATCCGGAATGATGTTGTTGACCGGGCAGCCGTTGTTGCAAAACGGTGTGCCGCAGTCCATGCAGCGCGCAGCCTGCTTGTTGGCCTGGGCATCGTCCAGACCGATGACAAATTCCTTGTAATTCTTGAGACGTTCGGCAACGGGCTTGTAGCCCTCCTCGATGCGCTCAAACTCCATGAATCCCGTGATTTTTCCCATATTCACTCCTTGGCGGCCCGGCGCACACGCACCGGGCCAATGGCTTTTAAAACTTGCGACTTGGCTGCCAATTACTTGGCGGCAACGGCTTCTTGCTTAACCGGAGCCGCAGCGGCCTTGGTTGCAGCCGCAGCTTCCTTGCGTGCATGGATCTCGCCCAGGGCGCGCTTGTACTCGTTGGGGAAAACCTTGACGAACTTCAGACGCGAAGTCTCCCAGGTATCCAGCAGGTCGCGGGCACGCTTGCTACCGGTCCAGCGGTTGTGGTCTTCCAGCAGCTTCTTGAGCTGGGCCTCGTCGCTCTCGCCACGGTGCCACACGGCCTTGTCAACCGCAGTCTCCTGCTCGGCCGTCGTCAGCACTTTTTCCATGCTGACCATGGCGGTGTTGCAACGGGTGGCGAACTTGCCGTCTTCGTCATACACATAGGCAATGCCGCCACTCATGCCGGCGGCAAAGTTGCGTCCGGTCTGGCCCAGCACGGCCACGGTGCCGCCGGTCCTGTATTCGCAACCATGGTCACCCGTGCCTTCGACCCCGGCCGTGGCGCCTGACAGACGCACCGCAAAGCGCTCACCGGCCACGCCGCTGAAAAACGCTTCACCGGTGGTGGCGCCATACATCACCGTGTTACCGACGATGGTGTTCTTGATAGCGTCGCCGCGGAAGTCGATGCTGGGGCGCACCACGATGCGACCGCCCGACAGGCCCTTGCCGGTGTAGTCGTTGGCGTCACCGATCAGGTACATGGTGATGCCCCGGCACAGGAAGGCGCCAAAGGACTGGCCGCCCGTGCCTTCAAGCTGGATGCGGATGCTGTCATCCGGCAGCCCTTCGGGGTGCACCTTGGTCACCGCGCCGGACAGCATGGCGCCGACCGATCGGTTGACGTTGCGCGCCACTTCCATGAACTGCACGCGTTCGCCCTTGTCGATGGCGGCACGGCTCTTGGCGATCAGCACGTTGTCCAGGGCCTTTTCCAGACCGTGGTCTTGCGTGAGGGTCTGGAAGCGTGGCACATCGGCCGGCACTTGTGGCATGGCAAACAGGCGGCTGAAGTCCAGGCCGCTGGCCTTCCAGTGTTCAATGCCCTTGCGGGTGTCGAGCAGGTCGGAGCGCCCGATCAGCTCGTCAAAGGTACGGATACCCAGCTGGGCCATGATCTGGCGCGCTTCCTCGGCGATGAAGAAAAAGTAGTTCACCACATGCTCGGGCTTGCCGGAAAACTTCTGGCGCAGCACCGGGTCTTGCGTGGCCACACCCACCGGGCAGGTGTTGAGGTGGCACTTGCGCATCATGATGCAGCCTTCCACCACCAGCGGTGCGGTGGCGAAACCGAATTCATCCGCACCCAGCAGGGCGCCGATAACGACGTCGCGGCCGGTCTTCATCTGGCCGTCGGCCTGCACGCGGATGCGGCTGCGCAGACGGTTGAGCACCAGGGTCTGCTGGGTCTCGGCCAGGCCGATTTCCCAGGGGCTGCCGCAATGCTTGATGGAGGACCAGGGTGAGGCGCCCGTGCCGCCGTCGTGTCCGGCGATCACCACGTGATCGGCCTTGCACTTGGCCACACCGGCGGCAATGGTGCCGACACCGATTTCCGCCACCAGCTTGACGCTGATGCCGGAATGCGGCGCCACGTTTTTCAGGTCGTGAATCAGCTGCGCCAGGTCTTCAATCGAGTAGATGTCGTGGTGTGGCGGGGGCGAAATCAGGCCCACGCCGGGTACCGAGTGGCGCAGACGGCCGATGTAATCGGACACCTTGCCGCCGGGCAGTTGACCGCCCTCGCCCGGCTTGGCGCCCTGGGCCATTTTGATCTGGATCTGGTCGGCGCTGGTCAGGTACTCGGCCGTGACGCCAAAGCGTCCCGAGGCCACCTGCTTGATGCGTGAACGCAATGAGTCACCGGCCTGCAACGGCAAGTCGACTTCGACCACGTCTTCACCGATCACGCTCTTGAGCGAGTCGCCGAGCTTGATCGGAATGCCCTTGAGTTCATTGCGGTAACGCGCAGGGTCTTCCCCGCCCTCGCCGGTGTTGCTTTTTCCCCCGATGCGGTTCATGGCCACGGCCAAGGTGGCGTGGGCCTCGGTGGAAATGGAACCGAGCGACATGGCGCCGGTGGCAAAACGCTTGACGATTTCCTTGGCCGGCTCGACCTCGTCCACCGAAATGGCCTTGGCCGGGTCCAGTTTGAACTCAAACAGACCGCGCAGCGTCAGGTGGCGCTTGCTTTGGTCGTTGATGAGCTGGGCATATTCCTTGTAGGTGTTCCAGTTGTTTGCGCGCGTGCTGTGCTGCAACTTGGCGATGGCGTCGGGCGTCCACATGTGCTCTTCACCGCGCACACGCCAGGCATATTCACCGCCGGTTTCCAATGCATTGGCCAGCACCGGGCTGTCGCCAAAAGCGGCCTTGTGCATGCGGATGGCTTCCTGGGCGATCTCGAACACGCCAATGCCCTCGACGCGGCTGGGGGTGCCGGTGAAGTACTTGGACACGGTCGCGGTGGACAGGCCAATGGCTTCAAACAACTGGGCGCCGCAGTAGCTCATGTAGGTGCTGACGCCCATCTTGGACATGATCTTGGACAGGCCCTTGCCCACTGCCTTGACGTAGTTGTAGATGGCCTTGTCGGCACTCAGGTCGCCCGGCAGATCCTTGTGGATGCTGGCAAGGGTTTCCATCGCCAGGTAAGGGTGCACGGCTTCGGCGCCGTAACCGGCCAGCACGGCAAAGTGGTGCACTTCGCGGGCGGTGCCCGTTTCCACCACCAGACCGGCAGTGGTGCGCAGGCCGGCAATCACCAGATGCTGGTGGATGGCAGACAGGGCCAGCAGAGCCGGAATGGCAACCTGTTCGGCACTGATGTGGCGGTCGCTGATGATCAGGATGTTCTTGCCACCCTTGATCGCGTCCACCGCTTCGGCGCACAGCGAGGCCAGCTTGGCTTCCACACCCTCGTGGCCCCAGGCCAGCGGATAGGTGATATCCAGCGTGTAGCTGCGGAACTTGCCCTGCGTGTGGGTTTCGATGTCGCGCAGCTTGGCCATGTCCGCAAAGTCCAGCACCGGCTGGGAGACTTCGAGGCGCATCGGCGGGTTGACCTGGTTGATGTCCAGCAGGTTGGGCTTGGGGCCGACAAAGGACACCAGCGACATCACGATGGCTTCGCGGATCGGGTCGATCGGCGGGTTGGTCACCTGGGCAAACAACTGCTTGAAGTAGTTGTACAGCGGCTTGTTCTTGTCGGACAGCACGGCCAGCGGGCTGTCGTTGCCCATGGAGCCAATGGCTTCTTCCCCGGCGGTGGCCATGGGAGCGATCAGGAACTTCAGGTCCTCCTGCGTGAAGCCAAAAGCCTGCTGACGGTCCAGCAGGGAGGCCTGGCCGGTCACGGGCTGCGTTTCAACCGCCGCAGCGGCAACGGCCACATCGTCAAGCTTGATGCGCAGGTTCTCAATCCACTGCTTGTAGGGCTTGCTGTTGGCCAGGTTGGCCTTGAGTTCCTCGTCGTCAATCATGCGGCCCTGTTCCAGATCGATCAGGAACATCTTGCCGGGCTGCAGGCGCCATTTGCGCACAATCTTGTTCTCTGGCACGGGCAACACACCGGACTCGGAACCCATGATCACCAGATCGTCATCGGTGATGCAGTAGCGGGAGGGACGCAAGCCATTGCGGTCCAGGGTGGCGCCGATCTGGCGGCCATCGGTGAAAACAATGGAGGCCGGGCCGTCCCAGGGCTCCAGCATGGCGGCGTGGTATTCGTAGAACGCACGGCGGCGCGGGTCCATGGTGGCGTGCTGCTCCCAGGGCTCGGGAATCATCATCATCACGGCCTGGCTGATGGGGTAGCCGGCCATGGTCAGCAGTTCCAGGCAGTTGTCGAAGGTGGCGGTGTCCGATTGACCGGCAAAGCTGATGGGGTAGAGCTTTTGCAGATCCGGGCCCAGTACGGGCGAGGACATCACGCCCTCGCGCGCCTTCATCCAGTTGTAGTTGCCCTTGACGGTGTTGATTTCGCCGTTGTGTGCCACATAGCGGTAGGGGTGAGCCAGCGGCCACTCGGGGAAGGTGTTGGTGGAGAAACGCTGGTGCACCAGGCCGAGGGCCGATACGCAACGCACGTCTTCCAGATCCTTGAAGTACACACCCACCTGGTCGGCCAGCAGCAGGCCCTTGTAGACCACGGTGCGGCTGGACATGCTGGGCACGTAATACTCTTTGCTGTGCTTCAGATGCAGGGCCTGGATGTGGGCACTGGCGGTCTTGCGGATCACATACAGCTTGCGTTCCAGCGCGTCTTGCACGATGACATCGTTGCCACGGCCGATGAAGACCTGGCGCAGGATGGGCTCTTTCTCGCGCACGGTGGGCGACATGGGCATGTCGCGGTTCACCGGCACATCGCGCCAGCCCAGCAGGACCTGGCCTTCGGCCTTGATGGCGCGTTCCATTTCCTGCTCGCAGGCCAGACGGGAAGCGTGTTCCTTGGGCAGGAAAATCATGCCCACACCATATTCACCCGGGGCCGGCAGGGTCACGCCCTGCGTTGCCATTTCTTCACGGTACAGCGCGTCGGGCAACTGGATCAGAATGCCGGCACCGTCGCCCATCAGCGCGTCGGCCCCCACAGCACCCCGGTGATCCAGGTTTTCAAGAATTTTGAGCGCGTTCTTGACGATGGAATGGCTTTTTTCGCCACGGATATGGGCCACGAAACCAACGCCACAGGCGTCGTGTTCTTGGCTCGAGGAATAAAGACCGTGGTCGGATAAGTGTTTAATTTCTGCAGCCGTCGTCATGGCGCGCTCCTGAAGAATGACAGTGGACATGGAGCTTACTGCAATGCAACAATAATGCCAAGAAAAATAAAAGGGGTCAGAACCCAATTGAATGATTACCGATCTCAATCGATTTAAATTAGGGACATGTTAAATGTCCGGCACATCCATGCATGGACAACGCCCGTCCATCGGACGTCTGCTAGGGCTGCGCAGGGGTTCGCGGGGGACGACCGGCCTGTCCCTTGCTCAGGCGCCGCGGCGTGGTCTTCTGCAGTTCCTGCAGGAACGCCGCGTCGCCCAGGGCCCATCCCTTCAGGGTGGCATCGGCCAGGGCCTGCTGCTGCGGCGCACCGAGACCGCCCTGTATCTGCTCAGCATAGGCCGCTTCGCGCGCAAATGGTGTATTGCCCAAGCCCCAAAACTGTGCATGGGGCGTCAGCAAGCGGTCCACACGGCGTCCAACGTAGTGGCCGTGGCTGGACCAGGCATAGTCGGATGCGGCCACGGCCAGCCCGGCGCGCACCGGATTGAGGTCCATCGCCACCATACAGGGCAACACATAGAGCTCGGGCTGCAACACGGTGGAGCGGTAACGGCCATCCCACAAGGTGCCGGTTCTGCCCTGCGCGTCATTGAAATAGCGTACGTAACGCCGCCCGATGGCCTGCAGCATCTGGGGCACACCGGTTTCGGTCTTGGGGGTGATCAACAAATGAAAGTGGTCTGGCAACAACGCGTAAGCGTGCACCGCCACCTCACATTTTTTGGCGTATTCCTGAAGCAGGTCCAGCATGCGCTGGTAGTCGGCAGTGTGCAGAAAAATCGGCTGCCCGTTATGGCCGCGCTGAATCACATGGTGGGGCAGGCCCGAGAAGCTCAGGCGCGCAAGGCGTGCCATGTCAATCCGGGCTGCGAAGCTGCTTCACCAACGCAAGGGCCTGTTTATTTGGGCGCCTTGGTGACACGCACCTTACCGCCTGTCGTCACGATGATGACCGGGTCACCGGCTTCGAGCTTTTCCGTGCCCTTGGCTTGCACAATGGCGCGGCGCTCGCCACCTTTGAGTTGCACCAGGATTTCGAAGGCTTCCTCTTTGGTCGCAAAGCGCTCAATCACGTTACCGGCAGCCGCGCCGGCCACACCGGCCAGTAGACCCAGCACCTGGGCTTCGCGCTGCACGCCGCTGCCACCGTAACCGCCAATGGCGCCAACCACGCCGCCCACAGTGGCACCAATACCCGACTGGCTACCGTCCACCACCACCGTGCGGATCGAGAGCACCACGCCGTCTTCCACCTGGGCCATGCGCTGGGCATCGCCACGCTTGATGACGTCGGGGCTGCTGCTGGCGCATGCGCCCAGTACAGCAGCAATAGAAACAACAAGAACCAGATGAATCGCTTTTTTCATTTTTCACTCCACGTACAAATTAAGGACAACCTCCACATAACGGCTTAGGCCGGAATCTCGTTGTCTGGCTGATTGTCTTTCAAGTGTGTAAAGCGGGTGTCAAGCAATGACGCAATGCCAAACTCCTGCAATATCGCCACCAGCCTTTGCGCTGAACTGCGCTTGCGCTGCCCGGTATAGCGCGCCAGTATCAGTTCGTTTTTCATGCTGTGCTCCCAGCCGACCAGTTCCGTCACAGTGACCTGGTAGCCGCAAGCCTCCAGGTACAGACAGCGCAGGACGTTGGTGATCTGGCTGCCCATCTCGCGGGTGTGCAGCGGATGGCGCCACAGTTCGGCCAAAGGCGTGCGGGACATGGAGAGCGCTTTGCCCTGGTTCAAGTGACGCGCAACCTCCGCCTGGCAGCAAGGCACCAGCACAAAGGCGCGGGCTTTTTTCTCCAGCCCGAAGGCAATGGCGTCGTCGGTCGCGGTATCGCAGGCATGCAACGCGGTGACCACGTCCACCCGGTCGGGCAGCAGCGCGCTGTGGGCCGACTCTGCCACGCTCAGGTTCAGAAATTGCATGCGCGCAAAGCCGAGCTTGGCTGCCAGGGCTGTGGACCGATCCACCAGTTCCGCACGGGTTTCTATTCCGTAGATATGCCCGGCAGAACGCGTCCTGAAGTACAGGTCATACAGGATAAAGCCCAGGTACGACTTGCCCGCACCGTGATCGGCCAGCGAAAAATCGGCCCCGGCATGACCCAACAGTTCATCCAACAGCTTTTCGATGAACTGAAACAGGTGGTAAACCTGCTTGAGCTTGCGCCGCGAGTCTTGATTGAGCTTGCCCTCGCGTGTGAGGATATGCAACTCCTTCAGCAGTTCAATCGACTGCCCGGGCCGCAGTTCGGCAGCCAGCGCGTCTGCTAGCGCAGGCTTTGCGGAAGCCGCTTGCGCACGGTCTTTGGAGGGGGTGCGGCTCACGCGACGTCCTTGCCGGCAGTGGCGTCAACGCCCAAGGAGGCCCAGCCTTGCGGCCCTAAATCCTGCATGGTTTGCATATTGGTCTCGAAAATAGCCTCGGCATGGGGAAAAGCAGCCACGGCGCGATCCACACTGTCTTCGCGCAGCAAATGCAGGGTGGGGTACGGCGCCCGGTTGGTGAAATTGGTAATGTCATCCGGCCCGGTGTCGGCAAACTGGTACTGCGGGTGCAGACTGGCGATTTGCAAGACGCCGTCCAGATCCAGGTCGACCAGCAACTTGTCGGCGCGCTCGAGCAAATCGTTGAACTCCAAAAACTCGGCAAATCCGTCAGGCGCGACCAGCAGCGTGGTGTCCAGCACGGCGGGGTCCGACGCCACCAGGGCCAGCAACTCGCGCTTCAAGTCGGCCAGCAGGGGCTTGGCACCTGCGGCATGGCTGACCACATAGCGCACCTGCCCCTTGACCTCTACCGATTTGGCGAACGGGCACAGGTTCAGGCCGATGACCGCACGCTGCACCCAGCGCCGCGTGTCTTCAACCACCCGGGCGTCACGCTGTTCTATCTGGTTACGCATGCAAAGGTACTCGTTTGGGGCCTGGACCCGTTGTCTGGAGCGGGTATTTTACGAACCCGTGTTCACACACTGGCGGGCAGCAGGCGCTTTCCGGTCAGGCGATAGTGTTCGCGCGAGGCGAAGCGGTCGGTCATGCCGGCAATATAGTCCGCTACGCTGCGCTGCAAGGCCGGACCGGCGTCCCAGGTTGACGCCCTGGTGCCCTGCGACCGAAGCGCAAAGCCGGCCTGCATTTCCTGTGGCGCGCCCACATAGATTTCAAACAGCTCACGCACCACCTGCTGGGCCTGCGCCATGGTCTGCACCACCTGCGGGTGGCGGTACAGGTGAGCGAACAAAAATTGTTTGAGTTGTGCCGACCCTTGCTGCATGCCCGCGCCAAACACCACCAGCGGGGCAGTGCGGCGCACGCCCTCCACCGAATCCACCCCGGCGGCATCCAGCGCGGCCCGGGTGGCTGCAATCACGTCAAACACCTGCTCGCTGAGCATCAGCCGGATGCTCTCGTACATGAGCCGCCGCGCCTGGGCCGGATCGCGCAGGTGGGCATGGTCCGCACGCGCCTGCTCACAAAAATCGTTAAACAAGGGCACCACCCGCAACTGCTCCAGGGTAATAAGGCCGGAGCGGATACCGTCGTCAATATCGTGCGCGTTGTAGGCAATCTCATCGGCGAGGTTACAAAGTTGCGCCTCCAGGCTGGGCTGCTGCGCCAGCAAAAAACGCCGCGCGACGCCGCCCTGCCCGTCCGCATACACGTGTTCGGCCGCCTCCAGCAAGTTGGCATTGGTGCGCGAACAGTGCTTGAGAATGCCCTCCCGGGTCTCGAAGGTCAGGTTCAGTCCATCGAATAGCGGATAGCGTTCTTCCAGCATGTCCACCACGCGCAGGCTTTGCAAATTGTGTTCAAAGCCGCCGAAGGCCGCCATGCAGTCCTGCAGCGCGTCCTGCCCGGCGTGACCGAAGGGGGTATGGCCCAGGTCGTGCGCCAAGGCTATGGCCTCGACCAGGTCTTCATTGAGATGCAGTGAGCGCGCAATGCTGCGACCCAGCTGCGCGACCTCCAAGGAGTGCGTCAGCCGGGTGCGGAACAGGTCGCCTTCATGGTTCAGAAAAACCTGGGTCTTGTAAACCAGACGCCGGAATGCCGTGGAGTGCACGATGCGGTCGCGGTCGCGCTGGTAGTCGGTGCGCGTGGCAGCCGGACTCTCCGGTAAACGGCGTCCCCGGGTAAGGGCTGGATGGCACGCATAGGGCGCCAGCCCAACTGCGGCCTCTGCCGGTGCGCCTAGGCCGTGCAGCATGCGTCGATCACTTCGCGCACCAGGGCATCCGGCGCACCCCGCACCACGGCTTTGGAAGAGCCATCAATCAATACAAATTTGATTTCACCGGCATCCGACTTTTTGTCCAGGCGCATCAGCTCCAGATAGCGACCGGCATTGTCGCCCGCATCGAGCACCGGACCCACCACCGGCAAACCCGCCCGTACCGTCAGGGCCTGCAGGCGCTCTACAAAGGCGGCATCCACTAGACCCAGGCGCTGCGACAACTTGGCCGCCATCACCATGCCGCAGCCTACGGCCTCGCCATGCAGCCAGGCGCCATAGCCCATGCCGGCTTCGATGGCATGGCCAAAGGTGTGGCCGAAATTGAGGATGGCGCGCAAGCCCCCTTCACGCTCGTCCTGCGCCACCACCCAGGCCTTGATCTCGCAGCTGCGCTTCACGGCGTGTGCCAACGCATCCACGTCGCGGGCCAGCAAGCGGTCCATGTTGTGCTCCAGCCAGTCCATGAATTGCAGGTCGGCAATCGGCCCGTACTTGATGACTTCGGCCAGCCCTGCGCTGAGCTCCCGGTCCGGCAGGGTTTTCAAAGTATCCAAATCGCAAATCACCCGCAGCGGCTGGTAGAACGCACCAACCATGTTCTTGCCCAGCGGATGGTTGATGCCGGTCTTGCCGCCCACCGAGGAGTCCACCTGCGACAACAGGGTGGTGGGCACCTGCACGAAGGGCACGCCCCGCATAAAGCTGGCTGCCGCATAGCCGGTCATGTCGCCGACCACGCCGCCGCCGAGCGCCACCATCAGGGTCTTGCGGTCACAACCGTTTTGCAACAGGGAATCAAAAATAAGATTCAAGGTTTGCCAGGTTTTGTAGACCTCGCCGTCCGGCAGCGCCAGCGTCAGCACCTTCGGGTATTTCTTGCCCAGCGCGGCTTGCAGCTGTTTGGCGTACAAGGGGGCGACGGTTTCGTTGCTGACGATCAGGACCGACGTTGCTTTGGGCAGGCCTTCGAACAGGCCCTCCCCTTCCATCAGCCCGGAGCCGATGTGGATGTCGTAACTGCGTTCGGCCAGGTCAATGGAGACGGTTTGGGTGTAAGGAATACGCATAGCCCAAGTTTAGAGCCTTTGCCGTGGAATCACGGACACCGCACTCAGGGTTTCGGGCGCTCGGCGGCCAGTTCCAGCTGCATCACGATCATATTGACCAGCGTGGACACCGAGGGTCGACCGGTCTCCAGAACGAAGTGCGCTACCTCCTGGTACAGCGGATCCCGGTCCGCAAACAAATTCCTGAGCTTGGCCAATGGATCTGCCACCTGCAACAGGGGGCGATTGGTATCGTGGCGCAGGCGACGGAACAACTCTTCCGGTGTGGACTTCAGGTACACCACGCGGCAACGCGCACCCAAGTGCTTCCGGTTAGCCTCCCGCAAAACGGAGCCGCCGCCAGTCGACAGCACCTTGGCCGGTCCCTGGGTCAAGTGATCCAGCACCTCTTGCTCCACATCGCGAAAACGAACTTCCCCCTCGCGCTCAAAAAATTCGCGGATGGAACAGCCGATCCGGACTTCAATCTCGTGGTCCGAATCAACAAATGGCAACTGGAGGCGCCGGGCAAGTTGCCTGCCGACGGTGGTCTTGCCGGAGCCGGGAAGACCGATTAACGCAACCGAAATAACGTACTCCATTGAAATGTTGAGCAGGCGCCAGCGTGGAAAACACATACCAATGGACCCATCGCCCACCAACCAGCGTACGGGGATCTTAACCAGCGGAATCTTTGCTACCCGCAGCACCCCATGGAAATTTACTTCAAAGAGCCGCGCTCAGACAGCACCCTGGGCGTAATGAAAACCAGCATCTCCTTCTTGTTGGAGCCTCTGGAGGTTCTCTTGAACAGATTGCCCAGAACCGGCAAATCTCCGAAGAACGGAACTTTTTCCACCAGGTCCGACTGGTCTTCGGTAAAGATGCCACCGATCACGATGGTGCCGCCGTTTTCAATCAAGGCCTGGGTCTGGATGTGCTTGGTGTCAATCGCGTAGCCGCCCGGGGTGAGTTGGCCCACGGTGTCCTTGTTCACGTCCAGGGTCAGGATGATGCTGCCTTCGGGTGTGATCTGCGGCGTCACTTCCAACTTCAGGTTGGCTTTGCGAAACTGGATGCTGGTCGCGCCACTGGCTGAGGCCACCTGATAAGGCAACTCCGTGCCCTGCTCTATCAGCGCCTTGGTCTGGTCAGCCGTCACCACACGCGGGCTGGAAATCACCTTGCCCTTGCCGTCAGACTCCAAGGCGGAAATTTCAAGATTCAGGAATTGTTGCGCCGACGCATTGAAAATGGACATGGCAAAAACGCCACCCGCAGTGCCCGCAATGGGCAAGTTCACTGCGCTCTGGGTCCCGGCGCCACTGGCAGACATCGTGTTCAAGGCAAAGTTCTCGACGCCGCCCTGCGTGGCCAGACCTGAACCACCCAGTCGCACACCGAGGGCCTTGCTAAAGGTATCGGAGGCTTCCACGATGCGTGCCTCGATCACCACCTGCCGGACGGCCACGTCGAGCTTGGAGATCAAGTCCTGCACCTGCTCCAGGCGGCTGGGAATGTCGGTAACAAAGAGCTGGTTGGTGCGTGGTTCCGCGATCACGCTGCCGCGGATACTCAAGATCCGCGCGGACCCTGTGCTGGCTGCGGGCGTACTGCCACCGGTGATTTGCACGGCAATTTCTGCGGCCTTGGCGAAATTGATCTGGAACGACTGGGTTTTGACCGGCTCCAGGTTCTGCACCGCAGCCATGGACTCCAGGTCAATCTTTTCTTTGGTGGCAATTTCGTCTTTGGGTGCGACCCAGATCACATTGCCACTCTTGCGCATGCCCAGGTTTTTCGCCTGCAGGATGATGTCCAGCGCCTGGTCCCAGGGCACATCCTGCAGCCGCAAGGTCACCGAGCCGGCTACGCTGTCCGATGTCACGATGTTGAAGTTCGTAAAGTCGGCAATCACCTGCAGCAGGGAACGCACCTCAATGCTCTGAAAATTCAGCGACAGCTTCTGGCCATTGAAGCCCGGGCCCTGTGTCAGTTTGCGGGGGTCCACTTTGACCTCCTTCACCTCCACCACAAATTGATCGTCGTTCTGGTAGGCGGAATGCTCCCACAGCCCCTGCGGTTCGATCACCATGCGCACCTTGTCTGCGGACTGGGTCGTGGTAACCGTCTTCACGGGGGTTCCGAAGTCAGCCACGTCCATACGGCGGCGCAGCCCCTCGGGCAGGGTGCTCTTCATGAATTCGACCACCAAAGCCTTCCCCTGCTGGCGGACGTCCACACCCACGTTGTTGCCGGGCAAACTCACCACCACGCGACCGGCCCCGTCGGCAGTACGCCGGAAATCCACATCCTTCAAAGCCTGCGCATCCCTGCTGTGCGTCCCGGAAAACGCCGGGGCAGCGCTCTGAACACGGGCCGTGGCACCGGAGGTATCCAGCATCACCAGCAAGGACTTGCCCTGTAGTTCGGCCTTGTAAGTAGTCGCTTGCTTGAGGTTCAACACGACCCGGGTGCGATCACCCACCTGCACGATACTGACGGACTTCAGATTGCCTTCGTTCACGTCGACCGTCGAGCGGCCCATGGCGTTGGTGACCCCGGGAAAGTCCAATGCGATACGGGCTGGTGACTGGATGGTGAAGCCGGCGGGCACCACCTCCAACGCCTTGGACAAGTCAATGCGCACGTACTCCACACCATCTTGCATGGAACCCGTTATCGCTTCAATCGCGGTCTGGGCCCCTGCCAGGGGTGCCAGCACCATCAAAGCGCATGCTATCAAGAAACGACGCCACATGTCAGACCCTAACCCACAGTTGTTCATTCTCACTTGGACTTCTCCTGCAACTGCAGCGTTGCAATGCGTTCAATCCACTCGCCAACGGCATCCTGCACGATTTCTCGCAGCGTGAGCTCCGTTTCGTTAATTTTCGTGACACGGCCAAAATTCAAACCCAGGTAATTGCCCAGTTTCACCTGGTACAACAGGTTATCCACTTTGACCAATGCCACCGGCTGGTTGGCCTTGAAGATGCTGCCCACCAGCACCATGCTGTCCAGCGGAAAGGCCTCCAGGGATTCTTTGCGGCGCCCCAACTCGGGCGCCACCAACGCACCGTTGGATGCCACTTGCGACGCGTCGCGTTTAAGCGCTTGCGTCAGTTTCTGGCTGCTAAAGGGCTCGACGGCAGCGGCATTGCCATACGCCTCGGGAATAAACTGTTTGGGTGCAATGATGGGCGCCACATGCGGTTTGGTCTGGTTGCGCGCCTGCACCATCCAGGCCCGGATGTCGTCCTCCTTGGATGTGCCACAGCCAAGCAGCAGCATCGACAGCGAAATCAATAGGAGTAAGTGGATTCGCTTCATTTTTTCTTCGGTGCGGTCGCTTTTTGCTGCGCCAACACCTCTTCGGCATCCAGATACCGGAATGTCTTGGCCGTAGCTTCCAACAACAGAGCGCCATCCGTCTTGGGAATAATGGACAGGTTGTTGAGCGTCACGATACGCGACAGGTTAGCAATATCGGAGGCAAAAGCACCAATGTCGTGGTAGCGGCCGCTTACCTTGATGGCAATGGGCAGTTCCGCGTAGTACTCCTTAACAGCCACCTGACCGGGCCGGAACAAATCAAACTGAAGACTGCGTCCCAAGCCGGCCTGGTTGATATCGGACAGCAGGGCATCCATTTCCGCCTTGCTGGGCAATTGTTTTTCCAACTGCGTCACGTATTGCTGAACTTGCTCGCGCTGCTTCTTCAGGACATCCAGATTAACCGCCTTGGTCAGCTTGGTCTTGTAGTTTTCGCGCAGCCTGACCTCCCTGGCCTGCTCTTCCTGCAGCATCTCCTGGGCGCTGCTGAGCCAGACAAACCACAAAACCGCAATGACAGCCAGGGCAGTTGCAAGAAGGAGCCCGTAGCGCGGTAGCGATGGCCAGGCCGACGGATCGCGGGGATCCAGGTCTGAAAACTGGCTCTGCAGCTTGGCCTGGATGGCTTGGATATCGAAAGAGGGATTGAATGTGCTCGCCATAGCGTATTCGTTATTGCTTCGCAGGTGCAGATGGTGCAGCCGCTGGTGCCAAGCCTTTTTCCGCCTCGCTCGCACGTACCAGCCGGACCTTGATCACGAAATTGGAAACACGCCTTTGTTCTTTGGAAGGCAGGGCCAGCGTGCCGGCAACAATTTCAACCAACTCCGGCTTGCTGAACCAGGGCGTGTTATTGCCCAGATTGCGCAGCAGCTCGGACACCCGCTCGTTGGACTGCGCTGTCCCGCTCAGGGTGACCGACTGGTCCAATTGCACCATCTTGGAAATGAAAATCCCATCCGGCAACTGCTTCACCAGTTCGGTCAGCAAATGCACAGGCAAATTGCGGTCCGACTGCAAATCCTCCACCGCCTGTTGCCGGGCTTTCAAGGCTGTGATTTCAGCCTCCAGACCGGCAATGTCCTTGATCTGCCCTTCGAGCTTGGTAATTTCAGTGCTCAGGATGCTGTTGGAGTTTTGCTGCGCAGAAATTTCCGACTGGTACCAAAGAAAAATAGAGCCTGCGACCAAGGCGCCGGCGAGCGCGGAGGCCGCCACTGAAGCGTTGAAAATATCGCGGCGCCGTTTGCGCGCGGCCTCGCGGTGCGGAAGCAGGTTGATCAGGATCACTGGGTAAACCTTCGCAGGGCCAAACCGCAGGCAGTGAGACAGGAAGGCGCCTCGCTTGTCATTTTTTTCAGCCGCAAGCCTTCCCCGATTTCCATGCCCTCAAAGGGATTGAGCAGGCTGCAGGGAAAAGACGTCTGCCGGGTGACCGCCGCCGTAAGTCCCGGCAGTGCCGCCGATCCACCGGCCAGCATGACGCAGTCCACCTTGTTGTGGGGCGTGCTGGTAAAGAAGAACTGCAGCGCCCGCCCCAACTCCTGCACCATGGTGTCTATGAAGGGGTTGAGCACCGCCGACTCATAGTCTTGCGGCAACTCGCCACTGCGCTTTTTGGCCTCTGCCTCTTCAAGGGAGAAACCGTACTGACGAACAATTTGCTGGGTCAACTGGGCGCCGCCAAAAGCCTGGTCGCGGTCATACAGCACCTCTTCATCACGAATCACCTGCATGCTGGTGGTCAGCGAGCCGACTTCGAAGAGGGCCACGACCAGCCCCTTGCCCTGATTGGGCATGTTTTGAATCAGGCGGCCGGTGGCCAAGCGGGAGGCATAGGAGCCCACATCGACCACCACGGGGATCAGACCAGCCGCCTCGCCCAGACCTTGTACGTCCTGCACCTTTTCACGGCGGGCCGCAGCAATCAGCACCTCGATATCGCCGGCCGACGTCGCGCTCGGACCGATCACGCAAAAATCCAGGCTCACTTCGTCCAGGGGAAAGGGAATGTACTGGTTGGCTTCAGTCTCGACCTGCAGTTCCAGCTCGTCGTCCGTCATGCCTCCGGGAAGAATGATCTTCTTGGTAATGACTGCCGAGGGCGGCAGGGCCATGGCGACGTTACGGGTCTTGGTACCGCTTTTCTTCACCACGCGCTTGATGGCGTCGGCCACCTCGTCAAACCTTTCGATATTGCCATCGGTAATCCAACCCTGCTCCAGGGGCTCGGTGGCGCACCGCTCCAGAACCAGATTGCCGGATTTATCGAGACTCAATTCGACCAGCTTGACACCGGACGTGCTAACGTCAATTCCGAGCAATGGTGCTGGCTGACGACCAAAAAGCGACCCCAATGAGATCAAAAATGTCCCCTGAAACAAACCGGCGTCGTGCCAGCCCTACTTAAGAATCCACATCGATGCTATCAGCAAGCCAATTGTCCAGCAAAAAATTGACCCATTCATCCAAATTCAACCGTTGTCAAAAGCCGACGAAATTAGCATGAATCAAGACACACACAGCACATTCGGCGCGCACGCGGACCGCCAGCATCAACAATAGACTACTTGGCGCCAGATCGCGCCATACACGCATTTTTATAATGCGCTCGCGACCAACCACCACCCTATATGTCCTCCACGCCCCCATCGTCTGACGCGCCCCGAGCCCGAAGTTCCACCACACAACACACCATGCATTGGGCCTTACGGGCTCTGTTGTGGATCTGCGGCCTGGGATTGGCCGGTGTGCTCAGCGGCCTGATTCTTCTGGCCATCGCCCTGGCCGTGGCCTTCCCCAACCTTCCCGACATTTCGGACCTTTCCGATTACCGGCCCAAGCTACCCTTGCGGGTCTTTTCGGTCGAGGGCGATGTGCTCGGCGAATTTGGTGATGAGCGGCGCAGCCTGACGCCTATCCGTGAAATCCCCAAGGTCATGTCCAACGCCGTGTTGGCGATTGAAGATGCCCGCTTTTACCAGCATGGCGGCGTGGACTACCTGGGCGTAATCCGAGCCGGCCTGGCGAACGTGGGCCACGCCAAACGCCAGGGTGCATCCACCATCACCATGCAGGTGGCGCGCAATGTGTACCTGTCTTCGGAAAAGACATTCACCCGCAAGATTTACGAAATCCTGCTCACTTTCAAGCTCGAACACGCACTGAGCAAGGACCAGATTCTGGAAATTTACATGAACCAGATCTTCCTGGGCAACCGGGCCTATGGTTTTGCAGCCGCCTCGGAAACGTATTTTGGCAAGCCGCTCAAGGACATCAGCATCGCAGAGGCCGCGATGCTGGCGGGCCTGCCCAAGGCACCGTCCTCTTACAACCCGATTAACAACCCCAGACGAGCCCGCTCGCGCCAGCTGTATATCCTTGAACGCATGGTGGAAAACGGCTTTATCAGCCCCCAGGAGGCAGCCTCCGCCAAAGAAGAGAAACTCAAAATCCGCAGCGGGCCGGACAGCAACAAGATCCATGCCGAATATGTGGCTGAAATGGTGCGCCAGCTCATGTACAACCAGTACGGCGACGAAACCTACACCCGCGGGTTGAACGTGCAGACCACGGTGCACTCTGCGGAACAGGACGCCGCCTACAAGGCCTTGCGCAAGGGCATCATGGACTTCGAGCGGCGCCAGATTTACCGCGGCCCGGAGAAGTTTGTGACACTCCCCACCCTCCAGCAGGAAGTGGAAGACACCGTCGACGATGTGCTGGACGAACATCCGGATAACGGAGACATCCTGTCTGCCGTGGTGCTGGAAGCCGATGCCAAGCACATCAAGGCCTTGCGCCCTGCGGGTGAAGTCCTTGAAATCACCGGCGATGGGCTCAAGCCGGCCCAGTCAGGCCTGTCGGACAAGGCAGCTCCCAACATCAAGCTGCGCCGCGGCGCCGTGATTCGCGTAGCCAAAACCGCCAAGGGCGGATGGGAAGTGACCCAACTGCCCGAAGTGGAAGGTGCATTCGTCGCACTGGACCCGCGTGACGGCTCCATCCGTGCCCTGGTGGGCGGTTTTGACTTTGCCAAGAGCAAGTTCAACCACGTGACCCAGGCTTGGCGCCAGCCGGGCTCCAGCTTCAAACCCTTCATCTATTCCGCTGCGCTGGAAAAAGGCTTTACGCCGTCCACCATCATCAATGACACACCCTTGTTTTTTGACGCCGGCACCACCGGCGGGCAACCCTGGGAACCCAAAAACTACGACGGCACGTTCGATGGCCCCATGACCTTGCGCAAAGCCCTCGCCAAGTCCAAGAACATGGTCTCGATCCAGATCCTGAAATCCATAGGCACACCCTACGCGCAGGAGTGGATTACGCACTTCGGCTTTGAGGCAGAGAAACATCCCCCTTACCTGACCATGGCTCTGGGCGCCGGATCGGTTACCCCGATGCAAATGGCCGGCGCCTACTCGGTATTTGCCAATGGCGGCTACCGCGTCAACCCCTGGCTGATAGCCTCGGTCAGCGAGCAACGCGGCAAGGTGCTGCTCACTACGCCCCCGGTGGTGTTAGACGCTAACCAACGCACCATTGAGCCACGCAATGCCTTCCTGATGACCAGCCTGCTGCAGGAAGTCACCCGCTCCGGCACCGCAGCAAAGGCCCAAGCCACCCTGAAGCGCCCCGATATCTATGGCAAGACCGGTACCACCAACGACTCCATGGACGCCTGGTTTGCCGGCTACCAGCCCACCATCACGGCCGTCACCTGGATCGGCTACGACACCCCGCGCAAGTTGGGCGACAAGGAAACCGGTGGCGGCCTGAGTTTGCCGGTATGGATCAGCTTCATGGAAACGGCGCTCAAGAATGTTCCCGTGATGGAACCTGCGGCACCCGAAGGCATTACCCGCATCGGCGGTGAATGGTATTTTGATGAATTCACCAAGGGCGATGAGGTGTCCAGCCTCAAGTCCGAGGACAAGCCCGACACCGGCCCGGTCGCACCGGCCACCGACGAAAAGAAAAAAATTCTTGACCTGTTTAAAAACTGAGCCGGCGCAGATCAGGCCGCGAAGCGCAGGGCCATACCGGACTGCGCGCTGGACTGGCGGGTCAGTTGCTCAAAGAACTCGCCTTGCCCCTTGGTGTCCATCCAGCGACCGTCCAGCAGGCGGTAGTGGAAACCACCGGCCCTTGCTGCCAACCAGACTTCCTGCAACGGTTTTTGCAGGTTGATGATGATCTGGCTCCTGTTGGCGAAACTCAGGGTGATCATGCCGCCGACACGCTGGTTGTCGATGTCCGCATCGCTTTCATCATTCATCCGGTCGCAACAAGCCTCCACCGCTTTGAGCAGGGTTTCGGCTTGGTCCAGGTATTCGAGGTCGGTCATTACAATTTCACCATGTTAAACGCAAAGCAAATTCTAGTCAGCCTCAGTACCCTTGGCTGTGTGGTGCTAAATCTCACGGCCTGCGGTCAAACCGGGCCGCTCTACCTGCCGGCCAAACCAACGGTTGGGGAGCCGGGTCCACAACGAC
>CANCER010000040.1 GCA_947375135.1 Comamonadaceae bacterium | reverse complement strand
GTGCCTTGACCCAATTGAACAGCGTCTGGTCGACCACTCCCAGCGTGCGTGCCGCGGCCGCAATGCTCTGGCCACCCTCGACCAGTCGCACTGCTTCTTGCTTGAATTCGATTGTGTAGCGCGCTCTTGCTGTCTTCGTCATTTCCGTTTTCCTTGCGTGAATTTAAACACTCAGCAAGGGATACGTTTTTCGAGGGCAAGGTCAGCCATTGTCAATTGCAGGCACGCTCCAGCCTCAAAAAGGCATGGTTACAGCGTGGATGCACTAAACTTGACGTCGGTTCAGCCAGTACTCCTGGCGGTGAATTCCTACAAAAACTAGAAACGGAAGTTCAACCATGCACGCCATCACCATCAAAATGGACGACCTGCGCAGCGCCGACACCATCGCGCTGCTGGAGGCGCATCGCCAGAGCATGTTTGCGCACTCGCCGCCTGAAAGTGTGCACGCTCTGGGTCTGGAGGATTTGCGCGAACCGGAAATCACGTTCTGGTCTGCCTGGGAGGGCGATACCTTGCTGGGCTGCGGCGCCCTGAAGGAAATCACCGGAACGCAGGCCGAACTCAAGTCCATGCGCACCGTGGCTTCGCATCTGCGCAAGGGTGTGGCCGCCAGAATGCTGGAATACATCATCGCCGTGGCGCGCAGCCGCGGCTACACCCAGCTGTATCTGGAGACTGGCACCGCTGCGGCCTTTGCCCCGGCGCGCGCCCTGTACGAGCGCTATGGCTTCACCCCGTGCGGGCCGTTTGCCGGCTATGTGGAAGACCCGCACAGTGTCTTCATGGTGACGACCCTGTAGCGCCTACGAGCGCCGCTCTACAAACCTGCGCACATAGTCATCCGCCGGCTGCTCCACGATTTGTTGGGGCGTGCCCACCTGCACCAGCTCCCCGTCGCGCAGGATGGCAATGTGGGCGCCTATGCGCAGGGCTTCGTCCAGGTCGTGGGTGATGAACACAATGGTCTTGCTCAGGGTGGATTGCAGTTCCAGCAGCAGGGTCTGCATGTCGTAGCGGATCAAAGGGTCCAGCGCGCTGAAGGCCTCGTCCATCAGCAGCACCTGCGGGTCCATGGCCAGGGCGCGGGCCAGGCCCACGCGCTGGCGCATGCCGCCGGACAGTTCGTCGGGGTAGCACTTGTCGTAGCCTTTGAGGCCCACGCGCTCAATCCATTTGGTCACGCTGGCACGCACCGCGTCTTCGGTATCGCCGCGCACCCGCATGCCGTAGGCCACGTTATCAAACACCGTCTTGTGGGGCAGCAGACCAAAGCTCTGGAACACCATGCTCATGGTGTGGCGGCGCAGATCCTGCAAGGCCTTGCCGTCTAGCTGCAGCACATTGCGGCCGTTAACCAGAATTTCTCCCGCCGTGGGCTCTATCAGGCGGTTGAAGTGGCGCACCAGGGTCGATTTGCCCGAGCCCGACAGACCCATGATGACGAAAATCTGGCCGCCGGGAATGTGCAGGGAAACGTCCTGGAGCCCGACGTTGCAGCCGGCCTTGGACAGCACCTCCTGCTTGCTGGCACCCTGTTTCACCATGGCCAGACCCGCCGCCGCATGCGCGCCGAATACCTTGAAGATATGGCGCACTTCGATGTGGCCTTGTGCCGTGCTCATGCTGCGCTCCCTGTTGGTTTACGAACCAGAGCGGCGCGCTCGCGCCCGCCCCTGCCGTAGGCCTGTGTAATGCGGTCTATCACCACCGCCAGAATGACGATGGCCATGCCGCCCTGCAGGCCGCGCCCCATGTCCATGTTGTTGATGCCCGAGAGCACGTCCTCACCGAGCCCGCGCGAGCCGATCATGGAGGCAATCACCACCATGGCCAGGGCCATCATCACCGCCTGGTTCAGGCCGGCCATGATGCTGGGCCGGGCCAGCGGCAAATGCACATCCAGCAGCAGTTGCCAGGGCGTCACGCCAAAGGAGCGGGCCGCCTCCACCACTTCCCGGTCCACCTGGCGTATGCCCAGGTCGGTCAGGCGCACCAGCGGCGGCAGTGCGTAAATCACGGTGGCCAGCACGGCGGGCACCTTGCCCAGGCCGAACAGCATCAGCACCGGGATCAGGTAGACAAAGGTGGGCAGGGTCTGCATCACGTCCAGCACCGGCTCCAGGACCCGGCGCAGGCGCGGGCTGCCCGACATCCAGATGCCCAGGGGCAGGCCGATGAGCAGGGTCAGCGTGGTGGAGACCAACATCAGCGCCAGCGTCTGCATCAGCTTGTCCCACAGGCCAAAGCAGCCGATCAGGTACAGGCCCAGCACCAGGGCCAGCACGATGCCGGTGCGGCGCAGGGCGTGCCAGGCCAGCGCGGCCACAGCCAGCAGCACCGCCCAGGGCGGAATGGCCAGCAGCAGCTTTTCCAGGGGCACCAGAAAGCCGGTCAACAACACCAGGGTGATGTCGTGGAAGAAGTCGCCATTGGCGGCAACAAATTGCATCACCGCGGCGTTGACCGCCTCGGCAATCGTCAGGTCAACAAAGATCGATTCCATGGCCTTGCCCGCTTGGATGGCTGTGGCTTACTTGAGCGCAGCGCTCACCTTGGCGGCCGCTTCCTTGCTCACCCACTTTTGCCACAGCGCGGGGTTGGCCTTGAGGAATTCGCGCGCCACCACATCGCTGTTGGCCTTGCGCTCGGTCATCTGCAGCACGGCGGTATTGATCTGATCGGGTGTGAGTTGCACCTTGTCCATCACCGCCAAGGCGCCGGGGTTGGAGGCGGCAAACGGGGTGGATACGCCAATCGTCAGCTTGGTGTTGGGTGTGGCAGAAGGGCACACGTCTTTGACCTTGATGTCACGAATCGTGTCCCAGCACTTGGCGTTGTAGGCGGGTTCCTGGAGCTGCACCAGCTTGTACTTGGCCATCAGGCTGGCCGGCGTCCAGTAGTAGAACAGGATGGGCTTGCCGCGCTCAATCGACGAGGAGATGGCGGCATCCAGCGCGGCACCGGTGCCGGCGCGGAAGTTGGTGTAGTCACCATCGAGCTTGTAGGCCTTGAGTTTTTGCGTGTTGATCTTCTCGCAATCCCAGCCCACCGGGCAGGACAGCATGCGGCCCTTGCCGGGTTCTTCGTCGTCCTTGAAAAGGGCCTTGTATTTGGGCAGATCGGCCACGGTTTTCAGGTCGGGCGCGGTGGCGGCAATGCCGCGCTTGGCATCGCCCTTGACCACATATTCCGGTACGAAGAAGCCCTCAGAGGCGCCGCCGCCGGAGAGCAGATCGCCCACCAGCTTGATCTTGCCCATGTCCTGGCCCTTCTTCACGATGTCGGTGCGGTTCCACTGCTCCACCCACACCTGCAGGTCGTTGCCGACCAAGGCGGTCTCGGTGGCTGCCGTGCTGCCCGTAACGAGTTCGGATTTGCAGCCGTAGCCCGTGTCCAGCAGGGTGCGGATCAGGCTGGTGTAGAACTGGCCCGACTCCCAGGTGATGCCGGCAAACTTGATGGTCTGCTCGGGGCTGCAGACGTTTTGTGCAAAGGCGGTGGGGGCAAACAGGGCGCTGGACAGGGCCAGGCCGGAGATGATTTGGGTGATGCTTGTCATGGTGTGTTCCTCGGATCTTTGGTTTATGCGGAAACCCTTACCAGGGGACTTTCTTCCCCTGCGTCTGGAGTTCTCTTGATTTGAAAATTGGTCGGCAGTGCTTAGCGCGGTGTACGCAGAATGCGGCTGGTGTTGTAGTCGTTGATCACATCGCAGGGCGTGTACCAGCGGTCGATCTCGGCGATCTCGGCCGGGGTCAGCTGGATGTCCAAGGCCGCAATGTTTTCGTCGAGTTGGCCAATGGTTTCCACGCCTATCAGGGTGGATGTCACGCCCGGCCGGCTGGTCACCCAGGCCAGCGCCACCTGCGAAGATTTCACGCCCCGGTTCTCGGCCACCTGGGCCACGGCCTTGGCAATGTTGCGGCTGGTCTCGTCGCCGTACTGGTCGGTGGTGAAGGCGTCGGTCTTGTTGCGTAGCGACGCCAGGTTGCCCGACAGCAGGCCGCGCGCCAGGGGCGAGAAGGGGGTCACGGCAATGCCCTCGCTGCGGCAGTAGGGAATCATCTCGCGCTCTTCTTCGCGGTAGGCGGCATTGAGCTGGCACTGCATGGAAACAAACGGCGTCCAGCCCATGCGGCGGGCCAGTTCGTTCATCTTCACAAATTGCCATGTGTACATGGTGGAGGCGCCGATGTAGCGGATCTTGCCGGCACGCACCAGGTCTTCCAGCGCGCGCATGGTCTCTTCCATCGGCGTGCCGGTATCAAAGGCGTGGATGACAAACAGGTCCAGGTAATCCGTGCCTATGCGCTTGAGCGAGTTGTCGACCGCGTCCAGGATGTGCTTACGCGACAGGCCCCGGTCATTGGCGTCGTCGCTCATGGCGTAAAAGCATTTGGAGGCCATCACCAGCTTGTGGCGCGTGGTATGGCGCAGGGCGCGGCCCACCACTTCTTCCGACACGCCCATGGAGTAGAAGTCGGCAAAGTCAATGAAGTTGATGCCGCGCTCTACGGCGGCCTGCACCACCGGGGTGGAGCTGTCTTCGTTCATCACCCAGGGGCGCCACTGCGAGCTGCCGAAGCCCATGGTGCCCAGGCAGAGGCGGGAGACCTTCAGGCCGGTGCTGCCGAGATTGACGTATTCCATGGTCTTAGCCCGCCTTGGGTGTGTAGAAAGGGTTGCTCACGGCCTTGGCCGCAGCGGCGCAGGTGGCCAGCGTGGGCAACTGGGCCATGGCGGCGGTGATGGCGCCCTTGGCTGCTTGGTAGTTGTTCTCGAACACGGCATCGGCGTTGTCGGCGGTCCAGTTGACCCAGACGGCGGCGATCACACACCAGTCGTTCTCGGCATAGGCGGGGATCACGCCTTCGAGCAGGCTTTCCTGCACGCCCTTGGCCAGGCCGGCTTGCGCGGGGCCCCAGGTCATGTTCTCGTGGGTCTCGCCGCGCAGGTCGGCCTTGTTGATAAAGGCCGTCATGGGCTTGACCGGCACGCCGGGCTGCAGCACCACCATGTAGGGCAGGTGGCCCTTGGTGGGGGAGGACAGGGCACCCGCCCAGGCATTGCCCACCGGGCCCAGGCGCGGGCCCAGGATGATGTTGACGTGGGCGGCGTTGGGGCCGCTGCCGATAAAGCTTTCACCGATGTACATGGCAGGTCTCTTTTTAAAAGTTGGGGGGTGCAGGCGGGCTGCCTGCGGGTCGGGCTTGCCGCCTGATTTTTTTGGCTGGCGGGTCGCTCGATGGGGTTGGACTGTGCCTACTGCCAAACGCTGCGACAAACGATTTATTCACTACGTTCGTATGAATAAATCTCATGTTTGATGGCACCTGTCGCTACATGAGAATTAATCATCACCAGCGGGAAAAAACATGGTTTGTCAGCGCTGCGGCGCAAACGTAGTCTGCGGGTCGCTCAGCACAAGAAAACGCAAATGCCAATCCTCCAACCTGCCCATGCCCCATTTCATGAACACACCTGCCCTGCAACATTCCGCCCTGTATCAAACCCGCTCCTTCATCGACGGCGCGTGGCTTGCATCGGAGTCCACCTACCCGGTTAATAACCCCGCCAACGGAGCCTGCATCGCGCAGGTCGCCCGCGCCGGCGCAGCCGAAACACAGGCCGCCATTGACGCTGCCAGCCGCGCCATGGTGGGCTGGCGAGCCCGCACCGCCAAGGAGCGCGGTGCCATCCTGCGCCGCTGGTCCGACCTGATGCTGCAGCACCGCGAAGACCTGGCCCTGCTGCTCACCACCGAGCAGGGCAAGCCCCTGGCCGAGGCGCGCGGCGAGGTGGCCTATGCCGCGTCCTTCCTGGAGTGGTTTGGCGAAGAGGGCAAGCGCGCCTATGGCGACCTGATCCCCACCCACAAGGCCGATGCCCGCGTGGTGGTAATGAAGGAGCCGGTGGGCGTGGTGGCCGCCATTGCGCCCTGGAACTTTCCGCTGGCCATGGTTACGCGCAAGCTCGGCCCCGCTTTGGCCGCCGGCTGCACCGTGGTGCTCAAGCCCTCGGAAGAGACGCCCCTGTCGGCCCACGCGCTGGTGGTGCTGGCGATTGAGGCGGGCGTGCCTGCCGGGGTCATCAACGTGGTCTCTGGCGATGCCCCGGCCATTGGCACTGCGCTAATGGAGAGCCCGGTGGTGCGCAAGCTGTCCTTCACCGGCTCCACCCGCGTGGGCAAGCTGCTGATGCGCCAGGCCGCCGACACCATGAAGCGCGTGTCGCTGGAGCTCGGCGGCAACGCGCCGTTTATCGTGTTTGACGATGCCGATCTGGACGCCGCCGTGCAGGGCGCCATGGCCTCCAAGTTCCGCAACACCGGCCAAACCTGTGTCTGCGTGAACCGCTTCTTTGTGCAGGAGGGCGTGTACGACGCCTTCATGCAAAAGTTCGCCCATGCCATTGCCCAACTGAAGGTGGGCTCCGGCCTGGAGGCGGGCAGCGAGCAGGGTCCTCTGATCAACAGCATGGCGCTGGACAAGGTCAGGCGCCATGTGGCCGACGCCCAAGCCAAGGGCGGCAAGGTGCTCACCGGCGGCGTGCCCCACGCGCTGGGTGGCACATTTTTCGAGCCCACATTGATCGGCAACGCCCGCCAGGACATGGCGTTTGCGCAGGAAGAAACCTTCGGCCCGGTGGCCGCCTGCTTTAAGTTCAAGACCGAAGACGAGGTCATCGCCCTGGCCAACGACACGCCCTACGGCCTGTCAGCCTACTTTTACAGCCGCGACCTGGCCCGTGTGTGGGACGTGGCCGAGCGCCTGCAGGTTGGCATCGTGGGTGTGAACGAGGGCATCATTTCCACCGAGATTGCCCCCTTTGGCGGCGTCAAAGACTCCGGCCTGGGACGCGAGGGTTCGCACTACGGGCTGGACGATTACCTGACGCTCAAGTACGTGTTGCTGGGGGGTATGCGCAAGCGCTGAAGCGTCTGCGATGCATTCTTGACGCGAACGCATGGCCAACCCGGCCCCGGGGGCCGGACTGTGAGCGATCTGGTGATTGCGCTGCGAGGACCCCGGAGATTGTTTTCTGCGACACCTCGGCCTCGATTCGCGCAGAGTGGCCGATAGACCTGCGCACCGGCGTTGATGTGCCGCTACTGAGCCTGTGGCGCAGCGGGCTTTGCACTTCGCTCTGCACGCATGCGGAAGACGCCAAGCTTATTGCTGCCACTGGACATCACTCCGTCCCCGAGCAAATCGAATACCGGGCACGCATTGGCAAGGCCGTTTTGGAAAACCCGGAGTTACCGCCGCAAGTGATCCGGGACACGATGCTTTCGCTCGAAGAGGCCAGGATGGGGTAGCTGGCACCGTATTCTTTCGGCTAGCAGAATGTCCTTCGCCATGCGGGTCACGCCATCCTGTGCGCGTACAGCCAAAAAGCTGCGCTCCAAAGACAAAGCAATCCTGGATTCTGCAGTCAAAGCCGATGCGGATGACCACACGATGGGGGAGGAAAAAGGGGCGACTTGAACGGCGCTTTCGTCCATCAGTTCAAGCGCAACAAGCGGGAGACCTTGCTGGCCTATCGACTGCAACCCGATAAATTGGAACCCTGAACACTTTTTTTTGCTGGCGGTCGGTCCCCATGAAAATTTCGATGTGCTGCCAAAGCGTGAGACGCTGGGTTTTGTTCTGCCTCAACCGTCCGCAGGCGGTGCCTGCTTGGCATGCATGCATTTCGGTTTGCAGCGACTCCGGGCGACCTGCCAAGTTTCTGAGAACCAATCGCAGTCGGAAGCAAACGTGCGCTGTCAGGAGTCCACGGCTGGCTAGGACCGTGCATGAATGCCCGGCACAAGCCGATTCGCAATGCCTTTCAGTTTGGGCTTTTTAGTCTGACATGCCGACTTTTAAGGGGGTGGGCAGAATGCAACAAGTGTTGGTCGCTGCAACCCAATTACATCCCAGTCTGGTTTTGGCTACCAGTCAAGGCTTGATGCGTGGACCTGCTGTTTCTGCCGCTCTAATACTGGGTGCTTGTGCCAAAAATATGTGCTTTCCCAAAGTGCAAGCCCCGATTTGGTTTGCAACTTAAAGAACATATATTGTGCTCCGTGAGTGGATTTGACCAAGTTGGTAGTATGGAAGCTTGGACCGTGCTTGACGGTACGTGTCTGGATGACAAGGTAAAGCCCAAGGCATTGCATTGCAGCGTTGAACCAGGCCTGTAAATTGGACAGCGAGCATTTGATGCTAATATTTTTTTGATGACTGTCGATACACCGTTGAATGCGACAATCAAGCTCTCGGCGTGTTGATGCCGCACACACAAGGACGTGTTTACTTTGACATATCCTCAAACGATGCAGGTTGAAACACTATGAACACCACTTTTCTTGGCGTGCTGGGTGGGATGGGCCCCTTGGCCACGGTTGACTTTCTGCGCAATCTAGTTCGTAAAACCAAAGCCGATGTGGACCAAGAACATATTCCCGTATTGTTGTATAGCGACTGCACCACGCCGGACCGCACCGCCAATCTCGTAGCAAGTGGCGCTTCACCCCTGCCCAAGTTGCTCAACGGCATTCGTTTTTTGAACCAACATAAGGTGCGCGCCATCTGTATTCCCTGCAACAGTGCACACGCGTGGTTTGACCAGATGCAGGCCGAGTCCGAGGCCCCCCTGCTTCACATTGTGCAAGCCAGCGCCGCGCAACTCCGGCGTAAAAACCCGAAGGCCTCCGCTGTGGGCGTGCTGTCCACCTTTGGTACATATCGCATGGGCCTCTACAGCAGTACACTGCATGACTTGGGGTATAGGGTGGTTACACCGACCGAAGCCGAGTTTGAAATGCTGATCACCCCGGCCATCGCCATGAACAAGGCCAACAAATGGGCCGAGGCAGAAGCTCTTTACGAGGTGGCCATGAATATCCTGCTGGACCGTGGTGCCGAAGTGATCGTTCTGGGTTGCACCGAAATTCCCTTTGGCATGGAGCGCCTAGTGCGTAGCAACCCCACCCGGTTTGTCGATTCCAATGACGCCTTGGTGGAGGCCGTCATCGATAGATTCGCGCCAGTCACCACCAGTTAAACGCCGCTTTTTTGAACATCAGCGCCGGGTGCCCATTCAGTTCTACTCTGCACTCCCGTGGAACCAAAACGGGGCGTCATTTCCAGCACGGAAAAGCCGACTTTCGCTGCCAGGGTATGGAGGCGTGCTGTGAATGGGTAATACGCCGGGATGGCAGCAGCACCAAGCCCTGTACGTCGACATGCTCCAAGGCAAGCGCAAACAGGCCGATTTCGCGTAGGGACAGCGCGGCGGTCTCAAATACGGCGCGCAATTCGATAACTATTGATATTTTCGTAATTCATGACCACCTCTGATCGTTTCAACTGTTACATCTTCAGTAGCAATATTGGAGAATGTTGTCATGGCAAGAAAAGGCTTGAGCGAAGCAACCAAGAAGCGCGTCAAGGCGGGCCGCCCACTGATCGCGGGCAAAGATTGCGCCGAAGTGGCGCTGGCTGTCGGCGTAGCCCGACAGACGTGTGTACATGTGAAAGAGCTTGCTCGATGAGGGCGGTATCGATGCACTGCGCGGAGTGCCAGCGCGCAGACGCACGTCCCAACTTGATGAATGCCTGTTTCGGGGATGCCGCTAGCGTCCGATCTAACAGGGCAATAGAGGTGTGCTGCAGCACCATCTACTTTTCCAGCACGTAGGCTAGGTGAGTCAGTGCCTGCACATGGCCGGAATGCAGGCGCAGGAAGCGCGCACGTTGACCGTAGTTGAGCGCGGTGGCCCGTTCCGGCTTGAAATCCATCGTGCGGTCATAGCCCGCCAGGGCTTCTGCGGGATGGCTCAGCTGGTGCAGTCGAGAGACCGTTCTGTTTTTATTTCGGACTTTACCGGCGCAATATTCAACAGCCTGCGGGCCAGAAACGGGTTGCCCAGCGAGGCTTCAATGATGCCCAGCAGGTATAGCGCGTGGACGTGATTGCAGCGCATCTTCAGATACTGTTCATAGAGGTCCTTTGCCTCCAGCACGCGGCTGGACAGGTAGCACGCTATGGCATGGACAAATAGGGCTTGCGCCGCTTCATGACTTATTTGGCCGAGCCTGGCAAGCGTGCAGCTTCGTCGCCGGACAGCCCACGTTTTCGGCCGCCAACTCGGCCAGCAGACCGATCCACCAAACCTTGCGGGATTGCGCTTCCTGCACTGTGGCGTCATCCAGTTCGCAATAGAGTAACCGGATGTTCAGGCCTTCGCGGGCATGCAGGAACTCCTTGGGCACTGACACCATTTGGGTTGGCTGCACGGGTTATCACACGGCTAGCAGCATGGCCGAATCCATGGCCTCCACGATGCGCAGGCGGGTGACTTCTGTGTGAAAGCCGAAATTTTTGGGTTCAATTTGGTTTACCTGCTTCAAAGTGGACTAGCATGGGGTGCCGTGTGTTTTGCTGAATATTAGCCTCGGATCTTCCATGCGGTGTGAATTTACGGGGCCATGCTCCACGGTTCAGTTTCAATCCGTGTGACACCAATATCAATCCATGAAGGGGAAATATGTCTGACAGCTTGCAAAAATGGGTAGGGCGTAACCGCCCGCCACGCGTCCAGATCACGTATGACATTGAGATCGGCGACGCGGTAGAGAAGAAGGAATTGCCACTGGTCGTCGGCCTGTTAGCAGACCTTTCGGGACAACCTGCTGCACCGCTACCCAAGCTGAAGGACCGCCGACTCGTGGAGATTGACCGTGACAACTTCAACGAGATCATGGCTAAGATTGCTCCCCGCCTGGACATTTCAGTGCCCGACACGCTCAAGGGTGAAGGCAACCTGAAGCTCGAACTTAACTTTCAGAATTTTGACGACTTCCACCCCGAAGCCATCGTCAGCCAGGTGCCCCGTCTAGCCAAGCTGCTCGAAGCACGCCAGCAACTGCGCGACCTGCTGGCAAAGTTGGATGGCAATGACGAGTTGGACTCCCTGCTGGAAAACATTGTGCAGAGTACTGACGAACTCAAGACGCTGCAGACCCAAGCCAATGCCGGCGATGCGCCTGCTGCCTGAACTGCGAAATTTTCCGTGCAACTGCACACCCCAAATTTGAAACGGTGATTGATATGGCGAATACGCAAGAAGCGGGCACGTCCGCAGGAACAGTCAATGGTGAAATGGGACTCCTGGACCGTATCGTGGTCGAAGGAAACATGGCAGTTGAGCCATCCCAGGGAATCTATGCCAAGAAATTGATCGGTCAGTTCGCATCACAAATTCTCGACGAAGGCATGAAAGCCAGCCCTGACAAGGGTGTGGTCGCGATGATCAACGAGCGCGTTGCTGAAATCGACAAACTTTTGTCGGACCAGATCAATGAAATTCTGCACAACGAGGCATTCCAGACACTGGAAGCCTCTTGGCGTGGTCTGCATGACATGGTCTTCGGCACAGAAACTAGTTCGCGCCTGAAACTGCGCCTGCTCAATGTCAGTAAGAAGGAACTGCTAAAGGACCTCGAATCCGCCGTCGACCACGACATGAGCGTACTTTTCAAGAAAGTCTACGAAGAAGAATACGGTACCTTTGGCGGCCACCCATATTCCCTGCTAATCGGCGACTTCACCTTCGGTCGCCACCCGCAGGACATGGCTCTGCTGGAGCGCCTTTCCAAGGTTGCTGCAGCAGCCCACGCGCCCTTTATTGCAGCCGCAGCGCCTGCGCTGTTTGACATGAAGACTTTCATGGAGCTGGGTGTTCCGCGTGATCTGTCCAAGATTTTTGAAAGTGCCGAACTGGCCGCCTGGCGAAGCTTTCGGGAGTCAGAAGATTCACGATATGTGTCCTTGGTGTTGCCGAGCTATGCCGCTCGCCTGCCCTATGGGGCCAAGACAATCCCCGTGGAAAACTTCAACTTTGAAGAAGACGTGGACGGCAAAGACCACTCTAAATATCTATGGGCCAACTCCGCATATCAGCTCGGCTTGCGCATCACCGATGCGTTTGCAAAGTACGGTTGGTCTACCGCCATCCGTGGTGTCGAAGGCGGCGGCAAGGTGACGGGCATGGTGGCACACGCCTTCAAGACCGATGAAGGCGACGTGGCGATCAAGTGCCCCACCGAAGTCCTGATAACTGACCGCCGCGAGAAAGAACTTAACGACCTCGGCTTCATCGCCATTGTTAATTCCAAGGGTTCCAATTTTGCATCTTTCTTTGGTGGCCAGACTGTCAACAAGCCCAAGGTGTACAACAAAGACGCCGCCAACGCCAACGCGCAGTTGTCGGCACGCCTGCCTTATGTGCTGGCGGCTTCGCGATTCGCGCACTACATCAAGGTCATCATGCGCGACAAAATCGGCAGCTTCCAGACGCGTAACGAAGTTGAGTCGTTACTCAACAACTGGATTGCCGACTACGTGCTGATCGGTGATTCGGCACCCCAGGAAATGAAGGCGCGTTTCCCCTTGGGCGCTGCCCGTGTGGACGTGACCGAAGTGGCGGGCAAGCCAGGCGCCTACCAGGCCATCTGTTTCCTGCGTCCGCACTTCCAGATGGAAGAACTGACGGCGTCCATCCGCTTGGTGGCCGAACTACCGGCTGCAGCGGGCTGATTGTTGCGATGCTTATCGCACGGCAAATTTATTTAAATTTCGGAGCACTGAATGATTTATTTGAAAATTGATTCCATCAAAGGAAACTGCACGGACGACGGGTTCAAAGAACAGATCATGGTGGACTCGTTCCAGCACGGACTCAGCCTGGCCCTGACCCACCATCACCATGGCAAGAACAGTGACCGCACCGCCGGTGGTCCCAGCTTTTCGGAAATGAGCTTTTCCAAGGTGATGGACTCGTCCAGCCCCTTGCTGTACGCGGCTTGTGCCGGCGCCAGACCCCTGAAGACCGCCGTGGTGACGGTGACGCGTGACGAGAACGACAAGCACATGACCACCGTGGTCTACAACCTGGGGGAAGCCATGATCTCCAGCATCAGCACCTCGGGTTCCTCGGGCAGCATGCCTCATGAAAGCTTCAGCATCCACTTCACCACCATCACCTCCCAAGTGACCCAGCAAAACACCGACTCCACCAAGAAGGGTGTGGCGCCGTTCGGTTGGGATTTGAAGAAGGACATTCCTTTGGCGCCTCCGGCCTGAGCGGCAGTGCGTTGAAAGCGGGGCGAAACGGGAGCGCACATGGCTGAACTGGTTCTGGGATCTCCCGTCCCCCTGTTTGATCGACTGGGCGGCTTGGACGCGCTGACAGCGGGTGTCGGAGCTCTGTTGTCGCCGGAGCAGTTGCAGTGGTCCATAGGGCGCGAGCTGGCCAGTTTGCTCAACACGCGCTCAGTGCACACGGTGGCCGAGTTCATGCTGTGTGCAGGCACCACCATCGACTATGGCGTTCCCGACTTTGGTCATCTGTCTGCACATTCCCAGCAGGACTTGGAGCAGCTGGAGCGCATTGTCAAAAAGGCCATTGGTTTCTTTGAGCCTCGGTTGCGCGAGGTGCAGGTGCATGCTGCATTGGCAGTGGGCGACGCATTCAGCCCAAGCCTGGCTATCAGCGGACTGGTGAACATAGGCATGAAATTAAAGCAATTGAACTTTGAATTGCAGCTCGATCCCTCAATGGCACCGCGTGGAAAGGCAATTTGACTGTGGCAGATATCGATCACAGTGACCTGCTTCAATATTACAAACGCGAGCTGAGTTACCTTCGCAACGAAGGGGCGCACTTTGCGCAGCGCTATCCCAAGGCAGCATCAAGGCTGGCCTTGCGCGGTACCGACTCTTTAGATTCACACACCGAGCGTCTCATCGAATCAGTGGCTTTTTTGGCCGCGCGCGTACACCAAGACCTGGATCGCGAATTTCCACAGGTGGCAGCCGCGCTGCTGGAGAATCTGTGCCCGTCGATGCTGCAGCCGGTGCCCTCCATGACGGTAGCGGAGTTTGCGCTGGACCCTAACCAGGGCAAGGTGACTGTCGGCTTCAAGGTGCCGCAGCACACCAAGCTGTACGCCACGGCCGGTACCGAGCAGTGCCGCTTTCGCACCGCCTGGGACACCACCCTGTGGCCTTTGCGGGTGGCCAGGGCCACGATCGAAGCGGGCTCGCGCCTTCGCCTGGCCTTTGAACGCGTGGGTGAGGGCGACCTGAGCGAACTCGAAGTCAGCCGGTTGCGCCTGCACTTGCATGGCGACTGGATGACCACCATGCCGCTTTACGACCTGCTGGTCTCGGATGTTCTTAGCGCGCAGATCACCACCAGCCTGGGCGCGGTGCAGCTGCTGCCTGAAGATGCCTGGGCCGAGGTCGGCTACGCCGAGGGTGAGAACGTGCTGCCCCTGCCACAGCAGGCGCAACCCGCTTACGGGCTGATGCAGGAATACTTTTGCTTTCCGCGCAAGTTTCACTTCTTTGACCTGAGCCACATCCAGCCCTTTGCCAAGGGCTGCAAGGGCTTTGAGCTGGTGTTGAGTTTTGACCAGCCGGCACGGGGTCTGGTGAATGTCAGCGCGGACAATTTCCGCCTGGGCTGCACGCCGATTGCCAACCTTTTTACCAAGACCAGCGAGCCCATCGTGGTTGATCACCGGCAGTTTGAGTACCGCCTGGTACCAGACCGCCAGCGCGAGTCCACCACCGAGGTGCACTCCATCCTCGCGGTTACCTCGTCTGACCCGAACGCACAGCACCCGGTGCTGGTGCCCAGCTTTGCCGCTCTGGGCCATGTGCATGTCGGTGCCGGCGATTGCTTCTGGTCCGCGCGTCGCGAGCACAGCCTGCGCAAGGACATCTCCGGCACCGACCTGTACCTTTCCTTTGTGGACCCGTCCAACACCGCCCGCGTACCCGCCGAGCCGGTGCTCTATGCCGACCTGCTGTGCACCAACCGCCGCCTGGCGGAGCAAGTGCCTGTAGGTGCCCGCATGGTCGCCGAAGGCATCTCGCAAACCGCCAGCGTGCGCTGCCTGTATGAACCCAGTGCCCAGCGCAGCCCTCCTTTGGGCAGCGAGACCCTTTGGCGTCTGGTGTCCCTGCTAACGCTCAACCACCAGTCGCTGGTAGACGGCTCCACTGGCCGGGAGCAGTTGTGTGAAATGCTGATGCTGTTTGCCTCCGACAGTACGCGCGATCACGAGCAGATCCGGGGCATCCAGGATTTGCGTGCGCGCAGTGTGACTGGGCGGGTCGGCGACTCGGCCTGGCGCGGTTACTGCCGTGGCACCGAAGTCCTTCTGGGGTTTGATGACGAAGCCTTTGTGGGCGGTTCGCAGCTAATGCTGTCGGCTGTGCTGGCGCGCTTTTTTGCGCTCTACACCTCCGTCAACTCCTTTGTGCAACTGAGCGTCCACCGGGGCGATGAAGTTTGGAAACAATGGAAACCGATGAGCGGTCGCCAACAGGTACTCTGATCGCCCGCCTGGCTGCCAAGCCATACGGCTTCAACCTGTTCCAGGCCATCAGCCTGCTCGAGCGCAGCCAACCGCACCTGCCGCCCCTGGGTACAGGCGATGGCCGCAACGAGGCGGTGCGCTTGCGTGAAGTGGTGTCGCTGGGCTTTCCCGGCAGCGACATCGCGCGGGTGGACATAAGCCCGGACCCTCGGATCGCCCATAGCCTGTACACCGGGGTCATGACGCTGGCCGGTGCACAGGGGCCACTGCCCTTGCCGGTGACCGAAACCGTCATCGCCCGCACTGCCGCCAAGGACCATGCCACAGCCGATTTCCTGAATATCTTCAACCACCGTTTCCTGTCTTTTCTGTACCGCAGTCGCAAAAAGCATGGCATGGGTTTGAACTGGCAGTCACCCCAGGCCTCGGCCCTGGCCTCCTGCCTGGACCATCTCAGCTCGCTGGGCCTCAAGGCCGGTTTGCATGCGCCTGGCGGTGAGGTTTCCTGGCTGCGCCATGCCGGTCTGGTGGGTGGCGCACCGCGTTCCATGAGCGGCCTGCTGGCGCTGGTGGCAGACCGATTCGGTCTGCGTGCACAGGGCCAGCAGTTTCGCGGCGGCTGGCGGCAATTGGAGCGCACCGACGTGCGTGCTTTGGGTGCCACTCTGTCCGGGCCGCGCCTGGGCCGCAACGCAGTGCTGGGAACCCGGGTCTGGGACCAGAGCGCCGGCATCACGCTGGAGTTGCTCGACCTGGGCATGCCCAGGCTGCGCGCCTTGCTGCCTGGTGGTAGCGAACATGCGTTGCTGGGCTGGACAATTCGCCGTTACCTGCAATCCGACTTCACTGTGGAAATTTCCCTCACGCCGCTTGCCGTGCAGCACAAGCCCGCAGCACTGGGTGGCGCAGACGGCCTGCGCCTGGGTTGGACCAGCTGGCTGGGCTCCGCCAAAGCGGCTCAGCCCCTGGCACCGGCCCGCTTTACCCTGCAAGAAAGCGTAGTGGCCTGATGCCGCGCGCCACCCCAATGCCTGCCCGCCATGGAAATTGATATTCGAACCCTCTTGGCCAAGCTCAATCCGGAGTGCAAGCGCGCGTTGGAAAAAGCAGCCGAGTTGTGCGTGGGCCAGTCCCACTTCAACGTGGAAGTCGAGCACCTGCTGTTCAAGCTGCTGGAAGCCGCTGCATCGGATGTATTGCTGATCTTTGCCGAGTTCGGTCTCAAGCCGGACGACATCCTGGCCCAGTTGCAGAACGCCATGGACCGCTTCAAGCGTGGCAATGGCCGCACACCGGCGCTCTCGCCGCGTCTGGCGCCTCTGTTGCAGGAAGCCTGGCTGCTGAGCTCCATGTTGCTGGGCGAGCAGCAGGTGCGCTCCGGAACTTTGTTGCTGGCCCTGCTGGAAGTCGACAGCCTGCGTGGCAGCCTAATCGAGTCGGCGCCCGGCATTCTGAAGATTCCGCGCGATGCCCTGCGACTGCACCTGGCCGACCTGCTGCAGACTTCCACCGAAGATGCTGGCAGTGCCGCACGCGGCACGCCGCCGACCAGCCGTGCCAATAGTGGCGGCCCTGCGCCAGAGGCCGGTGCCGCCGCCCCTGCGGCGTCAGGCCAAATGCCCACGCAGCGACGTGGCGCCTCAGCCCACCCCGCGCTCGACCAGTTCACCGTGGACCTGACCGAGCTGGCACGCGAAGGCAAGATAGACCCGATTCGCGGGCGCGACACCGAGATCCGCCAGATCATCGATGTGCTGCTGCGCCGTCGGCAAAACAACCCTATCCTTACCGGCGAGGCGGGCGTTGGAAAGACTGCGGTGGTGGAGGGCTTTGCCCAGCGGGTGGTCCTGGGCAACGTGCCGCCGGCACTGCAAAAGGTTGTGGTGCGCTCGCTGGACCTGGCACTGCTGCAGGCGGGTGCGGGGATCAAGGGAGAATTTGAGAACCGGCTCAAATCGGTTATCGCTGAGGTCAAGGCCTCGCTCGTGCCCATAGTGCTGTTCATTGACGAAGCCCATCAGTTGATTGGCGCGGGCGGCGCCGAAGGGCAGGGCGATGCGGCCAATCTACTTAAGCCGGCGCTGGCGCGCGGCGAGTTGCGCACCATTGCAGCAACCACTTGGACCGAATATAAAAAATACGTGGAGCGCGATCCGGCATTGGCGCGCCGCTTCCAGGTCGTTAAGGTGGACGAGCCCAGCGAAGAGGTGGCCATCGACATGCTGCGCGGCATGGTCAGGACCCTGGAGCTGCACCATGGGGTGGAGATTGTGGACGAGGCCGTGCGCGACGCCGTCAAACTCTCGCACCGCTACATCACCGGGCGGCAGTTGCCCGACAAGGCCATCAGCGTGCTCGACACCGCCTGCGCCCGGGTCGCCATCGGACAAAGCGGGGTGCCTCCCGAAATCGAGTCGCTGCAGCGCGACATCGCCAGTGCCGAAAGCCAGTTGCGCATTTTGCGTCACGAGGCCCTGACAGGGCGTGACCACGCGCAGGCCGTGGCCCAGTTGCAGGACGACCTGCAGATGCACAAACGGCGGCGCGATCTGCTCACGGCCAAACTCGAAGACGAGCGCCATGCGGTGCAGGAGATCGTGGCCCTGCGCCGTCGTATTGCCGACTCGCTGGACGTGCCCGCCACCACCGAAGAGGTGGAGAACCCCGACTGGATGGCGGCCACACTGAACCGTCTGGAAAAAGGTCTGGACGCCATCCAGAGCGACGAGCCCATGATTCCGGTGATGGTGGATTCGGCGGTTGTGGCCGAGGTCATTTCCGGCTGGACCGGCATACCGGTGGGCAAGATGCTGGCGGACGAGCTGCACACCGTGCTCAACCTGAAGGAGAAAATGGCCGAGCGCGTTGTCGGACAGGACCAGGCGCTGGACGCCATTGCACGGCGCATACGCACCTCGCGCGCCGATCTGGACGATCCGGGCAAGCCGGTGGGCGTGTTCCTGCTGATAGGCCCCAGTGGCGTTGGCAAGACCGAAACCGCCTGCGCCCTGGCTGACATCATGTATGGCGGAGATCGCAATATGGTGACGGTCAATATGTCGGAATACCAGGAGGCGCACACCGTCTCCGGCCTCAAGGGCGCCCCCCCCGGCTATGTCGGCTACGGGCGCGGCGGCGTTCTGACCGAGGCGGTACGCCGCAAACCTTATTCGGTGGTGCTGCTCGATGAAATGGAAAAGGCCCACCCGGATGTGCTGGAGCTGTTCTTCCAGGTGTTTGACAAGGGTGTGATGGAAGACGGCGAAGGTGTCCAGATCAATTTTAAGAATACGGTCATTTTGCTGACCTCCAATGCCGCGCAGGACATCATCACTGACGCCTGTAGCGCAGGCCAGTGGCCGGATGCCGGGCAACTGGTAGAGCGTTTGCGCCCGGTGCTGCTGCGCCGGTTCTCCCCCGCGTTTCTGGGGCGCCTGGCCCTCGTCCCCTATTACCCGCTGGGTGACGCGCACATCCATTCCATCGTCAACCTCAAGCTGCACAAACTGGCCGCACGCTTCAGCACCAACCACCACGCCGACTTCAGCTGGTCAGACACGGTGTCCCGCGCCATTGCTGCGCGCTGCACCGAGGTGGACAGCGGTGCGCGCAATGTGGACCACATCCTGGCGCACAGCGTGTTTCCGGAGTTGTCGCGCCAGGTGCTGGAGCGCATCTCCATGGGCAACCCGTTTCGTGAAGTGCAAATGGACGTGGATGCACAGGGGGATTTTTGTTTTCAGTTTCGTCCCGCTTCCCTGGTTTAGTGCCCCATGCTTGAAGGCTTCCAACAGACCAACGCCGCGCTTTCGCTCACGACGCCCTTTGGCGCGGACGTGCTGCTGCTTGACAGCCTGCAAGGCCAGGAGGCGCTGTCGCAGCCCTTCAGCTTTGCACTGTCGATGCGCTCGTCTGACACCGGGCTGGACCCAGCCACCATCGTGGGGGCCATGGTGACGGTGAAATTCGCGCCCAAAGACTGCCCGGTGCGCTACCTGCACGGCATGGTTTCGCGCTTCATGTACGCTGGCGCCAACAAGGCCTTTGCCTTCTACACAGCGGAAATGGTGCCCAGCCTGTGGCTGCTGTCGCTGAGCCGTGACCGCAAGATATTTCAGAACCAGACCGCGCCCGACATTATCAAGGCCGTGCTGGGAGAGTTTGCCGTCCTGTTGGATGACAAGCTCACCGGCACCTATGGCGCGCGCGAGTACTGCGTGCAATACGACGAGACCGCTCTGGACTTCATCTCCCGCCTGATGGAAGAAGAGGGCATCTTCTACTTTTTCACCTTTACGAGCGCTAGCCATACGATGGTGCTTGCCGACAGCAGCAGCGCCCATCTGGCCTGCACCGGTGCGGAAGCACTGCGCTTCTATCCGGACCAGGGTACAGGTCCGTTGATGGATACGGTCACGCAACTGGAATACGAGAGCCGGCTCGTGGTGCAAAAAGTGGAGGTGGGGGACTTTGACTACCTCAAGCCCACTACCGCGCTCAAGGCCGAGTCTGCATGCACCACCGGCAAGGGCAAGATATTTTCGTTTCCGGGCAAGCACAACGTGGTGGCAGACGGCACCCAGCGCGCCAAGGTGTTGCTGGAGTCGCTGCAGGTACAAAGCGAGTGCAGCCGGGGGGTCAGCCAGTGTTACCCGCTGGCTGCGGGCACCAAGTTCACCCTGTCGGGGCATCCGCGCAGCGCGCTCAATACCGCGCTGGTGTTGCGCCAGGTGACACACTCGGCGACCAGTGAGCACTATCGCAATGCGTTTGAAGTGTTTGACGCCACGGTCCCGTTTCGCACGCCGCAGGACACGCCGCGTCCGCGTGTGGCGGGCAGCCAGACCGCGCTGGTGGTAGGGCCCAGCGGCGAAGAAATCTGGACTGACAAGTACGGCCGCGTCAAGCTGCAGTTCCACTGGGACCGGTTGGGTGTCAAGGACGAAAACAGCTCGTGCTGGGTGCGCGTGTCGCAAAGCTGGGCCGGTGCGAGCTGGGGTGCCTTATTCCTGCCGCGTATCGGTCAGGAGGTGGTGGTCAGCTATGTTGACGGCGACCCGGACCGCCCGCTGATCACCGGTGCGGTCTACAACGGAGAGAACGCCACGCCCGTCAACTTGCCCGGCATGCAGACGCAAAGCACCATCAAGTCGCGCTCGTCCAAGCAGGGTGCGGCCGGCAACGAGATCCGCATGGAAGACAAGAAGGACTCCGAGGAGCTGTACTTCCATGCACAAAAAGACATGAAGGTGGAGATTGAAAACGACCTTAGCACCAGCCTGACCCAGGGCTCGGAGACCCACACGCTGGAAAAGGGCGACCGCACCGTGAATGTCAAGACCGGCAAGGAGACGCATGATGTCAAGGGCACGCGCGGCCTCACCGTCACCGGTGCCGAGACCCACACCAACAAGGCCGGTTTCACCCATGGTGTGACCGGCAACTACACGCTCAAGATCTCCGGCAATCTGGTGATTGAGGTCGGTGGCACGATTTCCATCAAGGCCGGCACCACGCTCAGCGCCGAAGCGGGCACGGCATTCACGAATAAGGCCGGCACCGCGCTGACCAACCAAGCCGGAACGGCACTGACCAACAAGGCAGGAACGGACCTGATCAACCAGGCGGGCATGGGCCTGACCAATAAGGCCGGCACCACCCTGGAGAACCAGGGTGCCATGGTGAACAACAAGGCCTCGGCCATGCAGACGGTGGATGGCGGCGGCATGCTGACCATTAAGGGCGGCCTTGTGAAAATCAACTAGCATGGATGCCAAGCTTCCAACCCCTGTTCCTGTCTCCACATCGCCTGCCGTGGCTGGCCCTGCCGACCCGGCAATGCCCTCCTTGCAAGGACTGCTGGAGTCCAGGGACGAGGATGGGGTTCTGCGCCTGCAATCCCATTACGCGAACGGCCAACTGCACGGCCCCTTCTCCAGCTTTGATGAAAATGGCCAGCGCGTGCAGGAGGCCCATTACGTCAGCGGCCTGCAACAGGGCAAGACCCGCCTGTTCCTTGCCGGGCGCCTCTTTGCCGAGCGCCACTACCAGGGTGGTGTGCTGCAGGGTGAAGCGCTGACCTACGCCGAAAACGGCGAGGTCAGCGCGCGCCAAACCTACGTGGCAGGGGCCCTGGAGGGTGAATCGCTGTTCTTCCACCTCGGGCAGCGGGTGCGCAGCGAGCGCCATGTGCAAGGGCTGCTGGAAGGCCCCTGCAAGGACTATGGGCCGGATGGCCAGTTGGTGCAGCAGGCCTTCTACAAAAATAATGTGCTGCATGGGGAACTCACCCGCTACTGGCCGAACGGCAAACCGATGGAAGTGCTGAACTACCGGACGGGCAAGTTGCACGGCGCGCCTAAACGCTTCGATTCCAGTGGCCGGGAAGTTGCTGTTGCGGCCGACAAGGCGTCGTTCATGCAACGCGTTGAAAAACTGGTGAAGGGCTGATCATGGGAATGCTTGTCTGTACCGGCGCCATGCTGCAATGCTCGTTTGGTGTGGCGCCCGGCACGCTCAATGTCTTGCCGGCCAATCTGGTCATGTCGGGCGCGCCGTCGGCCAACATCATGGACAACAAACCCATGGTGAATGTCATGCCCTTTGGCATGTGCAACTGCCCGGCCAACCCCATGGTGATGGCGGCCACGGCTGCGGCACTGGGCGTGCTCACGCCCATGCCCTGCATCCCCATGACCATGGCGCCCTGGGCGCCGGGTTCGCCCACGGTGTTGATCGGCAATATGCCGGCCTTGCAGAACTCTTCCAAGCTGATGTGCAGCTGGGGCGGTGTGATACAAATACTGATGCCCGGGCAATTCACCGCCATGGTTCCCTGACCCCGCAGGCTTTAAAAAACTATGCAATACACCTTGTCTCTCACCTCTCGCATGCTCACCATCGTGGCGGTTTGCTTCATACTCCTTTGCGTTCTGATGTTTTTGCTGGGTATGGAGATCGGGAGGTCCCTGCCAAACAAAAGCCCGGCAACACTGCCTGTGCCTGTGCCTGTGCCTTACGCCCTACCGAATTCGATTCCAAAGGAGCTGCCCCTAGAGGGTGCTAAATAAATACATGAAGCAGGAAAACCAACACCCTTGCACGCCAGCCACTGCGCTGCGTGCCACCACCAGGCGCATCCAGCGACTTTGCATAGGAATGCTGATGGCCGTTGCTGCATGGCAGGCAGTGCCCGCGCTTTCGGCCAGCAGCCTTCCCGTGCCCAATCCGGTGCGATCCGTGCTTGCGGCAAAGCCGGCAGCTTCAGGCCTTGTGAAGGTGGAGGACGGCCGCACCTTGGCGCCCGACATTGCCCGCATTGTCAACAAGGGTGAGCTAGTCATCGCCATGCTGGGCGTGGATACACCGCCATTCTTTTCGACCAAGGGTGACACCCTGGTGGGTCTGGAAGTGGACCTGGCGCGGGCAATTGCAAAGGAGCTGAAGGTGTCGGTGCGCTTTGACCGCAGTGCCAAGACATTTAACGAGGTGGTCGACATCGTGGCGCGTGGCGATGCCGACCTGGGCGTCAGCAAGCTTTCGCGCACCCTGGCCCGGGCGCAACGCATCAGTTTCAGCGATCCGTATCTGCGGCTGGCCCATTCATTCATTCTGAACCGCGTGCGCTTTGCTGAATACGCCGGTGCCATGCCGCTGCCATCGGCCATCCGGCAATACAAAGGCAGCCTGGGGGTACTTGCCAAGTCCTCCTTTGACGACTACGCGCAGCGCAATTTTCCCCAGGCCGACATACGCGAGTATCCGAACTGGGAAGAAGTACTGAAGGCAGTGCAAACTGGCCAGATCATTGCGGCTTATCGCGACGAGTTTGAAGTCAAACGCGTGCTGCGCAGCGACCCCACCTTGTCGCTAACATTGCGCACCGTCACCTTTAAAGACTTGGAAGACACGCTGGGCATTGCGGTTGGCATTCAGGACACTGTGCTGCTGTCCTTTATCAATCAATTCCTTTCGCAGTCGTCTGAGAAGCTGACCATCGACGTGGTGCTCAAGGCGCTGGATCGCTGACTATCAGAACCACAGTACCGAAGATGAACCTCAAAAAAATATACAACTTTGCACTTAACCCCTGGGCAGTGGTCGCCAGCCTTGGCTTGGGTTTTGTGATCGGCGTCTGGTTTCCGGATGTGGGCGCCGCGCTGGGCTTTGTGGGCGATATTTATGTCGACCTGTTGAAGATGATTTCGCTCCCATTTATGGTGTCGGCGGTGATCTTCAGCCTGCAAAGGCTGTTTCGCGAAGGCGGCTCGGGCAAACTTATGGCTACTGTTGGCTTAGTTTTTACTGGTTTTTCTGTGACCGTGGCCCTGATCGGCGTACTCACGCTGGCTGTGCTGCAGCCCGGTACCAACCTGCCGGCGAAAACCATGCAGACCTTCGGCAATATTGTGGGCAACGACCTGAGCGCCAGCGACACGGTCATGAGTCTGCAGGGTTTGGACGAACCGATCAAGTCGATCAGCTTGTCAGAAGTATTTGCCAGCCTTGTACCCTCCAATATCTTTGCTGCCCTTGCCAATGGCGAAACCCTCAAGGCGCTGGTGTTCGCCTTGCTGTTTGGCTTTGCAGTGGGGCAGATACCGGCCCGCATCTCCGACGGGCTGACGCAATCGCTGGAAACCGTTTACCACGCTTGCCAGATGATCATGCGCTGGCTGAACTACCCATTGCCCCTCATTCTGTTTTGCATGAGTGCCTCACAAATGGCCAAGACCGGTCTGGGTCCGCTGCAAGCAATGGGGCAGTTTACGCTGGCCTTTTTCGCAGCCTCGGTGATCGTGCTGGTGATTGCGGTGGCGATTATCTGGAAGCGCTCCAATGCCACGCTGGGTCAGACCTTGGTGGCCATGCAGGGGCCGTTTGCGCTGGCGTTGGCCACGCGTAACAGTGCTACCTGCATGCCCAGCATGATCGAAGGTCTGACCGAGCAGCTTGGCTTTGCCCGCTCCCGCGTGGAGTTGCTGGTTCCGCTGAGTGTGTCGCTATTGCGTATCGGGCCGATGGTGTATTACGTCTGTGCTGCCATGTTCATCGGACAGCTCTATGGCAAGCCATTTGGCGCGGCCGAGTTGGGCATCGTGGTGTCGGCTTCGGTGCTGGCCGGCTTTGCCTCGGCCGGCATGTCCGGCCTGCTCACGGTTTCTTTGGTCGGTCTGACCTGCAGCTACCTCGGCCTGCCGTTTGAAGCAGCCTTCATCCTGTTCCTGGCGGTTGACCCGATCTGTGACATGCTGCGCACCCTGGTGCTGGTGCTGGGTAACAGTGCCGCCGTCACACTGATCTGTCCGCGTCCGCTCAAACTCTAGGCGCCGTCGAGTGGTCTGTCTTGTCATATCCCTGCCGGTGTCGGCATGCACAACACGGTGCGTGTCATGGGGCGGCTGAGGGCGTGGTCCGGCAACCCCGTGGTGCTGCTGCTGGCATTGCTCAGTGGCGCCTTCACCGGCTACTTCCTGCCAGGCCAGAGCGCGCACTATGCGCTGATGGGGCAGATGTACCTGGCGGTGGTCAATATGGCAGCATTGCCGTTCTTGGTGGTAGCCACTTTTTTCGGCCTGCGTCAGGCGGCCTCCTTGCCTCGTCCGGGCTGGCGTCTGGCGCGCTTGCTGGGCTTGTCACTTGGCTTAATGGTCGTCTGCGGGCTGGTCGGGCTGGGCGCGGCCTTGCTGGCGCAAACCGGCAAGAACCTCAGCGCGGGCGAGCTGCAGCACCTGGGGCAGTTGGTGCAGAAGGCCGCGGATGGCGCCTCCAATGTCGAAGTGTCCCTCTTTGCTGCCGAAACGCCCACTGTGGATGCCGCGTCTTACGCGGCTGGCGGCCTGGTTATGAGCAACTACTTCAAGGCGCTGGCGCAAGGCCACCTGCTCAGCATCCTGTTGGGTACCCTGATTTTTGGTGCCGGCGTGGTCATGCAGGCAGGCGAGGCAAGCCGGGTACTGATGGGGAGTTTTGAGGCCATCTACCGCAGTCTGGAGGCACTTATCTCTGCGGCCAATCTCTTCATTCCCTTGCTGGTGTTTGGCATGGCCGCGCTGTTCGCCATTTCAGTGGATGGGCGCAGCCTGCTCGCTATGGCCAGCTTTCTCTGGACTTTTGCGGCAGCCACCCTGTTGCTGTGCAGTGTTGCGCTGGCCATTGTCTGGAAGCGCTCTGGCATGCCGCTGGGCCTGGTCTTTTCGGCGCTGAAAACACCGGCCCTGATCAGCCTGAGCTCCACCAGCCCCATGGCGGCCATACCCGACACCATCCATGCCATGAGTTCTCGCCTGGGTTTTAGTCGGGGTATTACCGAGTTCATTGTTCCGGTCGCATCGATCTTTGTGCGTTGCGGCGCGGCCCTGTACTTCTCCATTCTTTTGGTCTTTGTGGCGCACATGTATGGACACCCGCTTGGTGTCGCCGAAGGCTTGCTGATCTGTGGCGGGGCCATGCTGGGTGCCTTTGCGTCTGCAGGCCACGCCGGTGCCGCCTCACTGCTTTATATCGGCGTAACCCTGCGCATCCTGCAATTGCCCCTGGAGGCAGTAGTGCCCTTGTTCCTAGCCATAGAGCTTTTGTGCGCAGGGCCGCGCAACCTTTTGAGCTTTCTGCTGGTCAGTGTGCTGGTGGCGTTGGTATCGGAAGGACTTCCCTCTGAAAAGAGGGATTTCGCAGAGACCGCGCATATAGAATCGGCACAACCTATTATTTTCACTTTTTCAACGTCTGAGATAGCCATTGTGTTGCTCTGCGTTGCGTTGGTGATGCTGTTCATTACGTGTGCGGGAGTGGGCTATGGCATGCGCTGAAGCAAGCCTGGCTCAGGGAGAAATTACTCTGTTCTATCGTGCAGCCATAGCAACCAAGTTACTCCTGGTGAGTCTGGGCCTCGCCGTGCTTGCGTCCTGCAGTTCAACCAGTGGTGCCGCCAATGGATTTTCCAGTTTCTTTCTGCCCAAGGGCAGCAGACTGGACTGGAGCCGCTTTACCGTGGTGGCTAATGAAGGTGCCAACCTGAACACGGCGCTGGCGGTGGACCTGGTGCTGGTGCAGGACGATGCCTTGCTGGGCACTCTGCTGGCCATGCCGGCATCTAAATGGTTTGCCTCGCGTGCCGATATGGCCAATACCTACCCCGAGCAATTGCGATACCTGTCAGTAGAGGTGGTGCCGGGCCAGGTGATGGCCCTGCCCCTCGACAAAATTGGGCATGAGCGCGTCGTTGGCGCGCTGGTGTTTGCCGATTACCAGACACCTGGTGAACACCGCCTGCGCGTATCCCCGTTGCAAGGGGACGTCCTGATTCAGCTCGATGCACGCTCATTTGCCGTGGCTCTACCGAAACCCCACTGAAGCAACGCCAACCGGAGCCCCATTTGAACCAGACCCCCCGTATCACCGAGCGCATCCAGTGGCATGAAGGCATGTTGCTGGCGCCTCAGCATTTCCAGCAGTCGGCCTCGAGGCTAGACGAATTGGTGGCAGCACAGACTCTGCTAGCAGCGCCCTTCAGCTGGGGCGTGCGCACACTGGAGACCGATGCCGGTTTGCTGCCATCAGGTACGGTGCGAGTGCTGGCGCTGGAGGCTGTCATGCCTGACGGCACCCTAGTCAGCTATTCGGCCAGTGGACCTCAGCAACCGGGCCTGGAGTTAAATCTGAGTCCCTTTGCAGCCGGTCTGGCCGATGCTGCGGTCGATATTTTTCTGGTGTTGCCCCTGTCGCGGCGGGCGCAGGGGGATGCGGCTGCGTCGCGCTTTCGCTCGGTCTCCGACGGACCAGTCGAGGATGAAGTGTCAGAAGCGGTTCCGGTGGACATGCCTCGCTTGCTGCCCAATCTGTCCCTGGTTGGTGGCGCGCAACCTGGCGCACGTTTCACCAGCCTGCGCCTGGGATCGGTTTTCAAGGACAACGAAATTCTGAGATGGGCGCCTACGCTGCCGCCGCTGATCACCATTGCCAAATTCGGCGAGTTGTGGTCCAAGGTGTCTGCGTTTGCCGGACAGTTACGCGGCAAGGCGGCCTTTGTGGCCAAGCAGACGGCCGTGCCCTCGTCCAAAACCGAAGACCGCTTGGCCTATCTGGAGCAGCGTGAGCGCCTGCGCAATCTGGTAACTTCCCTTCCCATGTTGGAGGCGGTGCTGCGCACTACGCCACTGCATCCGTATGCCCTGTATCTGTCGCTGGCCGGTCTGCTGGGGCCACTCAGCCAATTACGCCCCGGCTCGCTCCCTTTGGTGCCGCCCGACTACCAGCATGCAGATCCGTTGGCCTGCCTGCAGCCGCTGCTGGACGCGCTGCAGGACTCGCTGCTGGAGGTCAACCAGGAATACTTGGAGTTCAAATTCGAGTTCCGCCAAGGAGCCTTCGAGATTGCCCTCAAGCCCGAGTGGGTTGACAAGCATTTGGTGTTGGGCCTGCGTGGACAACCTGAGCGTGATCTGGTGGCCTGGATGGGCGGAGCCATTGTGGGAGCGCAATCTGCCTATGCATCGTTGCGCGAGAAGCGGGTGTTGGGCGCTGAGCGCAAGCATATTGAAGTGGCAGAAGACCTGGGCGTGCGCGCCAGTTCGGGTTTTACCTTGTTCTCCATCCAGACCAGCGCCA
>CANCER010000039.1 GCA_947375135.1 Comamonadaceae bacterium | reverse complement strand
CCGCACCCTCGTCCCAGCGCACGTGCATGCGTCCACCCAATGTGTCGACTACCTGCGGTTGATCACCATCAACAGAGCCCCGCACGAGGGCCGCCTTTTGTTTGCGTTTTACTTCACCCATGGGGTGAGTGTGCCAAATCTGCGCTATGCCCCGCCAGTGCTGGGTTTGCCCATGGCTTGGAGTGGGGAACTGCTTTTTCTAGGTTCACCAGAGCACAGACAAATTTGAGACGCCGCCAGTGACAGCTAAGTCCGCTGGAAATCTTCTGCCGCGCAGACTCCTGGGTTAAACGGATGGGTTCCGGACCAGGCGTCCGGTACGGACGTAAAAAAGGCCTCTAGCGAGGCCTTTTTTACTGTGGGCGGTTACCCGATTACTGCGCTGCAGCAGCTTTCTTGTGCTTAACCTTGTGGATTTTCGCCACATGGGCTTTTTTATGCGCATGCTTCTTAGCAGGTGTCGTTGCAGCCATGGTGGCTCCGGCAAAGGCAAGCATCATCACAGCAACAATCAAAGACTTCAACTTCATCACTAACTCCAATTTTTATAACGAAAAGAACTAACCGAGTCTTATCCTAGCATGAAGAAATTATATTTCCCCATCAAACCAGCCAATCCAGTGCGTGCATATATTGAGGCTGCAACATCAGCGCATCCCAATCGATGACGCCCTGACGCGGCAGCAGGGACAGGCGGCGTGCGTCGCTGGCCTCTGAAGGCTGCCATTGGCCCTTGACCTGCGCCTCCGTCAGCCCGGCAATGAGTTCATCAATCGCTATGCCACCGCTTTCGCTGCTGGCGACCGACTGGTTGCACAGCAGCACCATGTCGCAACCGGCCTGCAAGGCTTCCACGGCGGCCTGGGTGTAGCTGAGCTCGCGGCCATCCAGCACGCGCGCGCCGGCCATCGACAGGTCGTCGCTGAAGATGGCACCGGTAAAGCCCATCTGGGCACGCAAAATTTCGTTCAACCATTTCGCTGAGAAGCCGGCGGGGCGACTGTCGACCTTGGGGTAGATCACATGCGCCGGCATGACGCTGGTCATGCTGGTGCTGAGCCAGCGGTAGGGCGCAGCGTCGTCCACCAGAATGGCCTTGAGGCTGCGCCGGTCGACCGGAATTTCGGTGTGAGAGTCGGCCTTCACAAAGCCATGTCCCGGAAAGTGCTTGCCGCAATGGGCCATGCCGCTTTGCAGCAGACCTTGCATCACACTCTTGGCCAGGAGACTGACCACGCGCGGATCCCGCGCAAAGGCCCGGTCGCCAATGACGCTGCTGGCACCATAGTCCAGGTCCAACACCGGGGTAAAGCTCAAATCCACACCGCAGGCACGCAACTCGGCGCCCAGCACATAGCCGCAGGCCGTGGCGGCGTTGGTCGCATCGAGCGGGCCGGCCTTGGTTTGGGGCTTGGGTTCGGCCAGCCACATCTCACCCAGGGCGCGCATGGGTGGCAGATGGGTAAAACCGTCGGTCTTGAAGCGCTGCACCCTGCCGCCTTCATGGTCTACGCTGATCAGCAGGTCAGGCCGCATTTTCTTGATGCTGCGGCACAGGGCCGTGAGCTGTTGACGGTCCTGCCAGTTGCGAGCGAACAGGATCAGGCCGCCTACCAAAGGGTGTTTCAGGCGTTCACGGTCCACCTTGGTGAGGGACAGACCGGCGATATCAATGATGAGGGGAGCGTGCGAGGTCATGGCTTGTAATGCGTGTAGAAAATGGGGCTGCTACTGCGTCGCGTCGGAGGGGCTTTTGCGCTCCACCACGCAAAAACTGGCCGCGTAGTCGGTTTCGTCGGTAACGCTGACGTGGGTTTGCAGGCCCCGCTCGTCAAACCAGTCTTTGAGCACACCATGCAGCACGATCACCGGCTTGCCACTGCGCGCATTGGCTATCTCGCACAGTTTCCAGGTCATAGGCATGCGCATGCCAAGACCTATGGCTTTGCTAAAGGCCTCCTTGGCGCTAAAGCGGGTGGCCAGGTAGCGGATACCGCGTTCAGGCCAGCGGGCGCTGCGTGCTTTCCAGGTCTTGAATTCGTTTTCGCTCAGCACCTTGGCAGCAAAACGGTCACCGTGGCGCGCCAGGCTCTCGCGGATGCGGCGCACATCACAGATGTCGGTGCCAATGCCGTAAATCATGCTTGCAGGCAGTGCAGGTAAGCCTCAACCGTGGCGGCATAGCCCAACTCCAGCGCATCGGCAATCAAGGCATGACCGATAGAGACTTCGCTCACACCGGGTACCTGCCGGACAAAGGCGGCGAGGTTGTCGCGGTTCAGGTCGTGGCCGGCGTTCACCCCCAGACCGGCGTCCAGCGCGGCCTGTGCAGCCGCAGCAAAGCGTGCCAGCTGCGTGCCTTGCTCCGTCGTACCCCATGCGGCGGCATAGGGTTCGGTATAGAGCTCGACGCGGTCGGCACCTGCGTCTTTGGCGGCCTGCATGGCTGCGGGCTCGGCGTCCATGAACAGGCTGACACGCAAACCCAGAGCATGGGCCTGCGCAATCAGTGGCTGCAAGCGTGCTGCATCGGCAGGAAAATTCCAGCCGTGGTCGCTGGTGAACTGGCCCTCGCCATCGGGCACAAAGGTCACCTGGTGCACCGGCAAGTCGCGCGCACGCAAATCGGCCACGCAGTCCATCAGGTTGTGGAACGGGTTGCCTTCGACGTTGAATTCGCGCTCGGGCCAGGCCTTCAGCAACTCAGCCAGCGCGATCACATCCTGCGCGCGGATATGGCGGGCGTCCGGGCGCGGATGCACAGTGATGCCGGCCGCCCCCGCCTGCAGGCACAGGGTGGCGGCGCGGGTCACGCTGGGAATGCCCAGGTGGCGCGTATTGCGTACCAGGGCCACCTTGTTGAGGTTGACGGAGAGATTCGTTGTGGCGGGTTTCATAGGGCTTGTATATCCATCATCATTTGCCTGGAGCGCAGTGTCTTGACTCCGCAATGGTAGTGCAGCAACTGGCGCAACTGCGGCTTGAGCTCGGACATCATCTCGGCGCAGGCGCGCAAGGTGGTGGTAAACGGTGCATCGTTCTGCACTGCCGCCTGCAGGCGTATCCATTGGGCACCGCTCAGGGCTCCGCGTTCCTCGTCTTGCGCCTGGCGCAGGCCGCCCTCGGGCACCAGGGTGTAGCGCGTTTCAGCAGCCAAACCGCCCAAGGTCAGGGTTTGCTGGTCGAGTTGCGGCAGAAAACCGATCTCGCGCAACAGCAGCAACTCCCAGGTGCGCAAGGCGGCCTGCAGCACCTCGCCATGCTCGCTGGCAATGATCTGCACCACGCGGGCGTAAATATCAAATAAATGCGGGTGCGGGTCGTCGCGCGCCAAGAGGGTCAGCAACAACTCGTTCAGGTAGTAACCCGAGAGCAGCGCATCGCCCGTAGGCATGACATGGCCGCCCTGCCATTCGGCGCTTTTGAGGCTTCGAATTTCGGCGTCTCCGCCAAAGGCCAGATGCAGCGGCTGCATCGGCAACAGGATAGGCCGAAAGCTCGACGAGGGCCGCTTGGCTCCCTTGGCCACCAGCGCAATGCGTCCGTGGTTACGGGTAAAGACTTCCAGAATCAGGCTCGACTCGCTCCAGTCGTAGCGATGCAGGACAAATGCAGGCTCGTCAGAAAAGCGCTTGGTTGCCATGGTTCAACACTTACCGGGCTGGAGCGAGCATGCCCCCATACCACGAATGCCGCGGAACCGGCTTTGCCGGGCCGCTGGCACTGCCCCCTGCAAGGGGGAAAGCGGCTACGCGCAGCGAGCAAGCCGGGGGGTGTTCATTCATACCCAAAACTGCGCACACGCGCGGCATCGTCGGCCCAGCCGGAACGGACTTTCACCCAGAGTTCGAGAAACACTTTGGCATCGGCCAGTTTTTCCAGTTCCACGCGGGTTTCCATGCCGATGCGCTTGATGCGCTCGCCCTTGTCGCCGATCACCATGGCCTTGTGGCCGTCACGCTCCACCACGATGGTGGCAGCGATACGCAGCAGGCGCTTCTGGCCTTTGCGGGCCGGCGGCTCTTCTTCAAACTTGTCGATAACCACGGTGGAGGTATAGGGCAACTCGTCACCGGTCAGGCGGAACAGCTTTTCGCGCACCAGTTCGCTGGCCAGGAATTTCTCACTGCGGTCGGTCAGCTCGTCTTCACCGTACCACCAGGCCTGCTCAGGCAGAAAGCGTTCGCACACGCCCAACAGGCGCTCCACGTCTTTGGCATTCTTGGCCGACATGGGAACGAACTCGGCAAAGGCATGTTTTAGCTGCATTTCCTGCAGCCAGGGTGCGATGTCGCCACGCCGATGCACGTTGTCGAGCTTGTTGGCAATCAGGATGGTGGGGATGTCCTTCCCCAACAGGGCCAAGACGCGGGCATCGGCCGGAGTGAAGCTACCGGCTTCGACCACCAGCAGAATCAGGTCCACATCGTTTACCGCGCCCTGCACGGTCTTGTTGAGCGACTTGTTGAGCGCGTTGCCATGCAGGGTCTGGAAGCCCGGGGTGTCCACAAACACAAATTGGGTTGCACCCTGGGTGTGCATGCCGGTGATGCGGTGGCGCGTGGTCTGCGCTTTGCGTGAGGTGATACTGATCTTCTGCCCCACCAGCGCGTTCAGCAGCGTGGACTTACCCACGTTGGGCTTGCCCACGATAGCGACCAGACCACAGCGCTGGCCTTCTGCCTGTGTGCCCGGTTCCGTCAGCCGCGGCGTGCTTTTCAGCAGGCCTTGCAGCATGGCATCCAGATCGGGCTGCGCATCGTCCACGGCTTGGGCTGTTCGCTCGACCGGCTTTTTCGCAACCTTGGCGGCTGGCACCGGCTTGCTCAGTGTTTCACTGTGCACTGCAGGCTTTTGCTTCTGTGGCTTTGCGGCCAGTTTCTCAGCCTTGGTGGCGGTTTTGAAAACGGCTTGGGGAGGGGTCTTTTTGGGGGCAGTGGTCATGTTGGGTGTTTGGTTTTAAGGGTTTGCAACATGGCTGTGGCGGCAGCCTGCTCCCCGGCACGGCGCGAACCACCGATGCCTCGTTCGGCCAGACGGAACTCGGGGATTTCGCATTCCACATCAAAGGTCTGCTTGTGTGCCGCACCGAGCGTGCCCACAACCTTGTACAGCGGCAGTTTCATCTTGCGCCCTTGCAGCCATTCCTGCAACTCGGTCTTGGGGTCTTTGCCGATGGCATCCATTTGCGGGTTGATTTCCATGGCGTTGAAAAGGCGATGCACCAGGGCTTGGGCCTGTTCAAAGCCGGCATCCAGGTACACCGCACCAATCAGGGCTTCGAGCGCATCCGCCAGTATCGAGGGGCGCTTCTGGCCACCAGAGCGCATTTCGCCTTCGCCCAGGCGCAGCATTTCGGGTAAGCCCAAGTCGACAGCCAACTGGTGCAAGGTTTCCTGCTTAACCAGATTGGCACGCACTCGGGACAGGTCGCCCTCCTGCAATGAGCCCAAGCGGGCATACAGCAAGCTTGAAATAGCCAGACCCAGTACAGAGTCGCCCAAAAACTCGAGCCGCTCGTAATGGTCAATGGAAAAACTGCGGTGCGTCAGCGCACGCTTGAGCAACGACAGGTCGGAAAATTCATGTTGCAAACGCCGCTGCAACTCCTGGAGACTATCAGCCACTTATTTGGATTGACCTTCGTATTTCAATGTCAGAAACGCCGGGCCCACCAGGTGGATTTCGCGTTGGTAACTGTAGGCGACCACAATTTTGTCGCCCTGTTTGCTGATGTCTAGGTCCTTGCTGGTAACCGACTTGATATCGTCAATCTGCGAGGCTCTGTCAAAGACCGATCGGATTTCGGACGGGGTCTGGCCTTCGTTCGCAGCCTTTTGTGCCGCCTTTTGAACGGCCATGTATTCAATCACCATCGGGAAAATCTGCGCCAGCACCACGCCAGCCATGCCCACGACCGAAGCCACCAGAACCAGCCCCACAAAGGAAATGCCGCGTTGCCGGGATTTGCGTTGAACAGACATGTATTCCCCTCGCAATCTTCAGTTGAAGAACCCAATCCGCTTGGGATTGCTGAAGTTCATCCAAACAAATATCGCTTTGCCGACGATATTGCGCTCCGGCACAAACCCCCAATAGCGGGAATCCATGGAGTTGTCGCGGTTGTCACCCATCATGAAATACTGCCCTGCCGGCACCTTGCAGGTCACGCCTTCAATGGTGTAACTACAGCCCTCATGGCCCTCAAATTTGTCCGCGCCGGGTACAAAAGCGGGACGGTCATCGTCATTGAGCAAGCGGTGCTTTTTCTCACCCAACACCTCTTCGTACTGCTTGAAATAGCGCATGGCATCGGCATCAAAAAATTCCGGCACCGCCGTCGTCTCCTGCACCTGTCCATTGATGGTCAGACGCTTGTTCAGGTAGGCCACAGTGTCACCCGGCACGCCGACCACGCGCTTGATGTAATCCAGACTGGGCTTGGGCGGGTAGCGGAACACCATGACGTCACCGCGCTGCGGCTTATTGCCATCGGTAATCTTGGTATTGAGCACCGGCAGACGCAGGCCATAGGTGAATTTGTTGACCAGAATCAGATCGCCCACCAACAGGGTGGGAATCATGGAACCCGAAGGAATTTTGAATGGCTCAAACAAGAAGGAGCGCAGCAGGAAAACGGTGATGATCACGGGGAACAGCCCGGCAGTCCAGTCCAGCCACCAGGGTTGCATGTACAGCTTGAGCTTGGCCTCTGCAATGTCGCCATCCACCTGCGCGATGCCCATGTTGGCAAGGTCAGCGCGGCGTTTCGCATCATTGGCTTCCAGCGCAGCCACTGCGGCCACGCGGCGTGGCAAAAAGTAAAACCGCTCAGCCAGCCAGTAGGCGCCAGTCACCACGGAAGCCAAAAAAAGCAGCAACGCAAAATTTCCATCGACATAGCCGAGGTACCAGGACGCTGCGTACAGAACAAAGGCGCCCAGAATGGCGGAGGTCAGTGCTTGCATCAATCTTCCACCTGCAAAATAGCCAGGAAGGCTTCCTGGGGAACTTCAACCGAACCGATTTGCTTCATGCGTTTCTTGCCTGCTTTTTGCTTTTCAAGGAGCTTCTTTTTGCGCGAAATATCGCCGCCGTAACACTTGGCGAGCACATTCTTGCGCAGTGCCTTGATTGTCTCACGGGCAATGATGTTGGCTCCGATGGCAGCCTGGATGGCAACGTCGAACATCTGGCGCGAAATGATTTCGCGCATCTTAGCCACCACGGCGCGTCCGCGATAGGCCGACTGCGAGCGGTGCAGCATGATGGAGAGCGCATCCACCTTCTCCGAGTTCAGCAGAATGTCCACCTTAACCACGTCAGCGGCCCGGTACTCCTTGAACTCGTAATCCATGGAGGCGTAACCGCGGCTCACACTCTTGAGCTTGTCAAAGAAGTCCAGCACGATTTCGGCCAGCGGCATCTCATAGGTCAGCACCACCTGGCGGCCCTTGTAGGCCATGTTCATCTGGATGCCGCGCTTCTGGTTGGCCAGCGTCATCACCACGCCCACATATTCCTGTGGCATGTAGAGGTGGACGGTGACGATGGGCTCACGGATCTCTGCGGTTTTGCCGACTTCGGGCATCTTGGAGGGATTCTCCACCGTCATCACTTGGCCGTCGTTCGTCATGACCTCGTAGACCACGCTGGGAGCGGTGGTGATGAGGTCTTGATCGAACTCGCGCTCCAGCCGCTCCTGCACGATTTCCATGTGCAGCAAACCCAGAAAGCCGCAACGGAAACCAAAGCCCAGCGCCTGCGACACCTCGGGCTCGTATTGCAGCGAAGCATCATTGAGCTTGAGCTTTTCCAGCGCATCGCGCAACGAGTCGTACTCGCTGGCTTCGGTCGGATACAGACCGGCAAACACCTGCGGCTGGATTTCTTTGAAGCCCGGCAAGGCTTCGGTGGCAGTAAAGGCCGCGCCCCCGGTGCCCTGCTTGATCAGGGTGACGGTGTCGCCCACCTTGGCAGCTTGCAACTCCTTGATGCCGGCGATGATGTAGCCCACCTCGCCCGCTTGGAGCGATTGGCGCGGCTCATTGGCGGGAGTGAACACACCCAGGTTGTCGGCGTTGTAGGTTGCGCCTGAGGCCATCATCTTGATGCGCTCGCCCTTGCCCAGGCGCCCGTCCACCACGCGCACCAGCATCACCACGCCCACATAGCTGTCAAACCAGCTGTCGATGATCATGGCGCGCAGAGGGCCGTCCGGATTGCCGCGGGGCGCAGGGATCCTGGCGACGACGGCTTCCAGAATTTCGTCAATGCCAATACCGGTCTTGGCAGAGCAGGGGATGGCGTCAGTGGCATCGATGCCGATGACGTCTTCAATTTCGCTGCGCGCATTGTCCAAGTCGGCATTGGGCAGATCGATCTTGTTGAGCACCGGCACCACCTCCACACCCAGGTCGAGTGCGGTGTAGCAGTTGGCCACGGTCTGCGCCTCCACGCCCTGGCTGGCGTCCACCACCAGCAGTGCGCCCTCGCAGGCGGACAGCGAGCGACTCACCTCATATGAGAAGTCCACATGGCCCGGCGTGTCGATCAGGTTGAGGTTGTAGACCTGGCCATCCGCGGCCTTGTATTTCAGCGAAGCGGTCTGCGCCTTGATGGTTATCCCGCGCTCCTTCTCGATGTCCATCGAGTCCAGTACCTGGGCTTCCATCTCGCGCGCTTCAAGGCCGCCGCAGCGTTGTATCAAGCGGTCTGCGAGCGTGGATTTGCCGTGGTCAATGTGGGCAATGATCGAAAAATTTCTGATGTGATTCATCAAGGGAGCGCTTCAAGTGATTGAATTAAAACGAGCAGACAAGAAAAAAGGGCGCGTCCAGTTTGGACGCGCCCTGAACCAACAATCTTTTGGCAACTGCGAAAGTTGGAACTTCATTGTAGGCAAAAAGGACAGGATTCACAGCCAAAAAATTCGAGAGAAGGGTGAGTTGCAAGTCCACAACAGTAAACTTATACACAACTTATTAACAAAATGAGATCTGACCGCAAGGACAACATGTGGGCGAACTGTGGATCGCTGATGGGATGCATGAATGCATCCCATATCATGGACTTTCGACTACGCTTTATAGCCAAATTGACCTTGTCAGACCGTCTATTCTAACCAAATCAGACTAACCACCTCAAAAAGTCAGCGCCTGCCTACATCCGGAGGTCGCATCAGGCCATTACAAAAAAATCCATCTCTCCCCAAAAACAACCCCATACCTTTCTGTGGAATGGGGTTGTCCGGCGGTTGCTGTGCTTATTTCGCCACTTTCAGGATCGCGTACTGGGTCCAATCGCCGCGCCGGAACAACACACTCAAGGCCTTGGACTTGTCGAACTTGGCAATGACCGCCTCGAATTCCTTGACGTTGCCGACCTCTACATTGCCAGCCTGCAGGATCACGTCACCCTCACGCAAGCCCGCACGTGCTGCGGCTTCGGTCGCGGCTTCCACCCGCACACCGCCTTTGAGGCCCAACTCCTTTTTCTGCCCATCGGTTAAGTCCATCACGGCCAAGCCGAACACCTGCGCCGCACTGGAGACCTTGGGCTTCTCTTCCTTGGCCGACCCCTTGGCCACCGGCTTGTCGGATTCCACCTCTGCAACCACCACATTCAAATCACGCGAAGCACCGCGCCGAAACACGGTGACCGTGCTCTTGTTGCCAGGCTTGGTCGCTCCCACAAGGCGCGGCAGGTCGCTGGATTTTTCAACCGACTTCCCATCAAACTTGGTAATGATGTCGCCCGCCTCCACACCCCCCTTTTCAGCGGGAGAGCCGGTCTCGACACTGCGCACCAGGGCACCGACGGGCTTGCCCAAACCAATCGATTCCGCAACCTCCTTGCTGACCTGGTCAATCTGGACGCCGATGCGCCCGCGTGACACACGCCCGCTGGCGCGGAGTTGGTCGCTGACCCGGATCGCCTCATCCATGGGAATGGAAAATGAGATGCCCATATATCCGCCGGAGCGCGAATAAATCTGGCTATTGATGCCCACGACTTCACCGCGCATATTGATCAAAGGGCCACCCGAGTTGCCAGGATTGATGGCTACATCGGTCTGGATAAAGGGCAAGTAGTCGCCCGTATCACGCAGTTTGGCGCTGACGATACCGGCAGTGACCGAGTTCTCCAGCCCAAACGGCGAACCGATGGCCATGACCCACTCACCTACGCGCAACTTGCTGACATCGCCCACCTTCACTGCGGGCAGACCGGAGGCCTCAATCTTCACCAGGGCCACGTCAGAGCGCTTATCGGCGCCGATGATCTTGGCCTTGAATTCGCGCTTGTCAGGCAGCGTCACCAGCACTTCATCAGCACCATCCACCACGTGGGCATTGGTCATGATCAGGCCATCCGCGGAAAGGATGAAGCCCGAGCCAACGCCCTTGGGCTGGTCTTCTTCCTGCGGTTGGGGTTGCTGCTGGTTCTTTTTAGGTGCCTGCTTGGGCATGTTGGGAACAGGCAGACCAAAGCGGCGGAAGAAATCCAGCATCTCCTCCTCGTTGGGGCCGCCCTGAGCGGCATGCACTGCCACTTTTTCAGAAGTCCTGATATTGACCACCGAGGGGCCCACCTGCTCCACCAGATCGGTGAAATCAGGCAATGTGCGGGTTTGCGCCTGCGCTGCTTGCAAAGGCAGCGCGACCAACGAAACCACAGAAAAAATGGTTGCTACCGTAAAGACAGCGCGTAGCGCGCCCAAAAACCGAGCCTTCATTGTGTTTGTCCAATCGTTTCAAAAAACAGTAATGCCAAAGAGACCTGCTTTGATCTATGGGCTGATTTTCACCGCTCAAGAGTGAGTTCGGATGTAATGGAGGTAAAGACCCTGCCCGCATCAACCCGGACACGCGCCTGCCCTCAAAAAAGCGACCGCGCGGTGCGATGCAGCACCTTAAGCCTGCTGCGTTGACCCGGTGTCACGCCCTTGCAAAGAAGTGCCTGCTACAACGGCCCGTCGCATGGCTCGCCATCGGGCGTGCTGCGCCGACGCCTCTATCCACAGCCAATGACGGGCACCTTGCTCACAGCGGATGTGCAGCAACATCATGTGCTGCAGGTCCAACACACAGGTTAGGACGCGTACGGCATCGTCGTCCGCACCAGACCAGTGCCACTGCTCGCCATCCCAACGAAGCTGGCCCACCTGCGTATTTCTGCTGGCCAGCACGGCCAGCAGAACGCTGGCCATCACCACCAGCAGAAGGAAGAAGGAAGCAGTGCGCCAGCCCTGGAGCACCAAGAAACCGGTCCAATCCAGCGCTGCACAAAACGCCAGCGCGGTAAGAAGGCGTCCCTGCCATCGCGCCGGACCCACGTCCCAGGAAACGGCAGGTGGGCGGTGCATGGCCCTTGGATGGACGCCTGCGCCTTAGATGCGCTTGAACACCAGGGAACCGTTGGTTCCGCCAAAGCCGAAGTTGTTCTTCAGCGCCACATCAATGCGCATATCCCGCGCCGTGTTGGCACAGTAATCCAGGTCGCATTCCGGGTCCTGGTTGAACAGGTTGATGGTCGGAGGACTTTTCTGGTGATAAATCGACAGAATAGTCACTACCGACTCCAGTCCACCGGCGCCACCCAGCAGGTGACCGGTCATGGACTTGGTGGAATTCACCACGGTTTTCTTGGCCGCATCACCGAGTGCCGCCTTGATGGCATTGGTCTCGTTGATGTCACCCAACGGCGTGGAGGTGCCGTGGGCGTTCAGGTAATCGATCTGGTCCGGGTTGACACCGGCATTGCGCATGGCGTTGACCATGGCGCGGCGCGGGCCATCCATATTAGGGGCAGTCATGTGCCCCGCGTCGGCACTCATCCCAAAGCCAGCCAACTCAGCATAAATGCGCGCGCCGCGTGCCTTGGCATGCTCGTACTCTTCCAGCACCACCACACCTCCGCCCTCGCCCAGCACAAACCCGTCACGGTCTCGGTCCCAGGGACGCGAGGCCGTAGCCGGGTCGTCGTTGCGGGTGCTCAGGGCGCGCATGGAGGCAAAGCCGCCCACACCCAGAGGAGAAATCGTGGCTTCAGAACCACCGGCAACCATCACATCGGCGTCACCGTATTCGATCATGCGGCCGGCTTCACCAATGCAATGCAGTCCGGTGGTACAGGCGGTAACGATGGCAATGTTGGGGCCCTTGAAGCCACACTTCATGGACACATGCCCGGCCGTCATATTGATGATGGAGGCAGGTACAAAAAACGGGGAGATGCGGCGCGGGCCGCGCTCCATCAATTCGGTACGGGTGTTCTCGATCAGCGGCAATCCACCGATGCCGGAGCCGATGACGCAACCAATGCGCGTGGCCTCTTCTTCGCCCAGTGCGTCGCCTGTGGGCAGACCGGCGTCAGCCACTGCCTGCATGGCTGCAGCGATGCCGAAATGGATGAAGGTGTCCATGGTTCGGGCTTCTTTGGTCGTCATGTAGGACTCCAAATTAAAACCACGTACCTCTCCGGCAATTTTGCAGGAGAAAGCGGACGCATCAAAATGGGTGATCAGGCCGATACCGGACTTACCGGCCAGCAGATTGGCCCAGGTCTCAGGGACCGTATTACCGACGGGACTGACACATCCCAAACCAGTGACAACAACACGACGACGGGACATAGGATTTCAGTTTCAGCAGTTCGTCAAAGAAATACCGACTTGTCGGTAGGAGGAAGGTGCCAATGCAATGGGCCTGGCTGTCTGATGAAAAAGATCAATCAGACCGGCAGGCCCATTCGGCAACGCCCGCAAAAAACCCTGGATCAGGCTTTCTTGTGCGTGTTGGCGTAGTCGATGGCGTTTTGCACAGTCGTGATTTTTTCGGCGTCTTCGTCAGGAATTTCAATTCCGAACTCATCTTCCAAAGCCATCACCAACTCCACGGTGTCCAGCGAGTCAGCACCCAGATCGGCCACAAAGGCTTTTTCATTGGTGACTTGCGACTCTTCAACACCGAGTTGCTCGGCAATGATTTTTTTGACGCGTACTTCGATATCGCTCATGTGTTCACTCTAAGAGTTGTTAAGAATCCGAGATTTTACCCCTGACGGGGAAGCATTCCCCTACACGGGCCGCCGAACGGATGAATCGGCCGCTTTTCACAGTCTACATGTACATGCCGCCGTTGACATGCAATTCTTGCCCGGTCACGTATGCGGCTTGTGGCGAAGCAAGGTAACTCACCGCATGGGCGATGTCGGAGGGTTTTCCCAGGTGACCCAAAGGAATCTGCCCCAGCAGGGCCTTATGCTGGTCTTCGCCCAGGCCGGCAGTCATATCGGTATCAATAAATCCAGGAGCAATGCAGTTGACGGTGATATTGCGCGAGCCCAGTTCGCGCGCCAGGGCGCGCGTCATACCGGCCACACCAGCCTTGGCCGCCGCGTAGTTGGCCTGGCCGGGGTTGCCGGAGGCACCCACCACGGAGGTGATGCTAATGATGCGGCCGTAGCGCTGCTTCATCATCGTTCGCATCACGGCGCGGCTCATGCGGAACACACCCTTGAGGTTGGTGTCCAGCACGGCGTCCCAATCTTCATCTTTCATGCGCATGGCCAGTGTGTCGCGGGTAATGCCGGCATTGTTCACCAGCACCTGCAGGCCGCCGTATTCCTTGGCCACAGCGTCCACCAGGGCTTCTGCGGCGGGGCCATCTGTCACGTTCAGGGTGCGACCGTCACAACCGGGAAAAGCCGACAAGGCCTCACGGATCTTCGCCGCACCGGCGTCAGAAGTGGCCGTGCCAATCACCTTCAACCCTTGACGGGCCAGCTCCAGCGCAATCGAGGCGCCGATGCCGCGCGATGCGCCGGTCACCAGGGCTACCTGCCCTGCAAATTGGACTTCGCTCATGCCAACACTCCCTTCACTTCTTCCAAGGTCGCGGGGTCGAACAGGGCCGACCCGGTCATTTCTGCATCAATCCGCTTGACCATGCCGGCCAGCACCTTGCCGGGGCCGCATTCCACCAGATTCACAATGCCCATGGCCTTGATGGCCTGCACGCATTCCACCCAGCGCACCGGGCCGAAGGCCTGGCGGTACAGGGCGTCGCGGATGGCATCGGCGCTGGTTTGCACCGCGACATCGATGTTATTGACCAGCGCAATCTGCGGTGCGGCAAATTCGATTTCGGCCAAACGGGCGCGCAGCTTTTCCGCCGCCGGCTTCATCAGGCTGGAGTGAAACGGTGCAGACACCGGCAGGGGCAGCGCGCGCTTGGCGCCATTGGCCTTGAGCAGATCGCAGGCTTTTTCCACGGCAGCCTTACTGCCGGAAATCACGGTTTGGGCCGGGTCGTTGAAGTTGGCCGCCTGCACCGACTCCAAGGAGCCCGTGCCAAAGGATTGCGTCACTTCCAAGCAACCGGCAGCCACACGCGCGGCATCCATGCCGAGGATGGCCGCCATGGCACCGGTGCCCACGGGCACGGCTTCCTGCATGGCTTGGGCGCGCAGGCGCACCAGCGGCGTGGCTTGCGCCAGCGTCAAGACGCCTGCAGCAACCAAGGCCGAATATTCACCCAGAGAATGCCCAGCGACGGCATCGGGTTTGACGCCGACCTCTGTCATCCATACGCGGTAAGCAGCCACTGCAGCCACCAGCATCACGGGCTGGGTATTGGTGGTCAGCGCCAGGGCTTCCTTGGGTCCTTCCTGAATCAGTTTGGCGAGATCTTCGCCCAAGGCGTCGGATGCTTCCTGCAGGGTCTGGGCGACCACCGGGTGCGCACCCCAGCCGTCGAGCATGCCAACGGACTGCGAGCCTTGGCCCGGGAATACGAATGCAAATTTTTTCATGGCAATTTCCTAGTGAGAGCCCGGGCTCAGCCGGGCGTTGACCGGACCCGGGGCCCTAGAACTTCAGAACCACCGCACCCCAGGTAAAGCCGCCACCCACGCCTTCGAGCATCAGGGTCTGACCGGGCTTGACCTGACCGGCACGTACGGCCGTGTCCAGCGCCAAGGGGATGGATGCGGCCGAGGTGTTGCCGTGCTGATCCACGGTCACCACCACCTTGTCCATGGGCAGCTTGAGCTTGCGCGCCGTGCTTTGCATGATGCGGATATTGGCCTGGTGGGGAATCAACCAATCGATATCGGCTGCAGTGAGATCGGCCTTGGCCAACGCGGCACGCGCCGCATCTTCCAGTACGCCCACCGCCAGCTTGAACACGGCTTGGCCATCCATCTTGAGCAGTGGATCGCCCGTCACCTGGCCGCCGGACACATGACCGGGCACGCAGAGAATGCCGACATGCTTGCCATCGGCATGGAGGTCGCTTGCAAGAATGCCCGGGGTGTCAGAAGCTTCCAGCACCACGGCACCGGCGCCATCGCCAAACAGCACGCAGGTCGTGCGGTCTTTGAAATCCAGAATACGCGAAAAAACCTCAGCGCCTATCACCAGCGCCTTGCTTGCGGCGCCCGTCTTGATCATGGAATCGGCAACGCTCAGCGCATACACAAAGCCACAGCACACGGCTTGCAGGTCAAAGGCCGCACCGCCTGCGGCACCGAGCTTGTTCTGCAAGATGCACGCGGTCGAAGGGAACACCATGTCCGGCGTGCTGGTGGCCACGATGATCAGGTCGATGTCCTGCGCCGTTATGCCGGCCGCTGTCAACGCGCTCTTGGCGGCTTCCAGGGCCAGATCGCTGCTGAACATGCCATCGTCCGCGAAGTGGCGGGCGCGGATGCCGGTACGTTCCACGATCCAATCGTCAGAAGACTCCACGCCGGTAGCGGCCAACTCGGCCACCAGGTCGGCATTGGTCAGACGGCGGGGAGGCAGATAGCTGCCTGTGCCTGTGATGCGGGAATAACGGCTCATGGGTATTTGGGAGGGCTTTTGTTCAAATCACTGCATCGGCAGGTTCGACCAGAAGTGGCCTTGCCTTGGCGATGCGAACCTGAACGCGGTCCAACAAGTTGTTTCGGGCTGCATCATACGCGCGGTTCAAGGCGTTGCCGAAGGCCAGCACGTCGGCCGAACCGTGACTTTTAAACACCAGCCCGCGCAGGCCCAGCAGCGCCGCACCGTTGTAGCGCCTATGGTCAAAACGCTTTTTGATGGCACTTAGAACCGAATAGGCAACCAATGCAGAAAATTTCGTGAAAATGTTTCGTGAAAACTCAGCCTTCAGGAAAGACGAGATCATCGACGCCAGGCCTTCGCTGGTCTTGAGCGCCACGTTGCCGACAAAGCCGTCGCAGACCACGATATCGACCACGCCTTTGAAAATGTCATTGCCTTCGACGTTGCCGTAGAAGTTCAAATCGCCGGTTTTACCGGCAGAGCGCAGCAGTTCGCCAGCTTGCTTGATGACTTCATTGCCCTTGATGGCTTCTTCACCAATATTGAGCAGACCGACCGAGGGCGATTCATCGTCTTTGAGCACCGACACCAGCGCCGAGCCCATCATGGCGAATTGCAACAAATGTTCCGCCGTACAGTCCACATTGGCGCCCAGATCCAGCACCGTGGTGGCGCCACCGGTGGAATTGGGAATCTGCCCGGCGATGGCCGGGCGCTCAATGCCTTCAATGGTTTTAAGCACATAGCGCGAAATCGCCATCAACGCACCGGTATTGCCGGCGGACACAGCCGCCTGCGCGGTGCCGTCTTTCACCTGCTGCACCGCCACGCGCATGGACGAGTCTTTTTTGCGGCGCAAGGCCACTTCCAATGGGTCGTCCATCGTGACCACTTCAGTGGCCGTCACGATGCTGGCACGGGGATGGGAAAAACCTTGGAGCGCATTGGGCAGGCCGACCAGAATCAGACGCGCCTCGGGATGGGCTTCCAGAAACTGCGTGCAGGCCGGCAAAGTTACCTTGGGGCCATGGTCGCCACCCATGCAGTCAACCGCTACTGTGATCACCGGTGCATCGCTCACATTGATTTATTCAAAAGGCCGTTTGGGGCCGGAAAAGAAAAAAGCCCGTCGCTACAAAAAAGTAGCTTCGGGCTTTGCGGTAAGCGCAGGGCTTAGGCTTCGGATTTGGTCTTCAGCACCTTGCGGCCACGGTAGAAACCGGTGGGGCTGATGTGGTGACGCAGGTGAATTTCGCCGGTAGTGGGTTCCACTGCAATGCCTGGCACGACCAGCGCATTGTGCGAACGGTGCATACCGCGCTTGGAGGGAGATTTCTTGTTCTGTTGAACGGCCATTTTTGGCTCCTGGGCAATGGGTGTTGCACAGGCTGCAACACTTTTAGGTTGGAAAAAAACGCGTCGGATTAAGGATGCGAAGCCTCAGATTATAGCCTATTCTGGTGCTGCAGCAGCTCAACTTTTCTTGAGCTGCTGCAGCACGGCAAAGGGGTTGGGCTTTTCCTGTGCCACTTCCACAAACGCAGGGTCTGCGGCCTGCAATTTCACGGGCTGCGGGCAGACCTCATGTTTGGGCACCAGCGGCGTGGACATCAGAAGTTCATCCTCCATCAACTCCAGCAGATTGAAGGATTTACTGAGCACCAGCACATCCTCTTCCGACTCCTCATCTTCCACCTCGGCCAGGGCTTCGGAAGCGACAAAGCGAAAATCACGCTCGAAGCGGATAGCTTCATCCACCGGAGCCATGCAGCGCTGGCAAATCAGGGACAAGGTGGCCTGGGCAGACAGGTGCAGCCAGGGTTCGTCAGCGCCGGCGGCATCCGTACGCACCTCGCCTTGCACGGCATAGGTGACCACTGTTTCACCACCCAGACCCTGGCTTTGTTCCATCAGGCGGTCAAAACGGGATAGGCGTTCCTCGCCAGCGTGGCTGCCTTGGGTTTGGGCAAAGGCTGCGATATTCAGATGGGTCGCTTCGAATTCATGTTTCATGCAGGCAGTGTAAGAGAATCAGGGCATGCACTCTTTGCCAAACAGAAAACTCATCTTGGGCTCCACCTCGGTTTACCGGCGCGAATTGCTGGGCCGCCTGCGCATTCCCTTTTCCGTGGAGTCACCCCATGTCGACGAGGCTGCGCGACCGGGCGAGACCCCCGTCGCATTGGCTCAGCGTCTGGCGCTGGCCAAAGCGCGGGCGGTGGCGGAACGCTTTCCGGATGCGGTGGTCATCGGCTCCGATCAGGTCGCAGACCTGGACGGCGTGGCCCTGGGCAAACCCGGCGAACACGCGCGCGCTGTGCTGCAACTGCGTCAAATGTCAGGCAAGGTGGTGATTTTCCAGACCGCCCTTGCTGTGGTCTGCCTTGAAAGCGGCTTCTGCCAGGAGGCTCTGGCACCGGTCCAAGTGAAGTTCCGCGACCTCAGTGACTCTGAAATCGAAAACTACCTGCAAGCAGAAAAGCCCTACGACTGCGCCGGGAGCGCCAAGAGTGAAGGCCTGGGAATTGCCTTGCTGGAGCGCATAGAGAACGACGATCCAACTGCACTCATCGGTTTGCCATTGATTCGCACCGCAGCACTGCTGCGCGCGGCCGGTATTGATTTGCTGGCGAACGCATTGAACCCAAAAGCATGAACGCCCCCACCTCTGCACCCAGCGCATCCCCAGTCACGGGTACGCTGTACCTGGTGCCCGCCCCGCTCGACTTCGGCTGCGCGGAAGTCATGCCCCTGGACGCCTCCATGCCCCGTGCCACGCTGGAAATAGCGGCGGGCATCAGCCATTGGGTGTGTGAAAACGCCAAGTCCACCCGCGCCTACCTCAAGCGCGTGGGCGAGGACTTCCCTCTGTGCCAACCCATCCAGGCCATGCAGCTGCAGGAATTGCCGCGCGAAGTGCATAAGAAAGGCGATCACAGCGGCGGGTTTGATGCGCGCTATTTGTTGCAACCCGCTATGGCCGGCCAAGCCATGGGCCTGGTGAGTGAAGCCGGCATGCCTGCCGTGGCCGACCCCGGCTCCTCCGTGGTACGTGCAGCGCATGATCTGGGGATTCCAGTCGTGCCACTGGTGGGGCCGGTGTCCCTTCTGCTGGCACTGGCAGCCAGTGGGCTGAACGGCCAGAGCTTTGCCTTTGTCGGCTATGTGCCAGCGGCACCGGCCGAACGGGCGCAAAAAATCCGGGAACTGGAGTCGCTGGCACTCAAAACCGGACAAACCCAAATCTTTATTGAAACGCCTTACCGCAACACGGCGCTGCTGCAGACGCTGCTGCAAAGCCTGCAACACAACACGCGCCTGGCAACCGCCAGCGGGCTCACGCTAAGCCGTGCGCAATGCCACAGCGATGTGGTGAAAAACTGGAAAAGCAAACCCTGGGCGCTGGATAACAGCGTGCCCACGGTGTTTGCGATTGGGCGTTAGCGCAGGCTGGGTGCGGTCTTCAAGGCGTGCACCGAGGCCTCACCGATCGAAGCGCCAAAGCGCTTGACCAAACGCTCAGCGACGTTGTCGCGCCGGGTGTAGTCCACCAACTCTTCGGCCTTGATGACCTCGCGTGCCACAAAATCCAGGCTGGCGAGTTGGTCGGCCAGGCCCATCTCGACCGCCTGCTGACCGGTCCAGAACAGGCCACTGAAGGTTTCCGGCGTTTCTTTCAGGCGCGACCCGCGACCCGCCTTGACTGCGGCAATGAACTGCTGGTGAATCTGGTCCAGCATAGTCTGGGAAAAAGCGCGCTGCTTATCGGTTTGCGGACTGAACGGATCCAGAAACCCCTTGTTTTCTCCGGCCGTCATCAAACGCCGCTCCACCCCCAGCTTTTCCATCAGGCCGGTAAATCCAAAGCCGTCCATCAGCACGCCGATACTGCCCACAATGCTGGCCTTGTCGACATAAATGTTGTCGGCGGCCACCGCAATGTAATAAGCGGCAGACGCACAGGTCTCTTCCACCACGGCGTACACCGGTTTCTTGTATTTGGCTTTCAGGCGGTGGATTTCATCGTTGATGATGCCGGCCTGCACCGGGCTGCCGCCGGGCGAGTTAATCAACAGCACCACACCTTGGGTGCCTGCGTCCTCGAAGGCACTGCGCATGGAGGAAATTACCAGTTCCGCGCTGGCCTCGCCCCCGGCGGCAATCTCTCCCTTGATTTCGATCACCGCCGTGTGCGGCTTGGACACGTCGGCCGGCGCGCCCCCGCGCTCCCAGCCAAACCCGACCAGCAGCACCAAGAATACCAACCAGGCGATGCGGATGCCATTGCGCCAGCGGCGCGCTTGGCGTTGTTCGACCAAGGTGGCCATGGCCAGCTTTTCCAGTGTCGCACGCTCCCAACCGGCGCCATCGGCTGGTCGCCCTTCTGCAACGGAACCGGGGCTGGCTCCGGTGTCAAGTTCAGGTCCGGAAGAAAATTGGGGTTCGGTCATGTCAGAAGTTCACGGTTTGCGTTTGCGGGTCAGTATGCCAGTGCACCACACCATCCCGCTCGGAGGTTTCAATCTTTATCAGCTTGCCACGGCAGGGGCCGCCTTGGCATTCACCCGTCCTGGGGTTGTAGGTTGCGCCATGGGTCGCGCATATCAGCCAATGTCCGGTCAGATCAAAGAAGCGGTTGGGCTGGTAGTCCATTTCCATGGGTACATGGGAGCAACGGTTCAGGTAAGCGTACGCCTTGCCGTCGTAGCGGATGGCAAAGGCCAGACAGCTCTGACCACCAAACATCACATCGAAGGACACTGCGTCGCCGCTGTTGACCAGTGCATCGGAATTGCACAGGGCAATCACCTGTGGCACAAAGCCCGCGTCCCCTTTCAGCCCGAGATCAGCCATTGCGCAGCAGCCACTGTTGGAGCTCGGCAACCGAGTGCGCAACAAACAACGGCGACAGCGCGACAAAATCTGCATGGTCATGCGCGCCGTAGCTGACACCCACACTGGGGCAGCCCGCGTTGCGCGCCATGAGCAAATCGTGGGTGGTGTCACCGACCATCAGCAGGCGCGCAGGGCTAACGCCAAATTCGGCCATCAGTTCCTGCAGCATCAGTGGATGGGGCTTGCCGGCGGTCTCGTCAGCGGTGCGTGAGGCGTGAAACAGACCTTGCAGTGCATCACGCGCCAGGGTTTCGTCCAGACCGCGACGGCTCTTGCCCGTGGCGACCGCCAGCAAATGCTGCCGGCTCTTGAGCGTGTGCAACATCGGCAGCACGCCCTCAAACAGACTGATGTCGTGCTGGCGCAGCGTGTAATGCGCCTTGTACCGCTCACCCAGCAACGGATATTTGTCTCTGGGCACATCCGGCGCCGCGTGGGCCAGCGCCGCCATCAGGCCCATGCCAATCACGTAGGACGCGTCGGTGTCGCTGGGCACCGTGCCCCCCACGTCGCGCACGGCTTCCTGGATACAGCGGGTGATGATGGCAGTGGAATCGAACAGCGTACCGTCCCAGTCAAAGGCAATCAGGTCGAATTGGCGCGTGGGCACCGCCGGAGATAGGGGCATGGAGGTTCGCTATTCAGCGCTTGGGGGCAGGGCAAACCGCAGGAATGCAGCAAGGTCAGCTGGCAATTCTGCCTGCAATTCAACACGCTTACCGGTTCCGGGGTGATTGCACTGAAAGCGCCAGGCATGCAAAAACATGCGTTTGAGGTTGCCGGTGCCTGCGGCCTTTGCCAGTTCCTTGTTGGCTTCAAAGTCGCCGTACTTGTCATCACCCGCAATCGGCATACCTTCAGAAGCCAAGTGCACCCGGATTTGGTGCGTGCGCCCGGTCTTGAGGGTGACCTCCAGCAAAGAATAGGGCTTGGCTGCGTCCGCCCCGGAAGTACCGCGCAGTTTCACCAGGGTGAGAGACGGCATACCGTCCGGGTCATCCTTAGCCACCACCTTGACGCGCCGCTCCCCCCCATCCGCCTGACCATCCTTGCCCGGCAGCACATATTTATGCAGCGGCTTGCTCAAGACCTTGAGCTTTTCCGGCCAGATACCCAGCACCAGAGCCAGATAGGTTTTGCCGGTTTCTCGCTCGCGGAACTGGTCTTGCAGGTTCTTCAGGGCACTGCGCTTCTTGGCCACCAGCAGAATGCCGGAGGTTTCGCGGTCCAGACGGTGCACGAGTTCCAGAAAGTGAGCGCGTGGTCTGGCCATGCGCAACTGCTCGATCACACCAAAGCTGATGCCTGAGCCGCCATGCACGGCTACACCGGCGGGCTTGTTCATGGCCAGAAAATAATCATCCTCAAACAAGATGGGAAAGTCCTTGGCCGGAACAAATCCCGCGCCAGACAAAGCAGCACTTCCGCCCTGCCCCGAACTCCCGGCCTTGGCCGCCAGAGCTGCCATAGCCTGGGCCTTCTCATCGGCCCGGTCGGACACCCGCACCGGCGGCAGGCGCACCAGATCGCCGGCGGCAATCCGGGTGTCGGCACTGACCCGGCCCTTGTTGATGCGTACCTCGCCGCTGCGGATGATGCGGTAGACATGCGTCTTGGGCACACCCTTGAGCTGGCGCATCAGGAAGTTGTCCAGGCGCTGGCCCGCAGAATCTTCATCTACGGTAAGTGTTTGTGACTGGGGAACGGAGGAAGTCAGATTGGCCCCTATAATGTGTTTCACTAGCGACGCGCTGTAAGTGGTTGATTTAGCTGGAGTTTAGTCCACACCTCATTTGCCGCACGCTGGAAGGTCGATGCCGCCGTCTGGAACAGCCTGTAAATCACCCGCCACCTGCGTGTAATGACAGTCTGCCAAGTGGTCAATCCGACGAATTGAAACCCTGATACGGAATACCCCAAGTTTGCAAGCCCACGGTTTGCAAACGGATAAAAACGAGATGTTTGTGTTGTGGAGACTATTGAGCATGTGCCTGCGGTGCGTTATCGCGCACCCTGTATCCTTGCGTCTGCCCGCAGCCCGTTCGAGAATGGTGACATGTGCCTCTGAACAGAGCACAGTTACACAAACTACCCCCCTCGTTCCCATCCACGTGCCTACGCTTCGACACCTCGTGTAGTTCGAAGTTCTCCGGCAATTCCTCCTCACTTCAGTTCGTCAGTCAGGCACCGTTGGCCCATTTTGGGCATGTACAAACTGAAGAAGGACGCACTCCATGAAACGGATGCTTATCAACGCTACGCAGGCTGAAGAACGCCGCCTGGCCATTGTCGACGGACAAAAACTCCTCGACTACGAAATTGAAATCGAAGGGCGCGAACAGCGCAAGGGCAATATCTACAAGGCCGTAGTCACCCGCGTAGAGCCGTCGCTTGAAGCCTGCTTTGTGGACTACGGTGAAGACCGCCACGGCTTTCTGCCATTCAAGGAAATCTCCAAACAGTTCTTCCAGCAAGGCGTCTCCGCCGGCAATGCCCGCATACAGGACGCCATCCGCGAAGGCCAGGAACTGCTGGTACAGGTCGAAAAAGAAGAACGTGGCAACAAGGGTGCAGCCCTGACCACCTTCGTTTCCCTTGCCGGCCGCTATGTCGTGCTGATGCCCAACAACCCCCGTGGTGGTGGTGTGAGCCGCCGCATTGAGGGTGAAGACCGTGCCGACCTGAAAGAAGCACTCGACCAGCTCGAATACCCCAACGGCATGAGCATCATTGCCCGTACCGCCGGTATCGGACGCAGCGCGCCCGAACTGCAGTGGGACCTGAACTACCTGCTCAAACTGTGGACTGCCATCGACGGCGCCACCAAGGGTGCCAAGGGCGCGTTCCTGATTTACCAGGAATCCAGCCTGGTGATCCGTGCCATCCGCGACTACTTCAACCACGACATCGGCGACATCCTGATCGACACCGACGACGTGTACGAGCAGGCCCAGCAGTTCATGGCCCACGTCATGCCCGAGCATGCCGCCCGCGTGAAGCGCTACCGCGACGACGCCCCCCTGTTCAGCCGCTTCCAGATCGAACACCAGATCGAATCGGCCTACGCCCGCACTGTGCAACTGCCTTCCGGCGGTGCCATCGTGATCGACCACACCGAAGCCTTGGTTTCGGTGGACGTGAACTCGGCTCGCGCCATCAAGGGCGGTGACATCGAAGAAACCGCAACCCGCACCAACCTGGAAGCCGCCGACGAAGTGGCGCGCCAGATGCGTCTGCGCGACTTGGGTGGCCTGATCGTGATCGACTTTATCGACATGGAAGAAAGTCGCAACCGCCGCGAAGTGGAAAGCCGCTTGCGCGACGCGCTGCGCCAGGACCGTGCCCGCGTGCAGTTCGGCACCATCAGCAAATTCGGCCTGATGGAAATGAGCCGCCAACGTCTGCGCCCAGCGCTGAGCGAAGGCGCATCGATTCCCTGCCCGCGTTGCGGTGGTTCCGGCCACATCCGCGACACCGAAAGCTCTGCACTGCAAATCCTGCGCATCATCCAAGAAGAGTCCTTGAAGGACAACACCGCCTCGGTGCTGTGCCAGGTGCCAGTGGACGTGGCTTCGTTCCTCTTGAACGAAAAGCGCACCGAAATCGCCAAGATCGAACTCAAGCAACGCATCAACGTGCTGATGGTTCCCAACAAGACGCTGGAAACCCCCAACTACAAGCTCGAGCGCCTGAAACACGACGACCCGCGCCTGGACCACATCGAAGCCAGCTACAAAATGGCCGACGACATGGAAGAGGCCACCGGCGTGACACGCCGCTCGCAAGAGCCCACCAACAAGCAAACGCCCGTGATCAAAGGCGTTCTGCCAGACGCACCCGCACCCGTTGCACCGGTCAAAGCGCCTGCGCCGCAAGCAGCACCGGCGGCTGCCAAAGCAGCGGCACCTGCGGCCGCAGCACCGGAAGCTGCATCCGGCGGGCTTATCGGTTGGATCAAGGGTCTGTTCTCTTCCCCCGCGCCAGCGGCCAAAGCGGCTCCCGCAGCCGTACCAGCAAAAACCGAGGAACGCCGTGACGGCCGAGGCAACCGCGAAGGCGGACGTGACGGCGGCCGTGGTGGTCGTGGCGGCGAAGGCCGCGGACCGCGCAGCGATGCCGCGCGTGGCGAAGGCCGTTCGGAAGGTCGTGGTGAACGCGCAGAGCGTGGCGGACGCGGCGGCCGTGGCCGCAATGGCGAACGCGGCGCACAACGCGAACGTTTCGACCAGGACGGCAAACCTATGGGCGCCGAGCTCGATGCAGCCAATGTTTCCGTGGACGGCGAAGCACCACGCCAGGAACGCGCACCCCGCACCGAACGTGGCGAACGCGGCGGCCGTGGCCGTAGCGGCGAACGCAATGCGGAGCGCACTGAGTCCGGTGACGCTATTGCCCCGATGGGCGCAGACGGCCAAAGCGCTGAACGCGAACCACGTGAACCCCGCGAAGGTCGATCACGCGGTGGGCGCGGTCGCCGCAACGACCGTGGCCCCCGCAATGACGATGGCTCTGTTGACAGCAATAACAACCCTGAAGCGCAAGACACGACCGCCACCGTTGATGCCGAGGCGAGCGCGGGAAATGACAACCGCGAACCCGGCCAACGCCGCTCACGCGACCGCTATGGCCGCGACCGTGGCGAACGCGGCGGGCGCAATGACCGTGGGGATCGCAGCGATGCTTCCGGCCCATCAGCCAACGCACAAGCCGAAGGCGAGCCAGAAGTCGAACACGTGGTTCGCGCGTCCTACTTCACCCAGCCTGCTGCGGCGCCCGCACCGGTGCTTGCACAGGCGCCAGAGCCCGCGACACCTGAGACCGAAGCTTCTGTGACTGCTGTACCCGTGGCACCGGTTGCACCAGTCGTTGCGCCTGTCATGGCGCCGGCGCCAGTGGCAACTGCGGCACCGGCATCTGCCACCATGCCCAAGGTGAGCGGTTTTGCCCTGCCCTTGGACGAACTGCAAACCGTGGCCCAAAGCTCGGGCCTGCAGTGGGTGAACTCGGACCCCGCGCGCATTGCGGCGGTGCAGGCCGCTATTGCAGCTGAAGTGCCCGTAGTGCACCCCCCCCGTGAGCGTCCCGTGCCCGTGGCCATCGACCAAGGCCCCTTGGTCCTGGTGGAAACCAAGCGCGACTTGGCGCAATTGAAGCTGCCCATGGGTGAGTAAAGTCAGGAAGTGCGCCGCCTCGTGCGGTGCATGAATAAAAGGGCACTTCGGTGCCCTTTTTTTATTCTTTGCGTTGCACCACCGCGTCGAGCGCGCGTTGCGCATCGCGCTTGAGTTCCAAGTCGGTGGTCAAAGCCACCGCCTGACGGAACAGGTGTTGGGCCTTGCCCCACAGGCCCAGGCGCGCGCACATGACGCCGGCCAAGTACTGCAGCAAAGCGTCGCGCGGTGCAGCCATTTGGGCCGATTCGATGCGAGAAAGCCAGGCGGTGTCGGGGGTGCCGTCCTGCTGGCCAAAGCCCGACTCAATCGTTCGCACCAACTGGCGGCGCTGACTTTGCGTCAAGGCGTCCGGCTGGCGCACCATACGTTCCCACACGGGCTGCAGCCAGGTGCGCGATTGCGCCGCGTCCGCACCCAAGGCCAGCCAGTGGCGGGCGGCGGCCAGGGCCACATCCGACATGCCGCGTTCATGGGCATCCAGCAGGCCCCAGGCCTGTACCAGCTGGGAGGGGTCTTTGGCCGCAAACAGCAGTTCCATCGCCAGGGCGCGCGAAATGCTTTCACCGGTACCCTTCGCCATGGCCTTGTGCTTGACCAGCAAGCGCACCGTCTCCAGCGCCAGCGCCGTCTTGCCCTGCAAGCGTGCCACCCTGAAACGCAAGCGCAGTGCCACCGTTCGTCGCGAGGCACCCTGGGGCAGACGGTCCAGCCATTGCATGGCGGCGTCGGCATCGTGATCGTCCAAGGCCCAACGCGCTGCTCGCAGATGAAACCCGTCCTGCGTGTCAGTCACCGCGGGGTCACCGAGGGCTTGGCTGGCTTGGTGGAAGTGGCTGTCCCTCACCGTGCGGTCTTGCAAGGCATGGGCGCTTTCTGCTGCAACCAGGTGGAGCATGGCCTGCAGACGCGCGTTGCGGCGCGCCGAGTCTTCTTCTGGGTCTGGTCCCACTTGCAGCGCCAGCGCGTGTTCGGCTGCTTTGCGTGAGCGCACAAATCGCCCTGCCACCAAATGCACCAAAGCGTCGACCAGGGAGGCATGAACCAAACGTTCGCGGTGCTGCGTACGCCAGCGACGGGCTTGTGCCGGAATGCTGGCGAACGCCGCAAACCCGCGCAGTGCCACATGCAACAACACGAAGGCACCGACCAGCGCCAGCAATGCCAAATTCAAAGAAAGATCAATACGGTAGGGTGGCCAAAACAGAGTCACGGTGCCAGGATTGCCTGCCGCAAATAAGGCGCTGGCTGCCGCCACACCAAACAGGGCCATGAGCCAAAAAACGACGCGCATGGTTCAGCGTCCCGCCGCGGCAGTGGACAAAGCCGCCAACGTTTCATCCAAACGGGGAAGTTCTAGCGTGCGCATACGCGTTTGCACTTGCTGCAACAAGGCAGCAGCCGTCTGCGTTTTGCGCGAATCTGGCGCAAAGTAGCGGCCCAGCACGGTTGAGGCAGTGGCCAGATCGGCGCGTGCTGGTTCGATTTGGCGGGCTAACAAGCCCAGGCGGGCATTCAGGATGCGCAATTTGAAGTTTTCGCGTAAGAAAAAGGACTGCTCAGGCGACAGCAGTGCAGCTTCTGGTTCCGAGATTTTGCTGACCCGCACCAGATCTTTCACATCCGCCTGTACTTGCGCCCATATACGCAGCCACCACAGAGAGATTGCCTCCTGGGGTCTGCGTGCCAAGGTGTCTGGGGAACGGGCCACGCCCACGGCATTGGCGATAGGTAGGTCATCGGCCAGCAATGCCAGTTCATCAAGCTGCAACAAAAGCGTTGGCGTGTCCGACAGGGGCGTGGCCTGAATGCGGGCTACATCGCGGGCGATGGCGCGTTGCAAGGGGGCTAGCCGGGGTTGTGCGGTGCGGGCCAGCCGGGTGTCGGCAGACTTGAGTGCCGAGAGCATGGGTTCTACGCTACCGGTGAACTGCGCTTGTTGCTGCGCCAGGCGGATGGCCGAATCAATGTCGGCAACCAGGTTTTCGTCCCGCGAACGAGACAGGCTTTGAATCAACTCCTCCACCTGGGTGCGCTGCAAAGCCACCTCGGCGAGTTTGGCGTCACTCACTGCCAACTTGGCCGCAGTTTCTAGCGCTAGGTCTTGCGCTTGGCGGGCGCTGCTTTTGGCTTCCGAGGCCTGCCCCAAAGCGTCGCCACTTTGGCGAGCAAGCTGCTCCTGCATAGACGTCACTTTTTGCCACGACAGCACGCCCGTCAGAAACGCCAGGGATGCAACGAACGCAGTGCCGTAAACCAACCAAGTGTTTGACGATGGACGCTCGGGAGCAGCCGGGGTTGCAGGGCGGGTGTCGGGTGCTTCGGCGGAGGCGGTAGTCATGGCCCGGATTCTATAGACGCCACTATGTCTGCCAGCACAGGGCGCGTCTCTTGCACGCGGCCAAACCCCGCCTGGCGGGCTGAGAGGGCGATGCGGGGGTGGGTCGCCAAGGCTCGGGCCCGTTCCCAGTCTTGGTGCGGAGCAGACTGCAGTAAGTAGCCAAGACCCTCGGCGCTGCTGAAAATCCAGACCGATCCGTCGACCGCTGCTTGCGCGACCCATTCCAACTCCGCGGCACTCCAAACGGGTGCCCTGCGCTCATAGGCCGCGACAAGGTCCACCGTGCCCCCCGCCGCCTCTATTTGCTGCACCAACCAATCCCGGCCTGTGCCTGATGTTGAAGGCGTGGCCTGCGCCCCAATTGCTGCACTGCCCCGAATGATCAGCACCCGCGTTCCGGGCACCACTTGGCTGCGCACCACGATCCACAACGCCTCGGAGTCGAACTGCGTGGACTCTACGGCCGGTGCATCAATACAGTCTGCCGCCACCCCGCAGGTCTTCAGCGCGCTTCGACTGCCCGGGCCCGTCACCCACGCCCGCAGCGGCGCACCCCAAGAATGGATGGTCCCGGGGGGTTGCTGCGCAAAAAAATGGCGCACTGCGTTACCGCTGACAAACATGATGGCGTCGTACTGGTTGAGCTGCGCCCATGCCTGGGCCAATGGCACGCCGTCTGCCACCGGGCCGATGCGGATGAGAGGCAGAGACACTGCGTCCACCCCTGATGCACGCAGATCCGCAACCCAAGCCTGCGCCTCTTTGGCCGGCCGGGTCACGATGGCGCGGGGCACGGCCGGCAAATCGATTTGTCTCAGGCGCTTTAAGCGGCCACGGCGGCTTGCAGCTCTTGTGCTACCCGCTCACCCAAATGCACTGCGGCAGCGACATCAACCACGGTCGCTTGGCCGCTGACGTGGACCAAAGGGTTCACACCCTCGGGGTCGCCCCAGGCGGCGTGCAGCTGCAACACATCGCCGACAAACGTCGCATGCGCGGCCAAAGGCATGGAGCAACTGCCGCCCATGACGCGACTCACCGCGCGCTCCGCCGATACTGCCAGCAAGGTCGGCAGGTGCACCAAGGGGGCCAGCACCTGGGCCACGTCGCTGCGACCCTCAGGGATTTCAATGCCCAGCGCGCCCTGCCCAGCAGCAGGCAGCATGACCGTGGGTTCGAACACCTGTGCGATACGGGATTCCAACTCCAAACGCTTCAGGCCTGCGGCCGCGAGAACGATGCCGTCGTATTGCCCCTCGTCGAGTTTTTTCAAACGCGTATCGAGGTTGCCGCGCAGAGGTTCAATCCGCAAGTCAGGCCGCAATGCGCGCAGCAGGGCCACACGCCGCAAACTAGACGTGCCGACGACAGCGCCCTGGGGCAGATCGGCAAAATTCGGGTAGCGGGCAGATACCCAGGCATCGCGAGGGTCTTCGCGTTCCATCACGCAAGCCAAGGCGAAACCCGCTGGCAGCTCCATGGGTACGTCTTTGAGCGAGTGCACCGCCAGATCGGCACGGCCTTCTTCCAAAGCGGTTTCCAGCTCTTTGACAAACAGCCCTTTGCCGCCGACCTTGCTCAAGGAGCGGTCCAGGATCTGGTCACCCTTGGTCGTCATGCCCAACAGGCTCACCTGGTGGCCCTGGCTTTGCAGCAGTGACTGCACATGGTGGGCTTGCCAAAGCGCCAAACGGCTTTCACGGGTGGCTATGGTGAAGTGTTTCAAAGTTGTTCGCTATTGGTAATTTTGAGAGAGCCAGAGGCTTTATTGGATGCTAGCATGACCTTTGA
>CANCER010000038.1 GCA_947375135.1 Comamonadaceae bacterium | reverse complement strand
AACTGGTTTTGGTGGCAACAACGGCTTCACCGATTTCAAGCGCCTGCTCAACATTCCGATTGCCACGCCCAGCATGCGCATGACACTTTTTGTGTTGACGGCCAGCACCTTGCTTGGCTTCTTTCTGCTGGCGCGCTGGCTGGTGGCGTCCAAGTTTGGTCGGGTGCTGCAGGCGATTCGCGACGCGGAGTCACGGGTCATGTTCAGCGGCTACTCGCCTCTGGGCTACAAGCTCACTATCTGGACGCTGTCGGCCATGATGTGCGGTGTGGCCGGTGCGCTGTATGTGCCGCAGGTGGGCATCATCAACCCCAGCGAAATGAGCCCGGCCAACAGCATCGAGATCGCGATCTGGGCAGCAGTCGGTGGACGCGCCACGCTGATCGGCCCGATTCTGGGTGCGTTCATTGTGAACGGCGCCAAGAGCTGGCTGACGGTGACCTATCCCGAGTTTTGGCTGTACTTTCTGGGTGCGCTGTTCATCGGCGTGACGCTGTACCTGCCCGATGGGGTGGTGGGCTTGGTGAAGAAATTGAAGGCAGGTGGCAAATGACCCCCGAACTGATGGAAGAGGGCGCCAAGCGCGTCGAGGCCCGAAATGCTGCGCTGGCGGCGCAGGCCGGCAACACCGCATCGGGCGGGCGCAGTGCAGGCTTGGGTCGCCTCAAGCTGGACAACGAGGTGGACGTTACGCACGGACGCATCCTGTACCTGGAGAGTGTGAACGTCAGCTTCGACGGCTTCAAGGCAATCAACAACCTGTCGCTGGATATTGCGCCGGGCGAGCTGCGCTGCATCATCGGCCCCAACGGCGCCGGCAAGACCACGATGATGGACATCATCACCGGCAAGACCCGGCCCGACAGTGGCACGGTGTTCTTTGGCAGCACGATTGACTTGCTGCGCTACACCGAGCCGGAGATTGCGCAGCTGGGTATCGGCCGCAAGTTTCAGAAGCCGACGGTGTTCGAGCAGTTGAGCGTGTTCGAGAATTTGGAGCTGGCGCTGAAGATGGACAAGCGCGTTCCCGCCTCGATGTTCTTCAAGCTGGATTCCTCACAGAGCGACCGTCTTGCCGAGATGCTGCATACGATTCATTTGGCGGACTCGGTTGCTCGTCAGGCTGGCAATTTGAGCCACGGGCAGAAGCAGTGGCTGGAGATCGGCATGCTCTTGATGCAGGATCCCAAGTTGCTGCTGTTGGACGAGCCGGTTGCCGGGATGACCGACGAGGAAACCGAGCGGACGGCGGAGTTGTTTTTGTCTTTGAAGGGCAAGCATTCGCTGATGGTTGTTGAGCACGATATGAGCTTCATCAACACCATCTCTGACATCGTGACTGTTCTGTGTGATGGCTCGGTTTTGGCGCAGGGGACGCTGGCGCAGGTGCAGGCGGATGAGCGGGTGATTGAGGTTTATCTCGGAAGATAAACATGAGATTTTCCCGTTGTACTGAGTTTTCTTATTTCGTGGCAAGCCGGGTCTCGGCCCGGCGGCCGAGGTACTTTTCTTTGCTTCGCCAAAGAAAAGTACCCAAAAGAAAGGCGACCCGAGTGCGCGTGTCCCTTCGCTGCGCGAAGGGCAACCTGCGGTGCTCGCGTCGGGCGGGCAATCTGCAAACTCGGCTATCGCCTCAAACATGCAGCTTGCTTATTCCGCCCGCCGCTGCGCTCCTCGGCACGCGCACACGGGATAGGGGAGAAACTTCCTCTCGCTTCGCATTGGGGCGTTGTGGTTGGGCTAGTATTTTTTCCGCAACCGCAACCGCAACCGCAACCGCAACCGCAACCGCAACCGCAAATCAAGCAACGGCAGCAGTCCCCGCGCTCACCCTTACCCTTATTCAACCGAGCGGTAGCCCGCTCCTTTCTTTGCGCTGGTGCAAAGCACCAGCCGCTGCCCCCGCCCCCCCCCTCCCTTGTGGATGCGCCGAGCAGCGCAGTGGAGCGCGGAAAAAGCGGGACGCATGTTTGAGCCCGCAGGGCGAGTTTGCGGAACGCCCGCGCTTCGCGAGCAGCGCAGGTTGCCCCGTAGCGCAGCGTAGGGGTCGCAGACACCAGGGTCGCCTTTCTTTGGCTTACCTTTCTTTGGCGAAGCAAAGAAAGGTAAGTCGGCCGCCGGGCCGAGACCCGGCCTGCCCCGCAAGCCAACACCTCACAGAAAACACAAAAGATGCTTGAAGTAAAAAACGTCAACCAGTACTACGGTGGCTCCCACATCCTCCGCGACGTCAGCCTCTCCGCCGAACTCGGCAAGATCACCGTCATCCTAGGCCGCAACGGCGTAGGCAAAACCACGCTGCTCAAATCCATGATGGGCCTGGTCCCCATCAAGAACGGCTCCATCGAACTCGAAGGCAAAGCCATTCAAGCCGACACGCCTTACGAGCGCGCCAGAGCCGGCATAGGCTTCGTCCCCCAGGGAAGAGAAATCTTCTCCAAACTCACCGTGCTGGAAAACCTGCACATGGGCCTGGCCTATAAAAAGGCCGGCACACCGGTGCCCGAAGAACTGTTTGAGTTGTTCCCCGTGCTCAAGCAAATGCTGGGTCGCCGCGGTGGCGACTTGTCCGGCGGGCAGCAGCAGCAGCTTGCCATCGCCCGTGCGCTGGCCGCGAAACCGAAGGTGCTGATCCTGGATGAACCCACCGAAGGCATACAGCCCAGCATCATCAAGGACATAGGCCGCGTCATCCGCATGCTGGCCGACCGCGGTGACATGGCCATCGTGCTAGTGGAGCAGTATTACGACTTCGCGCAGGAACTGGCGGACGAATACATCGTGATGGAACGCGGTGCGGTGCTGGCACGCGGCAAGGGCGCGAACATGGAAGTTGACGGCGTTCGCGCACTGGTAGCCATCTAGCGCTTGAGGCCCTGCACAAGTGCCGCTGCATCTGCCGGGTCCGCGGCATTTTGCCGGCCAGGCGCTGCGGCACAGGCCTACATGGCCCAGATGCGCGGATTGCAGTCGGGCAAATGCCAGAGTTCGCTGCGCCAGGCATTGCGCACCGCGCGCAGCAAGTGCATGGCCGGCTCTACCAACGGTGCGACCACGCGCACCACGATGACCTGTCCGTTCGGGCTGGTGGCACCCGCCGTGGCAGCGAGTTCGCTCTCGGCGATCAGCGTCCGGGCTATGTCCAGTGACGACTGCTTGCGCGCGCGGTCCAGCTTGGTGCCGCAGACAAAAAACAGGCTGGCCATGCAACGTGCGCCGTTCAAGCCGGTGGGCCCGTCCATGAGCCGCAGGTCATTGGCATCGACGCGGCCTCGCTCCAGCCAAACACCTGGCACCTCAATGTGCTGGGCAAAGCTGCCCTGCACAAAGGGCAGATTGGCGTTGGGCAGACCGAAGGCCGTCATGTCCCAGCCCAGCAGCTCCGCGCCGGGTTCGATTGACATCACCAGCCGGTTCTCGGCATTGCAGTCGTTGTAGCAAAGGGCTTCCAGCGGCAGCCATTCCAGGCGCGACCCTGCTTGCATCGCGATGCGTGTGGTCTGCAAGGCCAGCGGGCCGTCCGAGCGGTAAAAGCGCGTAGCCCCCGGCGTGGTGACCAGGCCGTGTGTGTCCGCTGCAGTCTGCACTGCAATATCCAGCGTGTCGCCACCCACCAGCCCGCCCGGCGGATGCACCAGCACGTTGTGGCAGATGGCGTCCCCCTCGGGGTACAGGCTTTGCAGAATGCGCAGCGGCCCGCTGTGTTCGTGGCGTGCCACCACGCGCTCGCCGTGGCGCTCGTACGCCAGCTTCAGATTCGCCTGCCAGGTCACAGCAACACCTTTGCGCGGCGCACGGTGGTGCGGGCTTGCACAGGTCTTTTTTGGGCCGCCTTCATGCGCCTTGCAGCAAGTCCAGCAGGCTGCGCGCGATCACCTTGGTGGCGCGCTTCAGGTCGTTCAGGTCCAGGTTTTCATCGGCACGCTTGGCGTTGGACTCCAGCACCGTGCGCGGTCCGGCGCCGTAAATCACACCGGGAATGCCGGCCTCGCAAAAGATGCGCACATCGGTGTAGAGCGGCGTGCCCAGCGCAGGAATGGGTTCGCCAAACACGCTGCTGCCATGTTTTTGCAGGGCATCGACCAGCGGTTTGTTGCCAGGCAGGGGTTTGAGGGCATTGGCCAGCAGGATGCGTTTGATGTCCACCGTGACGCCTGCGGTTTCTGCGGCGGCATCGGTGATCACCTGGCGGATGTTGGCTTCCACCTCGGCCGGGTTCTCTTCCGGGATCATGCGGCGGTCCAGCTTGAGCGTCACGCGGCCTGGCACTACATTGGTGTTGGTGCCGCCTTCAATCATGCCGACGTTCAGATAGGGGTGGGTGATGCCTTCCACCTTGGAGGTGATCTGCTGGTACAGCGTGTTCTGCGCATACAGGGCGGTGAGGATTTTGGTCGCACCCTGCAGCGCGTCTATGCCCGAAGAGGGAATGGCCGCATGCGCCATCTTGCCGTGTACCGTCACTTCCATCTGCAGGCAACCGTTGTGTGCAGTGATCACCTGGTAGCTGAAGCCCGCAGCAATCATCAGGTCGGGTTTCGTCAGCTTGTTTTGCAAGAGCCAGGCCGGGCCGACCTCGCCACCAAACTCTTCGTCGTAGGTGAACAGCAGCTCCACATTGCCGTGCAGCGTGACGCCCAGCGACTCCAATGCGCGCACGGCAAAGGCGTAGGTGGAGAAGTCGCACTTGCTCACCGCAGCGGCGCGGCCATAGATCTTTCCGCCGTCAATCTCGCCGCCGTAGGGCGCATGCACCCAGCCTTCGCCCGGAGGCACCACGTCGCCGTGGGCGTTGAGGGCGATAGTGCGGCCTGCGCCGTACTTGCGGCGCACGATCAGGTTGGTGATGGTTTGCAGGCCGGCGGCTTTCACCAGTTCTGCGGGCACTGCATGGCGTTCGGTCTGCAGGCCCATGGCGTCCAGCAGGTCGGCGGCGCGCTCGGCGTGGGGGGCGTTGTTGCCGGGGGGGGTGTCGGTGGGGACCTGGATGAGTTGTTGCAGGAACTTCACTTGCTCGTCGAAGTGGGTGTCGATCCAGGCGTCTAGTTGTTCGTAGTGGTTCATGGTGCTTTGCTTGATGATGGGATGTGGGTTTGGTGTGACTCTGACTTTTTATGGGAGGGGGGTTGTTCTTGCGGGGCTTTTTTTAACTCCCCCATCCCCCCCCGCCCCTTACCCCCCGCCGGGGTAAGGGGTGCCCAAAGCGGACAGCCCATTTGGTGACGTCGCGCCGAATGCGGAAATAAGTGCAGGCGGTTTTTACTGGTGCGCGCGCGCGCTAGCCACTGTCTTTGAACGCTGCGCCGGTAAGGCCGCAACCGAAGCGAGAACGCAAAATGGGCTGTCCGCATGAGGCACCCCTTACCCCGACGGGGGGTAAGGGGCGGGGGGGATGGGGGAGTCAAAAACCAAGCTCCGAAAGGAACAAGCTCACCCCTAGACCCCAAGGCCATCACGCACTGACGAAAAGACATGACGGGTCTCAATCCAGTCACCTCAGCCCAACTCAGCAGCCAACTGCGCCAGCACATGGTCAAACGCCTCAACGGCCAGTTGCATGTCATCACTGGTCGTCGACTCCAGCGGGTTATGGCTGATGCCAGCGTTCTGACCCCGCACAAACAACATGGCCTGCGGCAGCAGATCGTGCAACTTCATGGCGTCATGTCCCGCCCCACTGGGCATGCGGTACAGCGGCACACCGAGTGCAGTCACGGCCGCTTCCCAGCGTTGCTGCCAGGCCGGTGCACTGGGTGCCGCACTGGCGCGCAGGGACTCGGTCAGCTGCAGTTGCAGGCCGCGTGCGTCGGCAATAGAGGCAGCCTTCCTGAGCACATCGCGCGCCAGCGCATCGCGTTGCGCATCCGTGGGCGCGCGCATGTCCAATGAAAACTGGCAACGCCCCGGCACCACGTTGATCGATCCGTTGGGCACATTCAAGATCCCCACGGTGCCCACCGAATCGCCGTCGGCTGCTGCGCGCTGCTCCACAAACAGCATCAGCTCCGCAACTCCGAGTGCCGCATCACTGCGCATAGACATGGGCGTGGTGCCGGCATGGCAGGACACGCCGACCATCTCACCCGTGTAGCGCAGGCTGGCATTGATGGAGGTGACGATGCCCAGCGGCAGATTCAATTCATTCAGCACCGGGCCTTGTTCGATGTGTACCTCGACAAAGCCCAGGTAGTCTGCGGCATTGCGCTTGAGCGCTGGGATGGCGTCTATGTCCATCCCGGCGTGCTGCATGGCCTCGCGCATGCGGATGCCATCCGCGTCCACCTGCTCCAGCCATTCGGGTTTGAAGTCGCCGGTGAGCGCGCCCGAGCCCAGAAAGGTGGCCTTGTAGCGTTGGCCTTCTTCCTCGGCAAAGGCGACGATTTCCAGCCCGAAGGGCAGGCGTTTACCCTGGCTTTTGAGTTGCTGCACACAAGCCAGCGGCACGTAGATGCCCAGTCGCCCGTCGTATTTGCCGCCGTTGCGCACGGTGTCATAGTGGCTTCCGGTCATCAGTTTGCGCGGCTCAATCCCGCTGCCCGCGTAGAGGCCCACCACATTGCCCACGGCGTCGATCGTCACGCTGTCGCAACCGGCATCGCGCATGTCCTGTGCGATGCGCTGCGCACAGGCGCGGTGTGCGTCGGTCAGGTACGTGACGGTGAGCTGGCCCAGCTCGGCAGCCCCAGAGTCGCTGTACTGCGCCAGCGTTTCCTGCCAGTCCCAGACCCGGTTGCCGCGTTCCATCGAGGCGCCGAATTTGTCGTTGAGGCGGATCTCGGCAATGCGGTGCACATTGCGCAAACACTCCTGCAGTTCATAGTCCGGGTGGCCGTGCAGGCGGCGCTCCAGGGTGGCGATGATCTCGGCCTTTTGCATGCCGGTGCCGCGCGGGCCGCGCACGGCCACGATAAAGGGGAAGCCGAATTTGGCGTTGTAGGCGGCGTTGAGTGTCTGGATTTTTTCAAACTCGGCCGGCGTGCAGTGGGTGAGGCCCGCCGTGCTTTGCTCATGGGTGGATTCGGCGGTCAGGCTTTTGTCCACCATGGCTTTGCCGGCCAGTTCCGGGTGGGCGCGCAAGAGTGCGAGTTGCGCCTCCCGGCCACCCGCACTCACGATGTCTGCCATGGCGTGCTTGAGTTGCGCCAGTGAGGTGAACGGGCGATGCTGCAAGGCGGCCCGCGCAATCCAGGGCGAGTGCTCGTACAGGCCGTCGAGCAGGGCGCAGGCTGAGTCCAGCGCGGCGGCGTTGAGCTGGTCCAGGGTGATCAGGGAAGGACTCATGCTGTGGCCTTTTCGTCAAACGGGTGCGTGGCCTTCCAGTGCCGCGCAATGTCCACGCGCTTGCAGACCCAGACCTTGTCATGCTGCTGGATGTGGTCCAGAAAACGCTGCAGCGCCGTGATGCGCCCAGGCCGCCCCAGCAGGCGGCAGTGCATGCCGATGCTCATCATGGAGGGCTGGTTCAGCCCGGCCGGGTCGCCCTCGGCATACAGCGTGTCAAAGGTGTCCTTCAAATACTGGAAGAAGGGGTCGGCATGGGAATAGCCCTGGGGCAGGGCAAAGCGCATGTCGTTGCAGTCCAGGGTGTAGGGCACGATGAGTTGCGGCACCACCTCGCCGGAGGTCTTCTTCACCTGCATCCAGAACGGCAGGTCTTCGCCGTAGTAGTCGGCGTCGTATTCAAAGCCGCCATAGTCGGCCACCAGGCGGCGCGTGTTGGGGCTGTCGCGCCCGGTGTACCAGCCCAGGGGACGGTTGCCGGTCAGGCGGGTGAGGATCTCCATGCCACGCTGCATGTGCTCGCGCTCCACCTCTTCCGGCAGGTTCTGGTAATGGATCCAGCGCCAGCCATGGCAGGCGATCTCGTGGCCCAGTTCACCCAGGGCCGCGCAGAGTTCCGGGTGGCGTTCCAGCGCCATGCTGACGCCAAACACCGTGAGCGGCAGGCCGCGCTGCTCAAACTCGCGCAGGATGCGCCAGACGCCAGCACGCGAGCCATATTCGTAAATGCCCTCCATGCTGATGTGGCGCTCGGGGTAGCTGGCCGGGTTGAACATCTCGGACAGAAATTGCTCGGAGCCGGCATCGCCATGCAGCACGCTGTTCTCTCCGCCTTCTTCGTAGTTGAGGACAAACTGCACCGCCACGCGGGCCTGGCCCGGCCATTGGGCGTGTGGTGGCTTGGCGCCGTAACCAATCAGGTCGCGCGGGTAGGGCAGGGTGCTGTCGTAGTGCTTCATGTTCAGGGTGCGTTGTGTTGGCTGAAATTCAGGGCGTCTTCCACATGGCGCAGGTGCGCGTCCATCAACGCGATCGCCGTGTCGGCGTCGCGCGCCTTGATGGCTTTGACGATCTGCTCGTGTTCTTCATGCGAATGGGCGGCTGCGCTAGAGCTTTGGTACATCAGGGTAATCAGGGCGCTGCGCGAAATCAGGTCGCTCAGCAACTGGGCCAGCACCTGGTTATGCATGAGTTGTGCCATGCGCACATGGAAGTCGCCCAGCAACTCGGTGCGCCCCGGCACGTCGCCGCCCTGGACGGCCAGTTTTTCCTGTGCGATATGGGTTTGCAAGGCCTTGATGTCGGCGGCTTTGGCGGTTTGCACAAAGGCGCGCACCATACCGGCTTCCAGCATGCGGCGCACGTCAAACACCTGCTTCGCCTCCGCCGCCGAGGGGGCTGCGACAAAGGCACCGCGCGCTGGCTCAATTTTGATCAGGCGGTTTTGCGAGAGCCGGTACAGCGCCTGGCGCACCAGGGTGCGCGACACGCCGAACTGGTCGGCCAGTTTTTGCTCCACGAGCTTGGTCCCGGGCTGCAGCCGGTGCTCCACAATCGCCCGGGTCAGGGACTCCACAATAAAGCTGGTGGTGGTTGAATCCATGGTGGAATGATAGCGGTAGTTGCAAAAAGTGTATACACTTTAAGCACGCTTTTTAGATCACGCAACAAGGAGTTTTCATGGGCCTGAGTACCCACGTGCTGGACACCATGCACGGCACCCCGGCTGCCGGCATGCAAGTGGCGCTGTACACCACGGAGGATCAGCATGCCACACTGGTCAAACGTTTTACCCTGAACCAGGACGGGCGTAACCCGGGTGGCTTGCTGTACGACAACGCCAGCCTGAAGGTGGGAACCTACCGGCTGGTGTTTGATGTGTCCGGCTATTTCAAGGGCTGTGGCGTGTCGCTGCCCGAGCCCAACTTCCTTAACCAGGTCAGCCTGGATTTCGGGGTAGCCGACGTGGAGCAGCATTACCACGTCCCCTTGCTGGTCAGCCCCTGGAGTTACTCCACTTACAGGGGGTCCTGAAACCGCTAGAGCTGGCCTTCGGTGAGGGTGTCCAACTGAAAGCGCCCGCTTTTGTGCCACAGCCAGGTGTCGGTGTAGGTCACGCGCCCCATCTTCACGGGGGCGGGGAAGGGCGCAGCACTGCGCACCGAACGCTCAATATTGGCCATCACTTCCGGCGCCTGGGTGGGTGCGCGCATCCAGCGGATGTCCGTCACATTGCCCCGGCCATCCAGATCCACCTGCAAGACACCTACGGCATACAGCAGGGGCGGCATCTTGCCAATGTAAATGCGGTTTTTGTTGATTTCGTACAAGTGTGCCGCCGCGTCTTGGCGGTACGCCTTCGGGTTGGGGGCATTCGACACCTTGCCCGACAGGGGCACGGGCTGGGGCACTCGCGCAACGGGTGGCGCCACGGGCATCTTGGCTTGCGGCGGGCTTTCGGGTTTTGCAATCGGCGGCGGCGGCGGGGGGGTGGCGCAGCCGGCAACCAGCGCCGCAATGCCGATCCACCACGGAGAAAGCCGCAACCGCTGGTGGGCGCTTTTGTGTGGGTGTGTGTTGGTAGTAGTCAATTGTGCGTCTCTTGTTTTTTTACTTAGCATACTGTGCTCCTATTGTGGTCTTTTTTAACCGGTCTTTGACTGAAAAGGTATCCGATTGTGAATATGACAAGCCATTTTCTGTCCCGGCTGGCGGTTGGCAAAGCGGTGCTGGTGACGGTGCACGCCACCCGCGGCTCGGTGCCGCGCGAGGCCGGTACCTGGATGGCGGTGTTCGCGGATGCACTGGTGGGCACCATAGGGGGCGGGCGGTTGGAACTCGATGCCATCGCCCATGCGCGCAAACTGCTGCCGGGCGAACCGCAGGGCGCAAACCGCAGCCCCGCGTCGGCGCCCGACCTTCAGGTGTATCGCCTGGGCCCCAGCCTGGGCCAGTGCTGTGGTGGCGAGGTGCAACTGCAGTTTGAGACGGTGACGCCGGCAGACCTGCCCGCAGTGCGCACGCGGCTGCAGGCAGTGCCTACTCCGCTGGCCTTGTTCGGCGGCGGCCATGTGGGGCACGCCCTGGTGCACGTGCTGTGCACCCTGCCCCTGCGCATCCAGTGGATAGACAGCCGTGACGAAATATTCCCGCAAGCCGTGCCCGAAAACGTGTACTGCGAGCACAGCGAGCCGGTGCAGGCGGCCGTGCCAAGCCTGGCCGGCGGGAGCAGGGTGCTGATCATGAGCTTCAGCCACGCGGAAGATCTGGACATTGTGGCGGCCTGCCTGCTGCGCCAGCGCGAGCACGGCGATCTGCCTTATGTGGGCCTGATCGGCAGCAAGACCAAATGGGCCTCGTTTCGCAGCCGCCTGTGCGCCCGGGGGTTCACGCCGGCTGAGCTGGACCACATCACCTGCCCGATCGGCATCCCCGGCATTGCCGACAAACGCCCCGAAGCGATTGCGATTGCGGTGGCGGCCCAACTCTTGCTTTTGGAAAGCACCCGCTAGCGGGAAAAATTGTATACAATTTTCGCCAGGAGACAGAACACCATGGAAAGCTATTTACTGGATTGGGCCAATCTGCTGTTGCGGTGGGTCCATGTGATCACGGCCATTGCCTGGATCGGGTCCTCGTTTTATTTTGTCTTTCTGGACAGCAGCCTGACGCCGCCCGTAGACGACGACCTGAAGCGCCAGGGTGTGAGTGGCGAACTCTGGGCGGTACACGGCGGCGGCTTTTACCACCCGGTCAAGTTCGCGCTCTCGCCGCCGAAATTGCCGGACCATTTGCACTGGTTTTACTGGGAGAGCTACAGCACCTGGCTGACAGGCTTTGCGCTGTTTACGGTGTCCTACCTGTGGAGTGCGGGCACCTATCTGATCGACAAGTCGGTGATGGACTGGTCGCCCATGGCGGCCATTGGCGCGGCGCTGGGCTTTCTGGTGGTGTTCTGGCTGGCCTACGACGCCATTTGCCGCGTCTTTGCCCAGCGCAAAAACGGCGACGCGATTGTGGGCGCGCTGGTCCTGGTGCTGGTGTGTGCGGCGGCCTGGCTGGCCTGCCACTGGTTTGCCGGGCGCGCGGCCTTTTTGCTGATGGGCGCCATGATTGCCACCAGCATGAGTGCCAATGTGTTCTTCTGGATCATTCCGGGGCAGCGTGCCATGGTGGCCAGCATTGCCGCCGGCCAGCCGGTGGACCCGATTCACGGCAAGCGCGGCAAGCAGCGCAGCGTGCACAACACCTATTTCACGCTGCCGGTGCTGTTTGCCATGCTCAGCAACCACTACAGCTTTACCTACAGCCACCCGCAGAACTGGTTGGTGCTGGTGGCCATGATGTTTGCCGGGGCGGCCATCCGCCAGTTTTTCGTCATGCGCCATGGCTTCAAGCTGGGGCGCAATCCGCACCCGTGGAAGTACGCCGCCACAGGGCTGGTGGTGATTCTGGCTTTGCTGGTGTGGCTCAAGCCCGCTCCGGCGCTACCCGCAGCAACCGCTGCCGCCACGGCCACGCTGGCAGCCCAGGGTGCGCCGGGTGCTGCCGGCGGCCCCATCAGTTACAAGACCCTGCAACCCATACTGGCGCAGCGCTGCTACATGTGCCACGGCGAACAGGTGCAGATGAAGAATGTGCGGCTGGACTCGGCCGAAGGCGTGGCCAAACATGCACAGATGATGTACCAGCAGGTGGTGGTCACGCGCATCATGCCCATGAACAACGCCACCGGCATCAGCGAGGCCGAGCGCGCCCTGATCAAGCAGTGGTTTGAGTCGGGCGCCCATACCGACTGACAACCGCAACCCGCCAAGCCGGGCAGACCAACCCCGTAGTTGTTGATATCAATCAACAGACCGCCTGCGCAGAGGCACAGAATGCCGTCATCCCAAGTTTCATAACAAGAGGGGTAGACATTCATGCTGCAGATTCGCATTCACGGGCGGGGCGGTCAGGGTGTGGTCACGGCGGCAGAAATGCTGTCGCAGGCCGCATTCGAGCAAGGCCACCACGCGCAGGCTTTTCCCAGTTTCGGCTCCGAACGCACCGGCGCGCCGGTGGTGGCGTTTTGCCGCATCGACGACCATGAAATCCGGCTGCGCGAGCCCATCCTCGCGCCCGATGTGCTGATCGTGCAGGACCCCACGCTGCTGCACCAGGTGGACATCTTTCAGGGCCTCCAGCCCGACGGCTATGTGCTGATCAACACCCGGCGCAGCTTTGACGAACTCAGCCTGACCGACATCAGCGCCCGTTTTCGCCACGAGCGCCTGACCACCGTACCCGCCACCGACATTGCGCTGCGCCTGCTGGGCCGCCCCCTGCCCAACGCCGTGCTGCTGGGTGGCTTTGCGGCCTTGTCCGGCCTGATCACGCTGGAAGCGGTGGAACATGCCATCCGCCACAAGTTCAGCAGCAAGGTGGCTGAGGCCAATGTGGCCGGTGCCCACGAGGCCTTTGCCTATGTGCAAAACGAAATGATGGAGCTGGCCCATGCTTAAGCAAGTGGAAGGCTCGGCTGCTGTGGCCGAAGCCGTGGCGCTGGCCCGTCCGGAAGTGATTTGCGCCTACCCGATCTCGCCGCAAACCCACATCGTCGAAGGCCTGGGCGAGCGTGTCAAAGACGGCTCCCTCACCCCCTGCGAGTTCATCAACGTGGAGAGCGAATTCGCCGCCATGAGCGTGGCCATCGGCTCATCCGCCGCCGGTGCGCGCACCTACACGGCCACCGCCAGCCAGGGCCTGCTGTTCATGGCCGAGGCCGTCTACAACGCCTCCGGGCTTGGCCTGCCGATTGTGATGACGGTGGCCAACCGCGCCATCGGTGCGCCCATCAACATCTGGAACGACCACAGTGACTCCATGAGCCAGCGCGACTGCGGCTGGCTGCAGCTGTTTGCGGAGACGAATCAGGAAGCCCTGGACCTGCACATCCAGGCCTTCAAGATTGCAGAAGAGCTCTCCATGCCGGTGATGGTCTGCATGGACGGCTTCATCCTGACCCACGCCTATGAGCGGGTCGACATGCCCACGCAAGAGCAAGTCGATGCCTTTTTGCCGCCCTACGAGCCGCGCCAGGTGCTGGACGTGAACGAGCCGGTGTCGATTGGCGCCATGGTGGGCCCCGAGGCCTTCATGGAAGTGCGCTACCTGGCCCACGCCAAGCAGACCATGGCCTTGGAGCGCATTCCCGAAATCGCCGCCGAATTCAAGGTGCGTTTCGGCCGCGATTCCGGCGGCCTGGTGCGCAGCTACCGCTGCGAAGATGCCGACACCGTGGTCATCGCCCTGGGTTCGGTGCTGGGCACCATCAAGGACGCAGTGGACGAGATGCGTGCCACGGGTGTGAAGGTCGGTGTGCTGGGCATTCAATCCTTCCGCCCCTTCCCGCTGGAGGCAGTGCGCATGGCCCTGCAAAACGCCAAACGCGTGGTGGTGGTGGAAAAGAGTTTCTCGGTGGGCATGGGCGGGGTGGTCGCTACCGACGTGCGCATGGCCCTGACGGGCCTGCACATGCACAGCTACTGCGTGGTGGCCGGCCTGGGCGGGCGCGCCATTACCAAGGCCTCGCTGGTGCGCACCTTTACCGAGGCGATTGCCGGCACGCTGCCGCTCTTGAGCTTCATGGATCTGGACTGGCGCATCGTCAATCGCCAGTTGGAGCGCGAAGCGGCCATGCGCCGCAGCGGCCCGATTGCAGAAAACCTGCTGCGTGACGTCGGTTCCGTTGCATCGAAGGTGGCCTGACATGAACACCGTTACCTCAATTGCAGGAGGCTTGCTATGAATGCCCCGGTTAAGTTCTACCAGACCGGCACCTTCACCGTAGGCAACCGCCTGTTGGAAGCCGACCAGCGCAGCGTCCAGTCCAGCGAGGCGCGCAGCAACTCGCTCAACTCCGGCCACCGCGCCTGCCAGGGCTGCGGCGAGGCCCTCGGTGCGCGCTATGTGGTGGACGCCGCCATGCGTGCCACCAACAACCAACTGATTGCAGCCAATGCCACCGGTTGTCTGGAGGTGTTCAGCACGCCGTACCCGGAAACCTCCTGGCAACTGCCCTGGATCCATTCGCTGTTCGGCAACGCAGCGGCCGTGGGCACCGGCATTGCCGCCGCGCTCAAAGTTAAGGCGCACAAAGCTGGCAAGGCCGTCAGCGAGGTGCGCGTGATCGCCCAGGGCGGCGACGGCGGCACCACCGACATCGGCTTTGGATGCCTCTCAGGCATGTTCGAGCGCAACGACGACGTGCTCTACATCTGCTACGACAACGAGGCCTACATGAACACCGGCGTGCAGCGCAGCTCGGCCACGCCCATGGGCGCACGCACCGCCACCACCATGGCCGTGGGCGCCCACCCCGGCGCCCCGCAAGGCCAGGGCAAGAACCTGCCACTGATAGCCATGGCGCACGAGATTGCCTATGTGGCCACCGCCACCGTGGCGGACCTGCGCGATCTGGAAGCCAAGGTGGAAAAAGCCATGCGCATCCGTGGCGCGCGCTACCTGCATGTGCTGGTGCCCTGTCCCCTCGGTTGGGGCTCGGCCAGCCATGACACCATCAGACTGGCGCGCCTGGCGCGCGAGACTGGCATCTTCCCGGTGTTCGAGGCGGAACATGGCGAGGTCACTGCGGTGACCAAGATCCGCCGCCCTGTGCCGGTGGAGGACTACCTCAAACCGCAAAAGCGCTTTGCCCATTTGTTTGGCATACCGGGTCAGCCCGGGATGCTGGCGCACATCCAGGCCGATGCCGACCGCAATATCCGCCGCTTCGAATTGTTGGATGAGGAAGCCTGACCATGGAAAAACCTTTTGCCATCACGCTCAATCCCGGCTCCTCGCTGGCCAACAAAACCGGCTCCTGGCGCACCGAGCGTCCGGTCTATGTAGACCGCCTGCCGCCCTGCAATGCGCAATGCCCCGCCGGTGAAGACATCCAGGGCTGGCTCTTCCATGCCGAGAGCGGCAACTACCTGGAAGCCTGGCAGCACCTGGTGCGCGACAACCCGTTTCCCGCCATCATGGGCAGGGTGTGCTACCACTCCTGCGAGGGCAAGTGCAACCGCGGTCAGATCGATGCACCGGTGGGCATCAACTCGGTGGAACGTTTTCTGGGCGATGAGGCGCTGAAAAACGGCTGGAAGTTGCCGGAACCTGCGGCTGAATCGGGTAAGCATGTGCTGGTGGTGGGCGCGGGCCCGTCCGGTATGTCGGCCGCCTACCAGCTGCGCCGGCTCGGTCACCGCGTCACCGTCAAGGAAGCCGGCCCGCTGATGGGCGGCATGATGCGCTTTGGCATCCCCAAATACCGCCTGCCGCGCGAGGTGCTGGAGGCCGAGATGCAGCGCATCGTCGCCATGGGCGTGGCGGTGGAGCTGGGTGTCAAGGTGAACAACATTGCCGCCACCATGGCCGAGGGCCAATTTGATGCTGCCTTTTTGGCGGTTGGCGCCCACATCGCCAAGCGTGCCTTTATTCCGGCCAAGGATTCGTCCCACATTCTGGACGCCGTCTCCGTGCTGCGCTCCATGGAGGGCGAAGACAAACCCATGCTGGGCCGCCGCGTGGTGGTCTATGGCGGAGGCAACACCGCCATCGACGTGGCCCGCACCGCCAAGCGCCTGGGCGCCACCGAGGCCATCATCGTCTACCGGCGCAACCGCGAGAAGATGCCGGCGCACGACTTTGAGGTGGAAGAGGCGCTGCAAGAGGGCGTGATGGTCAAGTGGCTGTCCACCATCAAGCAGGCCGATGGCGGCAGGCTCACCGTCGAAAAAATGGTGCTGGACGACAAGGGCAATCCGCAACCCACCGGCGAGTTTGAAAGCCTGGAGGCCGACTCCCTGGTGCTGGCCCTGGGTCAGGATGTGGACCTGTCGTTGCTCGAAGGTGTGCAGGGTCTGGAGGTCAACAAAGGCGTGGTCAAGGTCGACCCGCTGACCATGATGACCGGCCACCCGGGCCTGTTTGCTGGTGGCGACATGGTGCCGGCCGACCGCAATGTGACCATCGCCGTGGGCCACGGCAAAAAGGCGGCGCGCAACATCGACGCCTGGCTGCGCGGCCAGACCATTGCGCCGGTGGCCAAGCATGCGCTGGCCAGCTTTGACCGCATTAACAGCTGGTATTACAGCGACGCGCCCAAGACCGTGCGCCCGCAGCTGGAAATTGCCCGGCGCACCAGCAGCTTTGACGAGGTGCAAGGGGGCTTGACCGAAAGCAACGCGCTATTTGAAGCCCGCCGCTGCTTAAGTTGCGGCAACTGCTTTGAGTGCGACAACTGCTACGGCGTGTGCCCGGACAACGCGGTGATCAAGCTCGGCACAGGCAAGCGCTTCGCGTTCAACTACGACTACTGCAAGGGTTGCGGCATCTGCGCTGCGGAATGCCCCTGCGGTGCCATCGACATGGTGCCCGAGTTGAGTTGAGGACACCGCAGCGCATTGCGGTGCGGTTTTGCGCAAGTATTCTGCGCCGCACGGGCGGGCGCACGTAAGATGTGCGCTCCATGCAATGCAGCCTTTTCAAATCCCTTGATCCCAGCCGGTGCCTGGCGCCGCCCCCGACGATGAGCATGTTGCGCGTACTGCTGCTGGCCGCCCTGGCCATGCTGGCCTTTGCCGGTAACTCCCTGCTGTGCCGTCTGGCACTGAAAAGCTCCAGCATCGATGCGGCCAGCTTCACCTCGGTGCGCCTGCTTTCCGGTGCGGTGGTACTGGCCCTGATCGTGCGCTTGCGCAGCGGGGCCTTCTCCCAAAGTGGCGACTGGCCCTCGGCTTGGGCCCTGTTTGTCTATGCCGCGGGGTTTTCGGCGGCCTATCTGCAACTCAACACGGCCACCGGCGCGCTGCTGCTGTTCGGGGCGGTGCAGCTCACCATGATTGCGGTGGGCTTGTGGCGCGGCGAGCGTCTGCAGGCTTTGCAGTGGACCGGTCTGGCTGGCGCTTGTGTCGGGTTGGTGGAGATGCTGCTGCCGGGTCTGGCGTCGCCGCCCTGGCGCGGCTCGCTGCTGATGGTCTGCGCCGGGGTGGCCTGGGGCGTGTATTCCTTGCGTGGGCGCGGCAAGGGCGATGCCACGGCAGTCACCGCGGGCAACTTCTGGCGGGCTGCCTTGCTGGCCTTGCTTCTGAGCCTTGTGACCCTGGGCTCGGCACATGTCGAGCCCATCGGATTGCTCTATGCCGTGGCATCGGGCGCATTGGCCTCCGGCCTGGGCTATTCCATTTGGTATACCGCCTTGCGCGGCCTGTCACCGACCACGGCGGCCTCCATTCAACTCACCGTGCCGGCGCTGGCCGCATTGGGGGCGGTGGCCTTTCTGGGCGAGCCTGTCACGCTGCGGCTTTCCGTGACCTCGGTGGTCATACTGGGTGGCGTGGCACTGGTCATCTGGGGCAAGGCGCGTTCAGCGCCTCGCTAGCAGTGCCGCCCGTCCGGCGGGCAATCAGTCGGCTTTGACGGCCAGGATGGGGCAGGGGATGGTCATCAAAATTTCCTGCGCCATGCTGCCCATGATCAGCTTGCCCACCGCACTGCGCTTGCGCAGACCGATCACCAGCATGGAAACGTGGTGGGCGCGCACCATTTCTTCCAACTCTTCCACGGCATTCTTGCCGCGCACAAACTGCTTGAATTCGGACTGGATGCCGGACACGGAGATCAACTGCTCCACGCGCTCCACGTCTTGTGCATCGGCGCGCGAGGGGTCTTCGCCCGTGCCGCCCGGTGTGGCGTTGACCACGATCAGGAATTCGTTGCGTTCTTTGGCCAGCTCAATGCCTTTCTCCAAAGCGGCTTGGCCTTCGGGGCGGGGAACATAGGCTACGAGTATCGTCATGGAAATTTGCTCCTGTAAATGGGGTGAATTCGTGGACTGAGCATAGCGTGTTGGTACGCGGCGTATTTGACATATGTCACGTAACGGTGACGGTTTCTGTGCCCGGGCCTGTGCCCTTTTACTTGCGCGCCAGGTAGACGCCGCCCACGGTGAGTGCCAAGCCAAAAAGGGCTACGCCCGACAGAGTGTTGCCAAACAGGGCCCAGGCAAACAAGGCGGTGCTGGGCGGCACCAGGTAGAACAGGCTGGCCACGTTGACGGCGTTGCTGTGGCGTATCAGCCAGTTCAGCAAGCTCACCGCACCGATCGACAGCACCAGCACCAGCCAGCCCAACGCAAAAAACAGCTCGCCGGTCCATTGGATCTGAAAGTTCTCGGTGAGGGCTGCGGCCACACCGGTCAACACCGCAGTGGGCAGGAACTGCGCCACCGCGCCGGTGCGCCAGTCAAACACCGGGCAAAACTTCTTCTGGTACAGCGTGCCAGCGGTAATGGCCAACAGGGCCACAAGCACCGGCACCAGGGCCTGAACGCCAAACTCCAGCCCCAGCTTCCCCGAGACCACCAGCGCAACGCCCACCAGACCCAGCAACAAGCCCGTCCACTGGCGCCGGCTTACCGTGGCGCCCAGCACAAAGCCTGCACCGATGGCCGTCAGCAGCGGTTGCACGCCCACCACCAGGCTGGCCACGCCCGCAGGCAGCCCCAACGAAATGGCAATAAACACCCCGCCCAGATACAGGCCATGCACCAGCAACCCGGCCACGCCGATGTGCAACCACTGGCGCGCGCTGTGCGGCCAGGGTGCGCGGCTGAGCCAGGCGATGGGCAGCATGCAACACAGCACGGCGATGTAGCGCAAAAGCAAAAAGGTCAGCGGCTGGATATGCGGCAGGCCCAGGCGTGCGCCAATAAATCCGGTGGACCACAACACCACAAACAAAAACGGCAGGAGGCGGATGGTGCTGGGGCTTGGGCGAAGGTTCATGGCGGGCGGGTCGGTGAGGCGCTCGAGCATACAGGCCAGGGGGGCCTGCGCAGTGCTGCGCAGTCTTGCACGGGACACGCATAATGGCTTGCAGCACACGAAAGGCACGCAATGACCGGCAGCAAATTACCCACCCTGTTTGTATCCCACGGGGGTGGCCCCTGGCCCTTTGTGGACGGCATGCGCGAGATGTTTGCCAGGACCGCACAGGAATTTGCGGCCCTGCCCGCGCGCTTGCCTGCGCGGCCCAAGGCCGTGCTGGTGATTACCGGGCATTGGGAGGCGGCGCAGTTCAGCGTGTCGACCTCTGCGCATCCGCCCATGGACTACGACTACTACGGCTTTCCTCCCCATACCTACAGCCTGCAATACCCTGCGCCCGGCTCACCGGCACTGGCCGCACGCGTCACCGGGCTGCTGGCTGCGGGTGGTGTTGCGTGCCTGCCGGACCCGGCGCGCGGTTTGGACCACGGCACCTTCGTGCCGCTGGGCCTGATGTATCCGCAGGCCGACATGCCGGTCGTGTTGCTGTCCCTGAAGTCCGGCTACGACGCGGCCGAACATATCCGCGTCGGACAACTGCTCGCTCCATTGCGCGACGAAGGCATTCTGATCGTGGGCAGTGGCCTGACCTACCACAACATGCGCGGCTTTGGTAACCCGGCCTCCACGCCGGTGGCCGCCGCTTTTGAGCAGTATCTGAATGCGGCCGTGACACAGCCCGACGCGGCCTTGCGCAACCAGATGCTGGTGGACTGGATGCAAGCGCCCCAGGCCCGACTGGCCCACCCGCAGGAAGACCATCTGATTCCGCTCATGGTGGTGGCCGGTGCCGCAGGCGCTGACCGCGGTGCGCGCATTTTTGTCGACCATGTGCTGGCGGTGGACATGGGCAATTACCAGTTCGGCTAGAACGGTTTTCGCGGCCGTCGCAGGTCATCCCGCAGGACGGCCGTATCTGTCTTAACCCGTATTGCGCAAGCCCGCCGCAATCCCGTTGATCGAGATGTGTATCCCGCGCTGCACGCGCTCGTCGGCAATGCCGGCGCGGTAGCGACGCACCAACTCCACCTGCAGGTGGTGCAGCGGGTCGATGTAGGGGAAGCGGTGCTTGATGGAGCGTTGCAGGGCGGCGTTGTTGGCCAAGCGCTGCTTCTCACCGGTGATCTGCACCAGTGCATGGGCGGTGGCGTGCCACTCGGCCTCGATGGCGCTGAAAATCTTCTTGCGCAGCTTGGCGTCGCTCACCAGTTCGGCATAGCGCGAGGCCAGGGCCAGATCGCTCTTGGCCATCACCATGTCCATGTTGGAGAGCAGGGTCTTGAAGAAGGGCCACTGCTTGTACATGCGCTGCAGCAAGGCCAGGCGCTCCTTGCTTTGTGCCGGTGTGGCGCCCTGGATGAAGGCGCTGACGGCCGAGCCGAAGCCAAACCAGCCCGGTAACGTGAGACGACACTGGCCCCAACTAAAGCCCCAGGGGATGGCGCGCAGGTCTTCAATGGCTTGCGTGGCCTTGCGCGAGGCCGGGCGCGAGCCGATGTTGAGTTCGGCAATCTCGCGCAGCGGTGTGGAGCTGAAAAAGTATTCGGTGAAGCCGGGGGTCTCGTAGACCAGGGCGCGGTAGGCCGACATGCTGAGCTGTGACAACTCGGCGGCCGCATCCAGGTAGGCCTTGGTGGCCGACTTGGTGGGCTGCAAGAGCGTGGCTTCCAGGGTGGCCGCGACCAGGGTCTCCAGGTTGCGCCGGCCGATCTCCGGGTTGGCGTATTTGGAGCCGATCACTTCACCCTGCTCGGTCAGGCGGATCTGGCCGCGCACGGTGCCGGGGGGCTGGGCCAGGATGGCCTGGTAGCTGGGGCCGCCGCCGCGCCCGACCGTGCCACCACGGCCGTGGAACATGCGCAGCTGGATGTTGTGGCTGTTGGCCAGCACGTCGAACAATTCGACCAGGGCAATCTCGGCGCGGTACAGCTCCCAGTTGCTGGTGAAGATGCCGCCGTCCTTGTTGCTGTCGGAGTAGCCCAGCATGATGTCCTGCTCGCTGCCGCTGCGTTTGACCAATTCGGCCACGCCGGGCAGGGCGTAGAAGTCCCGCATGATGGGTGCGGCGTTGCGCAGGTCTTCAATGGTTTCAAACAGCGGCACCACGATCAGGTCGGTGTGGCCCTGCGCGTCCAGCGTGCCTTGCATCAGGCCCACTTCTTTTTGCAGCAGCAGCACTTCCAGCAAATCGCTCACGGTTTCGGTGTGGCTGATGATGTAGTGGCGAATCGCCTCATGGCCGAAGCGCGCGCGCATGTCCTTGGCCATGGTGAAGATGGCCAGTTCGGCAGTTGCATGGGCCGAGTAGGCGGCACCATGTACGCGCAACGGGCGGGCATCGTTGAGCAGGCGCAGCAGCAGCGCGCGCTTGGCCGTTTCGTCCAGCGCCTGGTAGGCGGATTCCACACGGGCGGTGGCCAGCAGTTCAGCCACCACTTCTTCGTGCTTGTCGGAGCTTTGGCGTAAATCGACCGTGGCCAGATGGAAGCCGAACACTTCGACGGCGCGGATCAGCGGGTGCAGGCGCTGGGCTGTCAGCGCCCCGCCGTGGAAGGCCTTGAGCGAGGCTTCGATCACGCGCAGGTCTGCAATGAATTCTTCCGCCAAGGTGTAGGCGTTTTGTGGTGCCACGGCATGGCGCGCGGCGCTGGTGCCGGTCAGGTCAAAAAGGGTGGCGGCCAGGCGGGCATAAACGCCGGTAAGCGCCCGGCGGTAGGGCTCGTCCTTGCGGTGCGCGTTGGTGTCAGGCGAGCGCTCGGCCAGGGCCAGCATCTCGGGCGTGCAGTTGTTGAGCAGGGCGCTGATAGACAGCTCACCCCCCAGGTAATGCACCTCGGTGAGGTAATGGCGCAGCGCCACTTCGCTCTGGCGGCGCAGGGCGTACTCCAATGTCTGGGCGCTGACGTTGGGGTTGCCGTCGCGGTCCCCGCCAATCCACTGGCCCATGCGCAAAAAGGTGTGCACCGGCTGGGTGCCCAGCAGGCCTTCGAGTTCTGCGTAGAGCTTGGGGATCTCGCGCAGGAAGGTGGACTCGTAATAGCTCAGCGCGTTTTCAATTTCGTCGGATACGGTCAGCTTGCTGTAGCGCAGCAGGCGGGTCTGCCACAGCTGCATCACACGGGCGCGCATGTGCGCCTCGTTGGCGGCCAGCTCCTTGGGCGTGAGGGCGTCTTTTTTGCCTTCAAAAGGGGCGGCACGCTGCTTGATGTCGTCGCGTGCGGTCAGCAGTTGGGCAATGTCGCGCTCGGCATCCAAAATGCTCTTGCGCTGCACTTCGGTGGGGTGGGCGGTCAGCACCGGCGCCACATAGCTGTGCGCCAGGGTTTGCGAAATCACGCGGGGCGAAATGCCGGCCCAGCGCAGGCGCGACATGGCGACCTCGATGCTGCCTTCCTGCGTCTCGCCGGCACGCTCGTGCACGGCGCGGCGGCGGATGTGGTGGCGGTCTTCGGCCAGATTGGCCAGGTGCGAAAAATAGGTAAAGGCGCGGATCACGCTCACCGTCTGGTCACCGCTCAAGGCCTTCAGCAGTTTTTTGAGCGCCCTGTCGGCCTCCTGGTCGGCGTCGCGGCGGAACGCCACCGACAGCTTGCGGATCTGCTCAATCAGATCGTAGGCTTCATCGCCTTCCTGTTCCCGGATCACATCCCCCAGAATCCGGCCCAAAAACCGGATGTCTTCGACCAGCGGCCGTTCGTTGTCTTTGTTGCGCTTGGTAGCTGTTGCAGCAAGCGCGGCGGCGGGGGCTGGGGGGGTAGGGTTCTTCATGGGAGACCATGCTAGCATCCATAAAGAACTACTCGTTACATACAGGTTACCGCAGTGCAACATTTCACCATCGCCACCCGCGAGAGCCGCCTGGCTCTGTGGCAAGCAAACCACGTCAAGGCTCTTCTGGAGCAACAAGGCCACCAGGTCACCCTCCTGGGCATGACCACGCTGGGCGACCAGATTCTGGACCGCTCGCTCAGCAAGGTCGGTGGCAAGGGCCTCTTTGTGAAGGAACTGGAAACCGCGCTGGAAGATGGCAAGGCCGACCTGGCCGTGCACTCCCTCAAGGACGTGCCCATGGAACTGCCGCCCGGCTTTGAGCTGGCCTGCGTCATGGAGCGCGAAGACCCGCGCGATGCCTGGGTCTCGCCGAAATACGCCAGGCTGCAGGACCTGCCCCGGGGTGCGACCGTAGGCACCTCCAGCCTGCGCCGCATGGCCCTGGTGCGGGCCCTGCGCCCAGACCTCAAAATCGAGCCCTTGCGCGGCAACCTCGACACGCGTTTGCGCAAGCTCGACGAGGGCCTGTACGACGGCATCGTGCTGGCGGCTGCCGGCCTCAAGCGCCTCGGCTTGGGCGAGCGCATCCGCACCGTGTTCGAGACCACCGAGATGCTGCCCGCCGCCGGACAAGGCGCGCTGGGCATCGAGGTGCGCAGCGGGCGCGACGATGTGGTCCAGGCCCTGTCGCACCTGATGCACATGCCCACCTGGCTGGTGGTGAGCGCCGAGCGCGCGGTCAGCCGCGTCATGGGCGGCAGCTGCTCCATGCCGCTGGCAGCCCATGCCACTTTCGATGGCGACGTGTTGCGTATGCGCGCCGCCTGGGGCGACCCCGAAGGCGTGCAGTCCATGGCCCTGGCCAACGACCAGGCCACCGTCACCGACACCGCCGCAGCCCTGCGTCTGGGTGAGAGCGTGGCGCGCCAATTGCAGGCGGCGGTACAGGCGGCGCAAGCCAGGTCCTGATGCGCGTCATCGTCACCCGTCCCGCGCCACAGGCCGGCACATGGGTGAATGGCTTGCGTGCAGCGGGTCTGAACGCTGTGTCGTTGCCGTTGATTGAAATTGCCGGCCCGCCGGATACCGATGCCGTGATTGCGGCTTGGCAGCGTCTTGCCAGCTTCGACGCACTGATGTTTGTCAGCGCCAATGCGGTGCAGCAGTTTTTTGCGCTGCGGCCGCAGGGCCTGCAGGTCAGCGATTTTTCAGCACGATTTTTCGTCACCGGCCCCGGCAGCGTGAATGCCTTGCTGGCCGCAGGGGTGGCGCGCGGCCAAATCGACGCGCCGGATGCGCTGGCCGCCCAGTTTGACTCCGAAGCCCTGTGGGCCGTGGTGCAAGCCCGCGTGCTCAGTGGCTGGCGTGTGCTGGTCGTGCGTGGCAATACCGGCGCGCAGAGCGCGGATGAGTCCTCTGCTGCCACGGGTGTGGGGCGCGACTGGTTTGCCGCCCGGCTGAGCGGACAGGGCGCAGCGGTGGAATTTCTGGTGGCGTATGAGCGCCGCGCGCCGCAGCTCAGTGCCAATGCCCTGGCGCTGGTGCAAGTGGCTGCGGCCGACGGCTCGGTCTGGTTGTTCAGCAGTTCCGAAGCGGTTACCAATTTGGGCAGCGTGGCCACTGGCCAGTCCTGGAGCCGGGCGCGCGCCGTGGCCACGCACCCGCGCATTGCCAGCGCCGCGCGTGACGCCGGCTTTGCGGTGGTGCACGCGTCACGCCCGGCCCTGGCCGATCTGGTGGCGTCGATAGAATCGCTGGCATGAGCACAGAACAGCCGAACCCCGAAACCACCGACGCGCCTGCCACCGCACCAAGTCACGCCTTGCTTGCGCCCTCGGTGCAGCCGGCTGGGCGCTATGCGCCGCAGCGCTGGTTGGTGGTAGTCGGCGTGTTGGCTCTGGCCGGTGTGGCGGGCAGCATCACGGTCTGGCAGAAGCTCAATAACATCCAGCAGCAACTGGCGCGTCAAAGCGCCGATACCGGTTTGCAAGCCGGCGAAGCACGCGCCCTGTCCAAGCAGGCGCAGGAGTTGTCCCTGGAAACCGCTGCCAAGCTGGCTGTGACCGATGCCAAGCTGGCAGAGGTCTCCTTGCAGCGCAGCCAACTCGAAGAGCTGATGCAAAGCCTGTCGCGCTCGCGCGACGAAAACCTGGTGGTGGACATTGATTCAGCCCTGCGCCTGGCGCAGCAGCAATCCCAGCTGACGGGTAGCGTCGAGCCCTTGCTGGCGGCCCTCAAAACGGCCGACGTGCGGGTGGCGCGTGCCGCCCAACCCCGTCTGACCCCGTTGCAACGCGCCATGGCCCGCGACGTGGCGCACATCAAGGCCACGGCCTTGTCAGACACGCCCTCGCTGCTGGTCAAGCTGGACGAGCTGGTGACGCTGGCCGATGAATTGCCGATTGCCAATGCCGTGCCCAGCGGTGCAGCGACCAGTGCGGGCGTTGCCGTCGGCAGCAAACATGCCGAGAGCGCCAAGCGCAAAACCGATGAACCCATGCTGTCCTGGTGGAGGCGCGTGGGCCTGCTGGTGCAGGATGAAGTGCGCAGCCTGGTGCGGGTCAGCCGTATTGAGGACCCGGACGCAGCGCTGCTCACGCCCGAGCAGTCCTTCTTCCTGCGCGAAAACCTCAAGTTGCGATTGCTCAATGCGCGCTTGGGCCTGCTGTCGCGCCAGATCGATTCGGCCCGCGCCGACCTGGGTACCGCAGCCTTGGCCATGGGCCATTATTTCGATGCCGGTTCGCGCAAGACGCTGACGGCGCAAGCCCTGCTGCAACAGGTGCAGGGGCAGATGCGTTCGCTGGAAATCCCCCGCATAGACGACACACTGGCCGCCTTGGCCACAGCGGCGGCGGGACGCTAGCATGCGGGCGACGCTCTGGTTGATGGGGCTGTTTGCGATTGCTGTGGCAAGCGCTTTGTTTGCGGGCAACGACCCCGGCACCGTGACCCTGTTCTGGCCGCCGCAGCGTGTGGATATTTCGCTCAATCTGTTCTTGCTGGTGCTGGCCCTGATTTTTGTCGCCCTGCATTTGGCCTTGCGCACGCTCGCTGCATTTTTCGGTATCCCGCAGCAGGCCCGGCGTTGGCGCTTGCAGCAAAGGGAGCGGGCCATTCAGTCTGCTCTGCTGAATTCCATCTCGCATCTGATAGGGGGGCGCTATATCCGCGCCCGCAAGGCGGCCGAACTGGTGGTGTCACTGGAGGATTCGGTGGCCCGCAGCGGCGAGCAACTCACCTACGCGCAGCGTTTGCGCACCTTGTCGCATTTGCTGGCGGCAGAGAGTGCCCATGCCCTGCAAGACCATGTCCTGCGGGAAAAGCACTTTCTGGATGCCTTGGAACATGCGTCCGCACGTGATGCGCTGGAAATGCGCGATGGTGTGCAAATGTGCGCGGCACGGTGGGCGCTGAACGACCACGATGCCACCAAGTCCATGGAAATGCTGGATTTGATGCCCCAGGGGGCTTCCCGCCGCACGGTTGCGCTGCGGCTGCGTTTCAAGGCGGCACGCATGGCAGGGCGGTCGCTGCAAGCGCTGGAGATGGCGCGTCTGCTGACCAAGCACCGGGCCTTTTCCGACATCGCGGGCAACAGCATTGCCCGGGGCCTGGCGATTGAATTGATAAACAAGTCGCACGATCCGTTGCAGTTGCAACGCACCTGGGACGACTTGGAAAACCCGGAGCGGGCAATGCCCGATGTGGCCATGCATGCCGCGCAACGTCTGCTAGGCCAGGGTGGCGATGCCGCGCTGGCACTGCGCTGGTTGCTGCCGGTGTGGACGGCCTTTTCGGAGCCGTCAGACGCCTTGAGTCCGGCGCAAAAGGTGCGGCTGGTGCGACTTCTGGAAACCGCTTTTGGTGCCGCCGGCCAGACGCCTGATGCCCAATGGCTGGCGCGTATCGAGTCGGCCCAGATGGCAAATCCGCGCGATGCTGCCCTGCAGTATTTGGCTGGTATGGTGTGCATGCGCCTGAGCTTGTGGGGCAAGGCACAGCAACTGCTCAAGCAATCGCTGGTGTTGTTGCAGGATCCTGCACTCAAGCGCGATGCCTGGCGCGCACTGGCCGAGCTGGCCCTTCAGCGGCAGGACGCAGCCGGCGCCACGGAGGCCTACCGGCAAGCCCTGAATGAAGCTGCCAAGCTCTGACCGGGTTTGCTTTCGGTCAAGTACACGGCAGTCAGCAGGCGCTATCATGCAAGCGTGGCGCGCCTCTTCATCCTCTTTCTGATTGTTTTACTGCCCCTGCGCGGATGGACGGCGCAGCGCATGGTGTTTGCCATGGACGCCGCACCTGTGGCGGTGTCGCAGGGTGTGGACGCCGGCATGTCGGAAGAATGTGCTTTGCACATGAAGGTGGCTTCTGCGCACCACGAACCGGAGGCCGGCCACCACGCCGACCACAAGGGCTGTGAGTCCTGCCAGCTCTGTATGCCGCTGGTGGCACTGGATGCCGAGCCGGTGTTGGCCATTGCAGCCAACCCCGGTGCCATGCCCCTTGCCCGCATCAGCCACTTTGTCAGCGCCGACCCGGCGCGCGACGTCAAACCTCCGATTTCCTGACTCCCACGGCTTGGGTGCGTCCGCATGGTGTGGATGCTGAGGTGGAGCCGTATCGGCTCGCCATGTCTTGTTTTTTTCAGGAGAGTTTTCATGAAACGCTGGATTGTGTCTTTGGCGCTGCTGTGCGCCACAACGGTATGGGCCGCACCCGAGTGGGTGCGTGGAGAAATCACCAAACTGGCTGCTGAAAAGGCCCAGGTCACGGTGCGCCACGAGGCCATCAAAAGCATGGGCATGGATGCCATGACCATGCCCTACAGGGTGACGAACGCCGCACTACTCAAGGGCTTCAAACCCGGAGACGCCGTGCGCTTTACCGTGAAGATGCAGGGCGATGCGATGCTGATTGATGCCCTGGAGCACGCCCCATGAAACGCCTGCTGGCGCTTGCCCTGGCCATGGGCAGTGTGGCGGCCTGGGCCCAGACCGCACCGGGCAGCGACCCGCCCGGTGCCGATGTGGAGTCGCTGCTGGCGCTCGCCCGGGCTAACAACCCGGAAGTGGCCGGCATGCGGCATGAGGCGCTGGCCGCGCAACAGCGTATCGAACAGGCCGATGCCCTGCCGGACCCGCGTTTCAAACTGGAACTGCAGGACGTCACCAAAATGGGGGCGCAAAACCCCGCGCTGTGGCCCGGCGATGTGGGCAGCACGCGCTACACCTTCACCCAGGAGCTGCCCTGGTTTGGCAGCCGCGCACTCAAGCGCGAACAGGCCGAGGCAGCGGCCTTGGGCGCCCAGGCCCAGGTGCAGGGGGTGTGGCTTGACGTTGCTTCACGCATCAAGCTGGGTTATGCCCAGCTGTATTTTCTGCAGCGCAACCACCGCCTCAACCAGGAAGTGCTGGGCCTGATGCAGGGCCTGGAGCAGATCGCGCGCGCGCGCTATGCCGGTGGTCTGGCGCCGCAACAGGATGTGATCCGGGCGCAGACCGAGCAGACTGCCATGCGCGGCGAGCTCATAGCCTTGCAAACCGAGTTGCACCATGGCCGTGCCCGCATGAACGCACTGCTGGCACGCCCCATCCACGCCGATCTGGCCGAGCCGCAAACCTTGCGCCCACTGCCGGCAGCGGGCAGTCTGGAATTTGCCGCGCTGGATCAGCGTGCACGCGCCCACAACCCGCAACTGGCAGCCGAGGAGGCCAAGCTGCAAGCGGCGGACAAGGGCCAGGCACTGGTGTTCAAGGGCCGATACCCCACGCTGACCCTGGGCATTGCGCCCACGCAGTTCCAGAACGATGTCAAAACCTGGGACCTGATGCTGGAAATGAATATTCCCCTGTGGCAGGGCACGCGCCGCGCTCAGGAGCGCGAGGCCCTGGCCATGCGCGATGCGGCCCAGGCCCGGCGTGATGCAGCGGCCATCCAGTTGCAAGCCGACCTGTCGGAAAACCTGGATGCGCTGGAAAGTGCGCAGGAAACTGAAACCCTGGTTTCCAGCAGCCTGCTGCCGCAGGCCGAAATCAGTCTGCGGTCGGCGCTGGCCGGTTATGAAGCCGGCAAGGTGGACTTTGCCTCCGTGCTGGATGCCCAGCGCCAGATCCGCCAGGCCAAGCTGTCCCGTATCAAAGCCCAGGCCGAAGGCCAGGCACGCCTGGCGCAAATCGAGCGCCTGCTAGGAGAAGATTTATGAGCAAGAACCTGTCCATCGCCCTCGGCGTTTTGGTCGTTGCCGGGGCCGCCGGCCTTGCCGGTAACTGGTGGGGCGCACACCATGCGGCGGGTACATCTGTTGGCATGGAATCAGCCCCCGTAACGCCTGCACCCAAGGAACGCAAGCTGCGCTTCTACCGCAACCCCATGGGCCTGGCCGACACCTCGCCCATACCCAAAAAAGACCCCATGGGCATGGACTACATCCCGGTCTACGAGGGCGAGGAAGAAGAGACACCGGCCAACGAGAACCAGCTCAGGTTCAGCGCCGAAAAAGTCCAGAAGATGGGCGTGCGCACCGAGCCCGCCGCCCTGCGCGTGCTGGACAAGACCGTACGCGCCTCCGGCCGCATCGAGCCCGACGAGCGGCGCAGCTTCACCATCGCACCCAAGTTCGAGGGCTATGTGGAGAAGCTGCTGGTCAACGCCACCGGCCAGGCGGTTGCCAAGGGCCAGCTGCTGTTGGAGGCCTACAGTCCGGAACTGGTGGCCGCGCAGCGCGAATACGCCATCGCCAGCCAGGGCGTGCAGGCCATGGCACAGGCCGGGCCCGAGGCGCAGAAGAGCATGCAGCAGCTGGCCGATGCCAGTCTGGTGCGCCTGCGCAACTGGGACGTGAGCGAAGAGCAGGTGAAAGCGCTGGCCGCCTCGGGCAGCAGCAAACGCACGCTGAGCTTTCACTCACCCGTGTCTGGCATCGTGACGGAAAAGAAGGCGGTGCAGGGCATGCGCTTCATGCCGGGTGATGCGCTCTACCAGGTGACGGACCTGTCGTCGGTGTGGGTGATGGCCGATGTGGCCGAGCAGGACATTGCCGCGGTGAAGGCGGGTGCGCGCGCCACGGTGAAGATCAATGCCTATCCGGACAAGAGCTTCACGGCGGCACTGACCACGATTTACCCGACGCTCAACGCCGAAACGCGGACCGTGCCGGTGCGATTGGAGTTGGCCAACCCCGGCGGCCTGCTCAAGCCCGGCATGTTTGCGCAACTGGAGTTGGCCGTGGGTGCCAAGGCCCGGGTGCTCACGGTGCCGGTGTCGGCCGTGATCGACAGCGGCGCCCGCCAGATGCTGCTGGTGCAGGTGGGCGACGCGAAGGACGGCCGCTTTGAGCCGCGCGAGGTCAAGCTCGGTGCACGCAGCGAAAACTATCTGGAGGTGTTGTCGGGCTTGCGCGAGGGCGAGGCAGTGGTGACCTCGGCCAACTTCCTCATCGATGCGGAAAGCAACTTGAAGGCGGCGATTGCAGGCTTTGGCAGCAGCGCAGGCAATGCGGCAGGCGGTGCTACGGTGGCTCCGGCGGCAGCGCCAATGGCAGCTGCAACAGCCGGCCACCAGGCCCAGGGCAAGGTGGTGGAACTGGACGCCAAGACCCAGTCCGTCACTATCAGCCACGGCCCCGTCGCCAGCCTCAAGTGGCCCGCCATGACCATGGACTTCGCGCTGGCCAATAGCGCACAACTCAAAGACCTGAAGCCCGGTGCGCCCGTCGCCTTCGAGTTTGTCGAGCGGGCAAAAGGCGAGTGGGTGATCACCAAAATCACACCGGCAAGTGCATCCGCGCCGAGTGCCCCGGCCACACCGCCCAAACCGGCTGGCGGCCCGGCGCTTGATCCGCACGCAGCCCACAAGCAGTAAGCGGTAAGTACCATGCTCTCCAAAATCATTGACTGGTCAGCGCGCAACCGCGTGCTGGTCCTGCTGGCCACGCTGTTCATCACGCTGGGTGGCATCTATGCGGTGGTGAAGACGCCGCTGGATGCCTTGCCCGATCTGTCGGACGTGCAGGTCATCGTCTACACCGAGTTCCCCGGCCAGGCGCCGCAGGTGGTGGAAGACCAGGTGACCTACCCGCTGACCACGGCCACGCTCTCCGTCCCGAAGTCCAAGGTGGTGCGCGGCTTCTCCTTCTTTGGCGCCTCCTTTGTGTACGTGATCTTCGAAGACGGCACCGATATCTACTGGGCCCGCTCGCGCGTGCTGGAGTACCTGAACTTTGCGGCCGGCCGCATGCCCAAGGGCGTGACACCCGCACTCGGGCCGGATGCTACCGGCGTGGGCTGGGTCTACCAATACGCGCTGGTGGCCAAGAACAAAACCCTGGCTGAGCTGCGCACGATCCAGGACTGGTATTTGCGGTATCAGTTGGCCAAGGCGCATGGCGTGGCCGAGGTGGCGTCGATTGGCGGCTTTGTCCAGACCTACCAGGTGACAGTCGACCCGATCAAACTGCGCGCCTATGGCATCCCCTTGAACAAGGTGTCGCAGACCATTCGCGACAGCAACCGCGATGTGGGCGGCCGCGCCATCGAGATGGCCGAGACCGAGTACATGGTGCGGGGAAAAGGCTATCTGCGTGGCGCTTCCGACATTGAGAACCTGGTGCTCAAAAGCGAGAAGGGCACACCCGTGCTGGTGCGCGACATCGCGCGTGTGGAGATGGTGCCGGACGAGCGGCGCGGCATCACCGAACTCAATGGCGAGGGCGAGGTGGTGTCCGGCATTGCCATGGCCCGCTACGGCCAGAACGCGCTGGAGGTAATCTCCAACATCAAGGACAAGATTGCCGAGGTCTCGGCCGGCCTGCCCGAGGGGGTCAGCATCATCCCGGTCTATGACCGCTCCGACCTGATCCACCGCGCGATTGAAACGCTCAAACACACGTTGTTCGAGGAAAGCCTGATCGTGGCTGCCGTCTGCGTCATTTTCCTGCTGCATGTGCGTTCGGCCCTGGTCGCCATCCTGATGCTGCCGGTGGGCGTGCTGATTGCCTTCATCGCCATGCGCCTCCTGGGCATGAACTCCAACCTGATGAGCCTGGGCGGCATTGCGATTGCCATTGGCGCCATGGTGGACGCGGCGATTGTGATGATCGAAAACGCGCACAAGCACATCGAGCGATTGAAACCGGGTGAGTCGCGTGCCGAGGCCATGATTGCGGCCTGCAAGGAAGTTGGACCTGCGTTGTTCTTCTCGCTGCTGATCATCACCGTGTCATTTTTGCCGGTGTTCACGCTGGAGTCGCAAGAAGGGCGCTTGTTCTCACCGCTCGCCTACACCAAGACTTTTTCGATGGCTGGCGCCGCACTGCTTTCGGTAACGCTGGTACCGGTGCTGATGATGCTGTTTATCCGTGGCCCGGTGATGCCCGAAGCAAAGAACCCTGTAAACCGATTCCTGATTTGGCTGTATCGGCCCATCATTGCCTGGGTGATGCGCAGGAAAACATTAACGATTGGTTTTGCAGTGCTCGCCATGGCTGTATCTTTCTACCCGGCTTCGCAACTGGGTTCCGAGTTCATGCCCACGCTGAACGAGGGCACGCTGCTCTACATGCCGTCTTCGCTGCCCGCCATGTCCATCACCAAGGCGGCGGAACTGCTGCAGACACAGAACAAAATCA
>CANCER010000037.1 GCA_947375135.1 Comamonadaceae bacterium | reverse complement strand
GCTGCAAAAAGCCCACTTTGGCCTGCGTATGCAAAAAGCCACGCAACAACTCAACAACACCGCTACGCTGCGCTCTGCGCGCCGCGATATTGCTCGCGCCAAGACTATTCTTGTCGAGAAGCAAAGCGCTGAAAAATCCGCCAAATAAGGAGCGATAAATGACGGAAGCTAAAAAATCCCTCAAGCGCACCTTGATTGGCAAGGTGGTCAGCGATAAGCGTGCCAAGACAGTCACTGTGCTGATCGAGCGTCGTGTCAAGCACGAGCTCTACGGCAAGATTGTCGGCAAATCCAGCAAGTACCACGCCCATGACGAAAAGGGCGAGTACAAGATGGGTGACATGATTGAAATCACGGAAAGCCGTCCGATTTCGAAAACCAAGAACTGGGTTGCGACCCGTCTGGTGCAAAAGGCTGCAGCGGTTTAAGTTTAAAGACTTACGTCTCTGCAGGACTTTGATGAACGGCCCACAATGTGGGCCGTTTTGCTTTTTGGCGTACCAAGCGTGCTTGGTTGGCCAGATCGCAACCGAGCACGATTGCGCAATGGTATTTACACATAGGAGCTTTTCATGATTCAAGTAGGCGACACACTTCCCGCAACCACCCTGATGGAATATTCCGAAGTGGAAGGCGAAGGCTGCAGCATCGGCCCGAACGCGGTCGACGTGGCCAAGGCCACTGCGGGCAAAACGATCGCTTTGTTTGCATTGCCTGGCGCCTTTACACCCACCTGTTCTGCCAAGCATGTGCCTGGTTATGTGGAGTCCTATGAGGCCTTCAAGGCGGCCGGTGTGGACGAGATCTGGTGCATCAGCGTGAACGACGCCTTCGTCATGGGCGCCTGGGCACGCGATCAGAAGACCGGTACCAAGGTGCGCATGCTGGCTGACGGCGATGCCGCTTTTGCCAAGGCCACCGGCCTGACGCTGGACCTGACTGGTAAGGGTCTGGGTCTGCGCAGCAACCGCTATTCCATGCTGGTGAAAGACGGCAAGGTTGTGACCCTCAACAACGAAGGTCCCGGCAAATTTGAAGTGAGCGACGCAGCCACTCTGCTGGCACAAGCCAAGGCCTGATGGACCTCGATGCGCTGGCTGTGTTAACACCCGGTGCATCGCCTGAAGGCTGCACTTTAGTCTGCGGGACCAGAGTGCAGCCCTCAGGTAGTGGACGGCCGCAATCGGGTTGAAGCGACAAGGCGAAATCTCCGCAAACCCCAAGTCGTCATCCGGCGAGTGCGCCGTGGCCAGTCGCTGAACCCGCGGTCAAAACTGTTAAAGCATTGCGGAACCTGCTGGCTGGCTATGCACTGCTGATGCAGAAGGTGCACCCTTTGCAGGCGGTTCGCCTCGCACGCCACTGCGACCCGGGTTTCCGCATCACCTTTCTACCTTGCGCGCGTTGCCACGCCGTTGCTCTTCACATCCCATATGCCGTTTACAAAACCAGCCCCGCGAGCGCGATGCACTGAATAGAGGCGGCACAATGGGGTCTGATTAAAAAAAGAAGGGATGCTCCCATGGACAGACGTGTGTTCAATTCGATTTCCTTGCAGGCCTTGACGGGCCTGGCGGCACTTGCCTGGTCCCAGGCCCACGCGCTCACGCTGGCCGACCTGTCCAGTGCCGATGCCAGCAAAGGCCTCAAAGTTGCGCTGGAGAAAGGCGCCTTGGCTGCCATCGGCCTGCTGGGTGCCAAGGACGGCTTTATGGGCAACGACCAGGTGCGCATAGCACTGCCGGGGTATCTGAATGACGCGGCCAAACTGCTGCGGACTTTTGGACAGGGTGACCGCGTTGATGAACTGGTGACCTCCATGAACCGCGCGGCGGAAGCCGCCGTTCCTATGTCCAAGGAAATCTTGCTCAATGCCGTGCAGAAGATGTCAGTCACCGATGCCAAGGGCATTTTGAGTGGCGGCAACACGGCAGTGACTGACTTTTTTGCTACCAAGACACGCCCCGCCCTGGCTGCCAAATTCCTGCCGGTTGTCACCCAAGCCACGGCCAAGGTCGGATTGGCTGACAAATACAACCAGGTGGCCGGCAAGGCTGCCGAGTTCGGCTTGGTGAAACCGGAAGACGCCAACATCCAGCAATACGTCACCGGAAAGACATTGGACGGGCTGTTCTTCATGATCTCCGAGGAAGAAAAGAAGATCCGGCAAAACCCGGTGGCCTATGGCAGCTCAATCTTGAGCAAAGTCTTTGGCGCTTTGAAGTGATGCATGCACGGAATGGGTGGGCCTGCGCCGCGCTGCTGGGCTTGCTCACCCTGCAGGCTTGCTCGCCCGGCCTCAATTGGCGCACCGTTCAGTTGGGACACCTGAGCACCTTGTTGCCTTGCAAGCCGGATAGCGCAAGCCGTCCGGTGTCACTGGCCGGCCAGACCGTGACCATGGAGATGACAGGCTGCGAGGCTGCGGGTGCAATGTTTGCCATCAGCCGCATCAAAGCAGCGGACGCCGCACAGGCCCTCCAGCTGATGACCGCGCTACGCCAGGCCACACTGGCCCAGGTACAGGCTGTTTCCGTTCAGCCCTTGCCCAACAGTGGGGATGCACACACCAGTTTTGATGTAACAGTGGACGGCAAGCGCCCGGATGGAGCCGCTTTGCAGGCGCGTTTGTACTGGAAGACCTTGGGCGCTGAGGTCTATCAGATCGCTGCCTATGCAGCGCATTTGGAAGCGGTGCAGACCGAATCCCTGATCAGCGAAGCACGCCTCCAATGAACCTGCTAGTACGCCGCCAGGCCATCACCGTGTTCGGGGTGTTAGCCCTGGCCTACTTTTTGTCGGCGTTGATCCGCGCCATCACCGCGACCCTGGCGCCTACCCTGGTGCAGGAACTCTCGCTGAACGCCGCGGACCTGGGCTTGCTGGCCGGCGCCTACTTCCTGGGCTTCTCCCTGACCCAACTGCCTTTGGGTTCCTGGCTGGACCGTATGGGCCCGAAACGGGTGGAAAGCATCTTCCTGCTGGCAGCACTGGCCGGCTGCGTGGCGTTCTCTCTGGCTACCAGTTTTGCCGGACTGATGCTGGCCCGCGTGCTGTGCGGCGTGGGCCTGAGCGCCTGCCTGATGGCGCCGCTCACCGGCTACCGCCGCTGGTATGCGCCGGCTACTCTGATGCGCGCCAATGCCTGGATGCTGATGCTGGGCGCCTTGGGCACGGTGGCCTCGACCTTGCCTGTGCAGTGGTTGCTACCCCTGACCGGATGGCGTCCCATCTTTCTGATGCTGGCCACTGCGGTGGCCGTATCGGTGCTGCTCATCGTCTGGCAGTTACCGGCCTGGACCCAGCCGGACGCTGCGCCGTCCGAAACCAAAGAACCCGCCGGCGCCGCACCGGGCTATGCGGAAATCTGGCGCCACCCCTATTTTCGCAGCCTCGTGCCCCTCGGCTTCTTTGGGTATGGCGGCCTGGTCGCCATTCAGACGCTGTGGGCTGCACCCTGGATGGTGCGCGTAGCCGGTTTCAGCCCGGCACAGGCTACTTCCGGTCTGTTCTGGATCAGCATCGCGATGCTGCTGGCCTATTGGCTGTGGGGTCTGGCCAACCCCTGGCTTTCCCGCAACGGGGTCGACGCCAACCGGCTGCTCCAACGCGGGGTGCCGCTGAGCTTCATCCCGCTGTGGGGGATGTCGTTCAGCGGTGCCACCTGGCCCGCCGCCGCACCTTGGGCCCTGGGCCTGTTTTGTGTGTTGGCCACGGTGTGCACGGCGGCCCAACCGGCAGTTGGCATGGCGTTTCGTTCCGCATTGGCCGGTCGCGCCCTGTCGGCCTATAACCTGGTGGTGTTTTGTGGCGTGTTTGCCATCCAATGGGGGACGGGGCTGGTGGTCGATGCCTTGCGCGCACGCGGGTGCAGCGAGATCGCGGCATACCAGGGGGCGTTCGGTCTCTATGCCCTGTGCTACCTGCTGTCTTATCTGTATTTCCTGCTGGCAAAGAAGCCATAATCAACGCACCAACATCGCCCATCCATGAACACCGGCATCCTCATCATCGCCCACGCCCCGCTGGCCAGTGCCTTGCGCGCGGGGGTGCTGCATGTGTTCCCGGATGTGGAGCAGGGCATTCTTGCCCTCGATGTGCCGCCCAGCGAAGCACCCGACGCCACGCGGGCACAAGCCCTGAAGATGCTGGTGCAACTGGGCACGCCCCACACCCTGGTGCTGACGGACGTGTTCGGTGCCACCCCCTGCAATATTGCGCAAAAGGTAGTGGACGGTGTGCAGTCCAGACTGGTCGCGGGTGTGAACCTGCCGATGTTGCTGCGCACCGTGAACTACCGCCATGAGCCGTTGGACATGTTGGTGGCCCGCGCACTGGCCGGCGGCACCCAGAGCATCATGCAAGTGGCGGTGACCGCGCCGCAGAACCAGCAGAGAAAAATCAATGACCAACAGCACCACGACCATAGTCAATAAACTGGGCTTGCACGCCCGTGCATCGGCCAAGCTGACCAAGCTGGCAGGCTCCTTCCCCTGCGAAGTCTGGATGACGCGTGGTGAGCGTCGCGTGAATGCCAAAAGCATCATGGGTGTGATGATGCTGGCTGCCGGTATTGGCGCCGAAGTCCAGCTCGAAACCAGTGGCGAGCGTGAGCAGGAAGCCATGGACGCCTTGCTGGCCCTGATTGCCGACAAATTCGGAGAGGGTGAATGAACGCACTGCGCGCGGGGAGCGGCGTGTGACCTTTGCCATCCACGGCCTGACCGTTTCCCGTGGCATTGCCATCGGGCGCGCCGTGCTGGTCGCGTCCAGCCGCGTCGATGTCGCCCACTACTTTATCGACGCGCAGCAGATTGCGTCGGAAATAGAGCGCGCACGTGTTGGGCGCGATGCCGTGGTGGATGAAATCCGCCGCTTGCAGGAAAGCATCACCCGCATGGGGCCCAAGGAAGCGCCGCATGAGCTCGGCGCCCTGCTGGATGTGCACCTGATGCTGCTGCAGGATGTGGAGTTGGTCGGCGGCGTCAAGCACTGGATTACCGAGCGCCTGTACAACGCCGAATGGGCGCTGACCACGCAGCTCGAAGTCATTGCGCGCCAGTTCGATGAAATGGAAGACGCCTATCTGCGTGAGCGCAAGGCCGATCTGGAGCAGATCGTGGAGCGCGTGCTGCGCGCCATGAAGGGTGCAGCCTCCCCGATCGCCAGCCACACCCAGCGCCCTCCACGCAAGCAGTCGCAACAAGACTTGCTGCTGGACGACACCGTAGACGTGCCTCTGGTCCTGGTCGCGCATGATCTGTCCCCGGCGGATATGCTGCAGTTCAAGCAAAGCGTGTTTGCCGGCTTTATCACCGATGTGGGCGGACGCACCTCGCACACCGCCATCGTGGCCCGCAGCATGGACATTCCGGCCGTGGTCGGTGCACGCACCAGCAGCCAGTTGGTGCGCCAGGACGACTGGGTCATCATCGACGGCGACGCCGGCGTGATCATCGTCGACCCCTCGCCCATCATCCTGGCCGAGTACGGCTTCAAGCAGCGCCAGGGCGAGCTCGAGCGCGGTCGCCTGCAACGCCTGTTGCACACCCCCGCCATCACGATGGACGGCGAGCGCGTGCAACTGCTGGCCAATATTGAAATGCCGGAAGACGCGGAACTGGCGCTCAAGGCCGGTGCCCTGGGCGTAGGCTTGTTTCGCAGCGAATTCCTGTTCATGGGCCGCCAGGGCAAGTTACCCGATGAGGAAGAGCAGTACCAGGCCTACAAGCGCGCGGTCGAAGGCATGAAGGGCCTGCCCGTCACCATCCGTACCGTGGACGTGGGCGCCGACAAGCCACTGGACGATTCCCCGCGCGACGAAGCGCATCTGAACCCGGCGCTGGGCTTGCGCGCCATCCGCTGGAGCCTGGCCGACCCAGCCATGTTTCTGACGCAGCTGCGTGCCATCCTGCGCGCTGCGGCCCACGGACAGGTGCACCTGCTGGTTCCCATGCTGGCGCATGCGCGCGAAATTCGCCAGACCCTGGCGCACATCGACCATGCGCGTGCCATGCTGGACCACCGCGGTGTCGTGTACGGGCCGGTCAAGCTGGGTGCCATGATCGAGATTCCGGCCGCAGCCCTGAGCCTCAAGCTGTTCCTCAAGCATTTCGACTTCCTCTCGATTGGCACCAACGACTTGATCCAGTACACCCTGGCCATAGACCGTGCGGACGAGTCGGTGGCCCATTTGTACGATCCGCTGCACCCGGCCGTGCTGCAACTGGTGGCCAACACCATTGCCGAATGCCGCGCGCAGGGCAAGGATGTGAGCGTGTGCGGCGAGATGGCGGGTGACACCACGCTGACGCGTCTGCTGCTGGGTCTGGGTTTGCGCAGTTTCTCTATGCACCCGGCGCAGATCCTGGCCGTCAAGCAAGAAGTGCTGCGCTCCGATGTCAGCCGACTGGCCCCTTGGGCGCAATCGGTGCTGGAGAGCGAAGAGCCGGCACTGCAACTGCGGCAGGGCTGAAACCCGCCGCCGCGGCCCGTTCGCCACTGTCTGCGAGCCCGTGACAGCACAAGCCCCCCATCCGCCCGACAGCGCGTAGAAGCCTAGCCCGGGCGCTGGTCCGTCGAGGGTTTTTGCCACAGGTTGATGCCGCCTTCCACCGCGTGCTGGTCAATCGCAGCCAACTCAGCAGCGGTGAAGTCCAGCTTCTGCATGGCGCCCGCCAGATCGACGATTTGCGCCGGTTTGCTGGCACCGATCAGCGCGGTGGTCACGCGCGCATCCCGCAGCACCCAGGCAATCGCCATCTGTGCCAGCGTCTGGCCGCGTGCCTGCGCAATCTCGTTGAGGGCGCCCACGTGCCTCAGGTTTTGCGCGCTCAGGTGGTCGGCCGTAAACGAGCCGCCGCCGGGGCGGTTGATGCGCGCATCGGCCGGCACGCCATTCAGGTACTTATCCGTCAGCAGGCCTTGTGCCAGCGCGCTGAAGGCAATGCAGCCCATGCCATTTTCTTCCAGCGCGTTGAGCAGGTCTTCTTCAATCCAGCGGTTCAGCAGGCTGTAGGACGGCTGGTGAATCAGCGCCGGCACGCCCATGCTTTTCAGGATCGCCGCCGCCTCACGCGTCTTGCCGGCAGAGTAGCTGCTGATGCCCACATACAAGGCCTTGCCCTGCTGCACGGCCGTGGCCAGCGCACCCATGGTTTCTTCCAGCGGGGTGTCCGGGTCAAAGCGGTGTGAGTAGAAGATGTCCACATAGTCCAGGCCCATGCGCTTGAGGCTTTGGTCCAGGCTGGCCAGCACGTACTTGCGTGAACCGCCACCCTGGCCATAGGGGCCGGGCCACATGTCCCAACCCGCCTTGCTGGAAATGATCAGCTCGTCGCGATAGGGTTTGAAGTCACGGCGCAGATGCTCACCAAAATTGGTTTCTGAACTGCCCGCAGGCGGGCCATAGTTGTTGGCCAAATCGAAGTGGGTAATGCCCAGATCAAAGGCGGTGCGCAACATGTCGCGCTGGGTTTGAAAGGGCGTGGCATCGCCAAAGTTGTGCCACAGGCCCAGGGAAACTGCCGGCAGTTTGAGCCCGCTTTTGCCACAGGTGCGGTAGGGCATGCGGCCGTCATAGCGTTGCGGATGGGCTTGGTAATGCATAAGAGTCTCGTATGTTTTGGGTCTGGCGCGCAGTCTACCGTGACGCCGGTTTGCGTGAAACCGGGAGGCCGCAAGCCCCTGTCCTGGCACCGGCCGCCGCGCCGGGCATTGCCCATGCGTTTCCGTCGTATCCTCTGGCGCATGAAAGCAGATCTACTGGCCCTGGCTGCCATTGCGTTGTGGGGCTCACTGGCTCCGCTGGGTGTCAAACTCGCCCACATTCCCCCTTTTTTGCTGACCGGACTGGGCTTGCTGGTGGGAAGCGTCATCGCCTTGCCGCTGGCGCAGTTTCGCCTCTCGCGTTGGCAGGTGCCTCTGCCCACTTTGCTGGTGGGAATCTACGGGCTGTTCGGGTTCCACTTTCTGTTGTTCATGGCACTGCGCAATGCACCGGCCGTGGAGGCCAATCTCATCAACTACCTCTGGCCGCTGGGCATGGTGGTGATGGCGCCCCTGTTTCTCAAAGGCGTCGCCTTGCATGCGCGCCATATCGTGGCCGCGCTGATTGGCTTTGCCGGTGCTGCCATCGCCATTCTGGGGCGCGGTGGTCCGGTCGCTGCGGAGGGCGGCTTTCATACGGGCTACGTCATCGCACTGGCCTCTGCTTTTGTCTGGGCCAGCTATTCACTGCTCACACGCCGGCTGCCCACCTTTCCGACTGCGGCAGTGGGGGGCTTTGCTGCTGCTTCGGGGCTCTTGTCGCTGCTGTGCCACGCGCTGCTGGAGCCCTCCGTCGCACTGAGTCAGCAGGACTGGCTCTTGATTGCCATCCTGGGTCTGGGGCCGCTGGGCGGTGCGTTCTTTCTCTGGGATGCCGCCATCAAGATCGGCGACACAAGGCGCATCGGGCTGCTGGCCTTCGCCACCCCCATTTTGTCTACCGTCATGCTGTTGCTCACAACGGGGCAGCCCTTGCAGTGGAACGTGGCCGTTGCCGCCGTCTTGGTGGTGGGCGCTGCCTTCTGGGGTAGCCGCTAAGTCGCCCGGAGTCCCCGCACATCACGGGCCGGATGTTTTTTCCGGTGAAGGATGGGGTGCCACGCTGTCGCGTGCCACCAGGTTGGCGCCCACCAGAATCTTGACGGCCGGTTGCTTTTCCTCGGCATTGATCAAGTCGTCGAGCAGGCGGATCGCCAGGTAGCCGATCTTGGTCTTGGACACATCCACCGTGGTGAGCGGGGGCTCCATGGTGGCGCTCATGGGCAGGTTGTCAAAGCCGATGACCGAAATGTCCTGCGGTATGCGCACATTGAACTCCCGCAGTGCCTTGATGCAGCCGTAGGTGATGACGTCGTTGGTGCAAAAGTAACACTCCGGCACGACCAGGCCGTTGTGGAGCTTGCCCAGCATGTCCTGGTAGGCGCCGTCGTAGGTAGAGTCCACGGTGACGATATCGCGGTTGCTAAAGCCCAGGCCAAAGGCCTTCATGCCTTCGACAAAGGCTTCCTTGCGCAACTGGAAATTCACGGTCTGCACATTGCTGGCAATAAAGCCGATGTTCTTGAAGCCGCGTTCCACAAAGTAGGCAATGATTTTGTACACCGCGTCTTTGTTGTTCATGTTGACAAAGTTGCACTCCAGCACATCGAAGAAGGAATCGATCACCACCAGCGGCGTGGGCAGTGCCTGCAGCAGCTCAATGTCCTGCCCGGTGAGCTCGGTGCCCAGCACGACCAGGCCGTCCACCTGCGTGCCTTTGAGCGAGGCCACGATGCTCTCGATCGGCTCGCCTTCAAAGCTCACGATTTCCAGCTTGTAGCCCGAGGCGCTGGCCTCGCGCGACATGCCGTCGATGTAGTCCGAGATAAAGGTGTTGTGGTCCCGGTTGACCGTGTGGCCGTGTTTGGCGATTTTCAAAAAACGCAGCGTGCCACTGCCGCTGCCTTTGGCTGCGCGGGCACCGCGTTGGCTGTATTGCAGCGTCGCCGCCGCCTGCATCACCCGGGTGCGCGTGTCCTGCGAGATGCCGGACTTGCCATTCATCACCAGCGACACCGTTGTGGGTGACACGCCGGCCAGCTGGGCTACATCCTTAACCGTTGATGCCATGGTTTCCGATCCGTTGGTTGGTCACAAATTATCCGTGCAGCTCTGCATGGCTTGCCGCGTCCAGAAACCGCAGAGGTGCAAAAACACAAACCCTTGCATCCACGCGCCGATGCGGCGTCGTGTACTGCAGTTTATGACCATTATTTTACTAAACGTTTTATGGCTAACCAAGAATATTCACGCGCCCCACGGGTTTGTACCGGGTGCGGTGCAACACGCCATGACCCTGCAAAAAATCAGGTAATGCCTCTGAAAAAAATTCAAAGACGGCAAGGGTATTCACTTATTTCTAAGCCCGTTCAATGCACTAAAGTTGCGGTCAAGCCTCGAAATAATCACTAAACGTTTAGTAAGCAATACGTGTTGAAACAGTTCCAAGCACCCTACCGCCAAGCCACGCGAACTTCCGCGTGCGGGCTGAACTGAGCGCGCCATGCAGTCCAAAGCAGACCCCCAACTGGTATTCCTGATCGGCATCAACCTGCTGGTGCTGCTGAGTGCATCGGTCTTGTCCAAGGGCGCCTTCATTGACCCCTACAACCTGCAGTCGATGGCTTCGCAATTGCCCGAACTGGGCTTGCTGGCCATCGGCGTGATGCTGGCCATGAGCTCGGGCAATGGCGGCATCGACCTCTCCGGCATCGCGCTGGCCAACCTGTCCGGCGTGTTCTCGGCCACCGTGGTCGCCGCCTTTGTCAATGTGGAGGAGGCACCGCTGTTGTTTACCCTGGCCTTTGCCGGTGTGGCCATCTGCACCGGGCTGGTCGGCGGCGTGGTCAACGGGCTGCTGATTGCCCGCCTGGGGCTCACCCCCATTCTCTGCACCCTGGGCACCCAACTGCTGTTCACCGGCCTGGCCGTGGTGCTGTCGGGCGGGCCGTCGGTGCGCGTGGGAAACGCCGACCTCTTGATGGAAATCGGCAACGGTCTGTGGCTGGGCGTGCCAATCTCCTTCCTGATCTTCCTGCTGATTGCGTTGCTGGTAGGTGCCGTGCTCAAGTACAGCCCGTTTGGCATTCGCCTCTTCCTGATGGGCACCAACCCCAAGGCGGCGCGCTTTGCCGGTTTCGCCCAGGAGCGCCTGCTGATCACGACCTACGCCCTGTGCGGCACCATGGCCGGCGTGGCTGCCGTGCTGATTGCCTCGCGCAACGTCAATGTGAAATGGGACTACGGCCAGTCGTATCTGCTGATTGCCATCCTCATCACGGTGATGGCCGGCGTCAAGCCCGAGGGCGGCTATGGCCGCATGACCTGCCTGTTCCTCTCCACCACCGCATTGCAACTGCTATCCAGCATGCTGAATTTTCTGGATGTGTCGAACTTCTTTCGCGATTGCGCCTGGGGCGCACTGTTGCTCATCTTCCTGGCCTTCGGCCGCTACGAACTGTTTGCCAAGGCGCGCGAAAAGGGCCTGCAATTCATCTCTTGGGTGCGGCCCCCTCCCGCGCCCAAGAGCCATTCCTGAGGGTTAACTACGTGGAGACTCCAATGAGAATCAAACCTGTCAACGCAGCCATCGCGGCCGTCTTGCTCGCCGCTTCAGTCGGTGCCCTGAATGCGCAAGAGAAACCGACGATTTCGACCGTGGTCAAAATCAGCGGCATCCCGTGGTTTAACCGCATGGAAGTGGGCGTGAAAGAGTACGCATCCACCACCCCTGCAGTGAACGCCAGCCAAAGTGGCCCGGCCACCGCCGACGCCGCCCAGCAACTCAAGATCATCGACGACCTGATCGCCCGCAAGGTCAGCGCCCTGGCTGTGGTGCCCATGGACCCCACCGTGATTGAAGGCGCACTCAAGCGCGCCATGGACCGCGGCATTGTGGTCGTGACCCATGAGGCCGATACGCAAAAGAACACACATGCCGACATCGAAGCCTTTGACAACGCCGCCTACGGTGTGGCCTTGAACGAGAAGCTGTCTTCCTGCATGGGCAACAAGGGCAAGTGGACATCGTTTGTCGGCTCGCTGGGCAGCCGCACCCACATCCAGTGGGTGGAAGCCGGTGCCGCCAATGCCAAGAAGCACGCCGGCATGACGCTGGTGGACGCCAAGAACGAGTCCTTTGACGATGCCAACAAGACCTATGAGAAGGCCAAGGAAATCCTGCGCAAGCACCCAGACATCGCGGGCTTTCAGGGCTCTGCCGGTAACGACGTGATCGGCATCGGCCGCGCGGTGGAAGAGGCCGGTCTGGCCGGCAAGGTCTGCGTGGTCGGCACCGGCCTGGCCACACCCTCGGCCAAGCTGATTGAGTCGGGCGCCATCACCGCCATCGGTTTCTGGGATCCCAAGGATGCGGGCCTGGCCATGAACAAGACCGCCAAGCTGCTGCTGGACAAGCAACCGCTGACCAACGGCATGAGCCTGGGCGTCAAGGGCTATGAAAAGGTCTCGGTCACCAAGGGTCCGGGCACTGGCGTGCTGATCGTGGGCAATGCCATGGTGATTGCCGACAAGTCCACCTACAAAAACTACCTGTTCTAAAGCGTCACTGACCCCGGGGCTGCCGCCGCAAGCGGTGGCCCCCGGGCAGGCGCACCAGTCACCCACCCAAAGGCATCCCATGTTCGTCGACCAGAGCACAGACGCAAGCCGCTCTGAACCCGGTTCCCCGGTGTTCCTGGAAGTCACCGGTATTCACAAACGGTTTGGTGGCGTGCACGCATTGCGGGGTGTGGGCTTCGTGATCGAGCGCGGCCAGATCTACCACCTGCTGGGTGAAAACGGCTGCGGCAAAAGTACCCTGATCAAGATTATTTCGGGCGCACAGCCGCCCGATGAAGGCGAGATTCGCATCGAAGGGCGTGCCTACACGGCGCTGACCCCGATCGCGTCGCTGGCGGCCGGCATTGAAACCGTGTACCAGGACCTGTCGCTTATCCCCAACCTGACGGTGGCCGAAAACGTGGGCCTGACCGAACAGCTGGTCACAGCCCGGGGCAGCCTGATGCGCCCCCTGCGACAAACCGAATTGAATGCCACGGCCGCGCGTGCCCTGGCCGTGGTCAAGCTGCCAACCACCGCAGAGTTTCTGGCCACACCCGTGGGCAACCTGCCGCTGGCAGTGCGCCAACTGGTGGCCATTGCCCGGGCCATTGCCACCCAGGCCAAGCTGGTCATCATGGACGAGCCCACCACCTCGCTGACAAGGCGCGAAGTCGACAACCTGATCCGTGTGGTGGCCGACCTGCAGCGCGACAAAGTGGCGGTGCTGTTTGTGACGCACAAGCTCGACGAGTGCTACAGCATTGGCGGCCAGGCCATCGTGTTTCGCGACGGCCAGTGCGTGGCGCAGGGCCCGATAGAAAACTACAGCAAAACCCAGCTCGGCCATTTGATGACCGGGCGGGACATCGACGCCAGCCGCTATCGCCATGCCGCTGCCTCCGACGAGACCCTGCTGCAGTTGCAGGGCCTGTGCTGCCGCAGCTATTTCCGGGATGTGAGTTTCACCCTCAACAAGGGCGAAATTCTGGGCATTACCGGCCTGATGGACTCGGGGCGCAACGAGCTGGCCAAGACCCTTGCCGGTGTCATGGCCGCCAGTGCCGGCACCCTGAGCCTGCGCGGCCAGCCGCTCAAGTTGAGCTGCCCGGCGGACTCCATCCGCAACGGCATCGGCTATGTGCCGGAAGACCGTCTGGGCGAAGGCCTGTTCCTGGACAAGCCCATTCTGTCCAACATGGTGGCCGCCATTCTGGACAAGCTGCGCACGGCGTTTGGCACGCTGGACCATCCCAAGGCGCGCAGCGTGGCGCAGGAGCTGGTTGATGAATTGCACATCGCCACGCCCAATGTCGATCTGCCGGTGCAGTCGCTCTCGGGTGGCAACCAGCAGCGCGTGCTGATCGCGCGCTGGCTCACCATCCAGCCGCAGTTGCTGGTGCTGCACGGCCCCACCGTGGGGGTGGACGTGGGCTCCAAGGACACGATTTACAAAGCCATCCAGGCGCTGGCCGGTCGCGGTCTGGGGGTGATCCTGATCAGCGATGACCTGCCCGAGCTGCTGCAAAACGCCGACCGCATTCTGGTCATGCGCGACGGCCTGGTGCAACACGAATTTTCCGCGGATGTCGCGCAAGAAGACGATCTGTACCGCGCCATGCTCGGTACCGAGAAAGGGACCCGCAGTGTCTAACGTGATTGAGTCCACCAGCCCGGCCCCGGCCCGGGAGACCGCCAGCCTGATCAGCCGCCTGCGCGACAAGCTGGAGCGCCGCCCCGAGTTCTTTACGCTGTTCCTGCTGATTGCGTTGTCGGCCTTTGTGGGCACGGTCAACCCCGGTTTTTGGCAGCTCTCCACGCTGTTTGATATTGCCCGCTCCAGCACCGTGATCGGGCTGTTCGCGCTGGGCGTGTTCGTCATCCTGGCGGCCGGCGGCATTGATGTGTCGTTCACCGCGATTGCGGCCCTGTCGATGTATTCGGTTACCAAGCTGGTGGCGGTATACCTGCCGGGCACGCCCATCCTGCTGGTGTTCCTGCTCTCGACCCTGGGCGGCGGCGTGCTGGGCATGGTCAATGGCGTGCTGGTGCAGTCGCTCAAGGCACCGTCCCTGATCGTCACCATCGGCACGCAATACCTGTTCCGCGGCCTGCTGCTGACCTTTGTCGGCACGGTCTGGATCATCGACCTGCCCGCGCAGATGGACGCCTTCGGCAAGATGGCCCTGCTCAGTCTGCAGACGGCGCGCGGCAACACCATCATCCTGCCGGCCTTTGTGCTGGTGCTGCTGGCGGTCTCTCTGCTGACCTGGTGGATTCTGAACCGCACGCTCATGGGCCGGGCCGTGTTTGCCGTGGGCGGCAGCCCGGTGATTGCCGAGCGCCTGGGCTACAACCTGCGCGCCGTGCACTTCTTCATCTTCAGTTACACCGGCGCCCTGGCGGGCCTGGCGGGAATGATCCATGTCTGCAGCAACCGCTTGGCCAACCCCTTTGACCTGGTGGGCATAGAGATCGACGTGATTGCCGCCGTGGTGCTGGGCGGCGCCCGTATCACCGGGGGCACCGGCACCGTGATGGGCACGCTGCTGGGCGTGTTTCTGGTGGTGATGATCAACAGCGTGCTGATCATGGCCGGTGTGCCCAGCACCTGGCAGCGCGTGGTGGTGGGCTCTTTCATCCTGGTAGCCGGGGCATTTTTTGTGGTGCGCAGCAAGCGCTAGGGCGGTTGCCACGCAGGCTGGCGTGGCGTTTTTTTTAACAGCGGAGTACACAGACTCCCAAGTGCAGCAAAAGGAAATCCTATGAAAAAATTCTTGAACGCTCCCGAAGATTTTGTCGATGAAATGCTGGACGGCATTTACCGTGCCCACCCCAAACAGCTGAGCTATGTGGCCGACGACCGGCGCTGCATGGTGGCGGCCCGGCGGGTGCCTGGCAAGGTGGGCCTGGCCACCGGCGGAGGCTCCGGTCACCTGCCGCTGTTTCTGGGTTATGTCGGGGCCGGCTTGCTGGACGGTGCGGCCGTGGGGGGCGTGTTCCAGTCGCCCAGCGGCGACCAGATGTTCGAGGTCACCAAGGCGATCAACCAGGGTGCCGGTGTGCTCTACATCTATGGCAATTACAGCGGTGATATTCTGAACTTCGACATGGCCACCGAGATGGCGGAGATCGAAGACATCCGCGTGCTGTCCGTGGTGGGCAATGACGACGTGGCCTCCTCGCCGCTGGGCCAGGAGCACAAGCGCCGCGGCGTGGCCGGTATCTTCTTTGTCTTCAAGGCCGCAGGTGCTGCAGCCACTGAGGGCATGTCGCTGGATGAGGTGAAACGCGTGGCCGACAAGGCCAAGGCCAACACCCGCACCATGGGGGTGGCGTTGACGCCCTGCATCGTGCCCGAGGTGGGGCACGCCACCTTCAGCATCGGCGAGCGCGAGATGGAAATCGGCATGGGCATCCATGGCGAGCCCGGCATACGCCGTGGTGAATTGCTGAAAGCCGATGCGGTGGTGGATGAAATGATGAAGCCCCTGCTGGCCGAGCGCGCCCTGCAGGCCGGCGACGAAGTGGCGGTGCTGATCAACGGCCTGGGTGCCACGCCCAAGGAAGAGCTGTATGTGCTGTTCCGCCGCGTCTCGGCCATCCTCACGGAGCGCGGCGTGTCCATTTTCCATGTCTACATCGGCGAGTTCGCCACCTCCATGGAAATGGCCGGTGCCTCCATTTCGCTGCTGTACCTGGATGACGAGCTCAAGCGCCTGGTGGCTGCACCGGCTGCCTCGCCGTTTTTTGAGCAGGCCCAGCTCTAAGGCCGCCATGGACCGCATTGAAAAAGAAAACCTGCCGGCCCTGTTTGAGGCCTTGCGCGATGTCTTCACCGCACAGCGCGAGGCGCTGATCGTGCTGGACGGCAAGGTGGGCGACAGCGACCTGGGCATCACCATGAACAAGGCCTTTATCGCAGCCTTCGAATCGGTGCGCAACAACGCCACCGATCCGGTTGGCAAGACCCTGCAACTCGCCGGCATGGCGGTGGCCAAGGCCGCCCCGTCCACCATGGGCACCCTGGTGGCCACCGGCTTGATGCGCGGGGGCAAGGCGCTGGAAGGCGCGCAGGCCTGGGGCACCGCGGAGATGAGTGCCTTCTGGGCCGCCTTCTTCAAAGGCGTGGCCGACCGTGGCAAGGCGCAGCTGGGTGACAAGACCCTGCTGGATGTGCTGAGCCCTATTGCGGTGTCGCTGGACACTTCCAGCGCCAACGGCGTCTCGCTGGCCCTTGCCTTGCAGCACGCCGCACAAGCTGCGCGGGACGGGCTGGAAGCCACCAAAGCCATGATGGCCCAACACGGCAAGGCCGCCTGTTTTCAGGAAAAAACCGTGGGCCTGCAGGACGCAGGCGCCACGGTGGGCGTATTGATGATCGAAACCCTGCACGCCTATGTCGTGCAATCCAGGAGCACCACGTGAATATTGCAATCATCGGAACCGGCGTCATGGGCATAGGCGTGGGCCAGACCCTGTTGGCCAAGGGCCACAGCGTGCGCTGCTACAACCGCACGCCCGAAAACGCCGCCCCGCTGGTGCAGGCCGGCGCCGTGTTCTGCGCCACGCCGCAGGAAGCGGCGCAGGGTGCCAGCCACGTGATCATTCTGGTCTGGAACGAAGCCGCGCTGCATGCCGTGCTGCAAGGCCCCAACGGCCTGCTGGCCCATGCGGCGCCCGGCCAGGTGTTCATCGACATGAGCACGCAATTGCCGCAAACCGCCAAGGACAGTGCCGCCGCCTTTGCTGCCCGGGGCGCGCTGTTTCTGGATGCGCCGGTGCACGGTACCAGGGGCGAGGCCCATTCAGGTGGCCTGTGGATCATGTGCGGAGCAGACCAGGCCGCCTGGGATGCGGCCCTGCCGGTGCTCAATGCGGTAGGTGCCACGGTGCACCACATGGGCGCGGTGGGCGCGGGTTGCGTGGCCAAGCTGTGTGGCAACCACCTGGTGTCGGCCATTCTGGCCTCGCTGGCCGAGTCGCTGGCCATGGCCAAGAAGTCGGGTCTGGACTGTGCGGAACTCATCAAGCTGTGGGGTGAGTCGGACTTCCGCTCGCCCATCATCGAGGGCGCGGGCCACTCCATGATCAACCACGATTTTGCTGTCTCCTTCCACCTGCGCACCATGGTCAAGGACACCGAACTCATCCGCAATTACTCGGAATCCATCGGCGTGCCGGTGATGTTGTCCAACCAGGTGCACGAGCTCAACAAGGTAGCGCAGAACATGGGCTGGGGCGAGGAAAATGCCTCGGCCATCTTCAAGGTGTTTGAGGTCATGGCCGGTATGGCGCCCGAGGCCGGTGCCGCCAAATCCGCGGTCTGATTGTGTTGCCTTTGCGGGCCTTGGTGTGACCATGAAAACCCATCTGCTGGGCATCGATGTAGGCACCTACAGCAGCAAGGCGGTGCTGACCGATCTGCTCGGACATGTCGTGCACACGGCGGTGGTGCCGCACGGCCTGTCCATGCCGCAGCCCGGCCATGTGGAGCAGGATGCCGACCAGGTCTGGTGGGCCGATGTGTGCCAACTCAGCCGCCAACTGCTGGCCGAGAGTGGCGTGCACCCCGACCACATTGCCGCCCTGGCCGTCAGCGCCATAGGCCCCTGCCTGTTGCCGCTGGATACGGCCATGCGGCCCCTGCGCCCGGCCATCCTCTACGGTGTCGATGTGCGGGCGGCTGCGGAGATTGACGAACTGGAGCAGGAGCTGGGTGCGCAGGCGATTGCCGACTTCTCCCTGATGGGGCTGACCAGCCAGGCCATAGGCCCCAAGATCCGCTGGCTGCAAAAGAACGAACCGCAGGTCTGGCAGGCCACCGCCAAGCTCACCTCGGCCACGGCCTATCTGGTGTACCGGCTGACCGGCCTGCACCGCATAGACCGCCATAGTGCCAGCCATTTCATGCCCCTGTTCAACCCGCGCACGGGTGCATGGGACGCGCGCTATGCCCCGGCGATTGCCCCCCTTGCCTGGCTGCCCGAGCTGGGCTGGGCCCACGAACTGGCCGGCCATCTGCACGCTGAAGCGGCCGCGGCCACCGGTCTCGCCGTTGGTACACCGGTGGCCTTTGGCACCATCGACGCGCTGAGCGAGGCCATCAGCGTGGGCGTAGTTGCGCCCGGTGACCTGATGCTGATGTACGGCAGCACCACTTTCTTTGTGCTGGTGCAGGACCAGCCCACACCCGATACCCGGGTCTGGACGGTGAGCGGCGCCCAAGCCGGCCAGTTCAACCTGGCTGCGGGCATGGGCACCACCGGCAGCCTGACCCGCTGGTTCAAGGACGAATTCGCGCGCGACCTGGATGCCGGCACGGCCTACACCAGTCTGTTTGACGCAGCCGCCGCAGTGCGTGCCGGCAGCGAGGGCCTGCTGGTGCTGCCCTACTTCAGCGGCGAGCGCACCCCCATCAATGACACGCAGGCCAGTGGCGTCATTGCCGGGCTCAATCTGTCCCATACGCGCGCACAGATGTTCCGTGCCGTGCTGGAGGGCGTGGGCTTTGGCGTGCGCCACAACCTCGAAACGTTTGCCGACATCGGTGCCGATGTGCGGCGCATGGTGGCCGTGGGCGGTGGCGCACAAACCCGGACCTGGTTGCAGATCGTCTCGGACATCACGGGTGTGACCCAGGTCCTGCCAGAGGTCACCGTGGGTGCGGCTTATGGCGATGCCTTTCTGGCCGGGCGCGCGGCAGGGTTGCTGCAGCCGCAAGACATTCAGAACTGGGTCCGCGTGGAGAGCGAAATCGCGCCGCAGCCGCAGAACCGTGCCCTGTACGATGCCCTGTATGCTGAGTACTTGCGCCTGTACCTGGGCAGCAAGGATGTGGTGCACCGCCTCAAGGCGATTACTGCAGGCCATTTTTAATGGACATTAAGACAAAGGAACACGCCGCATGCTGAAGAACATTGACCCTCTCCTGAGCCCGCGCCTGCTGGAGGCCCTGCGCGCCATGGGCCATGGGGATGAGGTGTGCCTGGTGGACGCCAACTTTCCGGCCGAATCGGTGGCCGGGGCAAGGCCTGTTATCCGGCTCGACGGCATTTCCATGAACCAGGCGGCCAATGCCATCTTTTCCGTCCTGCCTCTGGACACGTTTGTGGACCAACCCATTCTGCGCATGGAGGTGGTGGGTCAGCCGCAGGAATTGCCACCTGTGCAACTGGAAGTGCTGGCACTGGCGCGCCAGCACGATGACCCGGCGCTGGCCATGGGCGCGTTGGAACGTTTTGCCTTTTACGAAGCGGCGCGCAAAGCCTTCGTGGTAGTGGCCACCGGGGACCGCCGGGGATATGGCTGTTTCCTGATCAAAAAGGGCGTCATCTTCGGCTGAACTTCATCAGATCAGCCATGTACAAAATTTACTGGACGGATGCCGCCAACCAGGCTTTCTCGCACGATGAGGAAGCGCTGACCAGGGCGCTTGAAGTGGTCAAAGCCCGGCGCGACGCGGGGCACTCCTTTGTCACCATGGTGGCGCAAGACCCGCGCCAGGTCGGCAAGCCCGGCGTGGATGCCGTGGTGGATGGCAAAACACCCGACGGCCAGGACTACGAATGGTCCAAGGCTGGGCGCGCCGGCAAGCCGCGCAAAAACGACAAGACCGTAGTCCGCAAAGACGCCTGACAGGTCGCGCTTGGGCTGTCACGCCTGCGTGGCGGCACTTTGCTAGGATGCAGTGTGGCGGCACCCGTTGCCAGGCAGCATCCGGTTCCCTCCCGGCGCCGCACGCCGGACCGCAGGGAACAAGGACACGACCACCATGGATACCCAGGAGGCCTACCAGGAACTGGGCCTGCACCCCAGCGCCACCGATGCCCAGCTCAAAGCCAGCTGGCGGCGCCTGGTCGCGACCTGGCACCCGGACCGCAACGCCGCAGCCGATGCGGGTCGGCGCATGCAAAGTATCAACAAGGCCTACCAGCACATCCGCCAACTGCGCGATGGCAGCCTCGATGACGGGGACGATCGCGCAGATTCCGGTGCTGGCGCGGCACCCTCCGGGGCCGCCCAAGCGCCCGAACCGGACACCCCTTCCAAAACCCATGTGCGCAAGGTGCGCCTCTCGCTGGAAGACGCCATCCTGGGCTGCACCCGCACCTTGCGCGGCCACTTCACCCACAGGTGCACGGCCTGTGTCGGCAAGGGGCAACGGGTGCTGGCCAAAGCTTGCGGCACCTGCCGCGGCAGCGGTGCCGTGCGTACCGCTGCCTTGTTCGGCTGGTTGTGGAACGAAGAGGCCTGTGCCGATTGCGGTGGCGACGGACGCCAGCGTGAACGGTGTGGTGCTTGTGAGGGCAGCGGCGAACGCGCGGTGGCCTACCGGCGCCAGGTGCGTTTTCCAGCCGGTGTGCGCGCGGGCCAGGTGCTGAGCGTGCCCAGCGCACGCCATGGGGATATGGATATCGGCCTGGAGCTGCAGGTGGAAATTGAGCCCCACCCGCTGTTTGTTCTGGATGAAGGCGGCGTGCTGCGCTGTGAAATGCCGGTGAACGGCTACGCCTGGATGGCGGGGTGCTGGGTGGATGTGCCCACCCCCGGTGGACTGCAGCAAATGCGGCTGAACCGCGATGCGCTGGTCTACCGGATGAACGGGCAGGGCTTCCCGACCACGCCGCGCGGGCCGCGCGGCGATTACATCATCAAGGTGGTGCCCGTATTTCCCGCGCAGGACGATGCAGCGCAGGATGCGCTGCTGGCGCAGTTGATTGAGTACTCCACCCGGGCCGCAGCGGCGGACCGCACCCAGCCCATGGGGCAATGGCAGCGGCGCATGAAACGCTGGAACAGCAGCCAGAAAGAGGCGACGCGCGACACGTGAGCCCCGGCCTTGCGTGCACGGCGGGAGTGGACTAATCCAGCGATATCACCCGCTGCCAAGGCAGTTCGGGATCCGCCGCATAGTCGGCTACGACCCAACTGCGGCTGGCGTGATTGGCCATGTCCTGCAAAAACGCGCGCACCACCCGGACCGACGCCCTATCCAGCGCTGCGTAGGGTTGGTCCAGGCAGGTGACGGTGGCACCGCAGGCCAGCAGCCCCACCAGTGCCACCTTGCGCCGGCTACCCGTGGAGAGCATGAAGAGCTTTTTTTCCGCATGGGGCAGCATGCCCAGGGCCTCCACCAGGTCCTGGTGCAGCGCCGCACTCCAACGCGGGCTGCGCGCTTGCAAGGCCTGCCACACCTGCTGCGCGGTGTGCTCATCCTGTGCGGGCAGCGCCAGATCCAGCCATCGCGCATCGGCATGTGCTGCGGCGTCGGGCAGGGCAGGGAGGTCGCCGCTCAGGCGCCGCAACAGGCTGGTTTTGCCGGACTGTTCGCCGCCGGTGACAGCAATGAGGCCGGGGGGAAGCGGTTGAATTGGGGTCATAGGGTCGCCCTATTATCGACAAGCCGCAGCCTAAAATGGCGGATGCCCACCCTAGAAAACTGCCTCTTTCACGGACTGCCTGCGGTCCGCCTGCGTGCCCGGGACGGCGCTACCGCCACCGTCACTTTGCACGGTGCCCATGTGGTCTCCTGGAAAACGCCGGCGGGCGTGGAGCAGTTGTACCTCAGCCCCAATACCCGCTTTGAATCGGGCCAGGCGATACGGGGCGGCGTGCCGGTGGTGTTCCCCCAGTTCAACACCCGCGGCGTGCTGCCGCGCCATGGTTTTGCCCGCACCTGCCGCTGGACACTGGCCGGGGAGGCTGAGGCGCCTGACGACGCATGCAGCGTCACCCTGGCGCTGCAGTCCCACAAGGTCATCAAGGCACTCTGGCCTTATGCCTTTGGTTGCACCTTGACGGTTGCGCTGCAGGACGACAGCCTGGTGATGACGCTGACCGTCAGCAACCAAGGGCCCGAGGCTTTCAGCTTCCAGGCCGCGCTGCACACCTATCTGGCCGTTGGCTCCATTGACTCCATCCGCCTTACCGGTCTGGAGGCCTGCGATTTTGAAGATTGCACGGACGCAAAAACCACTGCCCTGAAGCGGCATACCGCCTTGCGACCATATGAAGCCATAGACCGCATCTACTTCAACGCGCCCGGGCAACTGCAGCTGCAATCGGCTCAGGGGCTGGTGCACTTGCAACAGAGCGGCTTTTGCGATGTGGTGGTGTGGAACCCGGGCGGAGCGGCCGCCAGTGCACCGCCCGACTTGCCCAAGGACGGCTTTCGCCAGTTCTTGTGTGTCGAGGCGGCCTGCATCGGGCAACCCGTGGTGTTGCGCCCGGCGCAGGTGTGGAGCGGGTCGCAGCGCATCGGCGCTGCACGTTAAAGACCGGGCTTTTGGCCGCTCACCACCATGAAGGCACTGCACCTTACTGAACAGCACAAGCGGGCGGCATTGCGCATTGCGCTGAGCTATTACGTCAGCAATGGCATGTCGGCAGCACTCGGCCTGCTGCTGATCTCCGGCACCGTGCACCTGTTGCTCGGCTCTTTTGCCGCAGCGGCGGCGTCGGTGGGTGTGGTGGTCTGCATTCCACCGGATCAACCGGCGCCTCAGCGCGGCAAGTTCTGGCAGCTGTTGCCCGCGCTGCTGCTCGGGCTGCCGCTGTTTTATGGGGTACAGGTGCTGCATGCTTCGCCGCTCAGTCTGGGCTTGTTGCTGGTGCCGGCCAGTTTTGTGGCCTTTCTGGCAGGTGCCTGGGGCAAGCGCGGCTTGCCGATTTCTGTATCCATCATGTTCGCCATGATTTTTTCCATGGCCGTACCGGACCACCGCAGCAGCGCCACCAACCTGGCGACCTGCGCCTTTTTTGCGCTGGGCGCGGGCGCCTACATGCTGTGGGCCACGCTGGCCAACTCCGTGCTCAATGCACGCTACCGCACGCAGATGCTGGCCGATACCTTGCTGGCGCTGGCCACACTCATGCGAACGCAGGCGCGCCAGTTTGCAACCGGGGCCGCTGCGGTCTCCGGTGCTGAGACCGCGTTGATTGGTGCCCTGCTACAGCAACAGGCGGCTTTGGCCGACCAGTTGCAGGCGGCGCGCGACATTTTGCTGGAGTCTCCGCGCACGGCACGCCGCCAGCAACTGGCCGGCATGCTGCTGCGGGTACTCGAAATGCGCGACCACCTGCTGGTGTGCGAGCTGGACCTGGACACCTTGAAGGCCCACGCCGGCCATGCGCCGGTATTGGACGCGCTGCGCGAGGTGCTGGACGCCCTGGCCGATGGGGTGGAGCGACTGGCCGATGCACTGCTGCTGGGGCGTGCCCCGGAGCCCCTTGCCAACCGGCGACCGCAGCTCGCGGCCCTGCAATGGAGCGATGACGCACCAGCTGCCCAAGCGCCTGCCGGTGGTGCCACGCCGGCCATGCTGGCCCTGGGCCTGGCCAGCCGCATTGGATACCTCAATGACGACACCCTGGGTCTGATCGCGCTGGCGCGGGGCGAGGAGGCACCCGACGTCGGCCTGGTGCGCGCCAACTGGCAGTTGTTTGTCAGCCCTACGGTCTGGTCGTGGCGGCCCTTCTTCTCGCTCTGGCGCTGGAACGCAGCCCCGTTGCGCCACGCCATCCGTGCGGCACTGGCCATCGCCACGGCCTACCTGATTGCACTGGCCACGCCCTGGGGCACGCATGATTACTGGATTTTTCTGACCATCGTGGTGGTGCTGCGCGGCAGCCTGGCCCAGACGCTGGACCGGCGCAACAGCCGGGTGGGTGGCACGCTGATCGGCTGCATCGTGGCCGGCATTCTGTTGTACTTGCACACCCCGGTGCCCTTGCTGCTGCTGATTGCCACGCTGGCGCAGGCCTTTGCCCACGCCTTTGCCGTCAAGCGCTATCTGGTCACGGCGGTGGCGGCCACGGTGCTGGGGCTGGTGCAGGTCTCCATGTTGAACGCCGGCAGCAACCCCAGCTTTGAGGTCATTGAGCGCATGTTCGACACGCTCCTGGGTGCCGCCATTGCCTGGGCCTTCAGCTATGTGTTGCCGTCCTGGGAGCGTACCCAGATCGCAGCGCTGGTGCAGCGCACCCTGGCGGCGCAGGCCCGCCATGCGCGCGAGGCCTTGGGTCTGTGGCAGTTGCAGGCCGTGGACAACGAACCTGAACTGCGCTGGCGTCTGGCGCGGCGCGAGGCCTATGACAGCCTGTCGGCTCTGGTGCAGGCTACGCAGCGCTCGCTCTCCGAGCCGCGTGCAGTACGCCCGCCGCTGGAGCCCCTGGGGCGGATGCTGGCCTACAGTTACCAGTTGCAGGCCCAGCTCACCACGGTCAAGACCCTGCTGATGCAGCGCCGTGAGCGCCTGGCGCATGCCCATATCGACGGGCCGCTCAAGCAGTCGGCGCTGACGCTGAACGCCATTCTGGTATGGGATCATGTCCCCGTCGCATCCGCTGTACCGGTGTCTGCCGCAACGCAGGCGATGGTGTTGCAGGACCCTTTTGAAAACGATCTCAGCCCCTGGCTGCTGCGTCGCCTGGACTTGGCAGCCGAGATGGCGGCGCAGCTGCGCCGCAATGCCGATCGGGTTTTGCGTGAGGTGGCCAGTACCCGTTGACACCGGGGGGACGCCGACGCAGTCTGCGCCGGATGGGTGGCGTTACTTCGCGGGTGCGAGCGCCTTCTGCAAAATTGCCAGCACGGTGTTGAGGTCCTCAATCGGCACCTGGCCGGGTGCCGATGCGGCAGCACCCACGGCAAAACTCAGGGCTGAACCAAACGCTCCGCCAAACAGGCGCGTGAGCGCACCCTGGGCGCCCATGGACATGCTGACCACGGGAATGTCCAGTTTCCGGCTGGACTCCAGCGTGGCGGCCAGTACCGCCAGCACGTCTTCCAGGCGCTGCGGCATGACCGCGATCTTGGCCACGTCGGCACCCAGCGCTTGCGCCTGGGCAAAGCGCTGGCACAGCACATCTTGCGCAGGCGTGGACTGGAAGTTGTGGAAGGACAGCAGCAGTTGCACGCCATGGGCGTGGGCTGCCGCACGCACCCGGGCAATATGCACCGGGTCGTTGTTCATCTCGAAGTCCACCAGCTCTACGGTGCCGCTGGCACAGACCGCCGCAATCAGGGCCACCACCTGCTCTTCGTTCAGCGGGATGGGTTGGCCACCTTCTTTCGTGGAGCGGCGTGTGAACAACACCGGGATGCCGCCCGCATTGGCGCGAATCGCAGTAGCCAGCGCCAGCACCTGATCGGTCTGGTCTATGGCGGCAAAGAAATCCACGCGCCACTCCAGCAGGTCCGGCTGTTTGGGCAACACCAGCGCCAGTTCGGCCAGCACCTGTTCATGGGTGCGCCCGACCAGCGGTGTGCAGATGCAGGGGAAGCGTCCGCTCCCCAGGGGTTTGCCGTTGAGCGTGAGGGGCTTGCCAGTGTGCATGGGGGTCTTTTTGAGGGTCGGAACTTCAGGGCGCCGGGGCCTGGCTGTTGCCGGCAGCTGAATGGGCCTGCTGGTCTGCGTGGTAACTGCTGCGCACCATGGCACCCACGGCTGCGTGCTTGAAGCCCATCTTGTAGGCTTCGGCCTCGAACATCTTGAAGACGTCAGGGTGCACATAGCGGCGCACTGGCAGGTGGCTGGTGGAGGGCGCCAGGTACTGGCCAATGGTGAGCATTTCCACGTTGTGCGCGCGCATGTCGCGCATGACTTCCAGGATCTCCTCGTCGGTCTCGCCCAGGCCGACCATCAGGCCGCTCTTGGTGGTGACGTCGGGGAACAGCGCCTTGAATTTCTTCAGCAGGTTGAGCGAGAACTGGTAGTCCGAGCCGGGGCGCGCTTCTTTGTAAAGGCGGGGTATGGTTTCCAGGTTGTGGTTCATCACATCCGGTGGGGCTGCTTTCAGGATTTCCAGCGCGCGGTCATCGCGGCCGCGGAAATCAGGCACCAGCACTTCGATCTGGGTGTTGGGCGAGAGTTCGCGCGTTTTGCGGATGCATTCCACAAAGTGGCCGGCACCGCCATCGCGCAAGTCATCGCGGTCCACGCTGGTGATCACCACGTAGCTGAGCTTGAGCTGGGCAATGGTCTTGGCCAGGTTGTCGGGCTCATTCACATCCAGAGGGTCGGGGCGGCCGTGGCCCACATCGCAGAACGGGCAGCGGCGGGTGCACTTGTCGCCCATGATCATGAAGGTGGCCGTGCCCTTGCCAAAGCATTCGCCGATGTTCGGGCAACTGGCTTCCTCACACACTGTCACCAGTTTGTTGGCGCGCAGCACGTCCTTGATCTCGTAAAAGCGCGTGGAGGGAGAGCCGGCCTTGACGCGAATCCACTCCGGTTTGCGGAGCACTTCGCCGGCCTGCACCTTGATGGGAATGCGCGACAGCTTGGCTGCAGCTTTTTGTTTGGCCAGAGGGTTGTAGTCTTCCGTGCTCTGCACGTCCCGCACGGTCGGGTTGATGGATTCTTCGCTGTGGCTCATGGTGTGTGGGCAGTGGTGCGCGCGTCAGGGCGCGAGATGGGTGGTGAGCTTGTGGCTCAGTACGTCAGCGGCATCCTGCCAATTGACCTGGTAGCCGATTGTAGAAAGGTCCACGGTTTGCAAGGCCACGTAGCCGCAAGGGTTGATGCGACGGAAGGGTTCCAGGTCCATCGCCACATTGAGTGCCAGGCCGTGGTACGTGCAGTTGCGGCTGACCTTGATGCCCAAGGCAGCGATCTTGCCCAGCCCCGTAAAGTCCGGATCCAACGCCGGAACGCCTGCCTCCTGCCTGCGCGGGCGGTTCTCCAGCGGGGCGTGTCCTGCCGGATCATTCAGGCGCACGTAAATGCCGGGAGCGCCTGCAACCCGGTGTCCGGTCACGCCGAAATGCAGCAGGGTGCGGATCAGCGCCTCTTCAATGCGGTAAACGTACTCCTTGACGAAGTAGCCGGCACGCTTGAGATCGATCAGCGGATAGGCCACCACCTGGCCGGGCCCGTGGTAGGTCACCTGGCCGCCTCGGTTGGTCTGCACCACCGGGATGTCAGCCGGGTTGAAAATGTGCTCAGCCTTGCCGGCCAGGCCCTGTGTATAGACAGGCGGGTGCTCGCACATCCAGAGCTGGTCTTCAGCTGGCGCGTCCGCATTCAGGTTTCTCGCGTCGTTGAATGCCTGCATGGCGGCATAGGTCGGCAGGTACTCCACACGACCCAGATGGGATGTCTGCATGGTGACTGCTTTACAGCACAACCTTGACCATGGGATGTGTGCTGAGTGTGCGGTAGAGCTCGTCGAGTTGCTCACGGCTGGTGGCGTTGACGGTCACGGTCACGCCCAGGTACTTGCCACCCTTGCTCTCGCGCAGCTCAATGGTGCTGGCGTCAAACGTGGGATCCAATTGTGTGGTGATCAGGGTGATGGCGTGCACCAACCCCTCCACCTTGGTGCCCATCACCTTGATGGGAAATTTGCAGGGGTATTCGATCAGGGATTCGGCGCGGGCTGCGCCGGTTGGGCTGTCGGGTGTATCAGATGTGGACATGTGCGATGGAGAGTGAAGGCAAATTATGCAGCGGTGCTTGGGCGGTGGGGTAGTCACTGATTTGTAAACCGCATGTAACCGGTCGGCGGGTTTCTACGTATAATCATTGGCTGTGCACAAATTGGCAGTCACTCTGTAACCTGGGCGTAATCTGACATGGTCACAATCGCAACGGAAGCGAAGTACGAGGTGGAGGAAGATGAAGTTTCGGACTTCACCCCTTTGACTGCTGAAGAAGCGAAAGCACTGCGCGAAAGGCACCCCTCCATTTCTCCTTGGTGGGTTGTTGCGGGTCAGATCGTGGTCGGTGTCCTGGTGGCATTGATTACTTGGGGTGTGACGGGTAAGCAGACGGCTGCTGTGTCGGCGGCATGTGGTGCATTGGCGGTGGTTATTCCCGCTGCGCTGTTTGCCAGAGGTGTGACGGGGCAGTTTGCTTCGGTCAACGCGGGTTCTGCGGTGCTGAGCTTCTTCCTCTGGGAGTTGGTCAAGATTTTGATGACAGTGGGCATTCTTTTGGCTGCCCAACGTCTGGTGACGGGATTGAGCTGGCCGGCCATGCTGGTTGGTTTGGTTGTCACGATGAAGGTGTACTGGATCGCTCTGGGTTTCAAACGAAAGCCCGGACCGGTATGAATATGAAACGCTTAACGGCAAAAGTAACTAATACGGGTAACTGATGGCTGCTGAAGAAAACGTTGCGGAACATGCCCTTACGGCTGGCGAATACATTGGCCACCACCTGACGCATTTGCGCACAGGGCAACAATCCGGTGTGATCGATTTCTCCGTTTTTAATATGGACTCGATCTTCTGGTCTGTGTTGCTTGGAGTGGTCGGTATGTTTGTGATGTGGCGCGTGGCGCGCAGCGTCACCTCCGGTGTTCCCGGACGCATGCAAGCTGCGGTTGAAATCCTGCTGGAAATGGTCGACACACAGGCCAAAGGTATTGTGCACAACGCCCAGTCCCGCAAGTTTGTCGGCCCGCTGGCTTTGACCGTTTTTGTCTGGGTGTTCCTGATGAACTCCATGGACTTCTTGCCTGTCGACCTGTTTCACATGCTTCTGGCAACTACGGGTCTTGAGCACAGCATTCCTTACTTTCGCGTAGTTCCTACGGCTGACCTTTCTATGACTCTGGGCATGTCCTGCTCGGTCTTGCTGGTTTGCCTGTACTACAACATCAAGATCAAAGGCATGGGCGGTTGGGCGCACGAGATGGTGACTGCACCGTTCGGCACCAGCAAGAATCCTCTGTTTGCGCTTATTCTGGGCGTGCTGAACCTCGGCATGCAATTGATTGAATTCACCGCCAAGACCGTTTCCCACGGCATGCGGTTGTTCGGAAATATGTACGCTGGCGAGCTGGTGTTCATGTTGATCGCACTCATGGGTGCGGTTGGTTTCGGGTCGGCTACAGGCATCGCCTTGTGGTTGGGTCATGTGGTTGCGGGTACCGGTTGGGCAATCTTTCACATTCTGATTGTTGCTCTGCAGGCCTTCATTTTCATGATGTTGACCTTGGTGTATGTGGGGCAGGCCCACGACCACCACTAAGTTTGTCGGTTCTTTCTTTTCTTGTTTTCTCGTTAACTTAAATCCATAGGAGCTCTTAAATGGAACACGTTCTTGGTTTCGTCGCATTGGCCGCTGGCCTGATCATTGGCCTGGGTGCTGTTGGTGCCTGTATCGGTATTGGCATCATGGGTAGCAAATACCTGGAATCTGCAGCACGTCAGCCTGAGCTGATGAACGAACTGCAAACCAAGATGTTCTTGCTGGCTGGTCTGATCGACGCTGCGTTCCTGATTGGTGTTGGTATCGCCATGATGTTCGCATTCGCAAACCCCTTCGTGCTGAAGATTGCGTAAGCCCTTTCGCCTCATCCAACTTAGAGAGGTGTTGTTGTGAGTATTAACGCAACATTCTTCGCCCAAGTAGTGGTGTTCTTCATATTGGTGATGTTCACGATGAAACTCGTGTGGCCACCGATTGCAAAGGCACTTGACGAACGCGCGCAGAAAATCGCAGACGGCCTAGCCGCTGCCGACAAGGCCAAAGCAGAGTTGACCCACGCTAACAAGCGCGTGGAAGACGAACTGGCCAAATCGCGCAACGAGACCGCTGGTCGCCTGGCTGACGCGGAACGCCGCGCGCAAGCCATCGTTGAAGAAGCCAAGGGCAAAGCAACCGAAGAGGGCAACAAGATCATTGCTGCCGCTAAGGTTGAAGCCGAACAGCAAACCGTGAAAGCCCGTGAAGCACTGCGTGAGCAAGTGGCTGCACTGGCTGTCAAGGGTGCCGAGCAGATTCTCCGCAAGGAAGTCAATGCCGGTGTCCATGCGGACTTGCTGGGCCGTTTGAAGACCGAGCTGTAAGAGGACACCATGGCCGAACTCGCCACTATTGCAAGACCCTATGCCGAGGCCCTTTATAAGGCTTCTGCGGGTGACTTGGCTGCGGTAAGCGCCTGGCTCGACGAGTTGGCTGCAGTTGCCGGCAACGCACAGTTGCTGCAATTCGCAGACAGTCCCGTCGTGACCTCGGCTCAGGTCTTTGACCTCGTTACGGGTGTTGCCAAGTCGGTTCTCGGCGATCACGCCAAGAACTTCCTGCGCCTCGTGATTGAGAACGGTCGACTCGGTGCTTTGCCTGAAATTGCATCGCAGTTCCGGGCATTGAAAAATGCCCAGAGCGGATCTTCGGATGCGGTGGTTTACAGCGCTTTCCCGATTGATCAGGCAGGCCTGGCAGACGTGGCGGCTACGCTGGAAAAGCGTTTCGCCCGCAAGCTCAATGTGTCTGTTGAATTGCAGCCTGAGCTGATCGGTGGCATTCGTGTCGTGGTGGGTGACGAGGTTCTTGATACATCTGTCAAGGCACGTCTGGAACAAATGAAAGTGGCTCTGACAGCTTGAGGCCCGTGCCCGTAGCTGCAGCCCTAACTAAAGAAAGAAGGAAAGAGTCATGCAACTCAATCCCGCAGAAATCTCTGAATTGATCAAGAGCCGTATTGAAGGACTGTCAGCCAGCGCTGACATCCGCAATCAGGGCACCGTGGTGTCGGTGACCGACGGTATCTGCCGCATTCACGGCCTGTCGGACGTGATGCAGGGCGAAATGCTGGAATTCCCGGCTGGCAGCGATGGCTTGCCAACCTACGGACTGGCACTGAACCTTGAGCGTGACTCTGTTGGCTCCGTGATTCTGGGCGAATACGAGCACATCTCCGAAGGCGATACCGTCAAGTGCACGGGTCGTATTCTGGAAGTGCCCGTGGGTCCTGAGCTGATTGGCCGCGTGGTCAACGCTTTGGGTCAGCCTATCGACGGCAAAGGCCCGATCAACGCCAAGATGACCGACGTGATCGAAAAGGTTGCGCCTGGTGTGATCGCCCGTAAATCGGTGGATCAGCCCATGCAAACCGGCTTGAAGTCGATCGACTCCATGGTGCCAATCGGCCGTGGACAGCGCGAACTGATCATTGGTGACCGTCAGACCGGCAAGACTGCCGTGGCGATTGACGCGATCATCAACCAGAAGGGTCAGAAAATGACCTGCGTCTACGTTGCGATCGGCCAAAAGGCATCTTCGATCAAGAACGTGGTTCGCGCTCTGGAACAAGCCGGCGCCATGGAATACACCATTGTGGTGGCTGCTTCGGCCTCCGAGTCGGCTGCCATGCAATACGTGTCGGCCTACTCCGGCTGCACCATGGGCGAATACTTCCGCGACCGCGGTCAAGACGCCCTGATCGTGTATGACGACCTGTCCAAGCAGGCCGTGGCTTACCGCCAGGTATCGCTGCTGCTGCGCCGTCCCCCAGGCCGTGAAGCCTACCCCGGCGACGTGTTCTATCTTCACAGCCGTTTGCTCGAGCGTGCCGCCCGCGTCAATGCCGAATACGTGGAAGCCTTCACCAAGGGTGAAGTCAAGGGCCAGACCGGATCGCTGACCGCACTGCCCATCATCGAAACGCAAGCTGGCGACGTGTCCGCCTTCGTTCCGACCAACGTGATCTCGATCACTGACGGCCAGATCTTCCTGGAAACCAGCCTGTTCAATGCCGGTGTGCGTCCCGCGATTAACGCCGGTATCTCGGTGTCCCGCGTCGGTAGCGCCGCGCAGACCAAGGTGGTGAAGGGCCAGTCCGGCGGTATCCGCAACGACTTGGCGCAGTACCGCGAGTTGGCAGCCTTTGCCCAGTTCGCCTCTGATCTGGACGAAGCCACCCGCAAGCAGCTGGACCGCGGTGCCCGCGTGACCGAGCTGCTCAAGCAAAAGCAGTACAGCCCGCTGTCCATCAGCATGATGAGCGCTTCCCTGTTTGCGGTGAATAAGGGCTTTATGGATGACATCGACGTGAAGAAGATTCTGTCGTTTGAGTCCGGCCTGCACTCCCACCTCAAAGACAAGCACGCTGCTCTGCTGGCCAAGGTGGAATCCACCCAGGCGCTGGACAAGGAAGCTGAAGCTGAGTTGAATGCCGCCGTGGCTGCTTTCAAAAAATCTTTTGCTTGATTTCCACCTGATCACAAGGAGCCTCTGATGGCAGCAGGTAAGGAACTACGCACCAAGATCAAATCGGTGGAAAACACCAAGAAGATCACCAAGGCCATGGAAATGATCTCGGTCTCCAAAATGCGCAAGGCGCAGGAGCGTATGCGCGCTGCCCGCCCTTACAGCACGAAGATCCGAGACATTGCCACCAACTTGGGCCAAGCGAATCCTGAGTACGTGCACGCATTCATGAAGACCAATGACGCAAAGTCAGTCGGCATGATTGTGGTTAGCACTGACAAAGGATTGTGCGGTGGCTTGAACACCAATTTGCTGCGGCAAGTGACTGGCAAATTGCGTGAAACGCAAACTGCTGGTCAAACCACGCAAGCAGTTGCTATAGGTAGCAAGGGTTTGGGTTTTCTGAATCGTGTAGGGGCTAAAGTGGTGTCTCATGTGACTCACTTGGGTGATCGTCCCCATTTG
>CANCER010000036.1 GCA_947375135.1 Comamonadaceae bacterium | reverse complement strand
GCCGGGTTTCATGGAAAAGTTATACCTGGTTATTTATCCAGTGTATCGACTTGCAAGCTAGACTGCAAGCCACTTTAAGGAGCATTTCATGGTCAGTTTAATGCGCAACTCCCAGATTAATCCGCAGGTCTTGCCGTATACATTACGTTGGGCGTCTCCATGACCACGGTGTATCTTTACGGCGGCACAGGCAAGTATTCCGGCACAGGAGCGTTCGAGTGGAGCAGCCCAAAGGTCGGCAATACACATCGGTTCATTCTGTTCGTCGCACACGACGGCGCGGAGGCGCAGCAAGAAACTGCAATGCGCGAGCTGGCGAGCTTCGGTTTCACGGAACTACAGGTTGGTCAAGGCAAGCCTATCGCCGTCGAAGTGCTGAACGAACCGCAAATGCAGGCGTTTCAGAAGCACTATGAAGGCGCGCTTGCGGAGGGATCCTCAATCGTTTGGTACCCATGAGTCGCTCAAGTGCGCAGCCGCCCAACCCATCATTCCAGCGGACCGCCTTCGGCGGCCGCTGAATTCAAACGTTATGTTGATGGACGTAGGCGTCAACGCGACCAACAGAGCATGACGAATGGATAAGGCATCTGATACGGAGGTCACGTCTAAGCCGCGGACACGTGGATGGAACTACTGCTTGGGTGTCGCGGGCATCCTTTGCGGGTGGGTGGGTTTCTACGCTGTCGAAGGATGGACCAGTGGTTTCCTTTATGGAATAGGTGGGCTCTGCTTTGCTGTAGGAAGGTATCTTTCGTACATGGAGAGTGCTGGGCCGGACTAGAGGCCAAATGATCGAATTGTCCAATTTGATTTCTACTCTTTTGAACGAGTTGTGAGGACACGCCTTGAACACAGAACAACATAACAGGTCGGCCCACGCGGACACACAGCAACAGTTTGCCGCTGCGCGGCGCATGCTGCGTGCCGGTGGCCTCCAACGTTAGGCCTCAGAACCACCAATCTGCCGGAACCACACCATGCTTCGACTTCTCCGTAGCGTACTTGCCGCACTTTGCTTCCTCGCGACAAACTTGGCTCAGGCGACTGAAGGGGACGTAGGAGTTGTGCTCCTCCATGGGAAGTGGGACCGGCCTCCTACCAATGTACTCGCGCTATCCCGCCAGCTACAAGACGCTGGCTTCAAGGTGGCAACACCCATCATGCCCTGGTCTGAGGTCCGTAGCTATGACGCCTCGTACACACAAGCGCTCCAAGAGATCGAGGCAGCCGCAAAGCTACTTCGTGACAAAGGCGCTACAAAGATCGTGATTGCGGGCCAGAGCTTTGGAGCCAACGGGGCAATTGCATATGCGGCAAGTGGGAGACAGGTTGATGGCATCGCCGCGCTGTCACCTGGGCACACTCCGGAACGAGGAAACTTTCGCAAGGCGCTTGAACCGAGTGTTGCGAAGGCGCGCGGAATGATCGAGTCCGGGAACGGCAAAGAAAAGGCATGGTTCGAGGATCGGAATCAGGGCCAAAGCAAGACTATCCGGGCAAGCGCCGAGGTGTACCTGTCGTACTTTGACCCGGATGGAGCAGGAAACATGCAGAAATCTATCGCCGAGATTCCTTCAGCTGTGCCGATCTTCATGGCCGTTGGAACAGCGGACTCGATGGCAGGGGTGGCTGAGGAGTCAATATTCAAGAAGGCACCAATGCATGAGCGAAGCAAGTACCTTAGCGTACCGGCTGACCACATGGGTCTTCTAAGTGTCATCGGCCCAGACCTAGTCAGTTGGCTCAAGTCGCTCGGCCGCTGAGGCCTAACCCCTCGCTCAAGCGGAGCGCCAACGGCAGGCCACCAGGCCCGGGCCGGTGGTACTCCGTACATTTTCACCGGCCCGGGCCTGGCGTCCTGCCGTCGCCGCCCGCTTAGCTCGAACGTTAAATTTCAACTTGAGCTTAAGTATTTTGTAGATACAATTAAGTATGCTCACATGGGACGAACCAAAGCGCAAGCTGAACATCAAGAATCACGGGCTTGACTTCGTTGGATGCGATGCAATTTGGGACCACTTCACAGTGACCCGCGAGGACAAACGGCAAGACTATGGCGAAGAGCGCTTGGTTTGCTTCGGTCTTCTTGGGGCGGATGTAGTGGTGATGGTTTACACCGAGCGCCCGAAAGGGCCTCACGTGATATCGCTGCGAAAGGCAGAAAAACATGAAGCTCGCTACTACCGCCAAGTTGCCAAAGAAAACCTTGGCTAAGGTCAACGATCCAGACAATCCGGCATGGACTGAGGACATGCTCGGGGCACCAGTGCTTAAGCGTGGACGTGGGCCGCAGACGACCCCGACAAAAGTTCTCACCTCTGTCCGTTTGGATGCGGACATTTTGGAGTTCTTCAAGTCGCAAGGGGCTGGCTATCAGTCTCGGATCAACGCTGCACTTCGCATGGAAGTGGAGCGAAATTTAACTGGTCGTCCAAGAACGACAACGCGCAAGCGCGTTGCGGCTTGACTTCGACGTTACGACTGCTTCTGAGCGAACTGAGTGGCCGGAGTCAGGCCCGACAAATACATTCGGTGAGCAAACGCTAATGGCCGATTACGCTGCACAGCTGAATTCCATACCCCTGCATTCACTCTTGCCACAAACCCTGCCACCCCGGCTGGTGGATCAGGTGTCCCTTCGCAGGCCCCCATTCGCGGTTGCCGCCGAGGCCGCGCGCCAGCAACGGCGTTAACAAGCGACTGCAAACCCGCCAGAAGCAGACGCCCGCGAGCAGGGCCGGAGAAGGGATACCTGGTCCGCCAGCCTCGCCCACCCGCAGGCGATCAACACAGGCCAGCCAAACAAAATTCACCCGTTGCTGGCGTGAATCGCATCCCGCACCCGTGGGTAAATCTGCTGGTTCCATTTGCGCCCGCTGAACACACCGTAGTGGCCCACGCCGGTCTGCACATGGTGGTTCTTCAGGTAGGGGCGGATGTTGCTGCACAGGTCTTGCGCGGCCACCGTCTGGCCCACGGCGCAAATATCGTCACGCTCGCCTTCCACCGTCATCAGCGCGGTGCGGCGTATGGCCTTTGTGTCGACCAGGCGGCCGCGGTACCTCAGTTCGCCCCGGGCCAGGTCATAGGTCTGGAACACCTTGACAATGGTTTCCAGATAGAACTCTGCGGGCAGGTCGTTGACCGCCAGGTACTCGTCGTAAAAGGTCTTGATGCCCTGGGCTTTTTCCTGCTCGCCGTCGGCCAGGTGCCGGTACAAATCCTTGAAGGCCTGCTTGTGGCGCTCCGGGTTCATGCTCAGGAAGGCGCTGAGCTGCACAAAGCCCGGATAGACGCGGCGCATGAAGCCGGCGTGCGGCAGGGGCACATGGCTGATCAGGTTCTTTTCAAACCATTCAATAGGCTTGCTGTTGGCCAGTTCGTTCACTGCCGTGGGGTTGACCCGGCAGTCCACCGGCCCGGCCATCAGGGTCAGGCTGCGCGGCTGGCAGGGGTTGTCGTCCTCGGCCATGATGGCAGTGGCGGCGAGCGCAGCTACGCAGGGTTGGCACACGGCCACCACATGGCTGCCGGGGCCTATGGTTTCCATGAAGCGGATCATGTGGTCGATGTAATCGTCCAGACTGAAGCCGCCCTGGGACAGCGGCACATCGCGCGCGTTGTGCCAGTCGGTGATAAACACATCGTGGTCCTGCAGCAGGGTGCGCACCGTCTCACGCAGCAAGGTGGCAAAGTGGCCGGACAAGGGCGCCACCAGCAGCACCTTGGGCTGGCTTTCCAGGGCGGCGCCCAGGTCCTTTTTAAAGTGCAACAGCCGCCCGAAGGGCATGTCCAAAACGACCTCTTCCTGCACCGCCACCGTTTCGTTTTCCTGCACCGCAGTGTGAATGCCGTAATCGGGTCGGCTGTGGGTCAGGCGCAGGCGCGAAAACACATCCAGTGCGGCAGACACCTTGCGCAACACGGCGCCATCGGCGTTGCCAAAACCGAAGACAGAGCTTCCGATCTGGGACATGAGGCGCAACGGGGAAGTTACGTCCGAGTGAAGCTGGTAAGCCTGATACAGCATAGGACTCCTGAACTGGTGACACGCTTGTGGCGCTGGTGGGTAAAGACAGGCAAGTTGCGGGCCAGCCCGTTTGGAGGTCTGGCATAAGGCTTGCGATGCATGGCGGACCACCCAACCCACGAGGAACCGCCCCATGCACACCGCAGTGTTAACCATCAGCAGTAAAAACTATGGCGCCTGGGCGCTGCGCGGCTGGCTTATGGCCCGCTTGGCCGGCCTGGAATTCACAGAAAACGTGATCTCCCCAGACGACCCTGCCATGAAGGCAGAAATGCTGCTGCTGTCCTCCAGCATGCTGGTTCCCGCGCTGCTGCACGAGGGCCTCAAGGTGTGGGACACCCTGGCCATTGGCGAATACCTCAACGAGCGCAAACCCGAAGCCGCCCTGCTGCCCGCCGACGCCAAAGCCCGCGCCCACTGCCGCGCCATCTGCGGCGAGATGCACTCCGGCTTTGCTTCGCTGCGCGGCTCGCTGCCCATGAACATCAAAGCGCACTTCCCCGGCTTCAAGCTGTGGTCGCGCGCGCAGGCCGACGTAGACCGGGTGAAAGCGATCTGGACCGAGTGCCTGGCCACCTACCAGGGCCCCTTCCTCTTTGGCAGGCAACCCACCCTGGCCGATGCCATGTATGCCCCAGTGGTCACCCGCTTTCTGACCTACGACGTGCCGCTGGACCAGGCCTGCGCGGCCTATGCAAAAACCATCATGGCGCTGCCCGCCATGCAGGAATGGGTGGCAGCAGCCAAGGCAGAACCCGACGAGATCGACGAACTGGACGCCGAGTTCTGAACAGACCCCGGCCCCGGTTCGCGAAGAGCCCTTACTTCCAGGGTGCGGGTGCCGGAATCGCGCACACCGGTTCTACATCCACCGTCTTGAAGTCCGCTGGTGAGACGATCTCCAGGTACTCCATGTCGGGCGAGTAATCAAACAGGTAATGGCGAATGCCGGGGCGCTGGTGCACCACATCGCCGGCCTGCACCAGGGTCTCTTTGTCCTCGTACATGAACTTGGCCCAGCCCTTGGTCATGATCACGATCTGAAAATCCGCCTCATGCCGGTGCCATCCGGTGCCCGTTTCCGGTGCCATATTGGCCTTCACAAGGTGCGCAATCACCTTGCCGTGGGTGGCTTCGGCAATGCCCAGGTCGCGGTACAGAAAGAAGTCGCGCAAACCACCGGGCTTGAACGGTGTATCGGTGGCAGAAATGTGGGAGAACTGGGTCGCGGTTTTATCAAGCATGGGAACTCCTGGGTAGGTGCAGCAAAAATGCTGCATTGCACCAAGCAGGATTTATTCCACCTTTGCGGGGAGGCACAGAACCATAGGCGCAAGACGGAGTGATTGCGCAGGGCTAATTCAGCCAGTCTCCCTGTGGCCGCAGAGTGACACTTGTCTGCGCCAGTTCAGACGCGGCCATACCCTTGCGCCGCCGGAAAGTCTCTGAAGGCAACTCACCGAACAAGGCCCGGTAGTCCGTTGCGAAATGTCCGAAGTGCCAGAAACCGAAACGCGTCGCAGCCTCGGTCACAGACTGCGCGTCAGCGAGTGCGCGGCGCACGCGGTTGAGCCGCTCCACCCGCAGGAAGCTGGCCGGATTGACGCCCAGCGCCTCCTGAAACGCATATTGCAGCGTGCGCCGGCTGACCTCCAACGCAGACACCAGTTCGGCAACCGACAGCGGGCAGTCATGCGAAGCCTGCTCTGTCAGCGCCCTTGCCGCCTGCACCAGGCGCCAGCTGCGCGGCGAACTGTGGTCCGGTGCGCTGGCGGCCTGCACGTCCACCTCCAAAAGATCCGACAGGGCATAGACCAGCGCCTTTTCGAAGGCCTCCCGCGCGGGCGCGTTGCGCAACAAGTCGGGCGACGCGGCCACCGCCTCCAGCAGGGTGCGCAAGGTGTGGCGCATGGCGTCCATACGCTGCGACGGAAGATCCAGCACGGCGGAGCGGTTGCCCAGGCGCGCGGCCATGCGGTCCAGGCCTTTGCGCAAAGCTGGACTGCTGAAACGCTGCGGATAGAACTCGATGTCCACCACCAAATGACGCTCGGGTGAAAGAAACTCAAACCCGTCGCTGCCTGAAAAAATATGCAATCCGTCCACATGGCTACGCTGGCCGCACAGCCGCCCGTAGCCGTGCAAATGCAGCGGCACGCCCACGACGATGCAGTCGGGCGACAAGGCACCGCGCTGCAGCACCGCACGGTTGAGGCGCTCCACAATGACCCGGACTGCACCCGTGTCCACCTCGGTCACGCTGCCCTCAAAGGCGCCGGCCGACAGTTGGCAGTACGACTGGTTCCAGGCCTGCAACATGGCAGCCTGCTGGTGCAGGTCGTGGCATTGAAAGGTCTGAATGTGCCCGGGCCGGGAACTGGGGGCAAGGTGGGTTGGCAAGGTAGCTCCATTCGGACAAGGGCACATCAATCGGGCCCATGCAATTAAGCAATTTTTTTGCCAATTCGGGATAGTTCGAAAAACCCGCTCTTCCTACACTGGGCTCAGCAGATCCGCGCAACCCAAAAAGGAACCCTCACATGACAGGCAGATTGGCAGGCAAGGTGGCCCTTATTTCAGGGGGCGCCACAGGCGCAGGGGGCGCAGCCTCCCGGCTGTTCGCAGCAGAAGGCGCGCGCGTCGCGGTGATGGACATCAACGCGCAGGCAGGTGAAGCCGTGGTGGCCGAGATTTTGCAAGCCGGTGGGCAGGCGGCATTTTTTCACGCCGACGTATCACAGCGCGCGCAAGTGGACCATGCCGTGGCCGCAGCACAGGCGCATTTCGGCCCCATCTCCGTGCTGTTCAACCACGCGGGCACCATTGTTGTGAAACCCTTTCTCGACACCACCGACGAGGACTACGACCGCCTCATGGACATCAATGTCAAGAGTATGTTCATGGTGACGCGCGCCGTGTTGCCGCAGATGCTGGCTGCGGGCAAAGGCAGCATTGTGTGCACCGCCTCCATTTCGTCCGTGGCCGCCACCCCGTTGGAAGTGCTGTACTGCATGACCAAGGGCGCCTGCGCCATGCTGGCCCGCGCCGTGGCGGTGGAGTACCGCGACCGGGGCATCCGCTGCAACGCGGTATGCCCGGGCTTTATTGACACCCCCCACGGCCAGCGCGAAATCAAGGCTCTGACCGAACACGGCTTTGACGCCAGCGTGGAGGCTCTCTCGGTGCAACAGGGCCGCCTGTGCCAGCCCGAAGAGGTGGCCAAGGCCGCGCTGTTCCTGGCCAGTGACGAGGCCAGCTTCGTCAACGGCGCCCACCTTTTTGTCGACAACTGTTTTACCGCTGCTTAATTTTCTTTAACCCCCTGTAGAAAGATTCATCCATGCATACTCCCACTGGCACCCCTCTGGATCCGGACGTCAAACTACTCCACGAGATGGGCTACGCACAAGAGCTGTCACGGCGCATGGGGCGCTTCTCCAACTTTGCCGTTTCGTTCTCGCTGATCTGCATCCTGTCCGGGGGCATCACCTCCTTTCAGATGGGCCTGTCGGCTGCGGGGGGCGCCTCCATCGGGCTGGGCTGGCCACTCGGTGGTCTGTTTGCCATGGTGGTTGCGGCCTCGATGGCGCAGATCGCATCGGCCTACCCCACAGCGGGCGGCTTGTACCACTGGGGCTCCATTCTGGGCGGCAAGGGCTGGGGCTGGCTGACGGCCTGGTTCAACCTGCTGGGCCTGGTGTTCGTGGTGGCCGCCATCAACTTCGGCACCTATGACCCGTTCTTCAAGACCCTGATTGCACCGATGTTCGGCATCGCACCCGAATCGTTGGGCTGGATACACCAAACCCTGTTTCTGGCGGCCATCACCTCCTTGCAGGCCTTGCTGAACCACCGCTTCATCCACGTTGCCAGCCGCATTACCGACTTGTCCGGCTACCTGATTTTTGTGGTGACGGTGCTGCTGGTCCTCTCGCTGATTGCCTATGCGCCCGTCAAGCCCGACTTCAGCCGCCTCTTCACCTTCACCAACCTCACCGGCACCGAAGGCAGCGCCTGGCCGCAACAAACGCTGGTCATGGCCTTTCTCTCCGGACTGCTGCTGACCGCCTACACCATCACCGGCTTTGATGCCTCGGCCCACACCGCCGAAGAAACCCACGATGCCGCCGTCAACGTGCCCAAGGGCATCATCAGCTCCGTGCTGTGGTCCGTGCTGTTTGGCTACGTGATGGTCTGCAGCTTTGTGTTGGTCATGCCGGATATCACCGCCGGGATGAAGATGGGCACCGGCTTTTTCGAAGCCATCCTGGCACCCATTCCAGCCCCGCTGCGCATCACCATCGAGGTGCTGATGTTCTTCATCAACTTCGTCTGCGGCCTCGCTGCGGTCACCTCCTGCTCCCGCATGATGTACGCCTTCGCCCGGGACGGCGGACTGCCCGGCTCGCGCCTGCTCAGGCAGGTGCACCACATCCACCGCACCCCCGGCACTGCCATTTGGGTGACCGCCGTGCTGGCCATCTCCATCACGCTGTATGGCGACGCCTTCACCGTGCTCAGTGCAGGCTCTGCCGTGTTCCTGTTTATCTCCTACGCCATGCCCATCGCGGCCGGATTCCTGACCGAGGGAAAAAGCTGGACCACCAAAGGCCCCTTCACCCTGGGCGCCTGGTCCAAACCCTTCGCACTGTTCGGCACCCTGGGCGCACTGGTGCTGGCCTATGTGGGCATGCAGCCCCCCAATGAGAAAGTGGCCTATGTGACGATTGCCGTCGCCGTGCTACTGAACCTGATCTGGTTTGCCTTCGGCGTGCGCAAGACCTTTGCCGGCCCGCCCATTGGCAAACGCATCGTGGAGCGCCAATCGCACATGGAAGAAATCGAAGCGGAGTTCGAGGAACCTACGGCGCCGTAATGCGAGCCTGAAGACAGCAAGGCAGCAGGAAACTGCTAGCCTTGCTGCTTTGCGTTCAACATTGAGGACTTTCCATGCAATACCGTCTACTGGGCCGCACCGGCCTGTACGTTTCCGAGCTGTGCCTGGGCACCATGACCTTTGGTGACCAGGGTTTCTGGAAAGTGATGGGCGGGCTCGGGCAGGACGCGGCCACGGCGTTGGTGAAACAGGCCTTCGATGCCGGTGTGAACTTCATCGACACGGCCAATGTCTATTCCATGGGTGTGTCCGAGAGCTTGACCGGCACCGCCATCAAGACCCTGGGCCTGCCCCGCGACGAAATTGTGGTGGCAACCAAGGCATTCGGGCCCATGAGCGAGACCCAAATCAACGGCCGCGGACAGTCCCGCTACCACCTGATGAACGCGCTGGATGCCAGCCTCAAGCGCCTGCAGCTGGACCACATCGACCTCTACCAACTGCATGGCTACGACCCCGTCACCCCCCTGGAAGAAGTCTTGTCCACACTCAACGACATGGTGCGCTCCGGCAAAGTGCGCCATGTGGGTTTGTGCAATATGGCGGCGTGGCACATCATGAAAGGCCTGGCCATTTCAGAGAAAAACCACTGGGCGCGCTTTGAGAGCGTGCAGGCCTACTACACCGTGGCAGGCCGGGACTTGGAGCGCGAAGTGCTGCCACTCATTCAAGACCAGCAGCTGGGTCTGATGGTCTGGAGCCCGCTGGCCGGCGGCCTGCTCAGTGGCAAGTTTTCGCCGGAGGGTGCCAGCCCCGAAGGCGCAAGGCGCGCCAGCTTCGATTTTCCGGTCGTAGACAAGGCGCGCGCCTTCGCGGTGGTGGATGCGATGCGCCCCATCGCCCAACGCCATCAGGCCACCGTGGCGCAGGTCGCCTTGGCGTGGCTGCTGAGCCGCCCGCAGGTGAGCACCGTCATCGTGGGTGCCAGGACGCCTGCACAACTCGCGGACAACCTGGGCGCCTCGGGCCTGGCGTTGACGGCAGAAGACCTGCAGACATTGGAGGACGTGAGCAAACTGCCACCGGAATATCCGGGTTGGATGCTGGCGATGCAGGGCCAGTACCGGGCCAAGCCGCCTGTGAGGGCTTGATCAGCCGCAGCCTGGTGGCCGCACCTATTCCCGCACGGTCGCCATCAGCGCTGCAAAGCCGATAAACACGCCGCCGGTGACGCGGTTGAACACGCGCATGACACGGGCCTGGCGCAGGTAATGCGACAGCTTGTGGCCGCTCAGCGCATAGACCAGGTACCAGCTCACCTCGATCACGGCAAAGGTGGCCAGCAGGATGGAGAACTGCGGCAGCTTGGCTGCAGAAGGGTCCAAAAACTGGGGAAAGAAGGCGGCGGCGAACAGGATGGCTTTGGGGTTGCTGGCCGCAACCAGCAGGCCCTGGCGGTACAGGTGCTGGGGCTCTGCCGTTTCACGCGCCGCCTGTGCCGCCCCATCCACCGCATCGGCCACCTGGGTGCGCCAGCCCTGCACGCCCAGATAAGCCAGGTAGGCGGCACCGGCCAGGCGCATGGCATCGAACACGGTGGGAAAGGCCTGCAACAAGGCGCCCATGCCGGCGGCCGAGATGCACATCATGGCCAGCAGCGCGGTCATGCAGCCGCACATGGTGGCAATCGCAGAGCGCCAGCCAAAGCGCGCGCTGTGGCTCATCACCAGCAGCATGTTGGGGCCGGGTGTGGCCGACACCACAAAGGCCATGGCCACAAACAGCCACCAGGTATGCAGATTCATAGGGTTCGATTCAGGGTTTGGGAGGTAAGGTCATCAGTTCGGCAATTACCCGGCGCAGCCACTGCGAGCCGGGGTCGTTGTGGAAGCGCTCGTGCCAGTGCTGCTTGACATCGTACTGCGGCAACTGGAAGGGCACGGGGAAGATGCGCACCGCCGCGCGCCCCTGCAGCACATCGGCCAGGCGCTCGGGGATGGTGAGTATCAAATCGGTGTGCTCCACCACCAGCGCCGCGCCAATGAAGTTGGGGATGTTGAGCGATATCTTGCGCTTGAGTCCAAAGCGCTCAATCTCCTGCTCCAGCATCTGCGGCGCCGCGCCCGACGAGCTGACCACCGCATGGTTCTCGCTGGCAAACTGCTCCAGCCGCAACTCCGTCTGGATGCGCGGGTGGGCAGCGCTGACCATGCAAGCGAACTTTTGCGAGAACAGCACGTTCTGGTAGAAGCCGGCTTCCAGCTGCGGCACCAGGCCCAGGGCCAGATCGGCCTCGCCACTTTCCAGCAGGCGCGCGATGTCGCTGGAGAGCGGCAGCACATCGATCCGAATGCCGGGCGCTGACACCCGCAGCTTTTCCCACAAGCGGGGCAGCAGCACCAGTTGGCTGATATCGGTCATGCAGATGCGAAACAGGCGTTGGGAGGTGGCCGGGTCGAAGTGGTTCTGCTGGCCCATCACCACCTCCAGCGCTTCGAGCACGCCCCGCACCGGGCGCACCAGACCGTCGCCAAAGGGCGTGGGCTCCATGCCACCGGAGGTGCGCACAAACAGCGGGTCACCAAAGTGGTGGCGCAGCTTGGCCAGGGCCACGCTCACGGCCGGTTGCCCCAGGTCCAGGCTGACGGCGGCCTCGGTCACGCTGCGCGTCTTGTAGATCGCGTCAAACACCTGCAGCAAGCGGATTTCTATCGTGTCGAGGGCCATGTCTGTTCTTGGGGGGCTTCCAGGGTCTTATTCGAAATTCGAATACACCATATTAAGCGCCTTGGATTGTCAGCCCGGTTGCCCGCTTTTACGCTCCACCCCATTCCCAACAAAGCCGTGGAGACTGCATGTCCTTACCTGAACTGGGTCGTCTTGAAGACCTGCCCCAAGACTACCGCGACGACCTGACTGCGCAGAACCTGGTGCCCCTGTGGCCCAGCCTGCGCGCCGTGCTGCCACCGGGCAAGCCCATCCCCCGCACCCGCGCCACCGCCTGGAACTACCAGGCCCTGCGCCCCCTGCTCCTCAAGGCCGGTGAACTCACCCCCATGGAAAAGGCCGAGCGCCGCGTGCTGGTGCTGGCCAACCCCGGCCATGGTCTGGAGAAGATGCAGGCCAGCTCCACCATTTACCTCGGCATGCAGCTCTTGCTGCCCGGCGAATGGGCCCCGGCCCACCGCCACACGCCGAACGCCGTGCGCATGATTGTCGAAGGCGAAGGCGCCTACACCACGGTGGACGGCGAGAAGTGCCTGATGCAGCGTGGCGACCTGATCCTCACGCCCACCGGCCTGTGGCATGAACACGGCCACGACGGCGACAAGCCCGTGGTCTGGCTGGATGTGCTGGACCTGCCCATGGTCTATTACATGGAAGCCTCTTACGTGACCGAAGGCAAGCCGCAGACCGTGAGCGGCGACACGGTCGGCATGGCCTACCAGCGCGGCGGCGTGGTGCCCGCGCCCCTGTTTGAACGCGGCCAGACCGCCTACCCGATGCTGCGCTACGCTTGGGTGGATGTGCGCACCGCACTGGTTACCTTGGCGCGAACCCAACCGGAAATTGAAGCCGTGCAAGTGGCTTACATCAACCCCGAAACCGGTGCCGACGCGCAAAAGATTCTGGGCTTCTCCGCGCTCATGCTGCGTCCCGGCGAGACGCTGAAGATGCCGGCCCGCTCCACGGCCATGGTGTTCCACATCATCGAAGGCGGTGCCACGGTATCGGCCGACGCCAGCAGCTTTGCGCTGGGCGAGGCCGACACTTGCTGCATCCCCGGCTACACGGCGATCGCGCTGGTCAACGCCTCGGCCACCGAAGCCTCTTTTATCTTTATGGCCGACGACGCACCGCTGCAGAAAAAGCTGGGCGTGTACGAAGTCCGCTCCGCTTAATCCGCGCACCCTGCGTAGCAACCCTTTTTAACCAGATCCCACCCCATGACCCACTACACCTTCGCCCCCGCCCCCGTGTTCTCCTTGCCCGTCGAAGGACAGGACGCCCGCTTCCCCGTCAAGCGCATCTTCTGCGTGGGCCGCAACTACCACGCCCACGCCGTCGAGATGGGCCGCCCGGTGGACAAGTCCACCATGAAGCCTTTCTACTTCCTCAAGGACGCCAGCGCCTTGGTCGAGTCCGGTGCCACCGTGCCCTACCCCGCAGGCACCAGCAACTACCACTTCGAGATGGAACTGGTCGTGGCGATTGGCGCTGAAGGTTTCCGCGTCAAAGAGTCCGACGCCGCCAGCCTGATCTACGGCTACGCCGCCGGTCTGGACATGACCCGCCGCGACCTGCAGCTGGTCGCACGTGACCAGGGCCGCCCCTGGGATCTGGGCAAGAACTTCGAGAAGTCCGCCGTCTGCACACCCATCGTGCCCATGGGCCAGCTGGGTGTGCTGCAAGCCGGTGCCATCGCGCTGCAGGTCAACGGAAGCCCGAAGCAGACCGCTGACCTGTCGCAGCTGATCTGGAACATCCCCGAGCTGCTGGCCGACCTGTCGCAGTACTACCACCTGCAGCCCGGCGACCTGATTTACACCGGCACCCCCGAAGGCGTAGGCGCGGTGGTGAGCGGTGACCTGATCACCGGCCAGATCGAACAAGTCGGCGCTGTGCAGCTGACCGTTGGCGCAGCCGAATAAACCGCAAGGAGACAAGATGACGCAACACACTCCCGCCGCTCTGCCGGTACTGGTATCCGGCGGCGGCATTGGCGGCCTGGCCGCAGCCCTGGCCCTGGTGCGCCAGGGCTTTGAGGTCACGGTGTTCGAACAGGCACCGGAGATCGGTGAAATCGGCGCCGGCATCCAGCTCGGCCCCAACGCCTTCCACGCCTTTGACGCCCTGGGCGTGGGCGACAAGGCCCGTGGCCGCGCCGTCTACACCGACTACATGGTGATGCACGACGCGCTGGACGAGTACCAGGTCGGCAAGATCCCCACGGGCGAAGCCTTCATCCAGCGCTTCGGCAACCCCTATGCCGTGGTCCACCGGGCCGACGTGCACCTCTCTCTCCTGGAGGGCGCGCAGGAAACCGGCAAGGTCCAGTTCCTCACCAACACCCGCATCGCCCGCGTGGAGCAGGACGACAACTCCGTCAACGTGTTTGACCAGAACGGCAAGTCGTATCAAGGTGTGGCCCTGATCGGCGCCGATGGGGGAAAAAGCGTGGTGCGCCAGCAGTATGTGAATGACCCGCCGCGCGTCACCGGCCATGTGGTCTATCGCGCCGTGGTCGACAAAAAAGACTTCCCCGAAAACCTGCAATGGAACGCGGCCAGCATCTGGGTCGGCCCCAACTGCCACCTGGTGCACTACCCGCTGCGCGGTGGCGAGCAGTACAACGTGGTTGTCACCTTCCACAGCCGGGAGAAGGAAGAGTGGGGCGTGACCGACGGCAGCAAGGAAGAAGTGCAGAGCTACTTCCAGGGCATTTGCCCCAAGGCGCGCCAGCTGATCGACCTGCCCAAGACCTGGAAGCGCTGGGCCACCGCAGACCGCGAGCCGATTGACACCTGGGTGCATGGCCGCGCCACCATCCTGGGCGACGCCGCCCACCCCACCACGCAGTACATGGCACAGGGCGCCTGCATGGCGCTGGAAGATGCGGTCACCCTGGGCGAGGCCCTGCGCGTGCACCAGAACGACTGGACCAAGGCCTTGGCGCTGTACCAGAAGTCCCGCGTGGCGCGCACTGCGCGCATCGTGCTGTCCGGCCGCGAAATGGGCCGCCTGTACCACGCCAAGGGTGTGGAGCGTCTGGTGCGCAACGACCTGTGGAAGGGCCGCACGCCCGAGCGTTTTTATGACGCGATGGAGTGGTTGTATGGATGGAATGTCGGCAACTGTTTGGCCGCTGAATAAGCCCCCGCGCTTCACCACCCAACACCCATGCAACTCCATAACTTCTTCCGCAGCGGCACCTCCCACCGCCTGCGCATTGCGCTCAACCTCAAAGGTCTGCGTTACGACTACATCGCCGTGGACCTGCGCAAGAACGCGCACCAAAGCGCCACCTTCAAGGCCCTGAACCCGCAAGGCCTGGTGCCCGCGCTGGTGGAGGGTGATCTGGTGCTGTCGCAGTCCGTGGCCATCATCGAATGGCTGGAGGAGCGCTACCCGACACCGGCCCTGCTGCCCACCGACGTCAACGACCGTGCCCATGTGCGGGCTCTTGCCGCAGTAGTCGGTTGCGATATCCATCCGGTGAACAACAAGCGCATTCTGGACACGCTGCGTGCCAGCTTCGGCGCCGACGATGCGGCCATCAACGCCTGGTGCGGCACCTGGATTGCCGCGGGCTTTGAAGCCTTGGAGACCCTCCTTCAAGCCGACAAAAACCGCGGTGACTTCTGCTTTGGCAAGGCCCCCGGTTTGGCCGACGCCTACCTGATCCCGCAGGTCGATAGTGCCCGCCGCTTCAAGGTGGACCTGACGCCCTACCCCGCCATCGTCGCTATCGACCAGGCCTGCAATGCACTGCCCGCCTTTGCAAACGCTGCACCTGCCGTGCAGCCCGACGCTTGCCTGTAATTCACAAAAACCCGAGGAGAACCCCATGACAAACATCACCAAAAGAAACTTCCTGTCCACCTTGAGCGTTGCCGCGCTGCTAGCCCTGGGCGCCACCGCCGCCCACGCCGCAGAGCCCCTGAAAATCGGCATGGTGCTGCCCATGTCCGGTCCCTTTGCCTCCTACGGCAAGCAGATTGAAGCCGGCGCGCGCATTTATCTGGCACAAAACGGTGGCACGTTTTCCGGCCGCAAAGTGGAATTGATCATCAAGGACGACACCGGTGTCGCGCCCGAGATCAGCAAGCGCGCCGCGCAAGAGCTGGTGGTGAAAGACAAGGTCGACATCCTGGCCGGCTTTGGCCTGACGCCTTCGGCCTTTGCCGTAGCACCCATTGCCACCGAGGCCAAGAAGCCCATGGTCGTGATGAACGCCGCCACCTCGGCCATTACCACCAAGTCGGACTACATCCTGCGCGTCTCGCACACGCTGCCGCAGGTGACCGCACCGATTGCCACCTGGGCCGCTAAGAACAAGATCAAGAAAGTGTTCACGCTGGTGGCCGACTTCGGCCCCGGTCTGGACGCCGCAGCCCAATTCAAGAAGACCTTTACCGCCGCCGGTGGTGAAGTGGTGGGCGAAGTGCGCACCCCCGTGAAGAGCCCGGACTTTGCACCCTTTCTGCAGAAGATCAAGGACGCAGCCCCCGAAGCCGTGTTCCTGTTTGTGCCCCCGGGCGAGCAGACCATTGCCTTTATCAAGGGCTTTGCCGAGCGCGATCTGGCCAAGGCCGGTATCCGCATCATCGCCACCGGCGACCTGAGCGACGAGGACATTCTGGACAGCCTGGGTGAGAGCGCGCTGGGCGTGGTCAATTCCATGCAATACGCGGAGAGCCACAACTCGCCCGAGAACAAGGCCTTTACGGCAGCCTTCGCCAAGGCCAACCCCGGCATGCGCCCCGGCTATATGGCGGTGGCCGGCTTTGACGGCCTGCAACTGATTGCCAAGACGCTGGAAAAAACCGGCGGCGATGCCGAAGGTGACAAGTTCATGGCCGCCGCCAAGGGCATGGCCTGGACCAGCCCGCGCGGCCCCATCAGCATCGACCCGCAAACCCGCGACATCATCCAGACCATTTACATCCGCAAGGTGGAAAAGGTAGCCGGCAAGCTGCAGAACGTCGAGTTCGACCAGGTGGCCAACTTCAAAGATCCCGGCAAACAGTAAGCCTTTCGCGTCCGTTCCACCACTGAATCGTTCCATTCCATGACCGTTCTATTTGATGGCATTGCCTCGGGCATGCTGCTGTTCCTCATCAGCGTGGGCCTGTCGGTCACGCTGGGGCTGATGAACTTTGTCAACCTGGCCCATGGCGCCTTTGCCATGGTGGGCGGTTATGTCTGCGTCACGCTGCTGAATCGCCTGGGCGTGCCCTTTCTGCTGTCGCTGCCCCTGGCCGCGCTGGCCACGGCCGCCGTCGGCGTGCTGCTGGAGCGCGTGCTGTACCGCCGCCTGTATGGAGCCACGCACCTGGACCAGGTGCTGTTTTCCATCAGCCTGGTGTTCATGTCCATGGCCGCAGCCAGCTACTTCTTTGGTGCCAACCAGCAGCCACTGCAATTGCCGGAGTTTTTGCGCGGGCAGTTCAAGCTGCCGGGTCTGGACATGGGTGTGTACCGCCTGTTCCTGATCGTGGTCAGCGGCTTGATTGCATGGGGCCTGCAAGCCCTGGTGAGCGGCACGCGCTTTGGTGCGCAACTGCGCGCCTCGGTGGACAACCCGCGTGCCGCGCGGGGTGTGGGTATCCATGTGGAACGCATCTTCACGCTGACGTTTGCCTTGGGCACGGCCCTGGCCGGTCTGGGCGGCGCCATGGGTGTGGAGATGCTGGGGCTGGACCCGGGTTTTCCGGTGAAGTACGTGGTGTACTTTTTGATCGTGGTGGCGGTGGGTGGCAGTGGCAGCATCACCGGCTCGCTGGTGGCGTCCCTCATTCTGGGTGTGGTGGATGTGGCGGGCAAGTACTACGTGCCCGAGATCGGCTCCTTCCTCATCTATGCGGTGATGGTGGTGACGCTGGTGTTCCGCCCCCAAGGTCTGTTTGGCCGCAAGGCAACCCGCTAGGTCACCTGGTTTATCAAGCGTATGAAGACACTTCTGGACACAGGCCGGCATGGCGCAACGGTCTTCAGTCACTTCTGCACGCTGTCGCCTCAAGCCGCAGGCCGCCATGGCACTCCGCTCCGTCCGTGTCCCCCGCCCACTGCGTGGGCTCCTCCTTTACCTACCGGATCGGAGCGCCATGCCGTCCTGTGTCTGCCTGCATCGTTGGCGCACACAGGGTTTGGGTACCGGGTCTTGGTGTGCCAACTGTGCTGGCGGCCGAGGGCTGAGTGCTTTGGGTATTCAGTCATGTCGAGCCAACAGCACAGGCCGCCGAAGGCAGTGGGGTGGATGTTTCCGGTAGGTAAAGGAGGAGCCCGCAGGGCGGGGGACACGGACGGAAACATCTACCCCGCTGCCTTCGGCTCCCACAAAAGCAGGCACGCGTGCCTCCATAGGAACCCAGCAATGAACATAGAACAGACACAGAGCGTCCCAAGGATTTCCAATGCATAGCCCTTCTCTCGCGTCGGTACAGGCGCCTCCGAAAACTCCGGCGTCGTCACTGCCCTCGCTGGCCGTGACACGACTCAAAAACGCCGACCGTTGGCAAGTACCCGAGTTCGTTTTCTGGCTGCTGCCCATCGCCGCTTACTTCGTCTTCCCCGACAACCTGGTGCTGCTGACACAGATGGCGATTACTGCGCTGTTCTGTGTGTCCCTGGACCTGATCCTCGGTTACGCCGGCATCGTCTCGCTGGGCCATGCCGCCTTCTTCGGCTTGGGTGCTTACACCGCCGGCCTGCTGGCGGCTAATGGCTGGGGCGAACCTCTCAGTGGTCTGCTCATCGCCGCGCTGGTGAGCGCAGCCCTGGGCCTGCTCACCAGCCTCCTGGTGCTGCGCGGCGCCGATCTCACGCGCCTGATGGTGACGCTGGGCGTGGCCATGATGCTGTTTGAACTGGCCAACAAAATGAGCTGGCTGACCGGCGGCGTGGACGGACTGCAGGGCATGGAGGTGCAGCCGGTGCTGGGCATGTTCCGCTTTGACATGGTCGGCAAGACCGCCTTCTGGTATGCGCTGGTGGTGCTTTTTCTGCTGTTCTGGGCGGCGCGCAAGCTGGTGCACAGCCCGTTTGGCCTGGGCCTCAAGGGCATACGCCTGAACGTGGCGCGCATGCCGGCCCTTGGTGCCCCGGTCAATAGGCGCCTGGCTGCCGTCTACACCATAGGCGCGGCCTACGCCGGTGTGGCCGGTGCGCTGATGGCGCAGACCACGCAGTTTGTGGCGCTGGACGTGCTGTCCTTCAACCGCTCGGCCGAACTGCTGCTGATTCTGGTGCTGGGCGGCTCGGGCAGTCTGTATGGCGCCATCATCGGCACCATCGTTTTCATGTCGGCCCACCATGTGCTGTCGGACATGAATCCCGAATACTGGCAGTTCTGGCTGGGCGCGCTGCTGCTGGCGATTGTGCTGTTTGCCCGCGATGGCGTGATGGGCGGCCTGCGCCGTGTCGGCGCGCGTCTGGGTATGGGAGCACGTGCATGAACTACGCACTGCAAATCCGAAACCTGGTGAAGAAATTTGGCGGCTTTGTCGTCACCAATGACGTCACCCTGAACGTGGAAGCCGGCGCGCGCCACGCGCTGATCGGCCCCAATGGGGCGGGCAAGACCACGCTGATCAACCTGCTGACTGGCTTTCTGGAGCCCAGCAGCGGCGCCGTGCTGCTGCAGGGCAAAGAGGTGACCAACCTGGCACAGCACCAGCGCGTCAAGCGCGGCCTGGCCCGCACCTTCCAGATCAACCGCCTGTTCTCGGAACTCACCGTGCTCGAATCGGTGGTGCTGGCCGTGAATGAACGCCTGGGCCTGAGCGCCAAGTTCTGGAAACCGGTGGGCGCCTACACGCAGGCGATTGAGGAAGCGGCCGAGTTGCTGCGCACCTTGAAGCTGCTGGACGTGGCGCACGAGCAGACGCGCAACCTGGCCTATGGCAAGCAGCGCCTGATCGAGATTGCGCTGGCCCTGGCCGCCAAGCCTTCGGTGCTGCTGCTCGACGAGCCGGCTGCCGGCGTGCCCACCGCAGAGAGCCGCGAGCTGTTTGAATCCATCGCCGCGCTGCCGCGCGACGTCACCATTCTGCTGATTGAGCACGACATGGACCTGGTGTTCCGCTTTGCCGACACCATCTCGGTGCTGGTCAGCGGCGCGCTGCTGACGCAGGGCACGCCAGAGCAAATTGCCAACGACCCCAAGGTCAAAGAGGTGTACCTCGGAGAAGCCGCCCATGTCTGAATTGCTTGCATTGGAAAACGTCTGGGCCGGTTACGGCGAGGCCATCGTGCTCGAAGGCATCTCGTTGAGCCTCAAGGCTGGCGACAGCCTCTCGCTGCTGGGGCGCAACGGCATGGGCAAGAGCACGCTCTTGTCCACGCTGATGGGTGCTACCCGCTTTCACAAAGGCGCCATGCGCTGGCAGGGCAAAGACCTTGCTGCAGTCAAGGCCCATGCCCGCGCGCACCTGGGCCTGGGCTGGGTACCGCAGGAACGCGACATCTTCCCTTCTCTATCGGTCGAAGAAAACCTGAGCGTGGTGCAGACCAAAGGCCATTGGAATCTGCAAAAGATTTACGCCATGTTCCCGCGCCTGCAGGAGCGCCGCGCCAACATGGGCAACCAGCTCTCGGGCGGCGAGCAGCAGATGCTGTCCATAGGTCGCGCCCTGATGCTCAACCCGCAGCTGCTGTTGCTGGATGAGCCGCTGGAAGGCCTGGCGCCGCTGATCGTGCAGGAGTTGCTCAGCATCATCCAGCAGCTCACCGAAGAAAGCGGCATGGCCGTGATATTGGTAGAGCAGCATGCGCGCCAGATCCTGCCGTTGACCCAACAGGCCCTGGTGCTGGAGCGTGGCAAGGGCGTGTACCTGGGCCCGGCGCAAAAGTTATTGGATGACAGCACCCTGCTCGACAGCTGGCTGGGCGTGGCCGCGCATTGAAGCCACAAGATCACAGAGAGACACCATGAAAGCCATAGACATCATCCACGCCGAACACCGCGCCCTGGGCGCCGTGGTGCAGGCCTTCAACCATGTGCTGGACAGCATCCGCAGCGGCACCAAGCAGCCCGACTTTGTGTTGCTGGACGCGCTGATTGAATACATCACCGAAGTGCCCGACAAGCTGCACCACCCCAAGGAAGACGAGGTGCTGTTCGTCAAGATTCTGGAAGTGGTGCCGGAAGCCGCCGCGCTGATTGCCAAGTTGCAGGACGACCACATCAAGGGCGAGCAAAGCACCCAGCATCTGCGCGAAGCGCTGCATGCCTACCAGGCCGCAGGCGCATCCGGTTTTGCCGAGTTCGAGGCCGTGGCCCTGCGCTACATCGACTCCACCTGGAAGCACATCAGCCTGGAAGAAAAAGAGCTGCTGCCTTTGGCCGTGCAGCGCCTGGCGCCACAAGACTGGGCCGGCATCGACGCCGCGTTTGAAGCCAACAAAGACCCCTGGTCCGGCCCCACCGGCGAGTTCCGTGCGCTGTTCTCGAAGATCGTGAATATGGTGCCGGCGCCGTATGGGCTGGGGGCGGCTTAAAGGCGGAAAATCAGGCGCGGGGCTTTGTGCTTTTCTCTGATTTGCCTCGTGCCTCCAGCAGCAAGCGGGTTTTGCCAAGTTCCTGCTGCAGGATTTCAGCGTCTGGCAGCACCGTTTGGTAATTTGCCGCCATGACTTTATTGGGCAGGCCATCGAGCGCATAGCGTGCCAGGGCGTGGCCCTTGTCGGCGCAGAGTATCAAACCCACGGGCGGGTTTTCGTCTGGCAGCGTCCAGTTTTCTTTGGCATAGTTGCAGTACATATGCATCTGCCCGACGTCGGCATGGGTCAGTCCACTCAGCTTGAGATCAATGATGACCAGGCAACGCAGGCGGCGGTGAAACAGCAACAGGTCCACGCGGTACCAGGTCTGGTCAATGCGCAGACGCCGCTGTCTACCCACAAAGGTGAAGTCGCTGCCCAACTCCAGCATGAAATCTTCCAGCCACTGCGCAAGGCTTCGTCTTCGTAGAACTGGCGGGCATGCGGGCTCTTGACGGTCAGCAGGCGGACATAGGCGGACCAGGGGAGGGGGAATGCCTGGGCCAGCTGACTCAAACCAGATTGCACAGATGTGACCCTCGTCGCTGTGAATTCTCCAGACAGTGTCTGGAGAATCTTTTCAGGCCCCCAGGTTTGAAAGAAAAGTCGCATTTGCCACAGGTTCTGGTGGCTGAACCCCCGGCCAAACTGCCGGGTCAAATCCAGCGAAAGCCTTTCAATCAACTGTTCGCCATAACCGGCACGCCGCTTGCCCTTTTGCTCGGCCTCCACGATGCGCCGCCCGATTTCCCAGTAGCTGGCGGTCATCAGCGCATTGACGTTGCGGGCCGCCGCCAGCCGGGCCGCGTTCAGCAGTTGGACAATACCGTCGCTCACAGCCGCGTAGCCCGGAACGGGAGCAACGGATTTGCCTTTGTATGGGACAGTTGGTGCTTTCATGGAGAGCCACTCTTTTGTACGATTGAAGATGCAAATCTATCCTATCGTGGCGCTCCCAAAATCACCAGTGCGCGTGTGCCGATTCAGTGGCACCGACAGTATCAAGCGCGCATCACACGCCCGCGCCAGCCATCAACGGCTCAGTCACCGCCAGCAACCCTTGCACCACATCACCCACCACGATCACGGCGGGGCTGCCCAGGCCTTCGCGCTGGATGGTCTCGGCCAGGTCGGCCAGCAGGCAGGCGGCATGGCGTTGTTGCGGCAGGCTGGCGTTCTGGATGATGGCTACCGGCGTGTCGGCGCCCAGGCCATGCAGCAGTTCGCTTTGAATGTGGGCAGCACCGGTCACACCCATGTAAATCACCAGGGTCAGCTTGGCCTGGCGGGCCGTATTCGCCAGGGCGCGCCAATCGGTGCCGGTGTCGCCGGGCTTGGCGTGGCCGGTGACAAACACCACGCCGTGCGCATAGTCGCGGTGGGTGAGTGGTGTATTGAGCGAGGTCACTGCGGCCAGGCCTGCGGTGATGCCGTTGAGCACGCTCACGCGCACACCGGCGGCCTGCAGGTGCTCGACCTCTTCGCCACCGCGGCCAAACAGGAAGGGATCGCCACCCTTGAGGCGCACCACCCGTTCGCCTTCCTGGGCAGCAGTGATCATCAGCTTCTCAATGAACGACTGCGGCGTGGACTTGCAACCGCCGCGCTTGCCCACCCAGACCACACGCGCGGCCGGGTTGGCCAGAGCGACGATGGGCTCGCTGACCAGGTCGTCCACCATCAGCACCGTGGCGGCCTGGATGGCCTTCAGCGCCTTGATGGTCAGCAGTTCCGGGTCGCCCGGGCCGGCGCCCACCAAAGTGACCTGGCCGCGTGCGGAATGGAAAGAGAGATCGTGGTTCACAGTGTTCAGGCCGCTTGGGGTGACAGGATGGAAGGAATGGGTTGAATGGGGGTGCTGCGCACCATACGCTGCAGTTCGGGTATGCAGGAGCCGCAATTGGTGCCGCATTGCAACGCGCCCTGCAATTTTGCCAGCCGCTCTGACGCGCTTCCGGTGCAGGTGCGTAAATTGTCCTCGATTGCGATGTCCCTGACATGGAAGCAGGTACACACCACCTTGCCTTGGGACACCACGGGCAATGGCGGCTTGCTCACCGGCAGTAAGAGCGCGCGGCCATAGGCCTGCGCTGGCAACTCGTCCTGCAGCAGGCCGCTGATCCAGGCCTGCGCGCTGGTGTCACCGGCCAAGAGAAAGCCTTCCAAAAGCGTGTCTGTGCCTACGCGCCGCAGGCGCATGGCGCGGCGCTGGCCGCGTTTGGTATCGGCATAGCGCACGACCTCGCTGCCCTGCAATTGCAGAAGGGCTTCGATGCGCTCCAGCAGGACCGTGGGCACCGCCTCATGCGCGGCAGCGCGGAACAAAATGCCCTGGCGCTCCTCACCCCCGGCCACGGCCGTGTTGGCAAAGGGCACGCAGCTGGCAAAGGGAAATTCGGCCATCAGCGCCTGCAGTTGCACGCGTGCCGCCAGCACCTCCGCTGCGGGCAACCAGGCCATGGCCAGGAGCGTCCAGGGCAGGTCGGCCTTGAGCACCTTGACGGCCGCATGTTTGAACTCGGGCTGTTTGGAGTCCGGGCAAAAGGCCGAGGTGGTAAGCGCATTGACGCCGGCCAGACGGCTGCCGGTGCTGCTGCGCCCGCTTAAAAACTCTTCGCCCCAGTGCATGGCCAAAAACACCTGGCTCATGCCCTGCTCCGCGCTGGCCTGCACCGGCACCAGGATGGAGCCGCGCTTGCTGGTGACGTGGACCAGATCGCCCTCGGCTAGCAGACGCCGCGCCATGTCCTGCGGGTGCATTTGCAGCGACGGCTCGCGCACATGGCCGAACAGGCGGCCCAGCGTGCCGGTGCGGCTCATGCCATGCCACTGGTCGCGCAGGCGCCCGGTGTTGAGCGAGAAGGGATAGCGCGCGTCGCGCGGCTCGGCCACCGGCTGGTAGCGCACGTTGGCAAAGCGGGCACGGCCGTCGGCGGTGGGGAAGATGCCGTCGGTGTAGAGGCGGGCTTGGCCGAGTGCGGGTGCCGCGATTACGGCCGCTTCAGCAGCAGCGATGGCGCTTGCAGCCATGGCTTCCGAACAAGGCCACTGCTGTGGCGCGGCTTCCAGAATGGCGTAGCTCAGGCCGGTGATATCCAGATCACGGCCGCGGGTGGATTCGCGGTGCTCGTTCCAGATGGACTCGGCGTCGGTGTACGGGAACAGCGTGGCTTTGGTGCGCCCCAATGCATGTTCCAGGCGCTGTGCGAAGTCCACGGCAATCTGCCAGTCGTGGCGTGGCGCGCTGTCAAAAGTGCCGGGAGTCTGGGTGGTGATGCGCTCTGCGTAGGTAAAGGAGGAGCCCGCGAAGCGGGCGGGGGACACGGAGCAGAGCGCATCGCCGCCCAGACTCCCAGCGCCAGAAGTGCCTTCAGCAACAGGCGGCACAACTGCCGCTCGCACACGGCTGATGCGGCGTTCGCTGTTGGTAACGGTGCCCTCTTTTTCGCCCCAGGTGGTCGCGGGCAACAACAGATCGGCATAGGCGCAGGTGGCTGTCGTCGCAAAGGCCTCCTGCACGATGACCAGTTCGGCACGCTCCAGCGCGCGGCGCACCGTCGCTTGATCCGGCATGCTTTGGGCCGGGTTGGTGCAGGCAATCCACAAGGCCTTAATTTCACCGTCGGCGGCGGCCTGGAACATTTCCACGGCTGTCTTGCCGGGCTTGCTGGGCACGTCGTCGATACCCCACAGCGCGGAAACTTCGGCGCGGTGAGTGGGGTTGGCCAGGTCGCGGTGGGCGCTGAGCAGATTCGCCAGGCCACCTACTTCGCGCCCGCCCATGGCGTTGGGCTGGCCGGTGAGGGAAAACGGGCCGGCGCCGGGCCGTCCGATTTGGCCGGTGGCCAGGTGCAGATTGATCAGCGCCGCATTCTTGGCCGTGCCACTGCTGGATTGGTTGAGGCCCTGGCAATACAAACTGAGCGTGGGGGTGGATTGTGCAAACAGGCGCGTGGCCTGAAAGAGCACCTCATTGCTAATGCCACAGATCTGCGCCACTGCGTCGGGCGTGCAATCGCGCACCGTGGCCTTGAGTTCCTCAAAGCCGCTGGTATGCGCCGCCATATAGGCCGCGTCCAGCCAACCCTCCCACAGCATCAAATGCAGCATGCCGTTGAACAGCATCACATCGGTGCCGGGCTGGATCGCGAGGTGCAAATCCGCCATGTCGGCGGTGTCGGTGCGCCGGGGATCGACCACGACGATCTTCAGCGCCGGGTTGGCGCGCTTGGCATCCTCAACGCGGCGGAACAACACCGGATGCGCATAGGCGGTGTTGGAGCCGACGATGAACAGCGTGCTCGCATGGTTCACATCGTCATAGCAGGCCGGGGGCGCATCGGCGCCCAGGGTCTTTTTGTAGCCGGCCACCGCGCTGCTCATGCACAGGCGCGAGTTGGTGTCGATGTTGTTGGTGCCTATCAGGCCCTTGGCCAGTTTGTTGAAGACGTAATAGTCTTCGGTGAGCAGCTGTCCGGAGACGTAAAAGCCGACCGCATCGGGCCCATGGTCCTTGATGATGCGGGCGAATGTGTTGGTGGCATGGCCCAGGGCCGCATCCCAGCTCACGGCCTGCGGCGCGGCACCGCGCGCCAGGCGCTGCATCGGTTGCAACAGTCGCGTTTGCAGTGTCACCGGCTTGGTTGCCGTCAGGTGCAGCGTGCTGCCCTTGGAGCACAGGCGGCCGAAGTTGGCCGGGTGTTTCGGGTCACCGCGCACGCCGGTGATCTGCGGGCCCTCGCTCTCAATGATGACGCCGCAGCCCACCCCACAGTAGGGACACGTTGAGCGGGTTTCTTGCATGGCGGCGTTCTCTGAAATTGCTTAAACAGCGACGTTGCGGCGCGCAGGCCCAGCAATCGGGCGCACCAGATCGGTGGCAAGGCTCTGCAGCTCGGAAGCCTTCAAGTACACCGCACCGGCTTCGAGCTTGACGCTGAATGGGGGCGTGCAGCCCTCATCCGGCAGCGCGGCCTGGCCGTCGCACAGGCCGATGTTCCAGTTGTGCAGCGGGCAGGCCACGTGCGTGCCGAACACGATGCCCTGGCTCAAGGGGCCGCCCTTGTGCGGGCAGCGGTCCAGCAGCGCAAACACCGCGTCCTGGCCGTTGCGGAACACCGCTACGTCCATGCCGGATTCACGGGTGACACGGCGCGAGCCCAGCACCGGAATGTCGGTGAGTTGGCAGATCAAGGTCCATTCATTGCTGCTCATGCTGTCACTCCTTCTTTCACGGTCAAGGCGTCGAACTGGCGCGTGTCCACCTGTGCGTCCTTGAAATCAAACCAGGGATCGGGCTCGCCATCCAGGGCGAACTGCAGGCGCTCCCACAGGGCCTGGCGACCAGCGTGGTCTTCCAATATGCGCTTCTTCACATAGTCCAGGCCGACGCGGTTGACGTAATGCACGGTGCGCTCCAGGTACCAGCCTTCTTGTCTGTACAACTCGCAGAAAGCGCCGGTGTATTCCAGCACCTCGGCGGCTGTCTTTACCTTGGTGAAGAAGTGCGCCACCTCGGTCTTGATGCCGCCGTTACCGGCGATGTACATCTCCCAGCCGCTGTCCACACCGATGATGCCCACGTCCTTGATGCCCGCCTCAGCGCAGTTGCGCGGGCAGCCCGAGACGGCGAACTTCACCTTGTGCGGTGCATACATGCGCCACATGGCGCGCTCCAGGTCCTTGCCCATTTGCGTGCTGTCCTGCGTGCCCATGCGGCACCACTCGCTGCCCACGCAGGTCTTCACCGTGCGCAGGGCCTTGGCATAGGCGTGGCCGCTGGGCATGCCGATGTCTTTCCACACCGAGACCAGGTCTTCTTTTTTGACGCCCAGCAAATCGATGCGCTGGCCGCCTGTCACCTTGACGGTGGGAATCTTGTATTTGTCCACCGCGTCGGCAATGCGGCGCAGTTCGCTGGCCGTGGTCTCACCGCCCCACATGCGCGGAATCACGCTGTAGGTGCCGTCTTTCTGGATGTTGGCGTGGCTGCGTTCGTTGATGAAGCGGCTTTGCGGATCGTCCACCGCCTCTTTGGGCCAGCTGCTGATCAGGTAGTAGTTGATGGCGGGTCGACACGACGCACAGCCGTTGGGCGTCTTCCAGCCCAGCTCGGCGTAGACCTGGGCAATGGTCAGCAGCTTGCTGCCGTCAGCCAGCGGTGTGCGTATGGCCTGGCGCACGGCTTCGTGGCCATGCTCGGTGCAGCCGCACATGGCCTTGGTCTTGGGCGTGGCAGAGTAATCGCCACCGGCGGTGAACATCAGAATCTGTTCCACCAAGCCCGTGCAGGAACCACACGACGCGCTGGCCTTGGTGTGCTTGCGCACCTCCTCGATGGTGAACAGGCCCTTTTCTTTAATGGCCTTGCAGATGGTGCCCTTCTTGACGCCATTGCAGCCGCAGACCTCAGCCTCGTCGGGCATGGAAGCGGCCTTGCTGTGGCCCTCGTGGCCGACGTCACCGATATTGCTTTCACCAAACATCAGCTTGTCGCGGATATCGGCAATCGAGCGGCCGTCGCGCAGCAGCTTGAAGTACCAGCTGCCGTCCACGGTGTCGCCGTACATGCAGGCACCCACCAGCTTGTCGTCCTGAATCACCAGCTTTTTGTAAACGCCGCCAAAGGGGTCGCTCATCACAATTTCTTCGGTGTCCGCGCCGCCCATGAAGTTGCCGGCGGAGAACAGATCGATGCCCGTCACTTTCAGTTTGGTGGAGGTGAGCGAACCCTGGTAACGGCCGATGCCAAACTGCGCCAAATGGTTGGCTGCGACCTTGCCCTGCTCAAACAGAGGCGCGACCAGCCCGTAGGCGATGCCACGGTGCGCGGCGCATTCGCCCACGCTGTATATGCGCGCGTCGGTCACAGTCTGCATGGTGTCGGTCACCACGATGCCCTTGTCCACATGCAGGCGCATGGCTGCGGCCAGCGTGGTGTTGGGGCGGATGCCGACGGCCATCACGACGAGGTCGGCCGGGACTTCCGTGCCGTCCTTGAACTTGATGGACTTGACACGGCCGCCCTTGCCTTCGTTCTCGCTGCCGACCAACTCTTGCGTCTGCGCGCCCATCAAAAAGTTCAGGCCACGCGCTTCGAGCGACTTGCGCAAGAGCCCACCGGCCACGCTGTCGAGCTGGCGCTCCATCAGCGTGGGCATCACATGCACCACGGTCACGGTCATGCCGCGCAGCATCAGGCCGTTGGCTGCCTCCAGACCCAGGAGGCCGCCGCCGATCACCACCGCATGCTTGAAGCGCGTAGCCGCGTCGATCATGGCGTTGGTATCGGCAATGTCGCGGTAGGCGATCACGCCTTCGAGTTCCTTGCCGGGCACGGGCAGGATGAAGGGATTGGAGCCGGTGCACATCAGCAGGCGGTCGTACTCTGCTTCGATCACGCTGCCATCGACTGCCGTGGCGCGGACTATGCGTTTGACGCGGTCCACCTCGGTCACGGTCTTGCCGGCATGCAGGGTGATGCCGTTTTCTTCGTACCAGCTGAAGGGATTCAGCACGATCTCTTCGAGCGTCTGCTCACCGGCCAGTACCGGGCTCAGGAGGATGCGGTTGTAGTTGGGGTGCGGCTCGGCGCCGAACACGGTGATGTCGTAGAGATCGGGCGCGATTTTCAGCAGTTCTTCGAGGGTGCGAACGCCGGCCATGCCGTTGCCGACCATGACGAGTTTTTGTTTTGCTTTCATTTTTTCTCTCCTATGTTTTTTCCTGCGGAGCTCTTGAACACACCCCCTATCCCCCAACCCCTTTCCACCCTCGCCAGGGCGGAAAGGGGAGCTAACAGCCGATTTGGTGGCTGCGCGCCGAATACGGTGCTACCAGAGTGAGGCTGCGTTGCGCTTGTGGGCGCTGGCGTTGGGAAACCTGCGGTTGTAGTGAATGCGCGTGGGTTGGTGCGCACCGAGCGGGCCGCAACGCGCCCGCCGTTGGCACTAGCGGCTACGACGAGGTCCCTACGACCGTTGGCACGAAACCGCAGAACGAAATCGCAGTCGCGACCTTGTGGCATTAGCCACGTAGTCGGCGCGACGAAATCACATGTGGCTGTTAGGCTCCCCTTTCCGCCCTGGCGAGGGTGGAAAGGGGTTGGGGGATAGGGGGTGTGTTCAAAAACAGCATGCACAGCCATCTCCACAAAAAAAAGAGAAGACATACCTAAGCCGCCTTCTCAACGTGACCCTGCCGCGTATACAAAAAGTCGATAACAGCTTTCCGATACGCCAAATACTGAGGGCTATCCGCCAGCGCCACCCGCGACCGTGGCCGCACCAGATCCACAGAAAGCACCTCGCCAATCGTCGCCGCCGGCCCATTCGTCAGCATCACAATCTTGTCGGACAAGAGCACGGCCTCATCCACATCGTGCGTCACCATTACCACCGTGCTCTGCGTGCGGGCCACGATCTCCGCCAGCTCGTCCTGCAGCTTGGCGCGGGTCAGTGCATCCAGCGCACCAAAGGGTTCGTCCATCAGCAAGACCTTGGGCTCCATGGCCAGGGCCCGGGCAATGCCCACGCGCTGCTTCATGCCGCCCGATATTTCGCCGGGGCGCTTTTGCGCCGCAGCCGTCAGGCCCACCAGCGCCAGCGCCGCATCGGTGCGGGCCATCAGCTGGGCCTTGTTTTCGGACGCGGCGCCGGTGCTCTTGGAGGCCGCGCCAAACACGCGCTCCACGCCCAGGTAGACATTTTCAAAACAGGTGAGCCAGGGCAGCAGCGAATGGTTCTGGAACACCACGGCGCGTTCGGGGCCGGGGCCGGCGATCTCGCGGTTGGCGCAGAGCAGATGGCCTTCGGTCGGCTTGGTGAGGCCCGCGATCAGGTTCAAGAGCGTGGACTTGCCGCAGCCGCTGTGGCCGATCAAGGTCACGAACTCGCCCTTGGCCACGGTCAGGTTGACGTCGCGCAGCGCCGGGAAGGAACCCTTCTTGGTCTTGAAGGTCTGGGCCACGTTCTGGATCTCGATGAACTTGGCATTCATAGTTTCTGTGCTCATGACTTCACCTCTTCGAATGTGAATGCGGATGCGATTTTGATCAGGGCGTACTCGAGCAGCAGGCCGACGATGCCGATGACAAAGATGGCGATGATGATGTTCTTGACGTTGAGGTTGTTCCACTCGTCCCAGACCCAGAAACCGATGCCGACACCACCGGTCAGCATCTCGGCCGCCACGATCACCAGCCAGGCCGTGCCCACCGCCAGGCGCACGCCGGTCAACATATAGGGCAGCACCGAGGGGAACAGGATCTTGGTGACGATCTTCCACTCACTCAAGTTCAGCACGCGGGCCACGTTCATGTAGTCCTGCGGCACGCGCTGCACGCCCACCGCCGTGTTGATGACCATGGGCCAGATCGAGCAGATGAAGATGGTCCAGATGGCGGCCGGATTCGCACCCTTGAACACCAAGAGGCCGATGGGCAACCAGGCCAGCGGAGAGACCGGGCGCATCAGGCTGATCAGCGGGTTGAACATGCGGCTCATGAACTCAAAGCGACCGATGACAAAGCCCGCCGGTATGCCGACGACCGCCGCCAGACCAAAGCCCAAGGCCACGCGCTGCAGCGAGGCCAGCACATTCCAGCCCACGCCCTGGTCGTTGGGGCCCTTGCGGTAGAACGGATCGCTGAAGATGCTGATGGCCTGCTTGGCCGTCTCGATCGGCGTGGGGATGCTGCCGGCCGTGCCCACGCTGACCAGGGACCAGATCAGCACCAGCAACACCAGGCCCAGCAGCGGCGGCATGACGGTCATCACGAGGCCGTTCCAATCAAAACCGGGTTTGACCGCCGGTGCAGCCACGGCGGCCGATGCGGCTTTGACCGGCGTTGCAGCAACCGTCTTCTTCATGACGGCCACATCTTCGGCCGCAGTGGCCAGGGGGGAGTGGAAAACAGCGCTCACCATGATGATTCCTTTAAACCTTGATCTTGAAAGCGTCGGCGTATTTCTTGGGATCTTTCCCATCCCAGACCACACCGTCCATCAGCTTGGAACTGCGCATCGCGTCCTTGGGCACTGACGTCTTGGTAGCCGCTGCGGCCTGCTTGTAGATGTCGATTTGGTTGATCTGCTTGGCAACCGCCAGGTAGTCGGGATGGTCCTTGAGCAGGCCCCAGCGCTTCTGTTGTGTGAGGAACCACATGCCATCCGACAGGTAGGGGAAGTTCACCGCGCCGTCGTTGTAGAACTTCATGTAGTTGGGGTCGTCCCAGGTCTTGCCCATGCCGTTCTGGTAGCGGCCCAGAATGCGCTGGTTGATGGCGTCCACGCTGGTGTTCACATAGCTCTTGTCGGCAATGGTTTCGGCCATCTTGTTTTTGTTCTGCAGGCCGGCGTCAATCCACTTGCCGGCTTCCAGAATCGCAGCCGTCACGGCACGCGCCGTGTTGGGGTATTTCTTGACGAAGTCACCGGTGGTGCCCAGCACTTTTTCCGGGTGGTCTTTCCAGATGTCTTGCGTGGTGGCGGCGGTGACGCCGATGCCGTCGATGATGGCCCGGTGGTTCCAGGGCTCACCCACGCAAAAGCCATCCATATTGCCCACGCGCATGTTCGCCACCATTTGCGGCGGCGGCACGGTGATGACCTTGGAGTCGGCCATGGGGTTGATGCCGTTGGCCGCCATCCAGTAATACAGCCACATGGCGTGCGTGCCGGTGGGGAAGGTCTGGGCAAAGGTGTATTCGCGCTTCTCGGCCTTCATCAGCTTGGCAAGTCCTGCGCCATCCACCGCACCCTTGTCGGCCAGCTTCTTGGACAGCGTGATGGCCTGGCCGTTGTTGTTGAGCGTCATCAGCACGGCCATGTCCTTCTTGGGGCCGCCCACTCCCAGGTGCACGCCATACACCAGGCCATACAGCACATGCGCAAAGTCGAGCTCGCCATTGACCAGTTTGTCGCGCACGCTGGCCCAGCTCGATTCCTTGCTGGGGATGATCTTCACGCCGTATTTCTGGTCCAGGCCCAAGACAGACGCCATGACCACGCTGGCGCAATCGGTCAGCGGGATGAAGCCGATCTTCACCTCGGTTTTTTCCGGGGCATCGGAGCCGCCGGCATAGACGGCGGCGCGCAGCGCGGGGTCCACACCGAAGGCGCCGATGGCGGCGGTTTGCAGCACGGCGCGGCGTGTGAGCTTGGTTTTCAGAAGATCCGTCATGGCAACACTCCAGAAGTAAAAAACAAAAACAAAAAAGGCGTCCGCACAGGCCACACATCGCATCAAGCATGTGTGGCTGTGGGGACGCCTTTGTCCTTTTGGATGAACTGCAACCGCCGTTGGCTGCTGTTCATCGCATGACCATCGCTGGTCTTGTTTTTATCTATGCAAACTGCGTGCCAAGTTAGATAGACCCAGTGACCCCGACTTATCAGCACCCACCAAGCAGGCTGACGCAGGACGGTGTGGCGCTCTGTGACGGTAGGTAAAGGAGGAGCCCGCTTAAGCGGGCGGGGGACACGGACGGCACAGAGTGCCACGCCGGCCTGCGTCCAGATGTGCCTTCAAAAGCCGCACTCTTCTTGTGCAATGCACCAATTGCGTTTGTCCTGTGCCTCAAGCGGTGCAGATTCAGCCCAACAGGTCCGCCACATCCAGCATGCGCTGCGCCACTTCCACGATCTTCAGGTTCTTGTCCATGGCGGCCTTGCGCAGTTTGGCGTAGGCATCGTTCTCGCTGAGTTTTTGCCGCTCCATCAGCAGGGCCTTGGCGCGGTCTATCACGCGGCGCTCCTGCGCGCTGGCACTCAGCTGGTTGATCTCGTTGCGGGCATCGGCCAGCTCCTGGCGCAGCGCCTGCTCCTGCTGGAAGCGGGCCATGGCCACATCCAGAATCGGACGGATACGGTCGGACTGCAGCCCGGCCACGATATAGGCAGAGACACCGGCGGCCACGGCGGCACGCGCGTTGCCGCTGTCGTGGTCGTTGGTAAACATGACGATGGGGCGGCGCGCATCGCGCGTGGCCATCACCACATGCTCCAGCGCATCGCGCGCATCGCTCTCGGCATCGACAATGATCAGGTCGGGGCGCAGCTGGGCCAGGCGCTCGGTCAGGAACACATCGGCTGGCAGCGAGGCCACCAAATTGAAACCACTCTCCAGCAGACCTATGCGCAGGCTGCGCGAGCGCTCGGCCTGATCCATGGCGTGCTCATCCTGTGGATCGGCCAGGTCCAGATCGGGGGAAATAACAACAATACGGATCGCATCAGACATCACCCCGTTTGACGCAACATTCGCGCCATATCCCGGCACCCTGCGGTGTGCGTACGGCGCAAAGTCTGGGTACGCTCAAAGTGTGCACAGCAGGTCTGCTCGCTGTGGCGCTGCGCTGCCGTGCTCCAGGCTGGCGACGGTCAGGCTTTTGATCTACCGGGTGGCTGCGGGCGCATCGCCACCCCGCACATTGGGCCCGAACGCCGGGGTTTCGAGGCAACAGGATCGCCGCGGGGATGGGCTGTGGAAAATTGTGCGTTCGCGGGTGGTGGACTTCAGGTTAGCAGCGAGTCAAGTCCTTGGTTCCTTGTTGGCAAAATTGACAACGCGAGAACTCGTTGTCACAATTGCCAACATGCCAGCCCAACTGATTACGCGCTTCAAAGACGTCACTTCCGACGGCGCAATCCTTGAAGTGGTGATCTGGAAGGTGCCCAAACCCGTCCCGCCGACAGACCACGGCTACAAGTACAGCGCCGTATTTGTGGTGGACGGTGTGCGCATCGTCGGCTTCGACAACGAGCGTGGCAAGGGTGACCACTGCCACCTGGATGGCATCGAAGTGCCCTATGCCTTCACCGGCGTGGACCAACTGATTGAAGACTTTATTGCAGCCGTCGCTGCCAGGAGAGCACCATGACTGAGCGTTATCTGACCATCACTCTGCAGCCTGACTGGAAGGGGGCCCTGCGCGCCATGGCCAATACGGCACAGGCGGACACTTACCAGGGCGAAGTACTCAACTTTGAGAGCCCTGGGCATTTCTTTGGCCAGCTTACAGAAAAGCGTTGGGAGCTTGTTCGCGTCGCCCAGGGCAAAGGCGAACTATCTGTGCGCGAACTCGCCCGTGTTGTGGGGCGCGATGTCAAACGCGTGCACGAAGACGTGGTGATCTTGGCAGACCTGGGTTTGCTGGAGCGTACGCAGAGCGGTGGCGTGCTGTGCCCCTATTCATCATTGCACATTGACATGCACTTGAAGGCGGCTTGATACGCTGAGCGACCTGCAAATATCGCCAACCACCAACTTTGCATCTTGTTCTGCTGCTTCTTTCGCACACCTTGTCCGAAAGTGATCGGCACTTGTCAGGTGTCCTGATCTAATGACTTCGTACACACAGATAGGTGGAAATCACCTGGGTAATAAAAGTGACGAAATCCAAACGAAGAGTCTTCGACGCGAGCTTCAAGTTGCAAGTGGTGGAAATGATCCGCTCCCAAGGCCTGAGCATTGGTCAGGTCTGCCAGGACATGAAGCTAGGCGAGTCGGCCGTGAGACCCTGGCTGGCACAAGCTAATGCCGAGCAACTTGGCCAGCCTGGTATTGGCAAGCCATTGACCGCTGAGCAGCAGCGCATCCGCCAGCTTGAAGCCGAGAACCGGCAACTGCGAGGCGATGTGGATATCCTAAAAAAAGCATCGGCCTTCT
>CANCER010000035.1 GCA_947375135.1 Comamonadaceae bacterium | reverse complement strand
AGAAGGCCGATGCTTTTTTTAGGATATCCACATCGCCTCGCAGTTGCCGGTTCTCGGCTTCAAGCTGGCGGATGCGCTGCTGCTCAGCGGTCAATGGCTTGCCAATACCAGGCTGGCCAAGTTGCTCGGCATTAGCTTGTGCCAGCCAGCGTCTCACGGCCGACTCGCCTAGCTTCATGTCCTGGCAGACCTGACCAATGCTCAGGCCTTGGGAGCGGATCATTTCCACCACTTGCAGCTTGAAGCTTGCGTCGAAGACTCTTCGTTTGGATTTCGTCACTTTGATTACCCAGGTGATTTCCACCTGTCTGTGTGTACGAAGTCATTAGATCAGGACAGTCCGCCGTCGTGCGGATGGAGTCAGGGAGCGGCAAGCACTCACCCTCTATGGCCACCCTGTCCAAGTACGCGGAGGCTTTGGGATGCAGGTTGGAAGTGCGGTTGATTCGAAAGACACCACCGGCAAAGAACCTGACGGTTCGCGCCAGCAGTCGCACTTAGCTCGCTGTTGCACTCTGACCCGAAGGCCTAAACCGCTTCCAAGGCCAGCAGTTCGGCCACCGTCTGGCGGCGCCGGATCAGGCGGGCCTGGCCTTCCTGCACCAGCACCTCGGGAATCAGCGGTCGCGTGTTGTAGTTGCTGGACATGGAGGCACCGTAGGCCCCGGTGTCATGTACCACCAGCAGATCGCCCACTTGGGCCGTCGCCAATTCACGCTGCAGCACCACGCCACCTTCACCCTGTGTAAACACATCGCCCGACTCGCACAACGGGCCGGCCACCACCGTGCTGTGGCGGGCAGTGGTCGGCACGGTGCCGTCGGCATGGATGATTTCCATGCCGTGGTGGCTGCCATACATGGCCGGGCGCATCAGGTCACTAAAGCCGGCATCCACCAGCACAAAATGCTGCGTGCCCTGGTGCTTGGTGGCGCGCACCTCGCTCACCAGCACGCCGGACTCGGCCACCAGGTAGCGGCCGGGTTCAATCTCCAACTCCACCGCGTGGCCCAGCAGGCCGGCAATCGTGTGGCGTGCTGCGTCCCACAGGTCAAAGTAATGGGCGGTGTTGATCACCGGCTCACCGGCCTGGTAGGGAATGGAGAGGCCGCCACCGGCAGAGATGGCCTGCAAGTCCAGACCCTGGGCCTGCACGGTTTTCACCAGGTCCACCATGGCGCCGCAGACTTCCTGCAAGTGGCTGTAATCCACGCCGGAGCCAATGTGCATGTGCAGGCCTTGCAGCGACAGACCCAGCGTCTGGATCTGCGCACACGCCTTTGCCAGATCACCATGCCAGATGCCGTGCTTGCTGTGCTCGCCACCGGTATTGGTCTTGTTGCTGTGGCCGTGGCCAAAGCCGGGGTTGATGCGCAACCACACCGGGTGGCCCGGGCTGGCCGCAGCGAGTTGGCCCAGCATGTCGATGGAGCCGCAGTTCACCGGAATACCCAGCTCTGCCACGCGCGCCAGCGTGGCGTGGTCCAGCAGGTCGGCAGTGAACACAATTTCCGCGTGTCCGTCCACCAGGCCGGGCTGGAAACCGGCCGCCAGCGCCCGCTCGATCTCGCCCAGCGACACCGCATCCACCGCCACGCCCTGGCTACGCAGGAGGCGCAGCAGGTGGGTGTTGGAGTTGGCTTTTTGCGCAAAGCGCACGGTGTCGAACTGCTGGAGTGCGGCCACGCGCGACTGGATGGTGGCGGCGTCATACACCCACAAAGGGGTGCCGTGCTGGCGGGCCAGATCGGCCAGGAGGGAGGGGGTAAAAGGGTTCATGGTCGGATCATGCCCGCGCAAAGCCATAACATCAATGCCATTTTTATGCCGCATGTATTCGCTTTGGATATAGTCAAAACATGCCCTCCCTGAAACCCACGCCCTTGCAGCCAGACAGCGCACCCGCCCTCACCCACCGCCAGCTCGGCCTGTTTCGCAGCGTCATGCTGCACGGCAACCTGAGCCGCGCGGCCGAAGCCGGCCACTCCAGCCAGCCCACGCTCAGCCGCGAATTGGCGCGCCTGGAGCAGGTGCTCGGCTACGCGCTGTTTGACCGGGTGCGCGGACGTCTGCGCCCCACGGCGCGCGCGCTGGCGCTGATGCAGGAAGTCGAGCGCTCCTTCATCGGGCTGGAGCAGATCGCCCTGCGCGCACGCGAGTTGCGCACGCTCTCCAGCACGCGCCTGCGTCTGGCCTGTCTGCCGGCGCTGGCCCATGCGCTGGTGCCGCATGCGCTGCTCAACCTGGCGCACAGCACGCCACAGGCGCTGGTGAGCGTGCAGCCCCTGGAGTCGCCCTGGCTGGAACAAGCCTTGTCCGAACAGCGCTTTGACCTGGGATTGAGCGAGGCCAGCACAGCCCCGCCCGGCGTGGCCTGGCAGACCTTGTTGCAAGCCGATGAAGTCGCCGTGCTGCCCGGCTCGCACCAGCTGTGCCGCAAACAGGTACTGGACGCGGCAGACTTTGAGGGGGAACACTTCATCAGCCTGGCCCTGAGCGACCCGTATCGCCAGGCCATCGATCAGTTGTTTGCCGCGCAGGGTGTACAGCGCGTGCAATGCCTGGAAACCGAGAGTGCCGTGGCCATTTGCGCCATGGTGCGCCAAGGCTTGGGGGTGGCGATCGTCAACCCGCTCACCGCGTTGGAATGTGCCGGCAACGGCTTGGAGGTCAGGCCGCTGAGCGTGGGCATTCCGTTCAGGATCAGCCTGCTGCTGCCGGACATGCCAGCCCCGCATCCGCTGCGCCACGCACTGGTAGAAGCGCTGCTGGCGGCCAGCCGGTCCTTGGAAGGCGCGTTGTCACCGGCCAATCAACTTCCCGTGTGCAAGTCATGAACCACGAACTCCTTGCCAGCCGGGGGTAGCTGAAGCCATGCGGAATGCGACAACGTATGCTGGATATCGTTCAACCCACTTTGCCAGTGCGATTGCATGGTTTCCGCACTGAATTCGTAATCCTTGGCCAGGCCTTCCCACTCCTTGTCCTGGTAGATGAGATGGATCACGCTGTATTGGCCTTCGCAGGCAAACTTCTGCGCCTCAATGCACCACTTTTCCGTTTTGCGAAGCTCCACGGGAACATGCAACAGCAACTCCCGCAGCATGCGCCGGTAATGCTGTGATTCGGCCATGACTTGCGTCGCGGTGCGGGTCCTGCTTGAAAACTGAATGTCTTTCAGGCGCTCTTGCGCTTCGTACACATTTTCAGGCAGTGGTCCACGGGCACTCCAGAGGTCTACCTGGAAAGTTAGCGTGTTTCGACGTGGCGTCGTCGACAACACGTGGGTCAGGGGTGTGTTGGAGACCAGGCCGCCGTCCCAGTAAAACTCCCCGTCAATCTCGATGGCCGGAAAGCCGGGAGGCAGTGCTGCAGAGGCCATGAAGTGCTCCGCCTTCAGCGCCTTGCAGGCCATGCCTTCGGTATTGTCAAAGTACGCAAAATTGCCGGTACGCAAGCTCACTGCACCGACTGACACGCGAATATTTCCGTGGTTGATGCGGTCGAAATCGACGAACCGTTCAAGCGTGGTCTTCAGCGCAGTCGTGTCGTAAAAGCTGGCCATGGTGGTCGCCTGCTTGCCATCCAACCAAGCCGAGATGCCACGCGGAACGAAGAAGTCATGCTGGCCTTCAATGACTGCACGCATGGCAGCAAAGCCACTGAAAAACTTGCGGGCATCCCGCCCTGTGTGGGCCAACCAGCTGTTCATCCACTCCAACGAGGGAAGCGCGATGGCCGGACGACAAATGGTTTCCCAAAACTCGCGCAGTCGCTCCACACGCGTGGCCGGAGGGTTGCCTGCAATGATCGCGGTGTTGAGTGCACCAATGGAAATGCCCGCCAACCAGTTGGGCTCTATGCCCCCTTGCGACAGTCCTTCGTAAACGCCGGCCTGGTACGAGCCCAACGCGCCACCGCCTTGCAGTACCAGCGCGACCGTCTGGAAAGGCAGGCCACAATGCCCCCCCGCCGTGAGGCCAATACAGGGGTTCGCAGGATGATCGCTGCTACCGCGGTGAATGTTTGGCATGGGTCACTTTCGTAAAACCGAGCGTTGCACGGACCTGCGCCCCGGGCACTGCGCGCCGGGCTGCACGGATGGCAACCTATCGACTGCTTTGGGCAGCTGCACCCGGGGCCAACACGGTTTGGGCATATTTCACCCATTCGTCTTGCGCGTTGGCCCAGACATCCAGCAGACCGCCGCCGTTGGTCGCGTCCGGCGGTTCCGTTTTGAGTGGGTCTTCTTTGCGGACCAGCCAACCAAACAGGCTGATTTGCGAATCGACTAGTTGCTGCATCAGTGCTGCCTGTTGGCGCGCTAACACGTCCATCTGTCGAGTTGCCGCCCTGGAAGCAACCGAAAACAGCTGCACCGGGCTCTTGGCTTGACTCAGATCGAGCATGACCCGGGCCGCCTCGTCCCCCCAGGGGAGTGAGGACTGGAGTGCGACTTGCTGAAATTGCTCCACCCATCCGGCCACCTGCTGAATCGCCGGCAACGCACCGGCCACCCAATCTACTTCAGTACCCGCACCCGTGCGAGGCCGGTCCTCGCGCTGGTAGGCAACACCACCCGACGCACTGCGCTTGTTTATCGCCATGATCTTCTCCAAAAAGTGGGGCAATCGTGTGGCTACACAGGCGCGCTGCATTTGCGAATTCGCAATGCCAGGGGTTTGCATGTTTCAAAAAATGCTGCTGCGCAAGCCGGGAATTCTTGCGGTCCTGCTGTGAACCGACCTTAATGCGCGTGGCCGCCCAGACTGCTCATGAAGGTCACCAGCACGATGCCGGCGCCCAGCCAGGCGATTTGCGCGGCTGTCTGGCTGGCCGACAAGCGCTTTTGCAATTGCGGAATCAAGTCGGCCAACGCCACATAAATAAAGCTGCTGGAAGCGACCACCAGAAAATACGGCAGGTAGTCGTGCAGCCCGTCCACCAGCCAGTAGCCCAGCATGCCGCCCAGGGCCGTGACGGCGCCGGCCAGGGACACTTTGATCAGCGCCACGCGCTTGTTGGAGGTGCCGGCGCGCAGCACCATCAAATCGCCCATGTGGTGCGGCACCTCGTGTGCCAGCACCGCCAGCGCGGCAATCGCACCCAGGCGCAGGTCGGCCACAAAGGCCGAAGCGATGAGCACGCCATCGCCAAAGCAATGCACGCTGTCACCCGCCAGCACGGCCCAGCTGCCCCCCTTGGGCCCCTGTGCCTGTTCGTCGTGGCTGTGGTCGTGGCCGGCAGGGGCACCCTGCGCGTGGGTGTGTCCATGCAGGTGCGCTTCACCACCGTGGTCAGTGCCGTAGTGGTGCTCATGGCCGTGGTGCCACAGTTCCGCCTTGTCCAGCAAAAAGAAAAATACCACGCCGATCAGCAGCACCATGAAGAGGTCATGCGCCTCCAGCCCGCTCTCAAACGCTTCGGGCAGCAGGTGCATGAAGGCCGTGGCCATCAAGGCGCCGGCCGCCATGCTCAGCATGTGCTGGGTGTAGCGCCCCAGCGCGCCAAAACTCAGCAGTGCGGCCAGCCATACGCTGCCCACACCGGCCAGCAGGGTTCCCAGCAATATCGCAAGCAGGGTCACGCAACACCCTTGTCTTTGAACCACACCAGTGCGCGCGCAAAGCCGTCTTCGGCCGCCTGCTTGACGTAGCTGGGGCGGTAGTCTGCATGGAAGGCGTGGCCGGCCTCGGGGTAGACCACAAACTCCGAAGCCTTGGCGGCAGCGTTGCCCTTGGCGCCCGCTTGGGCCAGCGCCTGCTTCATGTCGTCCAGCGTGGAGAGGGGAATGCCGGTGTCTTTGCCGCCGTACAGCCCCAGCACCGGCGCCTTCAATTCTGCCGCCAGCTCCAGCGGGTGCTTGGGCGTCAACCCGGAGGCCGTGCCCACCAGCCGCCCGTACCAGGCCACACCGGCCTTGACGATGGGGTTGTGCGCGCAATACAGCCAGGTGATGCGCCCGCCCCAGCAAAAGCCGGTGATGCCCACGCGCTGGAGGTCGCCGCCATGGGCTCCTGCCCATTGCAGCGCGCCGTCCAGATCGGCCATGACCTGGGCATCGGGCACTTTGGACACCACTTCACTCATGAGTTTGCCGATGTCGGTGTAGGTGCTGGCATCGCCCTGGCGCGCAAACAGGTCGGGCGCAATCGCCAGGTAACCGGCCTTGGCCAGGCGGCGGCAGGTGTCGGCAATGTAGGCATGCACGCCGAAGATTTCCTGGATCACCAGGATGACTGGCAGAGCCGTCTTGCCTGCGGGTGCTGCGTAATAAAAGGGCACTTTCGCGCCGGCCACTTCGAAGCCGCCCTGACCCGTGCTCAGGCCTTCAGCGGAGGTGGTGATGGCCGTCTGCGCCATGATGGGCATGGCCGCTGCGGCATAGCCCACACCCAGCGCCAGCTTGAGCGCGGTGCGCCGGTTGGCGCCAGCCTCGGATGAGCTGCCGGGTAGCAGGGAATCGAATTGGGTTTGCAAGTCCTGGGTCAACATAGGTAGCCTCGTGTAGGAATCGTTGAATTACGGGCGAAGTTTAAGCAGTTCAGGCCGGGCCTGTGGTGCCGCCGCCTCAATGGGCTTGGTCCCAATTGGGGCCCACGCCCACTTCGGCCAGCAGCGGCACTTTCAGATCCGCCACACCGGCCATCAGGCGCGGGATTTCGGTCTTGAGCCAATCCACTTCCGACGCGGGCAACTCAAACACCAGTTCATCGTGCACCTGCATGATCATGCGCGTGCCGCGCTGCTCGGCGTCCAGCACCTGTTGCACCTTGACCATGCTGAGCTTGATCAGGTCGGCGGCCGTGCCCTGCATGGGTGCGTTGATGGCGGCGCGCTCGGCACCGGCCCGGCGCTGGCCGTTGGGCGAGCTGATCTCGGGCAGGTAGAGACGGCGGCCAAACACGGTTTGCACATAGCCTTTGGCCTTGGCCTCTTCGCGCGTGCGGTCCATGTAGTCTTTGACGCCGGGGTAGCGCTCGAAGTAGCGCTGGATGTAGTTCTTGGCCGCCGTGTTGTCGATACCTAAGTTCCGCGCCAGACCATAGGCGCTCATGCCGTAGATCAGGCCGAAGTTGATGACCTTGGCATAGCGGCGCTGCTCGCTGGTGACCTGCTCCAGCGTCACACCAAACACCTCGGCGGCGGTGGCCTTGTGCACGTCCAGCCCGTCGCGGAAGGCGCTCAACAAGGCGGCATCGCCACTGATGTGGGCCATGATGCGCAGCTCGATCTGGCTGTAATCGGCACTGGCAATGACGTTGCCGGGGCCGGCCACAAAGGCCTCGCGTACGCGCCGGCCTTCGGGCGTGCGGATGGGGATGTTCTGCAGGTTGGGGTCGTTGCTGGACAGGCGTCCGGTCACGGCCACGGCCTGCGCGTAGTGGGTGTGGACGCGGCCGGTGCGCGGCAGCGCCAGCTGGGCCAGCTTGTCGGTGTAGGTGCCCTTGAGCTTGGCCAGGCCGCGGTGCTCCAGGATTTTGGCGGGCAGGGGAAAGTCTTCCGCCAGTTTTTCCAGCACTTCTTCGTCGGTGCTGGGGGCGCCGGTAGCGGTCTTTTTCACCACGGGCAGGCCCAGCTTGGTGAAGAAAATTTCACCGATCTGTTTGGGTGAACTCAGGTTGAACGGCTGGCCGGCCAGCGCATGGGCTTCGGTTTCCAGCTGCAAAATGCGCTGACCCAGCTGGTGGCTTTGGGCGGCCAGTGTGGGGGCATCGATCAAGACGCCGTTGCGCTCAATGCGGTAGAGCGCCTCGCTGCTGTCGATCTCCAGTTGGTAGACAAAGGCCAGGCCCGCATCCTGCTGGATTTGCGGCCACAGCACGCTGTGCACATCCAGGGTTTGTTCGGCGTCTTCGCAGGCGTATTCGGCCACCCGGGCAATGTCCACCTGGTTGATGGTGAGCTGGTTCACGCCCTTACCGCACAGGTCTTCAAAACTGATACCGCCGCGCCCCAGATGGCGCTCGGCCAGGCTGCTCAAGCCGTGGGGCTTGTGCACTTCCAGCACGTAGCTTTGCAGCATGGTGTCGTGGGCGTAACCCTGCACCTCGATGCCGTGGTTGGCAAACACATGGCGGTCGTACTTGATGTGCTGGCCCAGCTTTTTGGCAGCCGGGTTTTCCAGCCAGGGTTTGAGTTTGGCCAGCACCTGGTCGCGCGGCAGTTGCTCGATCACGCCGGTGTAGTCATGCGCCAGCGGGATGTAGGCCGCCGCACCCGACGTGACGCTGAAGCTGATGCCCACAATCTCGGCACGCATCTCGTCCAGCGAGTTGGTTTCGGTGTCCAAGGCGGTGAGCTCGGCGGCCGAGATTTGGGCCAGCCAGGTGTCCAAGGCGTCCCAGGTCAGGAGGGTCTCAAACGCGGCATTGGGAACGCGCGGGGCCTGTGGCTCTGCCGGCGTGTCGGCTGGCTCGTCAAACAGGCCGGGGTTGGGGTTCACCGGCTTGGCTGCAGCCGTTTTGGCGGGCGCAGCGGCGGCGTCCGAAGCCGACGCGCCATTCCCCCCACCATTGGCCAGCGATTTGGCCAGGCCCTTGAAGCCAAAGCGTTCGCAATAGGCCAGCAGCGCCGGCGAGTCCTGCGGCCCCACCCGCAGGCTGTCGAGCTCGGGCAGCGAGGGGATGCGGTCCTGCAGTTCGCAGTCGGTCTTGATGGTGAGCAGCGAACGCCCGGTGGGCAGCCAGTCCAGCGCCTTGCGCAGGTTCTCGCCCACCACACCCTTGATGTGGGCGGCGTTGTCTACCACGCCTTGCAGCGAGCCGTATTCCTGCAGCCACTTCACAGCCGTCTTGGGGCCGACTTTTTGCACGCCGGGCACGTTGTCCACCACATCGCCCACCAGGGTCTGGTAGTCCAGCATCAGGCGCGCGGGCACGCCGAACTCGGCCTCCACACCGGCCAGGTCGCGGCGCTTGCCATTCATGGTGTCGATGATGGTGACATGCTGGTCCACCAGCTGCGCCAGGTCCTTGTCGCCGCTGCTGACAATGACTTCAATGCCCTGCTTGGCGGCGGTCACGCACAGGGTGCCGATGACGTCGTCGGCCTCCACGCCCGGCACATCCAGCACGCTCCAGCCCAGGAGCCGCACCACCTCGTGGATGGGCTCAATCTGGCTGCGCAGGTCCTCGGGCATGGGGTCACGGTGGGCCTTGTACGCGGGGTAAATTTCATCCCGGAAAGTAGGGCCTTTGGCGTCAAACACACAGGCCACGTAGTCGGCCGGATACTCCTTGCGCAGAGACTGCATCATGTTGATCATGATGCGGATGGCGCCGGTTTTTTGTACCTGGCCATTGGGCAAGGTGATCTGCATGTCACCACCGCCGGCGAAGAAGGCACGGTACAAATAGCTGGAACCATCCACCAGCAGCAGGGTTTTCTTGGATTCACTCATGCATGCATTTTGCCTGTGCCCGCACCCGCCCCTGAAGCAGCGCGGGGTGGGCCCTACAATTCAGGCATGGCGGTATATACAGAGGTCTCCTTCGACGAGGCCAGCACTTTTTTGCAATCCCTGGGCTTAGGCACTCTCCAGCACATGGAGGGCTGCTCCGGCGGGATTGAAAACACCAATTACTTTGTCACCACAGACCGGGCGGCCTATGTGCTCACCCTGTTTGAGCGGCTGACGGCAGCGCAATTGCCCTTTTACCTGCGCCTGATGAAGCATCTGGCCGTGCACGGCATTCCCGTGCCGGACCCGGCCTCCAACCGCGATGGCGATGTGTTGCATAGCTTGAACGGCAAACCGGCCGCGGTGGTCAATCGCCTGCAGGGCAAGAGCGAACTCGCCCCCGGCGCTGCGCATTGCGCGGCCCTGGGTGAGGTGCTGGCACGCATGCACCTGGCCGGGCGCGACTTCGGGATGAAGCAGCCCAACCTGCGTAGCCTGGATTGGTGGAATGAAACGGTGCCGGTGGTGCTGCCTTTTCTGGACGCAGCCCAGGCCCGGCTGATCCAGAGCGAACTGGCCTACCAGAACCATGTGGCCACGCTGCCTGCCTACGGTGCGCTGCCGCGCGGCCCCATCCATGCCGACCTGTTCCGCGACAACACGATGTTTGCGCAGGACCTGCCCGAGGGGCAAGCCCCGCAGCTCACCGGCCTGTTTGATTTCTACTTTGCCGGTGTCGACGCCTGGCTGTTTGATATTGCGGTCTGCCTGAACGACTGGTGTGTGGACCTGCCCACCGGACGCGCAGACCTGGAGCGCAGCCGCGCCCTGCTACAGGCCTACGAGGCCGTGCGCCCGCTCACCCCGCAGGAGCGTGAACTGCTGCCGGCCCTGGCCCGTGCCGGCGCCTTGCGCTTCTGGCTCTCGCGTCTGTGGGATTTGCACCTGCCACGCGAAGCCGCCATGCTCAAACCGCACGACCCCACGCACTTCGAGCGCGTGCTGCGCGAGCGCGTTGCCGCGCCGCTGACCCTCTCCACCCTGTTCCCAACCTGAAGCCTTGATTGCATGAAACTCCACATCGTTCCGGCCCGCACAGGTGTGCAATGGTTCAAGCTGGGGGCGCGCACGTTTTTCAAGCAGCCGCTGGCACTCAGCGGCCTGTTCTTCATGTTCATGGCCGTGATGTCGGTGCTGACCATGGTGCCGGTGCTGGGCAATGTGCTGGCCCTGGCCTTGCTGCCCGCTGCCACCCTGGGCCTGATGGCCGCCACCGAAGAAACCACCAAGGGCAAGTTCCCCATGCCTGCGGTGTTGCTCAGCGCCTTTCGCGCCGGCCGGCAACAACTCAAATCCATGCTGATCCTGGGTGCGATTTACGCCGTGGGCTTTTTGCTGGTGCTGGGTATCTCCGCCACCGTAGATGGCGGCAAGTTTGCCCACCTGTACCTGATGGGTGGAGAAATGACCGCCGAAACCGTGATGGGTGCCGACTTTGAAATGGCGGTGCTGCTGGCCATGGCCCTGTATGTGCCGCTGTCGCTGCTGTTCTGGCATGCACCGGCTCTGGTGTACTGGCATGGCATCACCCCGGTGAAAAGCCTGTTCTTCAGCCTGGTGGCCTGCATGCGCAACTTCTGGGCGTTTACTGTCTACAGCCTGGTCTGGCTGGGCGCCTTTATTGCCATGGGCATAGCCGTGGCCCTGGTCGCGGCACTGATCGGCAGCCCGGAGGCGGTGACCGGCATCATGTTCCCCCTGGCCATGCTGATGGCGGCCATGTTCTTCACCTCGATTTACTTCACCTTCCGCGATTGTTTTGAAGACACCCGCGCAGAGCAAACACCGTAAGCCTGCCAGCCTGTGCCGGCTTTACGGCACTGGTGTGAGCTTGGCCACGCTGAGCGCCAGCCACTTGGTGCCGTGGCGCGGGAAGTTGATCTGGGCGCGGGCATCGTCCCCCGTGCCTTCGAGGGTGAGCACCGTGCCCTCGCCGAACTTGGCGTGAAACACCTTTTGTTTGACCTTCAGGCCGTTCACGGACTCGTCCTTGCGCGCCACTTCCTTTTCCGCCTTGGGCGTGCCAGCGGCCGGATAGCGGGTGGAATCGAAACCCTGGTTGCCATAGTTGCTTTGCCAACCGCGCCCGGCACCGGCAAAGCCGCCCGCAGCGGGTGCCACGTGTTTGGGGGTCAGCCACTTCAGTGCCTCTTCCGGCAGTTCGTCAAAGAACCGGCTCTTGAGGTTGAAGCGGGTCTGGCCGTGCAGCATGCGGGTCTGCGAATGGCTCATGTACAGGCGCTGGCGGGCGCGGGTAATGGCCACATACATGAGGCGGCGTTCTTCCTCCAGGCCGTCGCGGTCGCTCAGGGAGTTTTCGTGCGGGAACAGACCCTCTTCCACGCCGGTGATGAACACGCAGTCAAACTCCAGGCCCTTGGCCGAGTGCACCGTCATCAGCTGGATCGCGTCCTGCCCGGCCTGCGCCATGTTGTCGCCCGCCTCCAGCGCGGCATGGGTCAGAAAGGCCACCAGCGGGGATAGGGTCTCGCCGGTATCGCCAAAGGCCAAGTCGGTAGGCTCGACCCCGTACTGGTCGATGGCCTCGCCACTCAGGCCCTGGCTGGCCGGGCTTTGCGTCAGGCCGGCGCTGTCACGCCCAAAGCCTTCCTGCATGACAAAGCTCTCGGCCGCGCTCACCAGTTCTTCCAGATTCTCTACCCGGTCTTCGCCTTCGCGCTCGGCGCGGTAGTGCGCCAAGAGGCCGCTGTCTTCCAGCATCACCGAGATGACATCGCGCAGCTTCATGCCCTGCGTCTTCTCGCGCAGCACATCGATCTTGGCGACAAAGCCGGCAATGACGGCACCGGCGCGGCCCGTGAGCGCGCTGACTGCGTCATGCAGCGAGCAGCCCTGCGCCTTGGCAATGTCCTGCAACAGCTCCAGGCTGCGCGCGCCAATGCCGCGCGCCGGGAAGTTCACCACGCGCATAAAGCTGGTGTCGTCGTTGGGGTTCTCCAAGAGGCGCAGATAGGCCAGCGCGTGCTTGATTTCAGCGCGCTCGAAAAAGCGCAGACCGCCGTACACGCGATAGGGCATGGCGGCATTGAACAGCGCGGTCTCGATCACCCGGCTTTGCGCATTGGAGCGGTACAGCACGGCAATCTCTTTACGGTTGACGCCGTCGCGCACCAGCTGCTTCATCTCGTCCACCATCCACTGCGCCTCGGCAAAGTCGCTGGGAGCCTCGTAGATGCGCACCGGCTCACCCGGGCCCTGGTCGGTGCGCAGGTTCTTGCCCAGGCGCTTGCCGTTATGGCTGATCAGGGCGTTGGCGGAGTCCAGAATGTTGCTGAAGCTGCGGTAGTTCTGTTCCAGCTTGATCTGGTGCTGCACGTTGAACTCGCGCACAAAGTCGGCCATATTGCCCACGCGCGCGCCGCGAAAGGCGTAAATGCTCTGGTCGTCATCGCCCACGGCGATCACGGCGCCACCGGGCGTGTCGGGCGAGGCGGCAGCGCCCTGCCCGGCCAGCATCTTGAGCCAGGCGTATTGCAGGCGGTTGGTGTCCTGGAACTCGTCGACCAGGATGTGGCGAAAGCGCCGCTGGTAATGCGCGCGCACCGGGTCGTTATCGCGCAGCAGCTCGTAGCAGCGCAGCATGAGTTCGCCAAAGTCCACCACGCCCTCGCGCTGGCATTGCTCTTCATAGAGCTGGTAGATCTCGATCTTTTTGAGCGTCTCGGGGTCGCGTGCCTCGATGTTGCCGGGGCGCTGGCCGTCTTCCTTGCAAGCCGAAATAAAGCGCTGCAATTGCTTGGGGGCGAAGCGTTCGTCGTCGTCCGAGATGTTGTTCTGTTTGCACAGGCGTTTGATGGCCGAGAGCTGGTCCTGCGTGTCCAGGATCTGGAAGCTCTGCGGCAGGTTGGCCATCTTGAAGTGAGAACGCAAAAAGCGGTTGCACAGGCCGTGGAAGGTGCCTATCCACATGCCGTGGATGTTGACCGGCAGCATGCTGCTGAGCCGCGTCATCATTTCCTTGGCGGCCTTGTTGGTAAAGGTCACCGCCAGAATGCCGCCGGGTGTCACCAGGCCGTTTTGCAGCAGCCAGGCGATTCGGGTGGTCAGCACCTTGGTCTTGCCGGAGCCGGCGCCGGCCAGGATCAGGGCGTGCTCGGCAGGCAGTGTGACGGCAGCGCGCTGCTCGGGGTTCAGGGCATGGAGCAGAGGCGAGTCGGCTGTGGGGACGGGCGTGGAGAAAAGGGACATGGGGTGATTGTAGGAAGCCGGGGCGTTGGGCTTTCATCGACTGGCGCAGTTTTGCTGGTTGTGCCAAAGATATGCCTGCGTGGTTGGTGGCAGAGGGACCGGGTAGCGGGGCGTCCTCCTACTGCGGGTACGCACAAGTCGGCCGCCCCGCTACCCGGCCCCTCTGCACGTTGCGCTGCCTATTGCGCACAGGAATACCAAGCGGTGAAGCCTTGGATTCGCACTTGGACTTTGGCAACCACCGGCGAGCGCAGCAACGCCACTTAACGCCGTGGGCGGGTATGCCGGGGGCCGATTTGTGCGTACCCGCAGTATGAGGACCCCGGCATACCCGCTCGCGGCGCGCCCACACATAACGCGCGGCGAAGCTCCCAAGACTCCCAGAAGCTCCAAAGGACCCTGAACACATCCACCACCTACAAAAAAGCGAATAGCAAACAGAACAGCCGCGTTATGAGACACCCCAAGCACTGCGAGTAAACTCAATCACCGGGCCCAAGCAATTGGGAGCCGGTATTTTTTTGCCTGCTCCATTCCAAGCGCCCATCGAAGACGATTGATGGAAACCTTTTGACTGGAACTTGGGACTATGGAAATTTTTGACTACGACAACATCCTGCTGCTGCCACGCAAATGCCGCGTGGAAAGCCGCTCGGAATGCGACGCCGGCGTAGAACTCGGTGGACGCAAATTCCGCCTGCCGGTGGTGCCCGCCAACATGAAAACCGTCGTGGACGAAGGCATTTGCGAATGGATGGCGCACAACAACTACTTCTATGTCATGCACCGCTTTGACCTGGACAACGTCGCGTTCGTTGCCCGCATGCATGGCAAAGGCCTGTACGCGTCCATCTCGCTGGGCGTCAAAAAGGCGGATTACGACACCGTGGACCAGTTGGTCGCCAAAGGCCTGGTGCCCGAGTACATCACCATCGACATCGCCCACGGCCATTCCGACAACGTGAAGAACATGATCATCTACCTGAAGGAGAAGATGCCGGCCAGCTTTGTGATCGCCGGCAATGTGGCCACGCCCGAAGCCGTGATCGACCTGGAAAACTGGGGAGCCGACGCCACCAAGGTGGGCGTGGGCCCGGGCAAGGTGTGCATCACCAAGCTCAAAACAGGCTTTGGCACCGGGGGCTGGCAGCTCAGCGCGGTCAAGTGGTGTGCCCGCGTGGCCACCAAACCCATCATTGCCGACGGCGGTATCCGCAGCCATGGTGACATTGCCAAGAGCATCCGCTTTGGCGCGAGCATGGTGATGATCGGCTCGCTGTTTGCCGGCCACGAGGAGTCGCCCGGCAAGACCGTGGAGGTCGACGGCGAGATGTTCAAGGAGTACTACGGCTCGGCCAGCGACTTCAACAAGGGCGAGTACAAGCATGTGGAAGGCAAGCGCATTCTGGAGCCGATCAAGGGCCGCCTGGCCGATACGCTGATCGAGATGGAGCAGGATGTGCAGAGCTCCATCAGCTATGCCGGCGGCAAGAAGCTGATGGACATCCGCAAGGTGAACTACGTGACGCTCGGGGGAGACAACGCCGGCGAGCATCTGCTGATGTAGGTCCGTTGGGGCTTGGCAGTTTGTCATGTAAGCCCGCGTTACTTCGGGATCAGGAGGCGTGGGTACTCTGCGCCGTTCGTGTCCCCCGGCCTACGGCCTCCTCCTTTACCTCACTTTGCAGAGCACCCACCCCTCCTGATCGGGCGAGGGCTTGGTTTATCTGCGTCGAACACCCACCCTCCGAGCGGATGGCGTGGGGTGAGCACCACAGCGAGGTAAAGGAGGAGGCCGCAGGCCGGGGGACACGAGCAGTGGGGCTTACCGCGCGACAGCCGCGGGCGAAAACACAGCACACAGCACAAAAAAGGCCTTGGGCAGAACGCATAAACGTTCCGCACAAGGCCTTTGTCACGTCAGGGCCGGTTCACACCGGCATTGCGCGCTTAGTCGAAGTTGCGAGCGGGAGGACGCTTCTTGGCATCGCGGGGCACGAACACCTTGCCGCCGTTACCGGGCTTGGCAAAGGCAGGCTTGGCACCACGCGGCGCACCGAAATCACCACGGGGGGCGCCGAAGTCCTTGCGGGGACCGAAATCGCCACGGGGGGCGCCAAAGTCGCCACGCGGTGCATCACCACGGGGAGCAAAGTCGCCACGGGGAGGACGGCTGTCGCCACGGGGGGCCAAGTCGCCGCGCGGTGCATCACCACGGGGAGCGAAATCGCCACGTGGGGGACGGCTGTCACCGCGCGGGGCAAAGTCACCACGGGGGACGAAATCACCGCGCGGTGCGTCACCACGGGGAGCGAAATCGCCACGGGGAGGACGGCTGTCGCCGCGCGGGGCAAAGTCAGCGCGGGGAGCGAAGTCACCACGGGGTGCGGGTGCGCCCTGTTGTGCAAAGCGGTCGTTGAAACCACCCTTGCGCTCGTAGCTGAAGCCCTCACGCGCGCCGCCACCGGCGAACTTGCGGTCACGTCCGCCACCACCGCCACCGCCGTTGCCTTCAAAGCGTCCACGGCCGCCGAAGCTGCTGGGCGCACGGGCATCGGGCTGGCGCTGTTGCGGCTCCATGCCGGGCACCACTTCAGCCTTGATGGGCTGGCGGGTGTAGGCTTCGATGTCGAAAATCTTGCGGCGGTCGCGCATTTCGGCGAAGGTGATGGCCAGGCCATCGCGTCCGGCGCGGCCGGTACGGCCAATGCGGTGGGTGTAATCCTCGGCCTTCATCGGCAGACCGAAGTTGAACACGTGGCTGATGGTGGGCACGTCAATACCGCGCGCTGCCACATCGGTTGCCACCAGGATTTGCACCTGGCCTTGGCGCAGGGCCATCAGGCGGCGGTTGCGCAGACCCTGGCTCAGGGCACCGTGCAGGGCCACGGCCGAGAAGCCTTCTTGTTGCAGGTCGTTGGCCAGGCCGTCGCACTCGATCTGGGTGCTGGCAAACACAATGGCCTGGTTGATGGTGGTGTCACGCAGCCAGTGGTCCAGCAGCTTGCGCTTGTGGTGGGCGTTGTCGGCCCAGAACAGCACCTGCTTGATGTTGACGTGTTTTTCCTGCGGGTTGTCGATGGTCACGCGCTGGGGTTCACGCATCACGCGGGCAGCGAGTTGCTGGATGCGCGGCGCGAAGGTGGCGCTGAACATCATGGTCTGCTTGCGGTCGATGGTGAGCTGGTTGATTTCAGCCAGGTCGTCCGAGAAGCCCAGGTCCAGCATGCGGTCGGCTTCGTCAACCACCAGGAATTGCACCTGGTCGAGCTTGATTTGCTGCGAGCGCTGCAGGTCCAGCAGACGGCCGGGAGTTGCAACCACCAGGTCGGCGTTTTGCAGCTTGGCAATTTGAAGCTGGTAAGGCATACCGCCCACGATGTTGGCAACGCGCAGACCACGGCAATGCTGCACCAGGTCGATGGCGTCATGGGCAACTTGCTGAGCCAGTTCGCGGGTCGGGCACACAATCAGGGCGCCGGGTGTGGCGGCCTTGAAGTTGCGCTGGCTGGTCGGGTCCTTGCGCTTGGGGCGCTTGGGAGCGGGCTGGCCGGCGGCCAATGCGGCAGCGGTGGCCGCTTCGAATTCTTCGCGCTCAGCGGTTTCAGCAGCAGCTTGTTGTGCCAGCAGGGTGTGCAGCACGGGCAGCAGGAAGGCAGCGGTCTTGCCGCTACCGGTCTGGCTGGAGACCATCAGGTCGATGTAGCCGGCCTTCTGGCCTTCCACTGTGGAGGGCAATGCCAGAGGAATGGTCTTCATCTGCACCGTGGTGGGCTGGGTATAACCCAGGTCCTTCACCGCCATCACCAGTTCGCGGGCCAGACCCAGTTCCACAAAGCCGTTGGGGGCTTCAGGCACATCGGCGGCCACTTCGATCACTGCTTCCACAGAAGAAACAGCCTCGAGGTTGGTGTCCAGGGGGGCGGAAAAGTTTTCGGCAGGCGCGAATTCGCCTGTCACTTCAAAAGCGTCAGTCATATTTTTTCTCACACGCGAGCGCCGCAGGTTGTGCGACTGCTCCGTCAATGGTTAAAAAACATCAACCATCAAACGGAACCTGCTCTGACCCGCTATGGGGTTCTCAGTGCTTGGGACCCCATGTAGTGGGGGTCCGGTGAATGAAGGGAGATGTACAAAAGGCTACAGTGTGTAGCGCAGCCTTTGATTATGACACGAATTCGGGTTTCTACCTAATCTACCGTATGTAAAGGTGAAGCGCGCACCGCCAACCCACACGTTCTATACCTTGAGGAAATGTTCCCGGTAATGCATCAGCTCGTCGATGGACTCATGCACATCGGCCAGCGCAGTGTGGCGCTGCTGCTTCTTGAACGAGGCATAGACCTCCGGCTTCCAGCGCTTGGCCAGTTCCTTCAACGTGCTCACGTCCAGATTGCGGTAATGGAAAAACGCTTCCAACTTGGGCATGTACTTGACCAGAAAGCGCCGGTCCTGCCCGATGGAGTTGCCGCACATAGGGGAACCGCTGGCGGGCACATACTGACTCAGAAAGGCAATCAGCTCGTTTTGTGCCTGCTCTTCAGAGACTGTGGACGCCTTGACCTTGTCGATCAAGCCGCTCTTGCCGTGGGTGCCCTTGTTCCAGGCGTCCATCCCGTTCAACAGCGCGTCGCTTTGGTGAATGGCAAACACCGGGCCTTCGATGCGAACAGCCAGATCGGGGCTGGTCACGATGACAGCGATTTCGATGATGCGCTCGCGCTCAGGCTCGAGGCCGGTCATCTCGCAATCGAGCCAGACCAGGTTTTTGTCGGATTTGCTTATGGGGGTGTTGGATTCAGCCATCCCGCCATTGTCGCCGATGGCCTAAACTCAGTCGCCATGAACGACTCTTCTTTATTCAGCCAACTCTCCTTCAGCATGACGGTTGCCTTTGCAACGGCGCTGGTGGCAGGACTGCTTTTGAAATTCTGGCTGGCAACGCGCCAGATTCGCCATGTGGCACACCATCGCGCGCAAGTACCTGCCGACTTTGCCCGCCGCATTACGCTGCAATCACACCAGAAGGCCGCCGATTACACGCTGGTAAAAACACGCTTCGGCATGTTGGAACTGGCCTGGGGTGCGGCTCTGGTGTTGGCATGGACCCTGCTGGGCGGCCTGTCCTGGTTGAACCAGTTGTTGCTGCAGTGGATGCAGCCGGGCCTGGGCCAGCAGCTGGCCCTGTTGGCGTGCTTCGCGCTGATTGGCAGTCTGATTGATTTGCCCTTCACACTTTACAAGACCTTTGTCATCGAGCAAGGCTTCGGCTTCAACAAAATAACGCCCAAGCTCTGGCTGCAAGACATGCTGAAGTCACTGGTCGTCGGTGCGGTGATAGGCCTGCCGCTTGCCAGCCTGATTCTCTGGATGATGGGTGCCACCGGCGCCTTATGGTGGCTGTGGACCTGGTGTGTGTGGATGGGTTTTAACCTGCTGATGCTGCTGCTTTACCCCACACTGATCGCACCCTGGTTCAACAAATTCAAGCCGCTGGACAACCCGGAACTGAAAGACCGTGTGACCCAACTGATGGCCCGCTGCGGCTTCCAATCCAAGGGTTTTTTTGTCATGGACGGCAGCAAGCGCAGTGCGCATGCCAATGCCTACTTCACCGGCTTTGGTGCTTCCAAGCGCGTAGTGTTTTACGACACGCTGCTGGAGCAACTGAACCCCGGCGAAGTGGATGCCGTGCTGGCGCATGAACTGGGGCATTTCAAACACCGCCACATTCTCAAGCGCATCGGTTCCATGTTCGCCCTGAGCCTGGTGGGCTTTGCCCTGCTGGGCTGGCTGAGCGGTCAGACATGGTTTTATATCGGCTTGGGCGTCATCCCCAATTTGCGCGGTGCCAACGATGCGCTGGCTCTGCTACTGTTCATGATGGTGATACCCCTGTTCAGCACTTTCATCACACCGGTGATGGCCCAGTTCTCGCGCAAGCATGAGTTTGAAGCCGATGCCTATGCCATTGCACAGACCAGTGGTGCGGACCTGTCCTCGGCCCTGCTCAAACTCTACAAGGACAACGCCTCCACGCTCACGCCCGATCCGGTGTACGTGAAGTTCTACTACTCGCACCCTCCTGCCGGCGAACGCCTGGGGCGTATGCAAGCCAGCTATGCCAAGGCCTGACATCCGGACCGTATCCATGCCCACACCCGAGACACCAACCCGCAGCACCATGCGTACGGCGCTCAGCGCCACCCAGGTCATCGCAGGTATTGCCAAACTGAACGGCTGGAAGTTGCATGGCGATGGCGCAGAGGTGGCAATCGAAAAAACCTTCACCTTCAAGAACTACCTGCGCACCATGGCCTTTGTGAATGCAATTGCGTTTATCGCCGAGCAACAGGACCACCATCCCGCATTGCTGGTGCAATACGGCAGCTGCAGCGTGCGTTTCAACACGCACGATGTGCAAGGCATCACCCAATCCGACTTTGCTTGCGCCGCGCTCGTCGATGCCCTGCTACCAACCCCGACTTAACGAGATCCCAGAAACTTGGCAAATCCCCTACTCGAACCCGGACTGGTTGTTGCCGGACACGGCCGCCATGTACTGGTAGAAACCCCGGACGGACGGCGTTTGATCTGCCACCCGCGCGGCAAAAAAAGCCAGACCGTGGTGGGTGACCAGGTACTCTGGCAGGCCACGCAGGACGAAGGCACCATCGAAAAAGTGCTGGAACGCCACAATCTGTTTTACCGCCAGGACGAGATTCGCACCAAGATGTTTGCAGCCAACCTGGACCAGGTGCTGGTGCTGATCGCAGCCGAACCGGTGTTCTCGGAGAGCCAGCTGTCACGCGCGCTCATCGCCGCCGAGGCAGAAAAAATAAAGCCCATCATCGCCTTGAACAAGAGCGACCTGACAGAACCTTTTGGCCAGGCCTGGGACCGCATGGGTGTATACCGGGACATGGGTTACACCGTCGTCCCGCTGGCCTTGAAGCCCAAGGCAGAAGGCATTGCCGCGACCGAACTGGCAGCCCTGTTGCCCTTGTTGGAGGGCAAGACCACGCTCATTCTGGGCCCCTCAGGTTCCGGCAAGAGCACCTTCATCAACCGCCTGCTGCCGGGCGCGCAGGTGCTGACCAACGAGATTTCAACGGCACTGAATTCCGGCAAACACACCACCACCAGCACCAGTCTGTACTGGGTGGACGAAGCCAAGACCACGGCGGTGATTGACTCGCCCGGCTTTCAGGAGTTCGGCCTCAACCACATCGAGCCCATGCATCTGGCCAGCCTGATGCCAGATATCAAGGCGCAGGCCGGCGACTGCAAGTTCTACAACTGCACGCATTTGCATGAACCGGGTTGTGGTGTGCTGCGTGCAAGGCAAGCGCAAGGCACACTATCCATCAGCGCCAACCGTTACAAAATTTACGGCGATTTGTTTGCCGAGCTGTCGCAGAAAAGGTACTGAGCCCATCCGCTTCAGGCTTATCGGTCTTCGCGCTTCGCTGCCCCTAGGGGGATGGTCTTTAGCCCAGAAGGCGTGCCAGCGACAACAGCGCCAGGATCACCATCCACATCACCACAGTGCGCCATACCAGGCCGACAAAGGCCCGCAGGTGCACGGCTTGGGGCACCGTAGCACCACTGCCCTGCTCCGGCTCACCGAGTTGCACATTGATGGCGCCGGCTGTGGCTGCCAGCACTACGCCGTCGTTGTCTCCGGGGCAGCGAGCAGCGTATTGGCGCCAGCTGTCTACGGCTTCTTCAAAACTGCCGACAAAGGCGAAGCCCAGCGCAGTCAGGCGCACCGGAACCCAGTCGATCAGATACCAGGCCTGGCTGGCACTGGACTGAAAGCTGGCGCTCACGGGGGAGCTGGTGGGCTTGAGCGTGCGGTTGACGTAGCGTCCGACATATTCTGCAATGCGGTACATAACGGCACCTGCCGGCCCCAGCCCCAGAGCGGAGCAAACCGAGTACCAGGCCAGCACACCAAATACATGGCGGTGTGCCGACAGTGCGGAGTATTCAACCACGAGGCGCACGATTTCGCTGCGTGGCAGTTCACTGGCATCCATGCGCATCCACTCGGCCAGTTTCTGGCGCGCCAGCACTTCATCGCCGGCATAGAGTGCATCGCGGATCAGCGTGAAGTGGTGGCTGAACTGGCGGAATCCCAGCGTGACATACAACACCGCAATATTCCAGAACACCGCCGCGATCCAGCCCAACGTCCAGACCAGCAGCCAGTAAATGCCACAGGCCAGCAGCGCCGGAAAAACCACCGCGAGTGACCAAGCCAGCCAGCCATGCTGCGGCTTGCCAGCGTCGAAGTTGCGAACGATCCAGCGTACCCAGCCGCGGTTGGTGTTGTGAACCGGATTCAATTGCCCCAGCGGCCGTGCCTGCTCCAGCAATAAAGCCAAAAGTATGGAGATAAAACTCATGTTTTCATCATACCCAGTAGTGCACCGGCTCAGTCGAGCACAAAGCGGTAAAAGTTGCGCAGCATGCCGGCTGTGGCGCCCCAGATGAATCGTTCGGTACTGCCATCCATATAGGGCATGGACAGCCAGCGCCGCTGCTCGCCACCCCAGTCCACCACATGCTGCCGGTGGTTGGCGGGGTCCATTAAAAAATCCAGGGGCACTTCAAACACATCGGCCACTTCATCGGCATTGGGCTGCAGGTGAAAACCAGGATCCACCAGGGCCACCACGGGCGTCACGATAAAAGCGCTGCCGGTGGTGTAAATGGGCAGCGTGCCTATCACCTGCACATACCCAGGCTCCAGGCCCACCTCTTCCTGTGCCTCACGCAAGGCTGTGGCCACCGCATCGCGGTCTTCCGGGTCGGCCTTGCCACCCGGAAACGCGATCTGCCCGGAGTGGCTGTTCATGTGCGTGGGGCGCAGCGTGAGTAGCACGTGCAGACGGTCTCTCTTGACCAGTGGGATCAGGACCGAGGCATGCGCGGGCTCCCGTTCGATGAACTTCGCTTCCTTGCGCAACTCGGGTGTCCAGTCGTGCTGACTGGCAAAGCGCGCGATCAGGGCTTGCGGCTCCAAACTGGCAGCACGGGGTTTGGGCAAATGGCTATCGACCGCCTGCACCGGTACATCCCGGGGATCGAACGAAGGTAACTTGGCCACAGTGTTGATGGTGCGTCGTGAATGTGAAGTCGTAAAAAAACCGCCGCAGTATTGAACTGGGGCGGCTTTTTCGAAAGACCGGGTCGCAGATTTATGCGGCGACGTTGGCAGTCTTCTTGGCTGGCAGCTTTTCCTTGATACGTGCCGACTTGCCGCTGCGATCACGCAGGTAGTACAGCTTGGCGCGGCGCACATCGCCACGACGCTTGACTTCAATGCTGGCGATCAGCGGGCTGTAGAGTTGGAACGTACGCTCCACGCCTTCGCCGCTGGAGATCTTGCGAACGATAAAGCCGCTGTTGAGGCCACGATTACGCTTGGCAATCACAACGCCTTCGTAGGCCTGCACGCGCTTGCGCGTACCTTCGACCACATTGACGCTCACGATAACCGTGTCGCCGGGGGCAAAAGAGGGAATTGTTTTTCCGAGGCGGGCAATTTCTTCCTGCTCGAGTGTTTGGATGAGGTTCATGGTTTCCTTGTGATCTTGGGCGCGCCGTCATCGGGATTGATGACAATCATGACTCCCTTGAAGCGTCACGCGTGGCCGGCCAGAGGATCGGTTAGCCTTCTATTATACCAAGCTAGCTGCAGCCGTCCAGAAAGCGCTCATCCCGCTTGCTCAAGGCGCCCGCTGCACGCGCCAGTGCCAAGAGGTCCGGGCGATGGCGCAGGGTCAATGCCAGGCGCTGCTCACGCCTCCATCGCTCAATGTTGACATGGTGACCAGACAGCAGCACCGCCGGCACAGGCACACCATCCCAGCTTTCCGGACGGGTGTAATGCGGACAATCCAGCAAGCCATCCAGCGCCGGGTTGAAGCTGTCCTGGTGGTGGCTTTCGGGATCGGACAGCACGCCTGGTTGCAGACGCGCCACTGCATCAAGCAAGGCCATTGCGGCAATTTCGCCGCCCGACAACACAAAGTCGCCCAAGCTGACTTGCATGTCCACATGGGCATCGATAAAGCGCTGGTCCAGGCCTTCATAGCGACCGCACAACAACACGGCACCTGTCCCGCTGGAAAACTCCTGAACCAAACCGTGATCGAGTACACGACCAATCGGCGAGAACAGCACCACCGGTGCTTTTTCTGCACGCTGCGACCGGATATGGGAAAGCGACTGCGCAAGTGGCTGCGCCATCATGACCATGCCGGGCCCACCGCCAAAGGGGCGGTCATCAACACGGCGGTAGGTGCCCGCAGCAAAATCGCGCGGGTTGGTCAGTTGCACATCCACCTGCTTGCTTTCATATGCCCGGCGGGTGATGCCGGACGTCAGGAAGGGCGCAAACAGTTCAGGAAACAGGGTAACGACGTCAAAGCGCATGGGCTTCTTCGTCAATAGTCTTTAAGCCAGTCCACACGGATGCGACGTGCCTTCAGATCCACGTCGTCAACGTAGGCTGAAACGAAGGGAATCATGCGTTCCTGCAACTTGCCGTCTTCTTCTGTGTATTCGATCACCAGAACGGTCTGGGCGCCGGTGGACAGCAATTCTTTCACTGTGCCCAGCGCTTCGTCCTGCCGGTTGATCACAGCCAGGCCGATCAGATCAACCCAGTAATACTCGTCTTTCGCTGCCGTAGGAAAGCTGGCGCGGGACACAAAGATACGGGAACCCCGCAGGGCCTCAGCCGCAGTGCGATCCAGCACCTCCTGGGCCGTAGCCACCACAGAGGAAGAATGTTCTTTGGCTTCCTTGACCAGCAGGCGGGCACACCCTTCAAAGGTCTTGGGACCTCGTTCAGTGGGCAGCAAAAACCAACTCTTGGAAGAAAAAAGCGCCTCGGGGTTGGCGCTATGGGGCAGGACCTTGAACCAGCCCTTGACGCCCCAGGCGTCCGCAATACGACCGACCTCAATCGCATCTGCCGGCATTTCAGCAGCTTCGAGTCCGGCAATCATGGGGCGCAATGCGATGCAGCAGGGTGAAAAAGGCAAGTTGCCGCATTCACCCTGGCAGATGCAAATTTAGACAGCTGCGACGGCTGCTTTTTTGGCAGCTTGGGCAATCAGGCGTTCCACGGTGGGGGATGCTTGCGCGCCCACACCACGCCAGTAAGTCAGGCGATCCTGTGCAATACGGATGCTTTCTTCAGAAGCAGTAGCGATGGGGTTGTAAAAACCGATACGCTCAATGAAGCGTCCATCACGGCGTGTGCGCTTGTCAGCCACAACGATGTTGAAGAAAGGACGTGCTTTTGCACCGCCGCGAGAAAGTCGAATGACGACCATGGTTTATCCTTTGGGTGACCGAAAATCGGGATCCGGCCAATAAATTCAAATCCAGAGTTGAGACACGCAACTGACCACCCGGCCAGTGACACTCTGAATAGCTTTCCATTATATCTTTTTCTACCTACATGAACAAAATCAGACCCGCGGCCAACTCAGACATCGTCAGCATCACCGCCATTTACGCGCATCACGTGCTCCATGGCACAGGCACATTCGAGACCACACCGCCGGATGAGAAGGATATGGCCGCACGCCGCGCTGACGTTTTGGCCAGAGGCCTGCCCTATCTGGTGCTGGAGGATGCAGGCGCTGTGGCGGGTTTTGCCTACTGCAACTGGTTCAAGCCGCGCCCGGCGTACCGGTTCTCTGCCGAAGACTCCATCTACCTGGCGCCCACTGCGGCAGGCAAGGGTTGGGGCCGCCTCTTGCTGACCGAATTGATGGCGCAGGCCGAGCGCAGCGGTGTACGGCAGATGCTGGCAGTGATCGGTGACTCGAACAACAAAGGCTCGATTGGCGTGCACCGCAGCTGCGGCTTTGAGCATACGGGGGTGTTGCGCAGCAGCGGCTGGAAGTTCAATCAATGGTTGGACGTGGTGTTAATGCAGCGCAGCCTGGGTGCAGGTGACAGTGCTCCGGCACAATCAGTCGATGAAAAATAAAACCATTGCCGTTTGGATCACCCTGTTGGCCGGCCCCTTGGGCCTGCACCGGCTGTATCTGTACAAGCGCTTCGATGGCCTGTCCTGGCTGCAACTTATCACCACCCTCATCGGAACCAGCGGCGTGCTGCGCGCCCGCGATATCGGGCTGGACGACCATATGAGCTGGCTACTGATTCCCTGGGTGGGACTGAGCGCTGCGGCCGCCGCACTGACGGCCATTGTGTATGGACTGATGGATACCGAAAAATGGAACACGCGCTTTAATCCGGCGCTCGCCAAAGACGACAGCGCTGGCGAATCCAGCTGGCTCACCATTGGCGGTGTGGTAATCGCGTTGCTGCTGGGCGCTACCGCACTGCTATCCAGCCTGGCCTTTAGCTTTCAGCGTTACTTTGAATACCAGGCAGAAGAGACGCCTGTGGCAGCAGTCTTGGTAGGTCCTAAAAAATCTGCAGGCTGACCCAATAGGCAATAGCCGCCACGAAGGCGCTGGCGGGAATAGTCAGCACCCAAGCCCAGACGATATTGCCGGCCACACCCCAACGCACCGCACTGGCACGCTGGGTAGACCCCACACCCACAATCGCACCAGTGATGGTGTGCGTCGTTGACACCGGCACACCCAGCGCAGTGGCCAGAAACAAGGTGATGGCACCGCCGGTTTCAGCGCAAAAACCACCCACAGGCTTGAGTTTGGTGATCTTCTGGCCCATGGTTTTGACGATGCGCCAACCACCGAACATGGTGCCTGCACCAATCGCCATATAGCAGCACACGATGGTCCAGGCCGGCGGTGCGGCATCGGCAGCCGACACGTAACCGGTGGCGATCAGCATCATCCAGATGATTCCAATGGTTTTTTGGGCGTCATTGCCGCCATGGCCCAGACTGTAGGCGCCGGCTGAAATCAGTTGCAGCCGCCTGAACCATTTATCAATGCGGGAGGGGCGCATGCGCCTGAAGGCCCAGGCCACCGCCACCATCATCAAAGAACCCAGCAAGAAACCCAAAAAAGGCGACACAAAGATAAAAACCACCGTCTTCCAGATGCCCGCACCGATCAGTGAACCGGCGCCGGATTTGGCAATCACTGCACCCACGATGCCACCGATCAGCGCATGGGAGGAACTGCTGGGAATGCCGTAGTACCAGGTAATCACATTCCAGCAAATAGCACCCACCAAGGCGCCAAACACCACATGGGTGTCCACCACACCGGGCTGCACAATGCCCTTGCCCACGGTGGCCGCCACGCTCAGGTGAAAGATAAAAATAGCCACAAAGTTGAAGAAGGCGGCGAACAAGATCGCCTGCCCGGGCTTCAAAACGCCGGTGGATACGACAGTGGCAATGGAGTTTGCTGCGTCATGAAATCCATTCATGAAGTCAAAAACAAAAGCCAAGGCCACCAGCAACACCACGACCCAAAGAGACGCTTGTACGTGTTCCATGTCCTGAGTTCCGTCTGAAAATCAGGAGTTTTCGAGGATGATGCCCTCGATCACATTGGCCACGTCTTCACACTTGTCGGTAATCGTTTCCAGCAACTCATAAATCGCCTTGAGCTTGATGACCTCACGCACATCCGGCTCCTCGCGGAACAACTTGCTCATGGCAGTGCGCATCACACGGTCCGCATCGGACTCCAAGCGGTCGATTTCTTCACAGGTCTTGAGCGCAGCATCGGCAGTGGCCGGCTCGGCAATATTGCTCAGCAGTTTGACGGCATCGCGCAGACGCTCGCAGCACTTCACGCTGAGATCGGTCAATCGGACGATTTCTTCAGTCATGTGACGCACGTCATACAAGGCCATGGTCTCGGCCGAGTCTTGAATCAGATCCGCCACATCGTCCATGGTGTTGATCAGCGAGTGGATCTGTTCCCGGTCTATCGGCGTGATGAAAGTGATGTGGATGGCCTTGTTGCACTCGTGCGTGACGCGGTCGGCGGCGCGCTCGGCGTTGTCCACTTCCTGGTTGAACTTGGCGCGCAGGTCCAGGTCACCGTAATTGGCAACCAGCTTGGAAAAGGCATGGGCTGCTTCAACAATCCGATCGGCATGCTGGTTGAACATTTCAAAAAAATTGCCCTCTCGGGGCAACAGCTTGCTGAACAGCATGACGGACTCCTGTGAATTAAATACGTCAAAAATATGACGGTGATACGACAAAAAGAAGTTTAACCGTCTCCTGCCTACGCAACTCCTGTTGCCGCACCCCATGCGCATGAAAAAAGCCCCGCAGCTGGCGCTACAGGGCTTTCGCTTTCGCCAAAAAACGGGGCGCTTATGCGGCGACGCCGTCCTTCACTGTGGCTGCAGCGTCTGTGTAGTCACCGATCTTGTCAAAGTTCAGGTACTGGTACACCTTGTCACTGGCAGCAGTCAGGACGGTCATGTCGGCCAGGTACTCTTCTTTGGTCGGGATGCGCCCCAGCTTGGAACAGATGGCAGCCAGTTCGGCCGAGCCCAGGTACACAAAGCTGTTCTTGCCCAGACGGTTGGGAAAGTTGCGGGTGGAGGTGGAGAACACCACGGCACCCTCTTTCACCTGCGCCTGGTTGCCCATGCACAAACTGCAACCCGGCATTTCCATGCGCGCACCGGCTCCGCCCAGAATGCCATAGTGGCCTTCGTCGCTGAGCTGCTTGGCGTCCATCTTGGTCGGGGGCGCAATCCACAGCTTGACCGGGATATCGCGCTTGCCTTCCATCAGCTTGGAAGCGGCACGGAAGTGGCCGATGTTGGTCATGCAGGAACCGATAAACACTTCGTCAATCTTGGTGCCGGCCACTTCGGCCAATGTCTTCACATCGTCCGGATCGTTCGGGCAAGCCAGGATAGGCTCATGGATGTCGGCCAGGTCGATTTCGATAACGGCAGCGTATTCGGCATCGGCGTCGCCCTTGAGCAACTGGGGATCCTTCAGCCAGGCTTCCTGGGCTGCAATGCGGCGGGCCAGGGTGCGTGCGTCGGAATAGCCGTTGGCAATCATCCACTTCATCATGGTGATGTTGCTGTTGACATACTCTTGGACCGGCTCCTTGTTCAGGTGCACGGTGCAACCGGCAGCCGACCGCTCGGCAGAGGCGTCGGACAACTCAAAGGCCTGCTCCACTTTCAGGTCCGGCAGACCTTCGATTTCCAGGATACGACCGGAGAAAATGTTTTTCTTGCCCTTCTTCTCCACGGTCAGCAGGCCGGCCTTGATGGCGTACAGGGGAATGGCATTGACCAGATCGCGCAGGGTGATGCCGTTTTGCATTTTGCCCTTGAATCGCACCAGCACGCTTTCAGGCATGTCCAGCGGCATCACGCCGGTAGCGGCAGCAAAGGCCACCAGACCGGAGCCGGCGGGGAAGCTGATACCGATGGGGAAACGCGTGTGGCTGTCGCCACCGGTGCCCACGGTGTCAGGCAACAGGAGGCGGTTCAGCCAGCTGTGGATCACACCGTCACCGGGACGCAGGGCCACGCCGCCGCGGGTGCTGATGAAATCAGGCAGTTCGTGGTGCATCTTCACGTCCACGGGCTTGGGGTACGCGGCCGTGTGGCAAAAGGATTGCATCACCAGGTCGGCGCTGAAGCCCAGGCAGGCCAGGTCTTTCAGCTCGTCGCGGGTCATAGGGCCGGTGGTGTCTTGCGAGCCAACCGAGGTCATCTTGGGTTCGCAGTAGGTACCGGGCCGCACGCCCTGGCCTTCGGGCAGACCGCAGGCGCGACCGACCATCTTCTGAGCCAGGCTGAAACCCTTCTTGGTGTCGACCGGGTTTTGCGGCAGGCGGAACAGGGTGGAAGGTGCCAGACCCAGGGACTCACGTGCCTTGGCGGTCAGGCCGCGGCCGATGATCAGCGGAATGCGGCCACCGGCGCGCACTTCGTCAAACAGCACATCGCTCTTGACCTGGAAGGAAGCGATTTCCTTGCCGTCCTTGAAGGCCTTGCCTTCGTAGGGACGCAGTTCGACCACGTCGCCCATGTTCATCTGGGTGACATCCAGTTCGATCGGCAGAGCGCCCGCATCTTCCATGGTGTTGTAGAAAATCGGGGCAATCTTGGTGCCCAGGCAGACGCCACCAAAGCGCTTGTTGGGCACAAAGGGAATGTCTTCGCCGGTGAACCACAGCACGGAGTTGGTAGCCGACTTGCGGCTGGAACCGGTGCCAACCACATCGCCCACATAGGCCACCAGGTTGCCTTGGGCACGCAGGTCTTCAATGAACCGAACAGGTCCGCGCTTGCCGTCTTCTTCGGGTGTGATGCCGTCGCGCTTGTTCTTCAGCATGGCCAAAGCGTGCAACGGGATGTCGGGGCGGCTCCAGGCGTCGGGTGCGGGCGACAGATCGTCGGTATTGGTTTCGCCGGTGACCTTGAGGATGGACACGGTGATCGACTTGGGCACTTCGGGGCGGCTGGTGAACCACTCGGCATCGGCCCAGCTTTGCAGCACGGCCTTGGCGAAGGCATTGCCCTTGTCGGCCTTTTCCTTGACGTCATGGAACTGGTCAAACATCAGCAGGGTCTTCTTCAGCGCTTCAGCAGCCTGGGAAGCAACGGCAGCATCGTCCAGCAGATCGACCAGGGGGCTGATGTTGTAACCGCCCAGCATGGTGCCCAGCAGTTCGGTGGCGCGCTCGCGGCTGATCAAGGCACACTTCTCGGTGCCATGGGCCACGGCAGCCAGGTAGCTGGCCTTGACCTTGGCGGCGTCATCCACGCCTGCGGGCACGCGATGGGTAATCAGGTCGACCAGTGTGGCCTCTTCGCCAGCGGGCGGAGCCTTCAGGAGTTCAATCAACTCACCCGTCTGCTTGGCCGACAGCGGCAGCGGGGGAATACCCAGGGCGGCGCGTTCGGCCACATGGTCACGGTAAGACTTCAACATAGATCACTCCTTCATTGGTAACTAAACAAACTATTTGGCAGCGCTATCCGCTGCAAGGGGAAACTTCGGCAAAGAACCGGGCTCGGCTGCGACCAACAGCACCGGCGTATCAAGCAAGCTTGGTGCCGGATTGCGCTCCAGTTGTTTGGCAACGACCAACTGGCTGGAACTGACGCAAGCGTCTGCGAGGCGCTTACCCAGCTTCTGGCTCATCAGCATGGACTTGTTGGACAACTGCAGCCAGACCACACCGGCTGCCTCGTCCTCCAGTCGAATGGCACCGGTGCGCGTAAGCACCGGTGCCATGAAATACTTTTGCGAACCTGATTCCAGGATAAAGCGACCGGCACCCCGCGCATCAGGCTTGACATGAACGCGGACCGCGAGTTCACAGGGCATCCTGCCCAGCACCACCTGGTCAGCGATCGCCAACTGCTCCGACGAAAGTTCTGCCAACGGCTTCAGACCGGGCGGCGCCAGGTTCTGGGCTTTGCTCGCGTCCACATGCTGGATAGCAGGCTTTGCAACACGGGCCGCATGTTGCAGCGTTTGTGCGGCCGCCATTGACCAGGCACACGGCACGAAAAAAAGCAGCACAAAAAGCGGGGACAAGGAAAGTTTTTGCATGGACATTGGCCTTTGCTAATGCAATGCCCTTGAAAAATAACCACGCACTGCATCCGGCAGGGTACACCCCGTCTGGTGGGCACGCTCAAGCACCTGCCAAAAATAGCGATAGCTGGCACGGTCATGCAACTTGCCCTGCACAGAAATGGGGGCCCACTCCTGGCGCTCGGCCTCCACCACGATCGTGCAGGCCAGTTCCACTTCGGCTTCGGTCGGTGAAAAGGCCTTCAGAATGGGACGGATCTGATCCGGGTGAATGCTCCACATGCGGGTGTAGCCCAAAGCGCCGGCCGCAGTGCGGGCCGCCTGCTCCAGCGCCTGCGCGTCACGGAATTCGGTCACCACGCAATGGGAGGGCACCTTGCCGGCGGCATGGCAGGCGGAGGCAATCTCCAGCTTGGCCCGTACAACCAGAGGGTGGTGGAACTGGTCCAGCGCATGGGCATCCGCCGCGTTGCGTACGCCCATGGCCGAGGAAGGAATGGCACCACCGTGGGAGGACACAAAGTCCATCAAGCCAAAGCTGACCGACTCCACCCGGGGGTGCCGCGCAATATCAAATACCTGGTGCACGGCCGCTGGCGACTCAATCAGCACGTGCAAAGGCATGGCTGACAAGCGCCGACCCGCCGCTGCGGCGTCGATGGCCGCGACCGCCAGGTTCACATCGGCCAGGGATTCGACTTTGGGAACCATGATGTATGCGAGCGCTGCAGCCGCCTGACCCAGCACGATATCCACATCGGAGGAGAAAAAAGCGTGGTCAACAGGGTGCAGGCGCGCACCGATCCGGCGCACAACGCTGCCTGGACGGGTATCTGCTGCCGCTAACTCGGCATTGGCAAGGGCCGCCACGCGGTGGGCTTGCTCCTCTTCGGCACCGGCCGGGGCGCCATCCTCGCAGTCCAGCGTCACGTCAAAGACGCAGGCGCCAAACTCCTCTGCCATATCCGCCTGCAGTTGCAGGCTTTTCTTCATCCGCGCTTCCACGCCACTGTAGTGGTCGCAGACCGGCAAAAAACCGCTTGTCCCCTGCGCACCGAGCAACACTTCGCGCGGATGAAGAAGGGGCTTGACCGCCCCTGAAACGCTCACAGAAACACCTTCGCACTCGCCGTGCGCGCTTGCTTGGGGTGTCCCTGCGCGGCACTCATGCTGGTTACAGCAGGTGCTTGACGCCGTCTTGCTCGCCGGTCAACTCAGCCAGGGTCTTGTCGATGCAAGTTTGGCTGAAGGCGTCGATAGGCAGACCTTCAACGATCTTGTATTCGCCGCCTTCGCAGGTGACGGGGAAACCGAACATCACGTCCTTCGGGATACCGTACTGGCCATCCGAAGGAATGCCCATGGTGACCCACTTGCCGTTGGTGCCCAGAGCCCAATCGCGCATGTGGTCGATTGCGGCATTGGCTGCAGACGCTGCCGAGGACACGCCGCGGGCTGCGATGATGGCAGCACCGCGCTTGCCCACGGTGGGCAGGAAGGTGTTGGCATTCCAGTCGTGGTCGTTAATCATGTCTTTGACACTGGCGCCGTGGATGGTGGCGAAGCGGTAGTCGGCGTACATGGTGGGGGAATGGTTGCCCCAGACCGCCAATTTTTCGATATCGGCCACGGCTTTGCCGGTCTTGGAGCTCAGCTGGCTCAAGGCGCGGTTGTGGTCCAGGCGCAGCATGGCGGTGAAGTTCTTGCGTGGCAGATCCGGCGCGCTCTTCATCGCAATGTAGGCATTGGTGTTGGCGGGGTTGCCCACCACCAGCACGCGCACGTCGCGGCTGGCCACGGCGTTCAAGGCCTTGCCTTGTGCGGTGAAGATCTCGGCATTGACTGCGAGCAATTCAGCGCGCTCCATGCCAGGGCCGCGAGGACGCGAGCCGATCAGCAAAGCGTAGTCCACGTCTTTGAACGCGGTCATGGGGTCGCTGTGCGCTTCCATACCCACCAACAAGGGGAATGCGCAGTCTTGCAACTCCATCATCACGCCTTGCAAGGCTTGCTGGGCTTTTTCAACCGGGACTTCGAGCAAGCTCAGCACCACTGGCTGGTCTTTGCCCAACATTTCGCCCGAGGCGATGCGAAACAAAATGGCGTAACCGATTTGGCCTGCTGCGCCGGTAACGGCAACGCGGACGGGCTTCTTGCTCATAGAAAAACTCCAGGAAGTGTTGTGAAAGCGTGGACTGCCGGCGCCAAACCCTGAGGGCCCATGGCGGCGCAGAATGGCTAAGAGTTTACCCTTAATTCTTTGCCGAAGTCAACTTGTCTTATGTCTTATATAAGATATGATTACGCCAAGAACGAGTCTGACTTCCCGCTGACAAAACACCCCTTTTTATGGCCGCCATGCACCCTCCGGTAAGCGACTCTGCGACCGCGCCCGTGACGCAGGAGCCTGCCATTTCAGCGCCCTCCACCCCGCTAGCGACTCCCGCCTTCAGCCCGCTGTACCAGCAGATCAAAGCCCTGCTGCTGCAAAGCCTGGAGGCCGGCGAATGGAAGTCGGGCGCCGCGATCCCCAGCGAGCAAGAGTTGGCCGCGCGCTTCAAGGTCAGCCAGGGCACGGTGCGCAAGGCGATTGACGAGCTCTCCATTGACAACCTGCTGGTGCGCCGTCAGGGCAAAGGCACTTTTGTGGCCACGCACGCCGAACGCCAGGTGCAATACCGCTTCCTGAAGCTGCTCCCCGACGAGGGCGACGCCACCAGCGAAGGCCCGGCGCAGCGCCAAATCATCGATTGCAAGCGTGCGCGCGCCTCGTCCGACGTGGCCCGCGCCCTGGGTCTGCGTGCAGGTGACCCGGTGTTGCAGGTGCGCCGGGTCCTCTCTTTTGGCGGCGAGCCGACGATTTTGGAAGATATTTGGTTGCCCGGCGCGCCTTTCAAAGGCCTCACCGCAGAGCGGCTGCGCAATGACAGTGGCCCGATGTACGCCTTGTTTGAGAGCGAATTTGGGGTTCGTATGGTGCGTGCCGAAGAAAAACTTCGCGCCGTTTTGCCCGACGCCACGCAGATGGAACTGCTGGCTGTGGCCGCCAACACCCCCCTGCTGCGGGTCGACCGTATTTCGTTTACCTACAACGACGCCCCTATGGAAATGCGCCAGTGCCTGTACCGCACCGACAAACACCATTACCGCAATGAGCTGCACTGATAGCCCTACTTTACGCACGCACCCGATGCAAGGCGTCCGTCAGATTGGTGCAGTGCAATAGAATTTGCGTTGAACCCAGCCTGAGTTACTCACCGGTTACCTCCAAAGAAAGCCCCCGCCATGTCTGCGCCTTCCACCAGCACTCGCCCCAAGCGGCCTGAATTTCGCAATATCAATGCCCTGACCGACTTGCCCACTTACCGCCTCCCGGCGGCCGGTATCGTGTCGATCTTGCACCGCGTCAGTGGCGCGCTGATGTTTTTGCTGATGCCTTTCATCATTTGGATGTTTGACACCTCGATTTCCTCGGAAATTTCATTCGCGCGCTTCACGGCCGTTTTCAATGTGGGCGTCGGTGCGATACCGGGCTGGTTCGTCAAGTTGGTGGCTCTGGCCCTGATTTGGGCCTTTTTGCACCACTTCATTGCCGGTCTGCGCCACCTGTGGATGGACGCGCGCCATGCGGTGAGCAAAGAATTTGGCAAGTCGTCCGCCGTGTTCACGCTCTCTTTGAGTGTGGGGCTCACCGTGGTGCTCGGCGCCAAGCTGTTCGGCCTGTACTAAGCCGACCACCCCGGTTGCATTCCCGTTTTTTAGTCTTTTACCTACCGAAAGAAAACCACCATGGCAGTTAATTACGGCTCCAAACGCATCGTAGTGGGCGCCCACTACGGCTTGCGCGATTGGCTGGCTCAGCGTGTCACCGCTGCGTTGATGGCAATTTTTACCCTGGTCGTTCTGGCCCAGTTGATTTTCTCCAAAGGCCCTATTGGCTACGAGCAATGGGCAGGGATCTTTTCGGGCCAGTGCATGAAAGCGCTGACTTTCGCGATCATCGTGGCCCTGCTCTACCACGTGTGGATCGGTATGCGCGACATTTGGATGGACTACATCAAGCCCGTGGGCATCCGCTTGTCTCTGCAAGTTTTCTCCATCGTCTGGCTGGTCGCATGCGCCGGCTGGGCTGTTCAGGTTTTGTGGCGCGTTTAAGCGCCTTCATTTGAGATACCCCACCCATGTCCTATCCTGTATCCAAGCGTAAATTTGACGTCGTCATCGTCGGAGCCGGCGGCTCTGGCATGCGCGCCTCCCTGCAACTGGCACGCGCCGGCTTGAACGTAGCCGTCCTGTCCAAAGTATTCCCCACCCGCTCGCACACGGTAGCTGCCCAAGGCGGTATTGGTGCGTCGCTGGGCAATATGAACGAAGACAACTGGCACTACCATTTCTACGACACCGTCAAAGGTTCGGATTGGCTGGGCGACCAGGACGCGATCGAATTCATGTGCCGCGAAGCCCCCAAGGTGGTCTACGACCTCGAGCACATGGGCATGCCCTTTGACCGCAACCCCGACGGCACGATTTACCAGCGCCCCTTTGGCGGACACACGGCCAACTACGG
>CANCER010000034.1 GCA_947375135.1 Comamonadaceae bacterium | reverse complement strand
CTGGCTGCTTTGGTATAACCGGACTCGACTGCATTCGACGCTGGCCTATGTCAGCCCGGTGCAGTTCGAGCAGAACTGGCTTGCCAATCAGCCCAAGCAAGCCAACTCATGATCTCGGTTATGGGATACGGATTCCAGGGGCAAGGTCATGGTGCTGCTTTTGGCTGCGATTGCCGCAGACTCTCGATTGCCATCCTGGCTATCTCGGGGTCGAACTTCGGCACCTCCAGCTTTGGCATCTGAGTGGATGGCGCTTGACGGCAGAGGTTCTTGAACTCGATGACGTTGGGTACTCTCTCGGGCAGGTTTTCCAGTGCCCACCCGATTGCCATCATGGATTCGCGGTTCTGCAGAAATCCGGACAATTCATGCTCCCACAGGGTCATCATGTCTGCGATGGGGGTTTGCCCAATCTTGCGCGTCCAGTCGGCTAAGTAGGTCGTTGTGAGGCGCGCAAAAATGCGCTCTACGGGGGTTAGTTTGCGTTCGTCAGACATGCCTGTGCTCCAATATTTTTCGCTTCTGTGTCGATGTATTCGCCAACCTGCATGGGCTGGTTTTGCTTTTGGTTTTCAGGGTGAATGCGCCCGGTCAACTGCTCCCACTGGCGGCGCTGATTGCGGGCATCACGCTCGGCAAAGGATTCATGGGGATGGGGCGCTGCAGCAGTCGCTGGCAATGCGCCCTGATGTAAGGTCAGACGAGTTGCAGCAACATCAGCACGGCGCTTTTTCGCTATGCCAATGGCATAGGCAAACCCATGCCCCTTTGCCACGGCATCGCGTGCTGCACCTTCAAATTCGTCCTGCGTTGCGCCGACCTCAACCAGCATCCGAAGGTCTGCATGTCCGGGGTTCACGTCGCCAATGCCAAGCGCCTTCATGGCCTTGCAAAAGCGTGCTGCCACAGTTCCGATTGGCTCGGGTTCTGTTGTCTGTCCGAGAAAATCCCCTTCCGGCGTTTTACACACACCTGCGTTGTGTGTGTTCAAACCATCTACTTCTTTAGCTACAAGAGCAGGAATACCAATACCCAAAGGTGTAGGTGTGGGTGTAGGGCATTGCTCTTGCATTCCTTGTGGCAATGCTTGTGGCATACCTTCAGGCACTGCTTTAGGCATGCTTGGAGCATCGCTCAGGGCATTTCTTGAGGCATTTTTGGAGGACTTATTCCAGCGTGCTTCAGCACCAGCCTTTGCTTTGCTTGTGGCCGTGATTTTGTTTTGAGTCGCCTTTGCCAATTCGTCATTGGCGCGGCCATGCGACCACATGCCATCGGCAACATCAAAGAATTCGGAAAGAATGGGGCGCAGCTTTCGCCACTCGGATGGCGTTGCCTTGACGATGTTTGCAAGGCGGTCGCCTTGGTCAATCAATGGGCCTTTGTTGCGCCAATACGCCATCAGAAGCAGCAGATAGCCGCCGTGCTGATCACGCGATAGGTGCGTCGTGTCAGCAAGGTATGCGCCGATCCACAAAGGCATCCACGCATCGGTCTTTTCTGGCCTATTTGCCACCATCAGACCCCAATCCACCCAGGCCGACGCGATCCGTTTGAACTCTTGCGCGAGAAAAGCTCGGTCGAAGGCTGGATGTACCCGGCCTCCTGCACCGCAAGGAACACGGCCCCCCAACGGCGCCCATCAATCGGCACAATGCCCTGCTCCATGGCCGCTACAACGGCAAACTCAGGGCTGAATGCGGTACCCACATAGCTACGCGAGAACTTGCTCAGGAACTCAAACGCCCGCGTTTCAAAGTCTTCGCAAGATTTGGTCGGTGATCTTTTGGCGGCGAACATTTCGACTTGCATAGGTCTGTCTCCGTTGGGGGATTGATCAGTCGTCAGAGCCGTGTGGAATGGGTGCAGCCAAGCCAACACCGGCAAGGTTTTTTAGGCTCTGGATGTACGTGGGGTCCACCATCAAGGCAGTTTCCGGCACCAACTTCAGGCCACATGCGGCAAGAAAAATGCAGGCCTGCTGCAACTTGTCGCCCTTGAAGGCACTGACCGTGCTTTCGTGCAAACCCATCAAGTCAGCTACGCGGTTCTGTCCGACATCTGCCAAGGCGCCCAAGGCAGCGGTCAAATTCTTGCGTGACCTTTTTTCGATCTGGGGCGACAGTTCAGGCATTGTTTTTCCGTTCAACTAGATAAAGAGGTTTCAGATGGACACAGAAGTCACTCACGCCCTGTACTCGCTGCGCACTGCGCTGGCCTGCATCCTGGCGACACTCCCCCCCGAACAACGCCGTCAAATTGCGTCACGCATGGCGCAGCATCTGGTGCTGATTGAAGAGTCGGCAGGGATGGGGATGGAAGGGGCGCCTGCACTGCTGGCGGTAATGGAAGAGACATTCCTGTCCCTGAATCGGGCTGCGGCATTGCAGCCAACATTCTTTTGATTTGGGCCGGGTCCATGAATGCCATCAGCTCACGCATCGGATGCCTCCAAAGGGCTGGTCTGCGCCGCTTTGCGTCTCGCATCGACCTTTCGCAAGAAAGCCCAATCAACGTCAGGCCGCATGTCTTCGCACCGCACTCGCCCGCCCGTGGCTTTTTCAACTTCGATGCACCGCTCCGCTGGAACAGGACGAATGCCGCTGGCCCACTGACCTACAAGCTGTGGATCAACGTCAAGCGCCCTTGCAAGCGCACTCTTGGCGCCGCGTGGGTCAAGGTAAACAGAGAGTTGCATGCCCGAAGAATAAGCGATTCGCTTATGTTTGGCAATAGCTATATGCTTATTTCGCTTGGCGCCCGTTCTGCTTTAATTTACCGATGAAAACCGTAGCGGAAATTCGGCGTGCAAATCTTGAGCAGCTTGTTGTTGAATTTGGCTCACTTGATGCAGTTGCCGCCCTTGCCAACGCGTCACCGATCTACCTGAGTCAGGTGCGAAACCAGGCGATTGATGTAAAGACCGGAAAGCCCCGGAACATGGGCAACGGCATTGCTAGGCGGCTAGAAAAAGGCGCTTCAAAGGCCGAAGGCTGGTTAGACCGCGATCATGGAATCCAGCAGGACACAGAAAGAACCACCACACCCACAACCACTGGTGATGCGTTCCTGCTTGAAGTAGATTTCTACATGGCCCGGTTGCGCGAGGAATTCATCGAGCTGGGGAATGTTCGGGCGGCAAGGCGCGGGTATGTAGCCTGCGTAGGAGTGCTGAATAGGCTTCAACTTGAGCAGCAGTTAGGGCCAAAGGTCTCGCAACCCCTCGAAAGTGAAGCTCCTTCAGCGGAAAATGCTTCTGTAGCCACGCCACAGCCGCCTGCGTCTCGGTAAACACTTTACGTGGGTGTCCCAGTGCAATCGCGTTGGCAGCGACTTGCACAAATTTCAATGCAACATTTGAACGCACCACCAGCGCAATGGGATGTCGCAAATTAATGGATGGGTCAATCTTGCACGCACTTATGGTTGCATCCCGATAGTCAATAAGCATGCCCAAAAACGTCGGGCAGCTACAGCACAGGTCTTTTGACAAGGCTGCAGATGCTTCGTCGTCTATCGCTCCCGACATCGTTACGTGTAGCACCCCACACTCCACGCACCACCCCACCGACCATTTTTTCGTATGAATTTCTCGCATGGTGACTTTCTTCTTCTACTTGGTGATGAGATTCTCTATACCCCCACACGTATTCGCCATCACCCAAAAGAGTGAGTCGCCTTGATCATTTTTCAATCAAGACAGTGAATAACTCTATTTTTTTTATTAAGAATTTAATTAAATTTAGCAAATTGCACGAATTGCAGTAGATCGACATCGAATTTATCAACGTGTAGACGTCATTTTTAGCATACGTGCACACCCGAAACGTCTCAATCGAGCCAGTACAAATTTTTAATAGCTCGTTTTATGTTCAGACAAAACCGGCGTCGGGCGGCATTCGCACCAAGAGCGCGTCTCGGAGTCCCAAACACCTTGCCGAACACAAATCTCCTCAAATGAATCAAAAATTCGGAAGCATGGCGCTACAAATTTCGCTTGCATAAACAAAGCGTTTCGCTTATGCTTCCACCAATCGCAACACAAAGCGATCAAGCGACCCGATAGGCGATTGGTAGGCAGCGGGTTCAACAGGCGGCAAATCACCACCGCAGGCTTGATTCAGGAAGTTCCTGGCGCTGGTCGTTGCGATAGGTGGAGCGGAAACGCTCTGTTTGTCAATGTGACGGAGTGAGCAATGAACTACTGCGAAGAGGCTGACTTGGCCGAACGTGCGGAGTTGTCGGCGCAGGACCGCTGCAATCGTCGGCACCAGCGCGATCTGATGGCACATCCAGACTGCCGCGACCTAGACCATCCGGGTTGCCAAGATTGCGAGTTTGAAGACGACGAGGTGATGCCTTGAGCGCCGCCAAAAAACCGCTGATCTTTTTGCCAGTGCCGTATGTGACGGGTTTTCTGATGCTGCCAGAAGCGATGTTTAAGGGCGGGTCAAAAGGTGAGACATACGGCGACTACATCACCGGCAAAGGCTGCCTTGATGCACCAATACAGGTGCCATATGGGGGGCACTATGCACTCAGCTTTGAAGCAACAAAGCTGACGCTTATTGAAGGCGCCAAGTTTCGCGGAGGTTGCTATGCAACGCTGTGACGAAACATGCAGCACCCACGGATGCAATGACAGCCACGGATGCGCTGCACACCGCAAATGCACATCGTGGAACCGCGAAATCCAAACGCCATTACGCACTCCAAATGGAGAAGTTAAGGCCTTGCGTCACGCACTCTTTCGCGCCCTATCAGCCTTTGCCGAACGCATAACCCTTACATATGTACGCGCCGCCAACGCCGCCCTGGTAGCGTTTTTGACTGTGGCAATTTTCTGGTTGTCAGGCGTACTTGGCCCCAGTCTCGAAGACCATCGAGGCGAAAGCGCAGCAGCAAGGCAGGCGATTCGTGAACTCGCGCAACAGGAACGTTTTGCGAAAGCCGCGCAAGCAATGTGCGGCCCAAACGCCGCCTATGAAGACTTGGGTAATGGCGAAGTCCAGTGCTTCACGCACAGAGGAAAAAAAACCATTCGAGCAACTCTATGACACCTATCTACGAGTACCGGCACTACCGCAAATGCGGAATGACACGCCGTGAAGCACTGCAAAAAGCAGCGAACAACTTTTTCAAGATTTTCCGCAAGTAACTTTTAACCACATCAGGAGTGATATGAACGCAGTTACCACCCAAGAAAGCAATGCCCTGGTATCCATGGGCTTCGGAAGCCTGCAGTCTTTTGAATTCATGCAGCGCACGGCCCGCATGTTCACCGAGTCCACCATGGTGCCCACGGCATACCGCGCCGTGATCCAAAAGGGCTACGGTCAGAACATCAGCTATGAGCAGAACCCCGCAGCACTGTCTAACTGCGTCATTGCGCTGAATATGAGTCTGCGCATGAACGCAGACCCTTTGATGATCATGCAAAACCTGCACATCATCGAAGGCCGTCCAAGCTGGTCCAGTCAGTACATCATTGCCTCCATCAATTCCTGCGGTCGCTATGCACCCCTGCGCTTTGAAGTAACCCACGGGCAGGAAATTGACGCCACATACACCACCTATGAGTGGGACAACAAGCAAAAAAAGGCCGTCACCACCAAGACCAAGGTGCGCAACGACACATGCATTGCATGGACCGTGGAAAAGTCGGTTGCACTGCCAAAGTTCACGGCTGACGACATCAAGCTGCACGGCTCCATTTACCGCTGCTGCAAGGCGTCCGGCGTGCCGCTGCTGGAGTCCACCATGGTCACCATGGAAATGGCCGTAAATGAAGGCTGGTACGGCAAGAATGGCAGCAAGTGGCAAACCATGTCGGACTTGATGCTGCAGTACCGTTCGGCTGCATTCTTTGGCCGCATCTATGCACCTGAGTTGCTGATGGGATTGCCTTCAACTGACGAAGTGCGCGACATCATTGATGTTGAACCGCAAGCCGATGGCAGCTATGCCATGCCAGCGGCACCAGTGGCCCCAGTTGCCCCGGCTTCGCCGGTATCCAAGTCCGAAACTGCAGCCGCCGCAAAGGCTGCTGACAGCGTGCAAGACGTGGAAACCAAGCAGACCGAAGCCAAGCCAGAACCCAAGGCAGACCCGGCACCACAGCCCACCGCAGCAACCAAGGCCGACAAGGCAACCGGTGAACTGCCCGCTGGCGTGGTCATCACCGCCAATCAGGTCAAGTACCTGCAAACCAAAATCAAGGCTCTTGAACTCCCCGAAACCGCCGTCGCAGCCATGCTGGCACGCATCGGATCGGCAACGCTTGAGGCCCTGACTCTGGAGCAGTTCGACACCGTGAAGTCCGAACTGCTGGCATTGGGCGCCTAAGACCATGGCCGTCCTGCAATTCGACGCAGCCCAGCACGCCTACACGCTTGACGGCGTGCGCGTGCCCAGCGTGACGCAAGTTCTCAAAGACTTGTACGACTTCAATGGCATACCGCTGTCGGTGTTGAACGCGAAAGCTGCATTGGGTACCGCCATTCACCGTGCCTGCGAGTTGCTGGACAACGATGACCTTGACGAAGACTCCGAGGCTGGACGTGCGGCCCTGACGCCACTGGCTGGCTACCTGGATGGCTACAAAAGGTTCAAGGCAGAAAAGCGGCCCGTGATCCTGGCGAACGAGCAGCGCCTGCACCACCCCATGCACCGCTACGCCGGGACCATCGACCGCAGCTATGCCTTCGGTGGTCACGTTTGGGATGTGGACCTGAAAAGCACCGTCTCAATGAGTCCCATTGTCGGCCTGCAGACCGCCGCCTACACCGAAATGTTCAAGGCTGGTGGCCGCACACAAGCTGCACGGCGCGGTGCCTTGCAACTGTTTCCAGATGGCAAATACAAGCTGCACGAATTCAGCGACCCATCCGATTTTTCTGTTTTTCTATCCCTGCTGACTGTTCAGCGTTTTAAGGAGCGCCACGCACTATGACCGCCGTACTCGAAAACCCCGAAGTCAACGATGCACCGGCCTTGATGACCGAGGTAAAGGCCCTGAACCTGCCGGACTTGGCAACCATGAACCGCAGCGCCGATTCGGCCCTACGCATGGCTAAGTCGTTCGTCATTCAGAACGACGACGACTACGCGCTTGCAACGGAAGAACTGCAATCCGTTAAGGCCCGCATTAACAAGCTGGAAGATACCCGTACTGGTATCACAGGTCCGATGAATAAGGCCCTGAAAGCCATCAATGACCTGTTTCGCAGCCCCATGGAAAACCTCAAAGCTGCAGAGGTGGCAATCAAGGCCTCCATGCTCACCTATTACAGCGAAAAGGAACGCAAGGCAGCAGAGGAGCGCCGCATTGCCGAGCTGGCCGCAGAAATGGAACGCCAGCGCATTGCCGAGGCCGCACGTCAGGTGGAACTTGCCGCCGCCGCCGAACGCCAACGCATTGCGGATGCTGCGGCCAAAGTTGCAGCAGCCGCCAAAGCTGAACAGGACCGACTGGCGCAAGAGGCCGCAGCCGCAGCCGCCGCTGGCAATGCAGCCGCAGCCGCCGAAGCCGAACGCGCAGCCGCTGCGTCACGCCTGCAAGCCCAATTGGATGCCCAGCAGGCAAAGGAGCGCGACACCGAGGCGCAGACACGCGCAGCCGAGCATTCCGCAGCACTGCGCATGGAATCATCGGTTGTCAGCGCCGCCGTTGCCACCACCGCACCGGCTACAGCCAAGGGCGCAAGCGTCAGGGGCACCGTGGATTTTGAAGTCACCAGCCTGATTTCATTGGTCAAGCACATTGCCGAACACCCGGACCTGATCGGCCTGGTGAATGTTGACACCGTGCGACTGCGTGCATATGTGCGCGGACTGGGCATCAACGCCAACCTGCCCGGTGTGCGCGTGGCCCAAAAGCAAACCATGTCCGTTCGCGCCGCCTAACTACCCCATCAACTACTCAAAGACCGAATCATGTCCAAAAACTTCAAACCCACCCAAGATTTCAGCACCGAACCACGTCCCCAGATCACCCTGGACTCAGTGGAATCCAGCCAAGTGAAGGCCATCGGCTACGACGCCGCCACCAAGACACTGGCTGTCACCTTCACACGTGGCGTGGGTGCCATCTACCACTACGCGCCGGTCGAATCCGAAACCTACGAGGCATTCAAGTCGGCTGAGTCCATCGGCGTTTTCTTTGGTCAGCACATCAAGGATTTGCCCTTCACAAAGTACCACGGCGAAACCGCCGAGGCCTAAGCAGTTACGGGGGAAAGCGGATGTCCGTGCGACTGCCACCTTTGGCCGGGTGTAGCAAGACTTGGAACGTAGCGAAGTACCCCACCAACAACAGAGACACACCAATGCTTGAAAACCTGACCAGCGGCAACACAAAGGCCGCAATGAAAGACGCAGGCGCCGGAAGCTCCGACCTGTGGAAAGTTCCTGCCGGTGAAATTGTCGTAATGGACGATTTCAACGTCCGCACCCATGACGAAGCCTATGAGGCACACGTCGAGTGGATCACCAGTTCGATTATCGAAAACGGCTTCTGGAATAGTGAGCCGCTGACCTGTTTCGTGGCACGCAGGGACGGTCAGAGCATCCTTTGCCTGATTGACGGACATACACGCCTAGAGGCCGCAAAGCGGGCCATCGCACGCGGTACCGACATTGGACCGCTGCCGGTAGTCACCAAGCCCGCAGGAACGCAAGCCGAGGATTTGTTGGTGGGTTTGGTTGTCCACAACAGCGGAAAGCCCCTGACGCCCATTGAAAAGGCCGCAGTGGTTAAGAAACTGGTGGACTACGGCATGGAAGTCTCCACGATTGCCAAGCGCCTGAGCTTTTCGGCGGTCTACATCAACGACTTGCTGACACTGATTGGTGCCCCCAAGAAAATCCGCACCATGGTCGAGGCCGGTGAAGTCAGCGCCAGCAACGCGACGGTCGCAATCAAAAAGCACGGCGAGAAAGCCACCGAGGTGCTGACCACCACTCTGGAAACAGCCAAGGCCAGCGGCAAGACGCGGGTCACTGAAAAGACCCTGCAGAACAAGACGCCACGCGCAAACAAGGTGCTGGACCTGGGTGTGGCCTACATCCGCGAACACGCGGGCGGCGTTGCCCTGATTGCCATGCTTGCCCACATTGCCGGGGTCGAAGTTGCGGCAGTTGAGGCGCAGATTCAAGCAGCCTAAAGCCATGGCCTCACTGAACAGCATGGTCAAACGCGTATCCGGCTTGGCCGGCACCCACGACCTGAACGATTGGGAAACCGATTTCGTCAACAGTATTGCCGAGCAGACAGATGACGGCGACAACACCACTAGCCTGACCGAAAAGCAGATCACGGTTTTGGAGCGCATCCATAGCAAACACTTTTCAGGATAACAAGATGTTCAAAAACACAATTCTCTATCGCGTTACCGGATTGCTGCAGGACGCCGCTGAAATCGAAGATGGCCTACATGCGTCCATCTTCAGGCCGTGCGGCCCCACACAGGCGCAGTCCGTGGGCTGGGTGCCACCACGCGGCCAGGAGCACGGCGCCCTGCTGGAGTCGGTGGGCGGTCAGTGGATTCTCAGGCTGATGGTGGAGTCCAAAAAGGTTCCCGGTGACGTGCTGGACCGCGCCGTACTGGCCGAAGTCGCCAGGATTGAAGACGCCACGGGTCGCAAGCCAGGAAAAAAGGAGCGCAAGGACATCAAGGAAAACGCCCTACTCGCCCTGCTGCCCACTGCATTCCCCACGCGTGCCGCTATCTGGGTCTGGGTTGACCCGCAGGCTGACCGAATGGCTATTGACGCCAGCAGCCAGGGCAAGGCCGATCTGGTGACTGAGGCCCTGATTGGGTCGATTGAAGGCCTATCCCTTGCCTACATCAATACCCAAACAACACCGGCTGCGGCTATGTCCCATTGGCTTGCCACCAAAGTGGCCCCGCAGGGCTTCACGGTGGACCGCGAGTGCGAGTTGAAGGCCTACGACGAAAGCAAGGCTGTGGTGCGCTATGGCCACCACTCTCTTGACACCGACGAAGTGGTGCAGCACATCACCATGGGCAAGGTGCCTACACGGCTTGCGATGACTTGGAAACACCGGGTTTCGTTTGTCGTGACCGACGCCATGACGTTGAAAAAACTCGACATCCTTGATGTGGTGGCGAAAGCCACAACCGCCTACGAAGACACCTTTGACGCCGATGTCGCCATCTTCACCGGAGAAATGCAGAACCTCATACCGGACTTGATTGATGCCCTGGGTGGAGTTGTGCAGGTGGATAGGGAAGTCGTAGATGCGTCATTACCAAAGGTTCGCCCTGCGGCAAAGCTGGATAGCATGCTGCGCGAAGACGCATTGACAGCTACCGTGGAAGACAACACAGGTGCAGTGCAGGCCCAACTTGGCGACGGCCCGGACCCGCTGATTGATGCCGCCAAGACCATCGTTGTCGAACACAACAAGGCGTCCATCAGTCTGGTGCAACGTCACCTGAAGATTGGCTACAACCGCGCCGCTCGCCTGCTGGAAACCCTGGAAGGTATAGGCGCAGTTTCTGCAATGCAATCCAACGGTGCCCGCACCGTATTGGCCCAATGATTTACGGGGCGACACACGGCAGTCGCTTTGCGCAGACCGGCGCTCTATTTGCACGTCGTCAGCACTCCGACCACATGTTTGCGAATGCGTTTCCCCTGTAGTCGCCCCACCAATACCCAAAAGACAAAAGCATGAAAACAATGACTGTTGAAGAATTCAAAGCCGCCTGCCTTGCGCAATGCGTTGGTAGCCACTTGGACATTGCCGTTATTTGCCCGATGTGCAAGACCGCGCAGTCGGCACGCGACCTGATTGCAGCCGATGCGGGCGCCGACTTTGATGCCGTCGAGAAGTACCTTGGGTTTTCCTGCGTTGGGCGCTTCACAGGCGCAGAACAACCGCGCAAAGAACCTGATGGCAAGCCCTGCAACTGGACCCTTGGGGGCTTTTTCAAACTTCACCGCCTGGAGGTTCTCTCGCCTGACGGAAAACACCACCCGCGCTTTGAACTGGCAACGCCGGATCAGGCCCAGCAGCATGAACACGAAATGATGGAGGCAAGCCATGCCGAGTAACCGCGAAGACGTCAACGGCATAACCAATGCCGAGATTGCAAGCTACATGGGATGGCGCGGACCCGGCGCCTACACCGTCCATGCCATGCGCAAGGTGCGTGCGGCCATCGAACATGCCGTGCGCCAGGAGCGCGAGGCCTGCGCAAAAGACGTGCACTTTGCTGACAACGGCACTGAGGCGGCTGAAATCATCAGGGCAAGGGGGATGCAATGATGGCGGCACACACACCAGGACCGTGGCAGGTAGAGCAGCTTGAACCCATAGATTTCCCTGGGCGTTTGAACTACGCAGTTACCTGCAATCGCAAAGGTATTGAGGTTATGGCGATTACAGGAATAGTCGGCGCTGGCGATGATGCAGAATCCATTGCAAACGCATCACTGATTGCCGCTGCGCCCGATCTACTGGCTGCGTTGCGCCAATTTATGGAAACAGGCGTTGGCAACAGCACCAACTTTCATGCACAAACAATGGCATGGGATGCGGCAAATGAGGCAATTGCAAAAGCCGAGGGGCGGCAATCGTGAACCCCTTTGCAGCACTCGCAACCGAACTGGTGCGCTCCAACCGCCAGGGCTGGGCCACACCCGAGGCACAGGAAAAGCCAAAGTCACGCACCGGCACTATCCGCGAGCTGCTCAAATCCAGTGACCGGCCAATGACCGCGTTTGAAATCGCCATGGACGTGGACTTGCCCAGCTTCACAAGTCACCTTGTTTGGCTGCTGCTGAAGCACAACATCAAGCTCGGGCGCGTGATTTTTGTGGACAACAAGTACAGCTACAACCACGCATGGGACACCGACCTTGCAGCCAGCCTGCGCGATGCTGAAAAGCTGCTGCGCAAACATAGCTATGCAGTGGCAGCGCCGAAGGCGGTAAAAGCATGACCCAAAGCACCCCAGCACCAGCCCGCGCCTACCGCCTCAATTTGGCGCTCGGAGCCGACACAGCCGCAGAGATTGCCAATGCCCTGCGCAATCTCGCAACTCGCATCGAATGCAATGAAGTCACAACCGGCGTTTGTGGAGGCCCCAGCGACGGCGCAATTTATGAATTGTTGACTGACCCCGAAATGACCCATGACGCCTATCGCGCGGCACTGCGGGGATACCTTGAAAAGAAGGTGGTGAAGCCATGACAAACGAACAAATTGAACACGCTAGAGCAGCAGCCCAACGGCTGCGTCACCGTAGCCTAGATCGCCGCATCGTGCTTGATGCAGCAGGTACCATCGACAAGCTATGTGCGGCACTTGAAGTAGCAAAGGACGAGCCAGCGCAGCCTTTCGGGTACTTTCGTGCAGTGTCGCTCGGGTGGACTGATTGCGCGGAGACTGACCAAGGCGCAATTCCGCTTTACGAGAAGCCGCAGCCACCCGATGAATGGAACGCACGCGGACTGCTGGCGAAGTCGCTCAAGTGCTGGCATCGTCTGACGGAAGAAGAATCGGATGAATTGGCTGCATTTGTTGCATCGGTGCAGCCAAAGACCGAGCTAGTGCAATACGGATGGCTGCGTGCGGTGGACGAGGAAATGGTAGGCGCGCACATCGGCGTGGCGAATCTGAGCGACAGCTATGAGTCGGCAAAGGCCAAGCTACACAGCCTGATTCAGTGGCATCTGGAGCTTACGGGTTACATGGCAAAGGCCGAGCTAGTGCAGGAGCCGATTGGCGAGATTGTTTGCGAGGACATGGGAAGGCCTTTTAACGCCATGCGCGTCACAACGCACTTTTACAAAAAAATCCCTCCAGTCGGTGCCAAGCTCTACGCCGCACCCCAGACCCGCCAGTCAAAGGCCGAGCCAGTGCAGGAGCCGATCGCATATTGCAACGACAAAGTATTGCATGGAGATATAGGCGACTGTGCCAGTGTCTCAGCAATCCGATACTGGTCGAATGGGGATTGGATAGACAAGCGCCGTATCGAAGATATGAGGAACGCACTCTACGCCGCGCCCCAGACCCGCCAGCCGCTGACGGATGAGCAGATCGAGCATGTATGGGATCAATCTCATGCTGATGATGGCAGTCAGCCGGACCACTTTGAGTTTGCCCGTGCCATCGAAGCTGCCATTCAGGCCCAGCCCGTGCAAGCTCGTCTTGTTGAGGCCAACAAGACGATGGACCATTTTGGTGATGTCAACAAAATGGTGCCTCTGGCCGGCCGGACCTGTATCCAATGCAAACGCTACCAAGGCCCAGGCAAGCAAGACCGGAACTTCGACGGAAAATGCACTTTGCTTACTGGATGGGCCGGCCAGGATGCCGTTGAAGATGGTGCGGCTGCATGGGACTATGAAGACTACTCGTGCGGCGTTAATGTTGGGCCAAAGTTTGGCTGCATTCACTGGGAACAAAAATGAGCGATACCAAAACAAAAGAGCGCCTTGTGTCCAGGGCCGACCTGTGCAGCATGTTGGATGTAAGCCAAGAAACGCTGCGCAAGTGGCTGAAGGTAGGCAAGCTGCCCACCCCAGATGTCGCACTAAGTCGCAAGACTATCCTGTGGCGGCTCTCCACTCTTCAATCTGCTGGGATCAATCTTGTCTAGGTGCTCTGCCCATGCCGTGAGCATTCTGCGGCGCTGGGACAGATATTCCGCTGAGTTATAGGTTGAACGAACCTTGTCTTCGTCAGTGTGGGCTAGTTGCATTTCAACCCAGTCTTCATGGAACTTTTTGGTTTCATCTGGGTTGATTTGCTCATTTGCCCAAGTTGATGCGATGTGCCTCCAGCCGTGGCCGGTCATTTTTCCAGCATACCCAATGCGGCCAATCAGATACAGGATTGAATTTTCACTCATGGGCCGCTTCTGGTCACGGTCATTTGGGAAGACGTAAGGACTGCCCCTGCTGCGGATTTTTAACTCTTCCAGCAGCGCCGCCACTTGTGGGCTGATAGGCACCAAATGCTCCCTCTTGAGCTTCATCACGGATGGGGGAAAGCGAATCACATCACCTTCTATGTGAGTCCAAAGCATGTTGCGCAACTCCTTTGTACGCAGCCATGTATAGGCCAGAACCCGACAGGCCAGAACCGATTGAAGCACCGGCTCAAACGCCAGTCGGTCAAGAAACGCTGGAATCTCTGACATTTTCAGGGACGCAAAATGCTCTACCGGCTTGCGCCCAAAGGCGTACCGTGGGTTGATGGCATCGGCCGGATCAGACTCGCAATACTCCTGTGCCTGCGCCCAGCGAAACACCTGACTGACCCACCCGCGCACCTTTCTGGCGTAGGAAAACTTCTTTTCGCTGTTCAGCACCAGCAGGCAATCCAGAAGTTCGGTTCTTGTGATGTCACGCATCTGCTTGTTGTCCAGGGGCGAAAGGTACATTTCGATGCCCCGCAGCGCATTGGTGCAGGTCTTCCCGACAAGCTCCTGGCGACGGTCATTCCAGTATTTCGTATAGGCATCCTTGAAGCTCATGGTCTTGAGTGTCTGCGACGGCTTGATGGATTCGCCTTTGACCAGCTTCAGCTTGAACTCATCCCGCATCGTGCGCGCTTCGGCCAGACTCAATAGAGGGTATGGGCCAAGCACCTTGACTTGCTCCTTCCCACCGTCTGAATAGGCCATGCGCCAAATCTTTGCGCCTGCGGTGGAAATGTAGAGATACATGCCATTGCCGTCAGAAATTTTCCTTGGCTTAGGGCCGGCCTTCTCGTTCTTGCATCGGGTATCCGTGAGCTTATTAGTTGCCATTTCGGGTATCGGGTATCGAGGTTGTGGGCGATACCCGATTAAATACCCGACGCAAATCTTGCGCAATAGACGGAAAAGTTGGGGAATGTTTGGGAAGATTGTGCAGAACAAGGCGCTAAGTCCTTGATTCTGCACATCTTTTTTGCTTTAACGTGGGCTTGGTTGGGCCTACGTTGACTATCACTGGCGGAGCAGGCGGGATTCGAACCCGCGGTGGGTTTAACCCCACGCACGCTTTCCAGGCGTGTGACTTAAACCACTCATCCACCGCTCCAGAGCCTCGTATTCTAGCATCAAGGACTGCGTACTTTTGCCCCGGCACTTCAATTAGTGCGAATCAATCTTCGCGGTGGCCATGGGCTGGCATGGCACGCTCTACGGCCTCGCGCACGGCCACTTCGATTTGCCTATGCAAGGAGGGCAGCAAGGCGCTGTAGCGGGCTTCGAAAAGCTCCAGGGCGGCGCTGCGCAATTGCGCCTCCAACTGCGGTTTGACGCGCGCGATGACTTGCCGGGCCAGCGCGTCCCGGTCTGGGATCGTTGCTTCAACCCGCGTGTCTGCGCGGTGCACAGAATCCAGGGGTGCAGCAGGCAAGGCGCCACTCACCAACGCATTCCAGACCTGCGGATCGACCACCTCGGTCAGCGTGGGCAACTTGCGTGGCGGCGGGCTCGCTGACATCAGCCCTCCGCCCGGCTCTTCAAATCGTGCCGGGTAATGGTGTAGCCCCACTCGGTGTAGTGCTTCCAGCGCAGGCGCGCCAGGTTTCTGTCCTGCGCATCGGTGCTGACGATTTCGATCACGCGCTGAAACTGCTCGAACCCGTCCGGCACGTCGTCGGCCAGGTTCACCAGAATCGGGAATTCCGGCTGAACGGACACATCGGGGTCGAGCAGCAGCACTGCGGAGCGGGAACGCACGCTGTCGGGCGCGGTGGCATCGCAGTGGCTGATGAAGTCGGTGGGGCCCAGGTTCCACAAGGCGGCATCCAGCGCCACGCGGGTGTCGGCAGATGCACGCACCTGCAAGCGGGCACCGGTGGCGGTGGCCTTGCGCAACAGGCGGCAGGTGTAGGCCAACCGGTCCGGCGCGCCGAAATGAAAAGCGACTTCCGTCACGTTTTACTTGCCAGCCGGCACGGTGCTGCCGGGTGCCAGCAGGTATTCCACCAGCAGGCCTACTGGCCGACCGGTAGCACCCTTGCTTGCACCACTCTTCCACGCGGTGCCGGCAATGTCCAAATGCGCCCACGGGTATTTGCCCGCAAAGCGCTGCAGGTACTTTGCCGCCGATATGGCGCCCCCTGCCCGACCGGCCACATTGGCCATATCGGCAAACGAGGTCTTCAGGCCTTCTCCGTACTCCTCATCCAGCGGCATGGGCCAGCACAGGTCCTGCGCTGCATCGCCCGCCGCGCCGAGGGCCTTGGCCAGTGCTTCGTCGGGCGAAAACAGACCGCTGCGCACACCGCCCAGCGCGACCACGCAGGCGCCTGTGAGCGTGGCAATGTCCACCACGGATTCGGGCTTGAAGCGTTCGGCATAGGTCAGGGCATCGCACAACACCAAACGGCCTTCGGCATCGGTGTTGAGGATTTCAATGGTCTGCCCGCTCATGCTGGTGACCACATCGCCCGGTTTGACGGCACGGCCGTTGATCAGGTTTTCGCAGGAAGGAATCAGGCCGACCACGTTGATGGCGGGCTTGAGCGCAGCCAGGCTGCGGAACACGCCGAGCACGCTGGCGGCACCCGACATGTCGAACTTCATCTCGTCCATCTCGGCCGCTGGTTTGATGGAGATACCGCCGCTGTCAAAAGTAATGCCTTTGCCCACCAGCACCTTGGGCGCTACCGACTTGGCCGCACCGTTGTACTGGAGAACGATGAATCGCAAGGGCTCCTCCGAACCCTGCGCCACGGCCAGAAAGGCGCCCATGCCCAGCTTGGCAACTTCCTTGGGGCCCAGCACTTCGCAGCTGATCTTGCTGGCCTTGGTCGCAAGGCCTTCTGCGGCCTTGGCCAGCAAACTGGGGGTGGCGTGGTTGGCCGGGCGGTTGGCCCATTCTTTGGCCAGTTCCACACCGGCCACGATGGCCACGGCACGTTCAAATTCCGCCTGCACATCGGCTGCATTCGCGGCTGCCAGCAGCACGGTCTGCAGGACGCGTGCTTCGGGTTTGGATTTGGTGGTGGTGAAGCTGTAGCTGGCATCGGCCACGGCGGACACCGCAGCACGCAACGCGGGTGCAGTGGCCGGGCTGGCAAACGCCACGACCAGTTTCTTGAGTTTGTCCGACTTTGCGCCGGCCAAGGCTGCCATCACGCCGGTGCGCACCTGCTTTGCGCTCCCATCGCCCACTCCTGCCAGCAGCACCCGGGTGGCCTGGGCCATGGGATGTTTGTACAGAGCCAAAAGCTTTCCGGCCTTGGTGAGTGCGTCGCCTTCTTTGATGGCCCGCCCCACAAAGGCGGAGAAGCCATCCTTGGCGGGCTTGTAGGCGTCTGCCACCAGCAGCAGCAGCACGTCACATTTTTCACTGGCCGCTTCGACCAGACTCAGGGGCTTAAGTTCAAAGTTCATAATGGGTCCTCTTTCCTGTTCTCCATGTTATTCCATTCCTCTATTCGCAAAGAACTGGCACGCAGTTTTGGTGCCACGCTGGTGGTGCTGGCCACTGTGGTCATGACCATGACGCTGATTCGCACGGTGGGCGAGGCTTCGCGCGGCACGTTCAACCCGACGGATGTGATGATCATCATGGGCTACACCGTGCTCTCCGACATGCCCACCATTTTGTCCATGAGCCTGTTCCTCGGCATCCTGAGCGTGCTCACCCGCATGTACAAAGACAGCGAGATGGTGATCTGGTTTGGCAGTGGGCGCGGCCTGACATCGTTGCTGACACCGCTGTTCCGGTTTGCGTGGCCGATTCTGGTGGTGATTGTGGTGCTCGCCTTTCTGGTGCTGCCCTGGGCCTTTGGCCGCATCGAAGACCTGCGCGACCGTTACGAAAAGCGCGGCGATATTGCCCGCATTGAGCCGGGCCAGTTCCAGGAGTCTGCCAATGGCGACCGGGTGTTTTTCATTGAGAAAAATTCTGCCAACAAGCAAACCGGCAACAACGTCTTTATTGCCACCAATGAGCAAGGCAAAGAAACCATCACCTCGGCGCGCAGTGGCCGCATTGAAATCATCGGCAGCGACAAGTTCCTGGTGCTGCAGTACGGCCAGCGCCTGGAGAGGAACGCCGGCAGGCCTGAGCTCACGGTGAGCGGTTTCGAGAGCTATGGCGCACGCGTGGGGGCAGATGACGTCTCCGCGCGCAGCTATGTGCCGTCCAGCGCGCTGACCACGGCGGAGTTGCTGCAGGCACCCACGCGCAAAAACCTGGCCGAGTTGTCCTGGCGCCTGGGCCTGGCCTTGGCTGCTTTCAATTTTGTCGTGATTGGCTTGGCTGCTGCGGGCACCAATCCGCGCGTCGGCCGCAGCACCAACCTGGGCTTCGCCTTTCTGATTTTCGTGGTGTATTTTAATTTTCTGGTGCTGGGCAAGAGCTGGGTCGAGTCGGGCCAGGTGCAGTTCGGCCCGTTTCTGCTGGTGCTGCATGGCGGCGCCCTGGTCATGGGCCTGCTCTGGCTGTTCAAGCGCCACAACAACTGGGGCCTGCGCTGGCGGTCACGCCCGGCTCAGGCCGCCATGTCCGGGGAGCGCGCCGCATGAAGACCGTACGGCGCTTGCTGTTCCGTGAGGTGATCGTTGCCGTTGCCCTGGTGACCCTGGGCTTTGCCGCGCTGTTTTTCTTTTTTGACTTTGTCGAAGAGTTGCAGTCGGTCAACCACATCGGTGCCATCGGCTACCGCATTCCCCAGGCTTTGATCTACATCGCCCTGATGTTGCCCAGCCACATTTACGAGCTGATGCCGATCACTGTGCTGATTGGCACCATTTTTGTGATGGCCCGGCTGGCCCAAAGTTCAGAGTTCACCATCCTGCGCACCAGCGGGCTGGGGCCCTGGCGCGCCCTGCGGATCCTGCTGAGCCTGGGCTTGGTGTTTGTGTTCTTCACCTTTGCGGTGGGCGACTATGTGGCACCACTGGCCGACAAGACCGCGCAACTGCTCAAGGCGCGCTTCCAGGGCCAGGTGACGGTGGGCAAGACGGGTGCGTGGCTGAAAGAAAAGCAAGCTTATGGCAGTTACGCCGTGAATGTGGGCGCGCTGGCCAGCGATGGCACCATGAAGGATGTGCGCATTTTTGAGTTCGACAACCAGGGCCACATGGTTTCCATGACCCTGGGGCAAACGGGCCGCTTTGGCGAGCACGAGGACTGGCTGCTGGCCACGGTAGACCGCACCGAGTTCGCCGCCAGCGACGCCAAGGCCGGGCATGTCGAGCGCATTTTTTCCCCTGCTTTTCGCTGGCCCACCAGCGTGACCGCCGAAATGGTGTCCGCTGCCGTTCTGCGTCCCGAGCGCATGGGAACGATCGACCTGTTCCAGTACATGCAGCACCTGCGTTCCAACAACCAGTCGGCACAAAAATACGAGATCCAGTTCTGGAAAAAAGTGTTTTACCCCCTGAGCTGTCTGGTCATGGTGGTGCTGGCCCTGCCCTTCGCTTACTTTCACTTCCGCTCCGGCAGCATCGCCAGCTATGTGTTTGGTGGCGTGATGGCCGGCATCAGCTTCGTGCTTTTGAACAATGTGCTCAGTGACCTGGGCACCCTGCAGGGCTGGCAGCCGTGGTTTACTGCGGCCTTGCCCGGATTGATTTACTCCATGCTGTCACTCACGGCATTTACCTGGTTGGTACTGCGACGATGACCTCCTTTGAACCCCAACGCGCCGTGGTGCTTTTTGCCCATGGTTCGCGTGATCCCCTCTGGCACAAACCCATGGAGGCAGTGGCAGCCCACATGGCTGTGGGCGACCCGGATCTGAGCGTGCGCTGCGCCTACCTGGAGCTCAGCCAGCCCGACCTGGCCACCGTCTGCCTGGAACTGGTGGAGGCCCGAACCACCCGCATCGTGGTGGTCCCCATGTTTCTGGGCGTAGGTCGCCATGCGCGGGAAGACTTGCCGGTGCTGGTAGAAGAGCTGCGCGCACAGCATCCGCAGGTGGTGTTTGAGCTCAAGCCCGCTGTGGGTGAGGATGTGCGCCTGGTCGAGTTGCTGGCCCGTATTGCGGCCGAATAAACCCACTTTGACGGGTATGCCGGGCTATTTCCCGGTGACGACTTCACCCTCCAGGGTTTGCGCCACCTGGGCACGGATACTGACTTCGGTGGACTGCCCCGGCAGGAGCTTGCCCAAGTCCCAACGCACAAAACGGTACTGGGCATAGGGCACTTGCTGGGTGATCACAGCACCGGCAGCGGCTGTGACCTTGCGGACCAGCGGCTCCTGCGCAAACTGGCTGTCCTTCAGTGCGACGGCATGCGGGAGATTGTTTGAGGACTTGGCGCTGTCCTTTAGGTACTCCACGTTTTCAGGCACAGGCAATGTGGCTGTGACCGCCAAGGACGTCACGCCACGGTTGCTATAGGTCGCTTGGTACTCGATCACATCACCGGGCAGAACCAGACTCGCATCAATCAGCTTGGGCTCGCCTTTGGTGTCTTTGACGACCTTGAACTGCTTGAGCCGCACCACGATGGGCGCTTTGCTGTTGGCAGACTCATCCCCGTCGGCTGCCCACACAGCGGAGGCTGCCAGCCCGGCACACAGCAGGCCCACCCACGCGCGCGAAAGCAGGACAGCCTGCGCAGGGACCTGCCGACTACGGGCTGTCGAATTGAAAAATGGGGCCAAGCAACTCTTGATCGAACAAATCGTTAAAAAAGACATGGGATTTCCAATTTAAAACTTCATAACAGCGAGACTGCAGGCGCACATTCTTACATTCACTGTGGGCTATGTCTGCGAATCGCACATTTTTCAAGTACAGGCTGGTGGGAAGCACCGAATGCACCGGCTTCCAAGCGCGGATAATAAAAGCAGAGATCATTCCTTTTGTGTATGAGCGTTTAGCAAAGATTCTATGAACCTCCACCAATTCCGCTTTGTGCAGGAAGCTGCACGGCGCAACCTCAACCTGACCGAAGCCGCCAAGGCCTTGCACACCTCGCAACCGGGTGTCTCCAAGGCCATCATCGAGCTGGAAGAAGAGCTTGGCATTGAGATTTTTGCCCGCCACGGCAAGCGCCTCAAACGCATTACCGAGCCGGGGCAGCATGTGCTCAAAAGCATAGAGCTCATCATGGGCGAGGTGGGCAACCTCAAACGCATCGGCGAGCAGTACAGCAACCAGGACAGCGGCACCCTGTCCATCGCCACCACGCACACCCAGGCCCGCTACGTGTTGCCGGAGCGTGTGGCGGCCCTGCGTGCGGCCTACCCCAAGGTCAACATCAGCCTGCACCAGGGCGCACCGGCTCAGGTGGCCCGTATGCTGATCGACGATGTGGCAGAAATCGGCATTGCCACGGAGTCGCTGGCCGACTACGCCGAGCTGGTCACCCTGCCCTGCTACGAGTGGCAACACATGCTGGTGTTGCCCGCCGACCACCCTCTGGTCAAAAAAGAGAGCATCACGCTGCAGGACGTGGCCAAAGAGCCGCTGATCACCTACCATCCCTCGTTCACCGGCCGCACCAAGATCGACATGGCATTTGCCCATGCCCATCTGGAGCCGCGCATTGCACTCGAAGCCATCGACTCGGATGTGATCAAAACCTATGTGCGCTTGGGCCTGGGCGTGGGCATTGCCGCCGAAATGGCGGTGCAGGATGTGCTGGAAGATTGCGCCAACAACGGCGGCAAGGGCGGCCTGGTGGCCCGCCCTGCTGCCCAACTGTTTGGCCACAACATCACCCGTGTGGCCTTCAAGCGCAGCGCCTACCTGCGCAACTTTGTCTACACCTTTGCCGAGCTGCTCAGCAACCGCCTGAGCCGCGACCTGATCATCAAGGCCATGACCGGCCACGTCAACGACTACGAACTGTGACACCCATGAGCCCTACAGCCGCCTTTACCCCCGCACTCACCAGCCGCCTGCCCCAGGTCGGCACCACCATCTTCACCGTGATGTCGGCCCTGGCAGCCGAGCACAAGGCCGTCAACTTGGGCCAGGGCTTTCCGGACTTTGCCTGCGACCCGGCCCTGGTCAATGCCGTAACCGCGGCCATGCAGGCGGGCCACAACCAGTACCCGCCCATGGTCGGCGTGCCGGTGCTGCGTCAGGCAATTGCCGCCAAGATTGAAAGCCTGCACCAGCACCGCTACGACGCGAACACCGAAATCACCATCACCGCCGGCGCCACCCAGGCCATCCTCACCGCCATCCTGGCCATCGTGCATCCCGGCGATGAAGTCATCGTGTTGGAGCCCTGCTACGACAGCTATGTGCCCAATATCGAACTGGCTGGCGGTGTGGCCGTGCGTGTGCCGCTGACACCCGGCACGTTCAGGCCCGACTTCACAAAGATTGCCGCTGCCATGACACCGCGCACCCGCGCCATCATTGTCAACAGCCCCCACAACCCCAGCGCCACCATCTGGTCCGAGGCCGACATGCTGGCCCTGCAGGACTTGCTGGCCCCCACCAACGTACTGCTGATCTCCGACGAGGTTTATGAGCACATGGTGTTTGACGGCCGGCAGCACCAGAGCGCGGCGCGCTTTGCGGGTCTGGCGGCACGCGCCTTTATCGTCAGCAGCTTCGGCAAGACCTACCATGTGACGGGCTGGAAGGTGGGCTATGTAGCAGCGCCGCCCAGCCTGACGGCCGAGTTCCGCAAGGTGCACCAGTTCAATGTGTTCACGGTCAACACCCCCGTGCAGCACGCGCTGGCCGCTTACATGGCCGACCCCGCGCCCTACCTGGACCTGCCGGCCTTCTACCAGCGTAAACGCGATCTGTTTCGCGAAGGCCTGGCCCAGACCCGTTTCAAATTGCTGCACACCGAAGGCAGCTACTTCCAGTGCGTGGACATCTCCGAGGTGAGTGATCTGGGCGAGGCCGACTTCTGCCAATGGCTCACCCGCGAGATCGGCGTGGCCGCCATTCCGCTGTCGGCCTTTTACGGCAACGGTTTCGACCAGCGCGTGGTGCGCTTCTGCTTTGCCAAGCAGGACGCGACGCTGCTGGCGGCGCTGGAGCGGTTGCAGAAGCTCTGATCAGCCCAACTGCGCCCACGCCTTGTCCAGCCGCTTCACGCTGACCGGCTGCGGCGTGCGCAGCTCCTGCGCGAAGAAGCTCACGCGCAACTCTTCCAGCAGCCAGCGGAATTCCAGCATGCGCTCGTCGACCACGCCCTTGCGCTCGGCCACCAGGCGCCAGTAGCGCTGCTCCAGCGGGCGCAACTCGGCCAGACGGGTGGCATCGCGGGCGGGGTCGGCGCGGTACTTGTCCAGGCGCAGGGTGATGGCCTTGAGGTAGCGCGCCAGGTGTTGCAAGCGGTCCCAGGGGGCTGCGTGCAGAAAGCGTTTGGGCATCAGGCGTTGCAACTGCTGGGCGGCATCGATGGCAGCCTCGCCCGTGTTCTTGCTGTCCTTGATCTTGCGTGCAGCGGTGGCGTATTCCAGCAGGATGACGCCAGCCATGCGGGCCACCTCGCTGGAGATCAGGGTCAGGCGGCCACGGCCCTCCTCCACCCGTTTTTTGAAGGCAAACTCGTCGGTGGGCAGGGGCTCGATCAGGAAGGCGCGGTCCAGCGCCAGGGCGACGATCTGCTCGCGCAGTTCTTCGATGGTGCCGCCGGAGGTGGCGCTGTCCTTGCCCTCGGTCTTGCCCACCTGCATGAAGGTCACGGCCATTTTTTGCAGGTCGGGGATGTTCTTTTCCAGGTACTTGAGTGCGTCCTTGATCTGCAGCGCGAACAGGCGGCGCAGGCCGGCGCGGTGTTTGGCGTGCGCGGTTTCGGGCTCGTCAAAGACTTCGATGGTGACGGCGTCACCGCCGTCAATCAGCGCCGGGAAGCCGATCAGGGTCTGGCCGCCCTTGCGGATTTCCAGCAGCTCGGGCAGCTCGCCGAAGGTCCAGGCGGTGTGCCGTTTTTCGGTGGCCACGGCTGCAGCTGCAAGCTTGTTGGGAGTCGGGCTTTTGCCTTGTTGTGCGGTCGCAGTCGGCGCTGCGGCAGCAGCCATCGGCGCGGCAGCCTCAGCCGCCTTCGCACCCTGCTCCAACTTCAGATTGGCCAGCGCCTGAAACGCGCCGCGCGCCTGCTTGCCCCATTCGGCCTTCAGCGCACCCAGGTTACGACCAAACCCCAGCACGCGGCCATGCTCATCGACCACGCGGAAGTTCATGAAGAAGTGCGGCGTCAGCATGTCGACCTTGATGTCGGCTTTCACCACGTCCACCGCCGTGGCATCGCGCACCAGCTTCAGCACGGCATCGGTCAGGCCGCCGCTGCCAAAGCGCTCGGCCTCGTTCAGCACCTCGGCAAACTTGGCCGCGGTATCGGGCAGCGGCACCAAGCGCGAGCGCGGGCGCTGGTGCAGGGTTTTGATGAGTGCCTGAATCTTCTCGCGCAACATGCCGGGCACCAGCCATTCGCAGCGCTCCTCGTTCACCTGGTTCAGCACGAACAGCGGCACGGTGACGGTCAGGCCGTCGTGCGCGTCGCCGGGTTCGTGCAGGTAGGTGGCAGCGCAGTCCACGCCGCCTAAGCGAATCGTCTTGGGGAATGACGCCGTGGTGATGCCGGCCGCCTCATGGCGCATCAGCTCCTCGCGCGTCAGGCGCAAGGGCGCGCTCTCGCGCCGGCCGTTCGCCGCCTGCTGCGGGTTGTATTGCGGCTTCTTGGATTCCTCGCGGTACCAGTTCTCAAAGCTGTAGCCGCTGCACACATCGGCCGGCAGCTGCTGGTCGTAAAAGGCGTAGATCAGCTCGTCGTCCACCAGCACATCCTGGCGGCGGGCCTTGTGTTCCAGGTCTTCCACCTGCTTGATCAGCTTCTGGTTGGCGGCCAGAAAGGACAGCGGCGTCTCCCACTGGTTGTTGACCAGCGCTTCGCGGATAAAGATCTCGCGCGCACCGACCAGATCGACGCGGCCGTAGTTCACCTTGCGCCCGCTGTAAACCACGATGCCATAAAGCGTGGCGCGCTCCAGCGCCACCACCTCGGCGGCCTTCTTTTCCCAATGCGGGTCCAGCAACTGTTTCTTGAGCAAATGGCCGCCCACCTGCTCCAGCCACTGCGGCTCGATGGCCGCAATGCCGCGCCCGAATAATCGCGTGGTCTCCACCAACTCAGCCGCCACAATCCAGCGCCCCGGCTTTTTGACGAGGTGGGCACCTGGATGCGGATAGAACTTGATGCTGCGCGCGCCCAGGTATTCACCGGATGCGCCGTCCGTTTCCAGCTTGCAGCCCACATTGCCCAGCAGGCCGGACAGCATGCTCAGGTGCAGCTGCTCGTAGGACGCCGGCGCGGTGTTGAGCCGCCATTTGTGTTCCGCCACCACGGTGTGCAGCTGGGTGTGGATGTCTTTCCACTCCCGCACGCGCCGCATGTTGATGAAGTTCTGGCGCAGCAACTGTTCGTACTGGCGATTCGTCACTTTGTGCTGACCGAGCACGCCGGTGGTCGCGGTGGTGTGGCGCTCGCCGCGCGCATCGTGAATCCACTTCCACAGCTTCAGGTAGCCGCTGAACTCGCTTTTCTCGTCGTCAAACTTGGCGTGCTGCTGGTCGGCCTGTTGCTGCGCGTCCATGGGCCGGTCGCGCACGTCCTGCACGCTGAGTGCCGAGGCAATCACCAGCACCTCGTCCAGCGCACCTCGAGAGCGCGCCTCCAGAATCATGCGGCCCACGCGCGGGTCCAGCGGCAGGCGCGACAGCTCCTGGCCGAGTGCCGTGATCTCGTTGGCGTCGTCCACTGCGCCCAGCTCGTTGAGCAACTGGTAGCCGTCGGCAATGGCGCGGCCCGAGGGCATGTCGATGAACGGAAAGTCTTCCACCACACCCAGGTGCAGCGACTTCATGCGCAGAATCACCCCGGCCAGCGAGCTGCGCAAAATTTCCGGGTCGGTAAAGCGCTCGCGCCCGGCAAATTCCTTCTCGTCGTACAGGCGGATGCAGATGCCGTTGGCCACGCGCCCGCAGCGTCCGGCGCGCTGGTTGGCGGCCGCCTGGCTGATCGGCTCCACCAGCAGTTGCTCCACCTTGCTTCTGAAGCTGTAACGCTTGACGCGCGCCGTGCCGGCATCGATCACATAGCGGATGCCCGGCACCGTGAGCGACGTTTCCGCCACATTGGTGGCCAGTACAATGCGCCGCCCGGTGTGGCCGTCAAAAATGCGGTCCTGCTCGGCGGGCGACAGGCGGGCAAACAGCGGCAGCACCTCGGCATTGCGCATCAGCGGCTGGTGGCTGAGGTGGCGGCGCAGGTGGTCGGCCGCCTCACGGATCTCGCGCTCGCCGGGCAGGAACACCAGGATGTCGCCCGCGTTGTGGGCATCGCGCCAAAGCTCGTCCACGCCATCGGCAATCGCCGAGTTCAGGTCGTATTCACGCGACTCTTCAAACGGCCGGTAGCGCTGCTCCACCGGGAACATGCGACCGGACACCATGATGACGGGCGCTGGTCCGTTCTTGGAGGCGAAATGCCGGGCAAAGCGGTCCGCATCAATCGTCGCCGAGGTCACCACAATCTTCAGGTCCGGCCGACGCGGCAGCAACTGGCGCAGATAGCCCAGAAGGAAGTCGATGTTCAGGCTGCGCTCATGCGCCTCGTCAATGATGATGGTGTCGTAAGCGGTGAGCAGCGGGTCGGTCTGCGTCTCGGCCAGCAAGATGCCGTCGGTCATCAGCTTGACGGAGGCGTCTTTGCTCAGGCGATCCTGGAAGCGCACCTTGAAGCCCACCACATCACCCAGCGGGGTTTTGAGCTCTTCGGCAATGCGCTTGGCCACGGAACTCGCGGCAATGCGGCGCGGCTGGGTGTGGCCGATCATCTTGCCGCGCGGCGCGGGGCGGCCGTCGGGCAGGGTCAGCGGGTAGTTCAGCTTGCCGCGGCCCATGGCCAGGGCGATCTTGGGCAGCTGCGTGGTCTTGCCGGAGCCGGTCTCGCCGCAGACGATGATGACCTGGTGCTGGCGCATCGCCTCCATGATCTCGTCGCGCTTGCCCGATACGGGCAGGGACTCGGGGAAATCGATGTGCAAGGGGCAAGCGGGGGATGGGGAAAGGGGTGCGTTCACCCGGTGATTATCCCATGACACGCCTTCACGTGCTACACTGGTTCACGTCATTTCGTGGAGAAAAAAATGACCAATCTGACCATCTCACTGGACGATGCCATCGTCCGCAAGGCGCGTATCCGCGCCATCGAAGAAGGCACTTCTGTAAGTGCCAAGGTGCGCGAGTTTTTAGCGCAATACGCCAAAGTGGACAGCACCAGCGACTCAGCCCTGCCGGAACTCCCGGTATTCAAGGGCCGCACCGGCCTACAGCAGGGCATAGACCCCAGCAGCAACAAATCCATGTTGATGGCCGCGGACGATCTGGACTCCGGCGGCAAGGATGGCGTGTGACGCCCGATGTCAACGTTCTGGTCGCCGCATCACGGGCAGACCATCCACACCATGAGGCAGCCAGCACTTGGCTACTCGCCAGCCTCGAGGGCGCGCGCAGCGGTGTGCCGCTCGGGCTTTTCGGCACGGTAGTCGCCAGCTACTTGCGGTTGGTCACACACCGAAAAGTGTTTGCCGAACCCACCCCCATGGCCCACGCCATTGCATTCCTGGATGCGCTGCTGCAACGCCCCGGCGTGGCCATGTTGGCAACGCAAGACGAATGGCCCGCGATGAAGAGGTTGTGCCTGGAAATGGGTTTAAGCGACAACGATGTGCCAGACGCATGGATTGCTGCGAGCGTGCTGCAGCGGCAAGAAACACTGGCCACATTCGACCGGAACTTCGTGCGCCTGCTGCCAGCCAAGCAGTTGGTATTGCTCCAGCCATCGGAAACCTAATGCTGTTCGCCCACCAACTTACACGCCCTACCCGCCTATGCCCTTCACCAACCTCTCTACCCTCGACTACGGGTTCTGCTTGATGGATCCCTGCACACGCCAGTTCAGCCGTCACCCCCCGTGGCTCGCCCTCCTGGCCACGCTGCTGTGCACACCGGCGCTTCACGCCGCGCCCCTGCTGCATTGCGAAATGACCTATGCCGGCAGCACGCAGACTCTGGAGGCGGCACCAGTGGCCGATCCGTACAGCGTGCAGTCGGTGGACGTGGGCGGGCGCTTCTGGTTCAAGGCGGTGATGGTGGGCAAGGCGAACGAGGTGGACTACATCAAGCTGTATGCCTATCTGGATAAGCGCAGCCAGCCGGTGCTGGTGCAGCAGGCCACCTACCTGCCGCCCTTTGTGAAGGGCCGCTCATTCACCGGCAAGCAGTTTGTCTTCGCCGGGCCGGTGGAGCGCGAGCTGCAATACGACTGCGCGCTCCGGGAGTCCACGCCATGACGCGCGCACTGTTTCACGGGGCACTGGCATTTGCACAGGCAAGGCGACTTACGCTGGTATGCGACCGGGCACTTGCACGGCTGCTGGCAATCGCACTGCTCCTCGCCGCGCCGGTGCAGGCACAGGCTCAGGCGCTAACCCACCAGCCCCCTGTCACCCTGGTCTTCGCCGGCGACATCGTGCTCGACGACACGGCCGGCGCCCTGATTGAAAAGGGACAGGACCCATTCGCCGGCTTTGGCGATCTGTTCAGCAACGCCGACATTCGACTGGGCAATCTGGAATGCGTGGTCGCCACCACCGGCTCGGCCGGCGAGAAGAACTACACCTTCCGCGCCCACCCGCGCACCCTGCCCGTGCTCAGGCGCCACTTCGATGCCCTGGCGCTGGCCAACAACCACTCGGGCGACTACGGACGTGAGGCCTTTGCCGAGATGCTGGGCCTGCTGAAAAACGCCGGTCTGGGCTACTTTGGCGGCGGCCACACCCTCAAGGAGGCGCACACACCGCTCCTCATCGAACGCAAAGGCCTGCGCATCGCGCTCTTGGGCTACAACGAATTCATGCCGCGCAGCTTTGAGGCCGATGCCGACGCGCCGGGCAGCGCCTGGAGCGAGGACGAACAGGTGGTAGCCGATATCCGCGCCGCGCGCAGCGTGCACCATGCCCATCTGGTGATCCCCGTCATGCACTGGGGTTGGGAAAACGAGCCGGTGGCCAACGCCCGCCAGCAGCAGTTGGCGCGCCTTATGGTCGACGCCGGGGCCGACGCCGTCATCGGCGGGCACCCGCATGTGACGCAGGACATAGCGCATTACCGGGGCCGCCCCATCATTTACAGCGTGGGCAACTTTGTGATGAAGGAGACCGACAACGACAACCAGCGCGTGGGCTGGGTGCTGCGCCTGCAGCTGGACGCCAGCGGTGTGCGCGCCTTTGACACCCGTGTGGCCCGCATCAGCATGGACGGCATTCCCACACCCGATGCAAGCACCGCCAGCCCTTGTTGGCAGCGCGGCGACGCCAGCGTGGGCCAATGCCGAAACCCGGATTAACGCGCGCTGTGCATCAGCGCCACGCGAGAGCGCATCCGCTACATTTGCAGTCTGCCTTTTCCAAGCCGTATCAGCCCATCGGGACCCCATGACCTCCGTTTTCAATTTCACTTTTGTTCCCTGGTTCCGCTCCGTGGCGCCGTATATCCACAAGTTCCGCAACCAGACCTTTGTGGTGGGCATTGCCGGGGAAGCCATTGCTGCCGGCAAGCTGCAAAGCCTGGCGCAGGACCTGGCCATGATCCAGAGCATGGGCGTGAAGATCGTGCTGGTGCACGGCTTCAGGCCCCAGGTTGCTGAGCAGCTCCAGGCAAAGGGCCATGCACCCAAGTATTCCCACGGCATCCGCGTCACCGATGAGGTGGCACTGGACTGCGCCCAGGAGGCCGCTGGCCAGTTGCGCTACGAGATTGAAGCCGCCTTCAGCCAGGGCCTGCCCAACACCCCCATGGCGGACTCCACCGTGCGGGTCATCTCCGGCAACTTCATTACCGCGCGGCCTGTGGGTATCGTGGATGGGGTGGACTTTCAGCACAGCGGTGTGGTGCGCAAGGTGGATACCGCCGGCATCATCAAGACGCTGGACATGGGCGCCATGGTGCTGCTCTCGCCCTTTGGTTTTTCACCCACGGGCGACGCCTTCAATCTGGCCATGGAAGAAGTCGCTACCTCAGTCGCCATGGCGCTGCAGGCCGACAAACTGATCTTTTTGACCGAGGTGCCCGGCATCCGCATAAACCCGCTGGAACCTGTGGGGGAAGACAACCCCATTGACACCGAACTGCCCCTGGCTGCAGCCGAGCGCCTGCTCAAAGACCTGCCTGCGGCCAACCAGCCCAGCGACGTGGCCTTTTACCTGCAGCACTGCGTCAAGGCGTGCAAGAACGGTGTAGAGCGCAGCCACATCATCCCCTATTCGGTGGACGGCGCCATCCTGCTCGAGGTCTATGTGCACGACGGGATTGGCACGATGGTCGTGGACGAAAAGCTGGAAGAACTGCGCGAAGCCTCTGCAGACGATGTGGGCGGCATTTTGCAGCTGATCGAACCGTTTGAAAAAGACGGAACCCTGGTCAAGCGCAGCCGCACGGAAATCGAACGGGATGTTGGCAACTACACCATCATCGAACATGACGGCGTGATCTTCGCCTGTGCGGCGCTCTACCCCTACCCGGAAAGAAAAACGGCGGAGATGGCCGCACTCACCGTATCGCCCGATGTGCAGGGCCAGGGCGATGGCGAGCGGGTGTTGAAACGGGTGGAGCAACGCGCCAAGGCGTCCGGATTGGACAGTATTTTTGTACTGACCACCCGCACCATGCACTGGTTCATCAAGCGCGGCTTTGTGCAGATGGACCCGGAATGGCTGCCCGAAGCCCGCAAACGCAAGTACAACTGGGACCGCAAAAGCCAGGTGCTGGTGAAAAAGCTCTGATTAACGGCGGGCCTGACGTACCAGCAGCGTCAGCGCCACCACGGCCGCAAAGCAAAACCAGACGAAGGACCAGTTGGCAATCGAGCCGCCCAGAAAGGTCCAGTCCACCTTGGAACAGTCGCCACTGCCCTTGAAGATCATGGGCAAGGCGCGCTGCAGCGGGAAGTTCTCGATCATTCCGTAAAAGTCGCGCCCACAGGACACCACCTCGGGCGGGTACCACTGCAAAAAGCTCTGGCGCGCAGCCACAAAGGCACCAAAGTCGGCAGAGAGCAGCAACAAAAAGCTGGACCCCAACAGCAGCGCGCGCTTGGCGGTGGCAGCCGCCAGGATCGCGAAGAACAAAACGAACATGTCCGCATAGCGCTGCACGATGCACATGGGGCAAGGCTCCAGCCCCACCACATGCTGCAGGTACAAGCCAAAGGCCAGCATGCTGGCGCAGACCAAAGCCAGCAGCGCCATTACACGGCGCGGGGCGTAGTCAAAGTTTTCAAGCAAAAAGGTAAACATTCGAAGTGGCGTCGCTGGAAACAATCGGAAGAGGCATTTTCCACTATGTCGCGCTTCACCCCAGTAGCGCACCCTTGCGCGGCCGCACGCCCCCCGTCGGGCCCCGCAGCGTGCGGGCAGACGGCATCAGCAAAAGAGAGCAAAAAATGGCATAGTGCGCCAGTGGGGGGCAGCCGAGAGGCCGCACCATTTGATTTTTTAAACCAACCTGACCTGACATGAACCAGCATTTCAAACGCACCATCCTGGCCGCGCTTGCCATCACCGCCCTGAGCCTGGCCGCCCAAGCCCAGCAAGCCCCCAAGCCTGAGCAGATCATCAAGTGGCGCCAGTCGGTGTTCCAGGTCATCGGCTGGAACAGCGGGCGCATCAAGTCCAATGTGGAGGGCACCTACAACAAGGAAGAAGTTGTCAAGGCGGCCAACAGCATTGCGGCCATCGCCAACGGTGGCCTGGGCCCGCTCTTCGCAGCCGGCACGGAAACCGGCAAGGGCTGGCATGAAACCAGCGTCAAGCCGGCGCTGTTTGCCGCAGACAGCAAGGTGGGCGAATACGCCACGGCCTTTGCCAAGGAAGCGACCGAATTGGCGCATCTGGCCGCCACCAGCGACCAGGCCCGTGTGAAAGAGCAGTTCGGCAAACTGGGCCGCACCTGCAAGGCCTGCCACGACGACTACAAGTCCAAGGACTGATGAAGCAGCCAGCCGCCGCCACACGGCGTATCGCACTGTGGGACGCGCCGACACGGGTGTTCCACTGGCTGCTGGTGGCCGCAGTCACCACAGCCCTGGCCACCGGCCTGACCGGCGGCAGTTGGATGGAGTTGCATGGCAAGGCCGGTTTGGCGATTGGCGGCTTGCTGGTCTTTCGTCTGGTGTGGGGCTTTGCAGGCAACCGCCACGCGCGCTTCGCCAGCTTCCTGCCCAGGCCCGGCAGCCTGCGCGCATATGTGCGCGGCCAGTGGCGGGGCGCAGGCCACAACCCCTTGGGCGCGCTCTCTGTGTTGACGCTGCTATCGCTGTTGTTGCTTCAAGTGGGCACCGGCGTGTTTGGCAACGACGAAGTTGCCTTCAGCGGCCCCTGGGCTGCCCGGGTGAGCGAGGCCCTGTCCCTGTGGCTCACCAGTTGGCACCAGCGCTTCGCCAGTGCGCTGTACCTGCTGCTGGGCCTGCACGTGGCGGCCATCGTTTTTTACCGCTGGGTAAAAAAGGACGACCTGCTTACACCCATGGTGACCGGATACAAGGAAGTGCACACCGCGCAGGAACTGGAAGACGCGCCGCGCGCACCGGCATGGGCCTTGTTGTTGGCGCTGGCCTTGGCAGCCGCTGCCGTACTGCTTTTAAGTGGTGCCCTTCTGCCGAACGAGCCTGGGCCACCAACCGCCGCACCGACGCCGGCAACGACACCCAAACCTGCCTGGTGAAAGCCTTGCGATGCGGGTCCGGGCCCGTCGTCCTCCGCCCGGAGTTCCCATGCGCCCGGTATGCCGCGAATTTCCACGTGCAGCAGGGACTTGATCCGCTGCTTGACCAGGTCTGCGAGCTTGCGCGTCACCACCTGCAAGCGGTCCAGGTGGTGCGCGGCATCGCCAATGACGCTGCGCATCATGGAACGGTGCACTTCCAGGCGGCGCATGAAATCGTTGAGGGCGGCCACCAGCGAGCGGATCTCGGCCGGCACCACATGGGTCATAGGTGACAGGTCTGCGCGGGTCTGTCCCTCCATGGTGCTGGCGATTTGCTTGAGCGGTTGCCAAAACCCGCAATTGGGCGGGCAAATCGATGATCTCTAAAACTGTTTCCGCTGCCGAACTGAATTTACAGGCAGCCCGTTGCTATCGTTGCGGTAGCAGGTGAGGTCGGCGCGCAAGTGCAGGCTGGCGATGAACTTTCACGCGATGCCATCGGATGTCAAGTGCGCGCATCGAAAGCGGTCATCCACCAGAAGCTGGTTTTCAATATTGAAGGCTCAAACTGCACAGTAATTTTTCTTGTCCAGACCGGTCATAAGCAGCCCTAATTTCGTGGCAGCAGACATTCGCCGGCGATTGAAGGTTTTTCGCTTTGGCAGCTACGATTTGCTCGACAGCGGTCACTTCCGGCACGGGCAACATGATCCGGTCGTGGGCAAGGAGTGGTTACACCATCTGATCACTTGGGTCATCGGTCACGGCTGTCGGCGGCCATCCTCTTTTTGCCGAGATTCAAGGAAATTTACTTTGCTCCGTAGAAGGCTTCCGTTCGCCAAAATATGCCCTTTTCCCAGCAGCAGTCAATCATGGTACCAATGTGAAGTCGACCACTCTGTGGCGCTAGGACTATGTACCCCACCATTCGAAAAATAATATCGATTAAATTTCAAATTATTTATGATAATACACAGTACGCTGCCCACACCACAATACAGAAGTACATGTGCTCACTATTTAATTGCGCTTATATTTATATATAGAAAAATATTATTCGTTGTATTAATTGATGAATTAACGCTCGGCTTATGTAATTTAAATAAACTAATATATATAATATTTATTTCAGTTTTTCACTATCTTATTTTGTTGACTTTTTACTATTCTCTATCGTGCCACCTGAATTATTAAAGAACTGTAGGTCACCATAAAGACAGTGCGGATTCAGGTCATCATCCAACTTTATTCTATGCCGACTAAGCCTAAATCAATCACACTATTGCCAATCACAAGTGAAGCAGTCGCTCCATAAACTGGAGCGATATCTATACAAATACGATAACCGCAAAATTCACAATCTTCCTCGTGATGAGCACGAACAGATTCAGCGACATGTTTTTTAATCGTTTGAATTTGCATTTCGTTAAAAATAATTTTCATTATCAAGCCATACCAAAGTTAATAAATATTTAATAAAAAAATCTCCAACAAATAGTTGGATTATAAATTTACTAAGGACAATACACCTTACATTCCTCTGCCCAAACCCAAATTACAAAAATGAACTATTAATTAATATATTATCAATACACAGGTGATCCATATATTAAATAAAAATTAATATTTAAATAGTCATACTATATATACATTGCTATTTCGAAAACCAGTCCTTTACCTATTTTGGGGATTGTCTAAAAAATGGTGTTCGCATAGCAAGAGCCCACGCTACTGCTCTCAGGCGGCCATAGCCGATCCATCGCCCAATTATTGAATTATTGTCCGAAACGTGACACCTTATTTCTTCATCGCCAACTTGATCTTCTTGGTTCTAGCAATGCGACATCTATTATTACACATAGGGATTTGCAACTGGGTACTCGTGCGCGGTAGCAGTGTAGGTGGTGATACCCATACCTCCTCAATGACTTGAAAATAAATTTTGTAGTAAGTCCCTAGTTTTCCAATGGTGGAATTTCACGTCCGATATTTCAATTGTGCGCAATTTTACGTATCGATTGGACACATTTTCATCCAGTGCAGGGCATATCTGCGATCTTTGGCCGAACGCATTCGATATTTCTCAAATTTTTTTCCATGCACCATCCGAAAATTAGATAGCGAGAGCATGGTGATGAGTTCGGCGGTGTTCTTCTTCAAGCAAAAATAACGCACTATTACGTATAATACACCTGAATTACAATCAGTCGAGCACCGAGTAAATTCCTAGAAAGCAAGAATGTTCAGAATTAAAAAAGGTGCACAACAATTACTCTTCGAGGACAAATTGCTTGATATCCTTCACTAATCGGAGTATTTCGCGATCAGGTCACGGGCAAGAAGCTGAAACTCGTCTCGCAAGGAACTCGGCTTGATCACTTCAACATCTGCACCCAGACCCATAAGCCAAGCTCGCACATGTTGAGAGTCTGGCATTGTCGCCTTGATGCAGGACCAGTCGCCCTCTGTGACCGTGATCTGTTGGTCCTTGGAGATAGGTGACTCGGCGAGGTATTTTGCAACTAATTTCTTAACTTTGAGCTCCAGTTCCATGGGCTTGTCGTCTTGCAAAATCCCCAGCGTCGTAGCCGCGCTTTTATAAATGTCGAAATTTCTGAGCTGAACACTTGGACTCGCCAATAATTTGGCGGTACTGACCCGGCTTAGCGCTAGGAATCTGACATCCTTGTATTGCCTTATTGTGCAACCAAGGTAAATCACTTGGTCACGAATCGCCAGACCCAGTGGATTGATGCAGTAGGTCTTGGCGCCCTCATCCTTGGTAATGGCTTCGTAGGTCACTTCAATCTGAACACTATTAAATAGACCATCGTAAATTGCTGCCTGGACCTCAGTTTTGATTTGCGGGTGAAGTGGACGCAACGCCCGGTCGATCACAGTGATTTTGCTTTTCCACTGAGTCAAAGAAGATGAAGACGTTGACATGACCGTTCTCGCCTGGTCAAACCAAGGCGTGATGTAACTCAAGGTTGTGGGCGGCAGCAGCTTTTGCATGTACTGCTCCACCAGGCTGAAAGTCAACGCGGTGTGCAAATCCATGCCAGGGATGTCGAACTGGCCTGATTCAGTTCGCCATGCCCAGCCCTTGGGCTTTGATTCGTCACAAACAATGGGGAACGCCAACGCGATTGAGTGCAAATCTCGCTGAATGGTGCGAAGGGTGGCGCGTATCCCTTGCGCCTCAAGGCGGCTATGGATCTCTTGCGATCCGATCATTTTGGGAGCGCGGCGAAGCATCCGCAACATCGCCCATTGCCGCTGAAGTGTGTCGTTCATATCAGAAATGATTATGAGCCGTGATGCGTCAGTAATCGTCGCGTGGCTGTTCGAATTGACGATAAGCGACACAAACTGTCGTCAAGCCTTCTTATCATTCATGCATTCACACACAAAGAAGCACAAAGGGACGCCAAATGGACAAGACAACCAGTTACCCAACCGCACAACATCGAGAAGGCCATCTGGCCTGGGACTGCATCCCAAAGGACAGTGCAATCAAGAAGTGGGTGGGAGAGTTGGCTCAGTTAACTGCTGATTCGGCCCGAGTTGCTGCTTGGGACATGGTGGGCCATGCGGTGCTCCTGGAGACAGATGATGCAGAAGTTGTCCGCGAAGTGATGTACCACGTTGCAGATGATGCCCGGATGCAACTGCGCATCATTGACTGTGATCAGATAATTGCTGACTTTTCACAGTGGCTTGACTCCTTGACATTGGACGTGCCGTCCATCGTCTACCTGACGCCAGGTCAATGGATGGGGGGAGAGTCTGATGAAGATGCTCCAGAGCGGACTCGTGATCCGCAAGATGAAGATAAATCACAAGCGTTTCGCCGGCAACTCGCTGATGTGTGGGGGTGTAAGAAGTTTTGTGTAAACGGTCTTTTGGCAGGAAACTGCTGTCTTGCATGGAGCAATGATGACCGTAGAGAAGAATCCGTTACCCACAGAACTCATAGACGCGCTGCTGGCGAACTACAAGAAGCCTGAAGACTTGAT
>CANCER010000033.1 GCA_947375135.1 Comamonadaceae bacterium | reverse complement strand
AGAGCGCGCTACACGCTCGAATTCAAGCAAGAAGCAGTGCGACTGATCGAAGGTGGTCAGAGCATCGCGGCCGCGGCACGCACGCTTGGAGTGGTCGACCAGACGCTGTTCAATTGGGTCAAGGCACAGCGCCAAGGCCAGCTCAAGGGTGTTGACAGCAAGGCTAAGGTCAGCGCCGAGCAGATGGAAATCAGTCGACTGCGTGCCGAACTGGCGCGTGTGAAGATGGAGCGCGACATTCTGGGAAAAGCGATGGCGTACTTCGCAAAGGGATCCATTTGAGGTACGCCTTCATCCAACGTCACCGCAGCACATGGCCGATCTCGGTGCAATGCCGTGTGCTGGGGGTGAGCATCGCCGGGTACCACGAACACTTTGTGCGCCTGGCAAGCACGGCCCAGCGCCGCCACCTGAGCGATGACGCGTTGCTGGTGCACATCAAGGCCATCCATGCCGAGACGCGAGGTGGCTACGGCTGGCCACGCACCTGGAAGGAGTTACTGGCCCGTGGCATCCGCCTAGGCAAGGATCACGTGCAAAAGCTCGTGCAGTTGCACGGCATCCGTGCCAAGGGAAAGCGCCGCTTCAAGGTCACCACCGACAGCAATCACGATCTGCCGATTTCGCCCAACCTGCTCAACCGGGAGTTCGCTGTGGTAGCGCCCGACAGAGTCTGGGTAGGTGACATCACGTACATCGCCACGGACGAAGGCTGGCTGTTTCTGGCCGTGGTGATTGACCTGTTCAGCCGTCAGGTGGTGGGCTGGTCGTTACGAGAGGACATGACGCGCGACATCGTCATCGACGCATTGCGCATGGCATGGTTCAAGCGGCATCCAGGCAAGCTGGCTGGCCTGATGTTCCATAGCGACCGCAGCAGTCAGTACGCAAGCAAGGACTTCCGGGAAGTGCTGAAAGAGTACGGCATGACCAGTTCAATGAGCCGACGCGGCAACTGTTGGGATAACGCCTGCAGCGAGACGCTGTTTGGATCCTTGAATGTGGAACGGTTATACGGGCAGAAGTTCAAGACTCGGCGGGAGGCCAAGGATGAAACGATTGCCTGGCTGCTTTGGTATAACCGGACTCGACTGCATTCGACACTGGATTACATCAGCGCGGTGCAATTCGAGCAGAACTGGCTTACCACTCAGCCCAAGCAAGCCAACTCATGATCTCGGTTATGGGATACGGATTCCAGGGGCAAGGTCAACCATCATCTACGGCGTCGACATACAGTTTGGCGACTGCGACCCCGCAGGCATTGTTTTCTTTCCCAATTACTCGCGCTGGATGGATGCCGCTTCGCATCGCTATTTCCGGGCCTGTGGGCTACCGGCGTGGCGCGAAATGGATGCATTGCCCGCTTGCATTGGAGCCCCCCTGCTGGAAATCCATACCCGCTTTCACACCGCGGCAACCTATGGCGAGCGAATTGAGCTGCATACCTGTGTGGAGGAATGGCGAGGCAAGGTCTTCGTACAGACCCACCGCGTGATGCGGGGTGACACGCTGATCTGCGAGGGACGGGAAACACGGGCACTCTGTGTGTTGGATCCAACCGGCAGGCTCAAAGCGGTGCCGGTACCTGATTTCATCATTGCGGCATGCATCGTCAACGGATGATCCGGAGATGAATCCCAGCACCTTGGAGTGGGGTGGAGTCAAAGTTTGAACGAAATGGTTGTTGCTTGACCGCTGGTCTATCCTTTGTTGCCAGCGGCGGCATTTTTGCTTGATCAGCCCCCTCAGAGCGTGGAAGCGCTGGGGAGATTGATAGGATTGCGCTCTCTTTTTGAATCAAATATTCATATGATTAGCGCATGGAATCGTATCAGCGCTGGATTTGGCAGCTACCCGAGTGGCCATCACTGGAGTTCGACGCGCAGCGAATCCAGACCCGCTTGGCTGCCGCCAGGAAATCCCAAGGGCTGCTTCTTGGAAAGGCCGAAATGATCGGCCTGTAAGGGCTGCAGCCACATATACGCGACTCTCTGACACAAGAGGCGCTGACCACTTCAGCGATTGAAGGCGAGAAGCTTGACCCTGAAAGTGTTCGCTCTTCAGTGGCCAGGCGCTTGGGGCTCGACACGTCTGGTGCCCCACAAGCCGAAGGTAAACGCAACATCGAGGGGCTTATTGATGTGCTGCAGGATGCCACCCTCAACACCGAATCTGCGTTGACTCTGGACCGTCTGTGCAATTGGCACGGCGCCCTTTTCCCAACCGGTTTTTCTGGCATGCAACGCATTGATGTCGGCGCTCTGCGCGCAGTCCCCATGGAGATCGTCAGCGGCGCCATTGGCCACACCAAAGTGCATTACGCCGCCCCTCCCGCTGAAGGCTTGGCCGATCCAGTGAACGCCTTCTTGACTTGGTTCCACCAAACCAATCCAAACACCGGGTCACGGCCCATGGACGGCTTGGTGCGTGCCGCTGTCTCGCATCTGTGGTTCGAGATGCTGCATCCGTTTGACGATGGCAACGGACGTATAGGGCGCGCAATCCTGCAACTGGCATTGGGCCAAGACATGGGCCAGCCTGGTCGGATCGTGACGCTATCCCGACAAATCGAGTCTTGCAAAGATCGGTATTACAGCGAGTTAGAGCGGACACAGCGCTCAAAAAGCATGGACGTGACGGCATGGATCGAAGGGATGCTTGAGCAATTCTCCCCTGCCAGCGAGTTCGCGAGCCGTACCATGGATTCCGCGATCCAAAGAATTCGGTTTCAGGCATCGATGGCCTCAATCCCCCTCAATGAGCGTCAGCAAAAAACCATGAAGAAGCTCCTGGATGCCGGTCCCAAGGGCTTTGAGGGCGGTATGACAACGCGCAAGCACAAGCGCATTTCGCAAACTTCAACGCCCACGGCGGCGCGGGATCTCATCGAACTGGAGCGGCTTGGGCTGCTCAAAAGATACGGTGCGGGACACTCGACACGCTATTACCCAGCGATCGAAGGATGGGCCGAGGCCAAGGACGATATCAACCTGGCAGAAGCGAGCGGGAAATCTGACCGGCCGGATGATTGAAAACAAGGGGTAATAACGTATAAAGCCGTGGAATTGGACCACCCTAAAGCAGGCATTGGTCGGTGACTCCTTTCGCGGCTACTGAAGTTCTGAAGCCGTGTGCAGCGCATGGGCTGCAGACCATGCGCTAAGCTCCCGTGCATGTTGACACCTCCTACCCCCGACTTCCGCTCTGCCCCCTTTCTGAAACAGCACGCGCTGTGGACCCTGTCCTTTTACGAGGCGCAGTCCGTGGATCCCAGCGGCGGCATGTACCACTTCTACCTGGATGACGGGCGTGTCTACAACGCCACCACGCGCCATCTGGTCAGCGCCACACGTTTTGTCATCACCAACGCCATTGGCTTTGAACTGAGCGGCGAGCAAAAGTTCAAGCAGCGCGCAGAACACGCCCTGCGCTTTGTGGAGACCGCGTTTTACGACGCACGGCACGATGGCTACCACTGGACCATTGATTGGCAGGACGGTAAGGCCACGCCCCTGGACCAGACGCGCCACATGTATGGCCTGGCCTTCGTCATGCTGGCCGCAGCCAAGGCAGTGCAGATCGGCATTGCCGGTGCGCAGGGCTTGCTGGAGCGCACCTTTGATCTGGCCGAGCGCCGCTTCTATGACTCCGCCGCCGGCCTGTATGCGGACGATGCCAGCGCCGACTGGGTGCTGTCGGGCTACCGCGGCCAGAACGCCAATATGCATACCTGCGAGGCGCTGATCACCGCCTTTGCCGCGACCCGGGATGCGCGCTACATCGAGCGCGCGGAACAACTGGCCCGCAACATCACCGTGCGCCAGGCCGCACTCTGCGGCGGCGGCATCTGGGAGCATTACAACGCCGACTGGACGCCGGACCTGGAATACAACCGGCATGACAGCTCCAACATCTTCAGGCCCTGGGGCTTTCAGCCCGGCCACTTCACCGAATGGGCCAAGCTGCTGTGCCTGCTGGACCAGCACAGCCCGGCAGACTGGCACCTGCCGCGCGCCAAGGAGCTGTTCGACCGCGCGCTGGCGGTGGCCTGGGATGCGAAGAACGGTGGCATCCACTACGGCTTTGGCCTGGACGACAGCATTTGCGATGCGGCCAAATACCACTGGGTGCAGGCCGAGTCCATGGCGGCGGCGGCCTATCTGGCGCTGCGCACGGGCGAGGCGCATTACTGGGACTGGTACGACCGCCTGTGGCACTACTGCTGGCAGCATTTTGTGGACCATGCGCAGGGCGCGTGGTTCCGCATCCTCACGGCCGACAACTTCAACCTGACGCGGGAAAAGAGCCCGGCCGGCAAGGTGGATTACCACAACATCGGCGCCTGTTTTGATGTCTACCAGGCGCTCCACCCGGCGTGACAGGTGTCGCACTGGCGGGTGTTACAGCTGTCACCCTGTGACAGCTGCGGCAGGGTTCCCGGTTGATATGAATCAAGCACTTACGTGCGCGCAGACCCTGGCACGGATATTGACTCTTCTATGGCAGCAGGCCCGCATTGAGGCCCGCAGCACAGGAGACATACGACATGACAATCCCCACCCCGTCGCAACGGGCCACGGCCTGGCTGGACGCCTTTGGCGCAGCCCTGGCCAGCCGCGATCTCGACGCCACGACCGCCCTGTTTGACGACGACAGCTACTGGCGCGACCTGGTCAGCTTTACCTGGAACATCTGCACCCAAGAGGGCAAGGGCGCCATGCGCGCCATGCTGGAGAGCCGCCTGGCCGATGTGGCGCCCAGCGACTTTGCACTCGAAGGAGAGGCGACCGAGGCCGGTGGCGTGATAGACGCGTGGTTCACCTTTGCCACGCGCCTGTCGCGCGGGCGCGGTCACCTGCGGCTCAAGGCAACGGACGCCGGCGACAAGGGCTGGACCCTGCTGACCAGCATGGTCGAACTCAAGGGCTTTGAAGAGAAAACCGGCACGCACCGCGTGATGGGCGCCGAACATGGCGTGCACCCGGGACGCAAGACCTGGCAGGAGCGCAGGCAGGACGAACTGGCCAACCTGGGCTACAGCGAACAGCCCTATGTGGTGATTGTGGGCGGTGGCCAGGGCGGCATCATTCTGGCCGCGCGCCTGCGCCGCCTGGGTGTACCCACGTTGATCATCGAGCGCAACGAGAAGCCCGGCGACAGCTGGCGCAAGCGCTACAAAAGCCTGTGCCTGCACGACCCGGTCTGGTACGACCACCTGCCCTACATTCCCTTCCCCGACGACTGGCCGGTGTTCGCACCCAAGGACAAGGTAGGCGACTGGCTGGAGATGTATGCCAAGGTGATGGAGCTGAACTACTGGGGCTCGACCACGGCCACCAAGGCGCAGTTTGACGAGGCCAAGGGCGAATGGGTGGTGGAGGTGGAGCGCGCCGGTGAAAAGGTCACGCTGCGGCCCAAACAGCTGGTGTTTGCGCTGGGCGTGTCGGGCTATGCCAATGTGCCCAAGATCGAGGGCGCCGAGTCGTTTGAAGGTGAGCAGCACCACAGCAGCAAGCACCCCGGCCCGGAACAGTACAAGGGCAAGAAGGTGGTGGTGCTGGGCTCCAACAACTCCTCGCACGACATCTGCGCCGCCCTGTGGGAGCATGGCGTGGACGTGACCATGGTCCAGCGCAGCAGCACACACATTGCGCCCAGCAAATCGCTGATGGAGCTGGCCCTGGGTGGCCTGTACAGCGAGCAGGCGATCAAGAACGGCATTGACCACCACAAGGCCGACCTGATCTTTGCCAGCGTGCCCTACAAGATCATGCACACCTTCCACATCCCGGTGTACGACGAGATGAAGAAGCGCGATGCCGACCTCTATGGCCGGCTGGAAAAAGCCGGCTTCATGCTGGACTTCGGCGACGATGGCTCCGGCCTGTTCATGAAGTATTTGCGCCGCGGCTCCGGCTATTACATCGACGTGGGCGCCAGCGAGCTGGTGGCCAATGGCAGCATTAAACTGCGTAGCCATGTGGACATCCAAAAGGTGAACCCGAAGTCCGTCACGCTGACCGACGGCAGCGAGTTGCCGGCCGATGTGATCGTCTACGCCACGGGCTATGGCAGCATGAACCAGTTCCTGTCGGACATCGTGTCGCCCGAGGTGGCCAACCGCGTCGGCAAGGTCTGGGGCCTGGGCTCCAGCACCACCAAGGACCCCGGCCCCTGGGAGGGCGAGCTGCGCAATATGTGGAAACCCACCCAGCAGCCGCAGCTGTGGATACACGGCGGCAACCTGCACCAGAGCCGCCACTACTCGCAGTTTTTGTCGCTGCAGCTGAAGGCGCGCTTTGAGGGGCTGGACACGCCGGTGTATGCGCAGGCAGGGGTGCACCACCTGCGCTAAATCGGGTGCCACGCTGATTGGTTAGCATGGGCGGACACCGACCTGTCCGCCCTTCTTTTTTCCATGCAGCATCACCGCCACTGGAGCGCAGCCTTTGCCTCCTACTTCACTATTCTGGGCCTGTGGACCGCCTTCGGCCCCGCTGCCCTGATGGCCTCAGACCCGGGGACTGCGCCTCTGGCTTTGGCAGCCATCACACTGGCCTATTTCGTCGCCACGCCGTTTGTGCGGGCGGTCTGGAACCGCTTCGGTTTTTCCCGCACCCTGGTCTTCATGGGCGGTGGCGTCAGTGCCAGTCTGTGTGCAGCGGCCCTGGCGCCGCAGTGGCTGGCTTGGTGCGTATCCCTCTCTTTTTTCTTTGGCTCCGGGTCCTACACGCTGTGCGAAACCAGAATGCTAGAAGACCTGGCGCAGGCCGGTCAGGGCCACGCTTTCGGGCGGGCGCGCAAATGGGGTTCGTTCGGCTTTCTGGCGGCCGCATCTTTGGGAGGTGCTGCGTTTTCTTTAGGGGGCGTGGGCCACACATTCAGCGTGTCGCTGGCGCTGTGCGGATTGGCCTATTTCGCCTGCTGTGTCGCATTGGCGCTGGCGGTCCGGTCAGGCACCAGTGCACCCCACAAAGCGGGGCCAGCGCACGCTGCCGCGCGCCCGGCGCTAGCAGCCGACAGCAAGGAGCCGCAAAGCACAGCCCGACGCAAATGCATAGGCGCGGGCGCGGTGACCGGCATGCGGCTGGCCGAGGGCATCTCCACCACCTGGTTTGGTGCCTACTGGTTGCACACCGGCCACAGCGCGTTGGAGACCGGCCTGCTGTGCGCGCTGCCGGTGGCCGCCGAGTTTCTGGCCATGTGGAAGGGCGCTGCGTTTTTGCAGCGCTACAGCGCAACCACCATGATGCTGATCTGCACCGCCGCCTCGGCGCTGCGCTGGTTGGCCACACCGTTTTGCTCGCAGCTGTGGTGCGCGCTGCCGCTGCAAGCGGTGCACGCGCTGACCTTCGGTTTTTTCTACCCGGCCTCGCTGATCTGGCTAAAAGCAGCCTTTGACGACGGCTTCTTCCAGGCCCGCTACGCCACCGAATCGGTAGCACGCGCACTCACTGCGGCGGTCAGCTACGTGGCGGCCGGATGGGTCATCGCGTCCCTCGGTTATGGCGCGGTCTTCGGGGTCAGCGGCGCGCTGGCGGTGCTGTGTTGCCTGTGGTGGATCAGGGTGCTGCGCGCCTGAAGAAATGCCGCGCAGGCTACTGCGCTGGCGCGTTGATGTCTGTCGGCTGCGCCGCCTTGGCATGGCGCTGGTTGTTGCAGCGGCCGTGGCTGATGGCCAGGTTCTCCAGGTGGCTGCTGCCGCCTTCGCTCAGGGGCTGGATGTGTTCCAGTGTGGCCTCCGCCGCTGCGACATGTTCGCCGCACATCCAGCAGGGCACCACGCCATGCAACTGGCGGGCAACCGTCTTGTAAATTTTGTCCCTGGTGAGGCCGAGTTTGCTCATGCTGCCGAGCATACCGCTTGCGCCACAGGCCACAATGCGAACATTCCTGAACCCTTGAACACCGCGCCGTGCCCACCACCATCCCGATCCGCTACATCAACCCGGTCTTCCGCCCGCCCAGCGAAGCGCAGTCCCTGATCCTGCCGGTGACCAACGGCTGCTCCTGGAATCAGTGCACATATTGCGAGATGTACACCGCGCCGCAAAAGAAGTTTGCCCTGCGCGACGAGACCGAGACGCTGGACTCCCTGCGCCGCATCGGCCAACAATTTCCCGGCCAGGTGCAACGCGTGTTTCTGGGCGATGGCGACGCCATGGTGCTGTCCACCCGCCGCCTGATGACCTTGCTGCAGGCGATCAAGGAGCAACTGCCCCAGGTGCGGCGCATCTCCAGCTACTGCCTGCCGCGCAACGTGCGCAACAAGACGGTGGCAGAGCTGACCGAATTGCGTGCAGCCGGGTTATCGATGGTCTATGTCGGTGCCGAGTCGGGTGACGATGAAGTGCTGCAAAAGATCCACAAGGGCGAAACCTTCGAGACCACGCGCGACGCACTCGATAAGCTGGGACAGGCCGGCATGACCCGCTCCGTGATGCTGCTCAACGGCCTGGGCGGGCGCGTGCACTCCGAACAGCACGCACGCAACTCGGCACGGCTGGCCAACCTCACCCAGCCGGAATTTTTGGCCACGCTGGTGGTCAGCTTCCCCCAGGGCGAGGAACGTTTCCGAAAGAGTTACCCGGAGTGGGAGCCACTGGGTCCGCAGGAACTGTTCGTGGAAATGCAGCAGTTTCTGCAAACGCTGGAACTCAAGCGCACCGTGTTCCGCAGCGACCATGCCTCCAACTGGCTGGTGCTCAAGGGCGTGCTGGGTGCGGAGAAAGACCGGCTGCTGGAGCAAGTGGCACAGGCCATTGCGCAACCGGAGTCGGCCCGCCTGCGCGCGGACTGGCAGCGCGGGCTGTAGGCCCTGGCGTTGCAGCGCAGCGGGAATCAGCCCACCTGGATCAGGATAGTGCCGTCTTCCACCTTCGCCGGGTCAGTCTTCAGGTTGGCGCATACCGGCGCACCCAGGGCGCGGGCTTCGCGCTCCATCTTCGGTTACTCCATTTCGGGAACAAAGGTCTTCTCGTCGGCGCCGATATGGCCGACGGCATTGCCCCGCACGGCCAGCAATTCCCTGGGGCCGTTCTTGGTGGCAAACACATGGGGCAGGGTGCCCAGAATGTCGGTGGGCAGGGGGGTGGCAATCTCGGGGTCGCACCCTGTCAGCAAGGTGTCGGTGTGCACCGGGCATTTGTACCAGTCGGCATGGATCAGTTGGGCAACAGTGGCGGCGCCGATGCGCTGGTAATCGCTGTGCGGGCGGGGAAATACGGCCATGGGTGCAGTGGCGGCCGGTGCGCGAAGGGACGGCCCTGCTGGTTGAATGCTACTTCACGACCGGCGCGGTGCCAGGAGCTACCGGCTTTTTCTGGGTGAACTTTGCAGCTGCTTCTGCGAGCTTGCGTTTGCGCTCCAGGTTGAGCCGTTCGAGCTCCGCGTGGTTGCTCTTCTTCATGTGGGGGTCTTTGCCGAATACGCCTGCCATAGTGTGGATTCCTTTGGTTCAGTCTAACTGAAAGCCTGGAACAACCCTTTCTGCTCCACACCGTCTGCTGCAAAGGGATGTCGACACGCCCTGTATGCCGTTCTGAAATGGGGCGCTGCCCATCCCCTTGCATAGCGCACCGTTGACGCCGATGTCAAAGGCGCAGCCACGACGAAGGCACTCGTCGTGGCGCGGCCCTTAGTTCTTCCAGTAGATATTGTCGAGCCGGATTTCAGGCATGCCGCTTCGGGCGAAATTACCCGTTGCCGTCCAGACATCCGAGATGGAAAAACGGGTCAGTACCAGACGCAGGTCCAGCGCGGGATTGGCAGCCTTGAACACGCTCAAGGGGATCGCTACATCACACCAGACCCCGGTGTTGCAATAGCCGTAGGTTCCGTTGGAGACCAATACGCTCGCCTCCGCTCCGGCACCTAGCACGGTATCGCTGGATACAGAGACCCGCAATGCGCCCACGTACGCCGTCTTGATGCTGAAGTGAATAGATCCGTTGGCAAAATTGGACATATTGGCGCTTGCAGCAGGCGTTGCGCTGGACTGCCACAGCAGGCCCCATCCATAGCTGTTGGGCTGATCCAGGAAGGAATTCAGTGAAATGTAGTGACTGGTGGATATGCCAAGGTCGCCCAAAGCCGAATCCCCAGTCAACGGATATTGCAAGGTGTAAGGCACGCCGCCTCCAAACTGGTCCGCCCGCATGCCGACAGGCCATCCGGTAACCGTCTCATTGAAGATATCCAGGGTCGGCGTGGACACGGCCGTGCTCACTACGGGCGGCACAAAGTACAGTGCTGTCGCGTCGGCGCAGGAACCCGCCTCCTTGCTCCAGGTGGCGCCGGGGTTCAAAGCCTGCGCACTGCAGCGCGCTTCGCGGTTGACGTTGAACAGTCCCCATTTGTCATCACTGCCCTTCCAGGGTTCATCGAAGGCTTCGAAGTAGACGATTCCTTTGGGGCCGTTATCCGATTTGGAGGCCAAGGCCCAGTCCAGCAGGCGACCCACATACATCTTCTGGTTCACCGGATGGCCGAGGTAACGGTAGCGTCCGGTGCCGCTCGGATCTGCGGCCTTCCAACCCGTCTCACCAATCACCATGGGCAGATTCGCGCGGCCATTTTTATCCAGATAGCTTCGGGCCAACGCGTAGTCCTTTTGCGTTTTCCCGATGGCCGCGGCCATCATGGCGTCGGCACGCTTGCTGGTATCAGTGATGGCCAGTTGCTGCCAGTCCCAGTCCGGAAGCGGATCATTGTCAGCGGTGTTGCTGTACAGCACATCTTCTATCGCGTAAGTGTGGATGGATGCGAAGTCGATCTGGCTGAAGACATCGGCCGCTTGGTCCGCAGCATTTCGCCCATAGCCGGCATAGAAGGCGTAGTTGTCATCCGTCGTGACCGGCTGGGTGATCTGGTCTCGGACCGCTTTGATGTAGCCCGCCATCGTGATGGTGGAGATCGGGTTGAAGGACCACGAGACCATGGTTTCGTTACCCACACTGACGGCAACCACTTCACTGGCATAGGTCTTTGCCAGGTTCACACCGCGCGCTATTTCATCCTGATTCGCGGCCTGCGCACTGGCCCGCTTGACGGGGTCGCTTTGGTATTCGAAGGAGTTGACATACACACCCAGCATTACCTTGATGGGCATGGCGTTGTCATGGATCACCCGCAGCGTGCGCAACGCGACCTTGTCCGAGCTATCGAACAGGCGGATGAGCCCGATGCCGGCGGTGACCAGCAAATCCAGATCCTGCTTCACCTGCGCATCGGTGATGACTTCAGCGGCCCGGGCTGGTTCAGTCGTGGCGGTCCGGAATGGCGAGTACGCCACGGCCTTGGTGGTGGTGAATGCACTCGGTAGCGGCCGCAGTCCGGTTGTGGAAGCGGAAGTGGGCGTATTGCTCTGGTCCGAAGTGGTTCCACCGCCGCCACAGGCGCTGAGGATGAGCGCTGCGCCCACACTGAGGCCCAAGCTCAGGCACAGGGGGCGAACTGACGATACGAGTAGGGGAATGCGTGCCATTTTTGCTCCGATCGAAGGACCGCTGGTCGGGTTGTGTGTGTGTGGTTTCATTTTTTTAGAAGCTGTAGATCATTCCGACCGTCAGCCATTCGCCACTCTGTGAAAGGCGTGAATCCACATTGCTAAACGACGCATTTCCCGGCATGGACATGGGCGACAAACCCTTCTTGCTGTAATTCACCATGCCCGCCGTGGCCTCGAGTTGCAGTCCGGGGGCATAGTCATATTTCAGTCCCAGGGTGTTAAATAAGGCGGTGTTGGACTGACCGCGCTCCGTCGGATTGCGGGTATCTGCCATTCCCAGGTAGACCATGGCGGTAAAGAAGGTCCAAGGCCCGGTGCGGTAACGCCCGCCCAGCAAAAGATCGACCGACGAAGCGGAATAACCCGGGTTGCTGGCTGCAAACGGGTTGCTGTAGTCCACATTGAAGCCTGACGTCCACTGCGTGGCCGGGTTGTAGGCGATGTTCGCACCACTCCAGTTGTTTTGCCGTATGCCGCCGGAGACCTCGATCTGGGCGTTGACCTGGTAGCGCGCCATGACCATCGCGATGGTTTGGTGGGTGCCGGTGAAGCGGGTTCCATTGGTGGCGGTGTAGCTGTCATCCAGTGCGTAGGGGGTCACGCCCGTAAATGGCGCATGGCCCCAGGCGCCTGCGCCGCCGTTCACCGCATCCTGGTAGACGGCGTCCACCACCAGATCCCCCTTGTGAAACTGGGCATATATCTCGTAGAACTGCGGGCTCAGGCGCTTGAAGTTGGTGTTGCCCTGGTCATAGGTCAGCTCCAGAAACAGGTCACCCTCCGCCACGTCCAGCTGCCGGCTGCCCAAGCGGATGGCATTGGTCAACATGCCATAGCCCGCGCCACTGGAACCCCAGGAGTCAGACACGCCGAGGTTGCCGCCATAGGGATAGTCCGCCACGCTCCATCCGCGCGTGGTCATGGAGCCGATGCGCATACTGCCGTAGTCTTCATGGCGCAGGGCGATGTTCTTTTCATACCAGAAGTCGGGCACATCGACGGTGCCGCCATAGCGCGTTTCAACAGTGTCGCCATTGATCGTTCCCTGGCGCCAGCGTTGGCTTAACAGACCTGAAATTTCATAGCCGTTGCCCAGGTTGTACTTGGCGCCGAGGTAAGGCTGGATCTGCCAGTTGGTTGTCGCGACCGTGTCGTACTTCTTGCCTGGGATGATGGCATCGGAGGCACGTATTTGTTTGGAGGCGTTGGTATCGGCCACCTGGCAGTTGAGACAGTAGTTGCCTTGCAGGCCTGCGGTTGCTTCCGCAAAACCCGTGAGGCTGAACATGCCTTCCGGACCGAAATCGACCGCGTGGCTCAACGGCGCACCCAGCAGCATCACGCCCAAGGCACCGGCTTTCAGGAGCCACCCTCCCGTAGCGCTGACGGCCCTTTTCGTATCGGTGTGACCTGAGACTGTTTGATTGATTCGATTTTTCATGGCAGTACGTATGAAGTTTGAAAGCGCTTTCAGTAGAATAGCCATGGATGATTGGTGCGTCAATGAAATCCGCCTCCGTGTTTTCCCTAGGCACTTGGAAAGCGTGTCTTTATTGCGCAAGACACGGGTTAACCCGCACCCATAATGAAAGCGCTTTCATTATTATCGGCATTACCATCGCATCAGAGACCCGGTCATGAACACGCCTTCACACATCTGCCTGCAAATCGCTCTGGTTACGCTTGCTTGCGCCAGCGCGCTTGCACAACCCGTGAAACTGGGCTCAGGCGCCTACTTTGCCGCGCCCAAAAGTGGGGACCGGGCGGTCCCTGCTGCAGGTTTTCGTACGGCAGCGCTGGCAGATACCCCTGCACAGACGTCCCAGTGGTTTTCTACCGTGGCATATAGCGCCAAGCCCGAAGCGGTCTTTGTGCAGCCCCTGACCGTCAAGCCCACCGCTGCCGGTCTGGAGCTCGCACTGCCCGTGAAAGAGGTACGTCCCACGGAGCGGCGGGATGTGGAGATCCGCTACCCCCACCGCGCGCCCCTTCTGATTGCGCCCACTGCCTTCCAACCGGGGCAATCCAAGCTGGCAAAACGCGGCGACTGGTCGGTAGACATCTCCATGGCCAATGGTGCGGATGCCATGACCGTCAGCGTGGCCCACGGTGTGCCCTACGCCTTTATCCAGATCAGCCGTGGTGACGCCTTGACGCGCCTGCCTGCGGGTGCCACCGCCAACGTGAACCCGGCGGACAGCCGTGTGTTGCTGGTCAACGCAAGCGGCGTGCGCTACGCGGTGTTTGGCCCGACCGGTGGTGACTGGAAGGAATCCGCTCCGGGCGACTGGATAGTGCACCTGCCTGCAGGAAAAGGCTACCTGTCTGCTGCCGCGCTACCGGACCCCAGCGCAGAGGCGCTGGCGATGCTCGCACGCCATGCCTATGCGTTCGTGGAAGACACCCGTGTGGACTGGACATATGACGCGGCCAGCAGCAAGGTGGAAACGACCTTTACCGCCACCACCAAGGCGATGGAAGGCAAGGCCACTGGCGCACTGCTGGGCCTGTATCCGCACCAGTGGTTTCACAACGCGTCGGTGGAAGCCCGTCTGGGCGCGGGATACGACACGGTGCGCGGAAGGATCCGGCTGCTGGAGTCCGATAGTTTCAAGACCACCGCAACCTACAGCGGCTTCGTTCCCTTCTGGCCCGGCATCACAGACACCGCCCGCAAGGCCGAGTTGTCGGACCTGGCAAAGGTAGACCAACGCAACGCGCGCCGCATGATGCTGGAAGAGGGCAAAGGCCCCTACTGGCAAGGCAAGGGCCTGCAACGCATCCTGAAGCTGATGGATGTGGTCGAACAGCAGGGCGACCTGGAGGGCCGCGACAAGTTGCTGGACCTCGTCAAAAAGCGCACCGAGTCGTGGTTGACCGGCGAGGGGGGCGGCTACTTTCACTACGACGCCAAACAGGGCACGGTGGCCAGTTACCCCGAGGAGTTCTTCACGGTCGAACAGCTCAACGACCACCACTTCACCTATGGCTACTGGATACGCGCTGCCGCCGACATTGCGCTGCGCGATCCACAATGGGCCCGCAGTGACCAGTGGGGCGGCATGGTGGACCTGCTGGTAGCCGACATTGCCACCACACAACGCGGGCAGGCCAAGTTCCCCTTCCTGCGGAATTTCGATCCCTACGAGGGGCACTCCTGGGCCTCCGGTATCGGCATGGGCGAGCTGGGCAACAACCAGGAATCCTCGTCCGAGGCCATCAACGCCTGGGCCGGCTTGATTCTGTGGGGCGAGATCAAGGGCGACAAGGCACTGCGCGACCTGGGCCTGTACCTCTACACCACCGAAATTGAGGCCATCAACCACTATTGGTTTGACATCCACGGCCAGGTGCTGGCACCTGAATACAAGAACGTGGAAGTGAGCCAACTCTTTGGCGGCATGTATTCGCACAACACCTGGTGGATTGACGATCCGCGCCAGATCAAGGGCATCAACCTGCTGCCCCTCACCACGGCATCCACCTACCTGGGGCAAGACCCGTCCTTCGTCAAAAAGAGTGTGGCTACGCTAGCACCCGAGACCGCGACCTACAACGCCCGCGGCTTTTACGCCAAGCCACCGGATATCTGGCAGGACATCTTTGCGCAGTACCTGGGCCTGGCCGACGCGAATGCAGGACTTGCAGCGTGGAACCGCTGGGGCTCGTTCGAGTTGGGCGACACACGCACCCACGCGCTGCACTGGCTGCAAAGCCTCAAAGAAATGGGCACACCGGACTTCACGGTGACGGCTGACACCACGCTGTACGCCGTATTCAAACGTGCGGACGGACAGCGCAGCTACCTGGCCTACAACGCAGGCAAGGCCCCGATGACCGTCCTGTTCAGCGATGGCAAAACACTGGTGGTGGCACCCGGCACGCTCGCCCGCCTGTAAAGGCCTGCAAGGGCGCTGCGGGCCAGAGCCTGACTTAGGGCATCTGGTACACCCGCACGTAATCCACTTCCAGTCCCGTGCCTGAGAGGGTGGCGTCATTCACGGTGCCGCCCAATATGCCGCCCACCGCCAAGTTGAGAATCAGGTACTGCGGCTTGTCAAAGGGCCAACCGGCTGCGCTCGCAGGCTTGAGGTAAGAAGGCCGGTACGGCTTGCCATCCACATAGAAATCGATAGCGCCGGGCGTCCATTTGATTTGGTAGTTGTGAAAGGCAGTGCATGCGTCACTGACAGTGGTGGAACCCGTGCTACCGCCGCCCCCATAGCCAGCGAGGGTGTGTACTGTTCCCAACACGGTGGACTTGGCCCAGCCGGTCTGCTCCATGATGTCGATTTCGCCCTGGTCCGGCCACACGTCCACCGTAGAACCCAGCGTCCAGATCGCCGGCCAGGTGCCTGCGCCACAAGGCAACTTGGCACGGATCTCAAAGAAACCGTAGGTCCAACTCCACTTGCCTTTGGTGAACAGGCGCGCCGAGGTGTAGCTCTGCCCGCCCCAATCGCTGACGGACGCCGACAGGTTCTCCTTGCGTGCCGTAATACTGAGGCTGCCGTTTTGAACCACCGCGTTTTGCAACCGGCCATTGGCGTAGTACTGCAACTCGTTGTTGTACCAACCCACACGGTTTCGTGAAATGTCGTACGCCCACTTGCTGGCATCCGGTAGTTGGCTGCCACTGGTATTGAATTCATCGGCCCACACCAGTGCATAGCCGTCAGGCACACCACTGAGCGCCGTGGCTACAACTTGTACTGTGGACACAGGGCTTGCGAGAGCACCGTCATTGACGGCAAGAGCCAGCAGGTAATCACCGGCCATATCCGGTAGAAAGGTGGGCGCAACGGTGTCGGCGCCTGTCAGGTTTGCGTTGCTACCGGCGGGCTTGCTGACAAAGGTCCATTGGTAGTGCAGGGCGTCACCATTGGCATCACTGCTGGCACTGCCGTCCAGCCTCACCGAGGTGCCTTGGACTGCTGTCTGGGCTATACCCGCATTAGCCACCGGAGCCATGTTGACCTTGACGCCACCCACACCTGCGTTCAGGCCGTCTTGAAAATGCGTGCGCGCATCCGCCTCCGATACCAGGATGCGGCTCGGCGAAGTGACGCGGGCGATGAAATCAGTCATTGCCCCATTGGCTCGGAAGGCTGTCGGCGTCACATCAAAACGAACACCTGAAGGTGCCAACGCCGAGGCGTTCGCCGGAATGGTGATGCCATTGCTGGCGACACCATCCGCATCCAGGCTTTGTAACAGCACCAGCATATTGCTGACCCGTTGATCGGACGCATTCGCCGTTCCCGCAATGTCTAGCGGCGTCACAATCGGTTGCGCAGTCGTCGCTGCAAAGGTGATGTTGCCCAGCGAGAAGGAAACGGATTCGCCGGGCAGGTAGAGGAACCTTCCGCTGGCGTCCGTCTCGCCATGCTGGGTCGCCGTGTCGTAGTGCAGGCCTTGGACGGGGCTGTCGATAAACATCCCGATCGATGCAGGAATTGCATTTTTCGATTCCATGGGGGATGCACCGCCGCCACAGCCTGAAAAATTGAATTCAATCATTGCCAGGACGAGAACGAGAGAACTTTGATTTGAGAACATTGCCGCTTGTTTCATTCGTACACGCACAACCCAGTACAGCCAGGGTAAGTCGCGTTGGTCAACACACGCGCACTTCTTCGCGTGCACCTAGAAAAGAAAAGAGGGCCGAAGCCCTCTTTCCACATGGGGTAGTCCCGTCTCAGTTGAACGTGATAGGCCCGGTCAGTGACACCGTAGTCGGGTAATAGCTGCTTCCGTTTGGCACTGTCGTATTCGCACTGGAAGTGAGGGCGGGATTTCCCTGCGTAAGGGCCGAAGTTCCACTGGCACCCTGAACATCAATTTTCGCAATCGGTCCACCGGCACCTGCGGCCAAAGCAGCTACTGCTGAACTTGGCGTCAGGCTTCCAACCCCGCAATTCTGCGCAACCGTGAAGGCAGTAAAAGGAAGGGTGTAGGAGGTTGCCGCTGCCCCACCGGTCGGCGTGAACACCGTCTGCAGGGACACATTGCAACCACCTCCGCCAATCGAGAAATGATTTCCCAAGGTCAGGTTGACGAACACGTTGTGGCTGGCCTGCGATGCCCATTCCGCGTTCTGGTTGAACGTAAACGTGACTCCCGTCTGGTTGGTTATTTGGACGCCACCAGTATCTGCCGTTGGACTGATAGCGGTGAGGCCAGGCGCAAATACATACAGACCTACGTACTGGTAGCCAGTAGCGGCACCATTCGACTGAATGTAGTAGTAAGTCGAACTTGTCGCTGCCGACGCATTCGCTCCAGAACCGCCACCGCAGTATTGACCACCGTTGCAATTCCCCACAATCAGATTGCTATCGCCATAGCCACCGGTTGCGCCGTTGTCCGCAGTGAGTCCGCCATTCGTGAACCCGCTGGACAATGTGAGCACCGCCGGTGTACCACCGCCACCGCCACCGCCACCAGACACATAGGCGGCATAGCTGAGTTCGTCAAAGTAGTATGTTGCGTCAGCCGCTGGAGACACGCCGAAGTTGGGGAACACACTGACCTTGTTGTAGGTGCTGGCAGACACATAGGCGGCAGTGCCAGGGGCCACTGTCGTGAAGTCGAATGTCAGTGTTTCCCACTCATTTGCTTTGCTCGTGGTGGCTTCAACCTCAATGGTCTTGGTATTGTCAGCAGCACTTTCAAACTTCATGCGGATTTTCTGGCCCACCGCGGGAGACAGCACACGCAGTGTCACGATCTTGCTGACATCGAACCCCACACGGGCCACGGAACTGTCGCCCGAGGTGGTAGCGATGGTCACGCCAGCCCAGGTGGGATCACCCGCGGCCTTGGTCATCATGACTACCTTGTTTGCGGACGCGAATGGGTCATTCACCACCGAGGCCGAAGCCGCCCCACCAAATGGTGTGAGTGCGAGCGCAGGCTCACTCATGGCCAGGCAATTTTGCGAAGGGCCGCTTACGCAGTTGCCGGTATTACCCGGGACCTTGGCGTACGCCAACTCATCGAAATAGTAGACCGTTTCCGCTGCGGCGGCAGTCAGAAACTTGGGGAATATGCTCACCCTGTTGTAATTCGCAGCGGCGTTGTAGGCGCCGGCTGCGGGCGTAGTGAAGTCGAATGTCAAGGTCTCCCATGCATTTGCCGTGGTCGTCAATGCATCCGCTTCCATGGACTTACTCCCGTCAGAAGCATCCTCCACCTTGATACGAATTTTTTCGCCGCTAGCGCTGCTGTACGCGCGTAACGTTACTAATTTGCTGGCAGCAAAGCCGATGGAGGGCACCGACTTAGTGGCCACCGTCGTATAAACCGTGGCACCTGCCCAAGGTTGTCCCGCTGCCACTTTCACCAGCTTCGCCACCTTGTTCGCGGGGTTTTGCGGGTCGGCCACAACCCCTGCAGAGCCAAGCCCCTCAAACGCATCCATTGCCACAGTCGCTTCACTGAATGAGAGGCAGTTCTGTGTCGCAACCATTCCGCAGGTTCTCGTAAAGCCACCACCAACGGGTCCAAGGCTGGCCACCAGTCCTGTCACGGTGTCAGCCGTTGTGGCTTGGATGGCATACGACTTCGCCTCGGTCAAGGCTTGCGTGAGTTTGGCGGCAGTTGGCGCAGACGAGCCAACGCTGTTGGACAGGATGGCTGCCATGACTTTCGCGACATTCTTTGCCGGCAGGTCATTCGCGGCAACATGGTCACTCAGGAAGTCGAATGCGATCGGCAAATTGAAGTCTCTGCGTGACTGGATACGGGCGTTGGCGATACCCATTCCGTCGGCAATCATGTGTGTCGATACGGCGGTCGTGAGCGGGGAGATCACCGAAGGCATTACGGCCGGTGCCAACAGGGTGTAGGGCGCACTAATAGGTGTCGTTGGATCATCGGCATCCGTTGCGCCAACCGGCACCATTGCGATCAGATGCATATTTGCAGTATCGATTCCGGCCGGTACGGTGATGCTGTAAACACCGTTGACGCCGCTGGTATCCGAAGGTTCCGAGCTGTCGCAAACACCATTACCGTTGATATCCAGGCAGACCTTGGCTCCGGTGATGTAGCCATCGATCACTTTGCCGGAGAGCGTCATGGGACCTGAGGAATTGCCGCCCCCACCACAGGCAGAAAGGAGAAGTGCCAGCGACAGGCCAGCAATCCGTAAGGGCAGTTTTCTCTTTGCTCGTTTCATGAATGACGTCTCCTATTTTTAGGACCGGTGAGTTTGGTTATAGAACAATAAAAACAGTTTCATAATTCATGAAAGCGCTTTCATCGTTCGATAGTAATCGAGGTTCCCGGCATGCGTATGAGGTGTAACCCTAACTTCTAAGACGCATCGAAGTTCAGGAATGCAGGTCTTTGATAAGGCGTACAAGCTGCCGCTTCACAACTGCTACCGGATGGCGAGCCGCACCCTGATTCTTGGGCACAGAATGCGCGTGACTTTGGTTGCGCAGTTGCCTTGGCGTCTGTCAGCCCATCAATCGGCCATCGTCCCCAAACGCCAGTGCCCATGCCGCATCAGGCAGCAGACCCACGGTTTGCCCTGCGTTGCAACCACTGTGGCCTGCGCCCACTTTGGCGTTGAGCAAGCCGCTGATGCCTTCCACGCGCAGGTGAATGATGGAGGAATCGCCCAGGTGTTCGGCCAGCACCACATAGGCGGGTACGCCCTGGTCGGGCGTGGCAATCTTCAGGTGCTCCGGGCGCAGGCCCACCCGCCTGACCTGTGCAGAACCGGCGCCCAGCAGCTGCGTCCACAGTTGCTGGTGGGCAAGCGGTGCACCTTCAGCCGGCTGGTCGATCAGGTTGATGCGCGGCGTGCCAATGAAGGCGGCGACGAATTCGGTGGCAGGCCGGTTGTAGAGTTCCAGCGGCGCGCCGAGTTGCTCGATCACACCTTTGTTGAACACCGCAATGCGGTCGCCCAAGGTCATCGCCTCCACCTGGTCGTGGGTAACGTAAATCATGGTGGTGCCGAGCTCGGCGTGCAGACGCGACAACTCCACCCGCATGTCCACCCGCAATGCGGCATCCAGATTGGACAGGGGTTCGTCAAACAAAAACACCTTGGGCTTGCGCACAATGGCGCGGCCTATGGCCACGCGCTGACGCTGGCCACCGGACAGCTCTTTGGGGAAGCGCTTGAGTAAATCGGTCATGCGCAGGATATCGGCAGCGTGGGCCACCTGCTTTTCACGCTGGGCTTTGTCAACACCGGCCATCTTCAGCGCAAAGCCCATGTTCTCTGCCACTGTCATGTGCGGATAGAGCGCATAGCTCTGGAACACCATGGCCGCACCCCGGTCTGCCGGATGTAGGTCATTGGCGCGCGCGCCGTCAATCAGCAGTTCGCCCGCCGTAATGGTTTCCAGGCCGGCGATCATGCGCAGGGTGGTGGATTTGCCGCAGCCGCTGGGTCCGACAAACACCATGAATTCACCATCCCGGATAGCGAGGTCAATGCCGCGGATCACGTCTACCGTGCCAAAGCTCTTGCGCAAACCCTTCAAGCTGACTTGTCCCATCTGGATGCTCCTGCTACCGCTTTACCGGTTTTTATAAGGTGGTGCGCGTTGCAGCGCTGTGCGATCTGTGGCCACTGCGCGCATTCAGCATGGCGGCATACCACATGGCGCTGTCTTTGAGCGTGCGCTTTTGCGTGGCGTAGTCCACATGCACGATACCGAAGCGCTTCTCATACCCCGAGGCCCACTCAAAGTTGTCCAGCAGGCTCCAGACCATATAGCCGCCCATGCGCACGCCCTGGCGCATGGCTTCGCCCACCGCAGCGATGTGGCGGGCAATGTAATCGGTGCGGTCGGCATCGTGCACCTGGCCATCCTGCAGCACATCTTTGAAGGCGCCGCCGTTTTCTGTCACGTACAAAGGTGGCACGGGGTAATCGGTATGCATGCGCACCAGCAGCTCGGTCAGTCCCTCAGGGTAGATCTCCCAGCCCATATCGGTCAGAGGCAAGCCGCCTTGCGTGGTGTCCCAGGGGCCTTTGGCACTGACAACCGCACGCGAGTAGTAGTTCACGCCCATGAAGTCCATGGGGGTACGGATCGCATCCAGGTCACCGGCTTGCATGCGCGGCGCGTCGGCGCCCAGATAGGCAATGACATCCACGGGGTAGCTGCCCTTGAACAGCGGGTCCATGTACCAGCGCAGCAACTTGCCGTCCTCCAGGCGTGTCTGGGCTTTGTCCTCTTCCGAATCGGTGGCACTTTGCACCGGTGACAGGTTGAGCACAATGCCCAGCGGCGCTTTACAACCCTGCGCGCGCAGGGCCTGCAGGGCCAGACCGTGGCTGAGCAGCAGGTGGTGCGACGCCTGCATGGCAGCCGCGCGGCTCTTGATGCCTGGCGCAAAAATGCCCTGTTCGTAGCCCAGTACCGCAATCACCCAGGGTTCGTTGTGGGTGACGATGCTGGCCACGCGGCTGCCTAAGCGCCGGTCTATGCCTTGGGCGTATTCCACGAAGCGGTGCACGGTGTCACGGTCGGTCCAGCCACCCTTGGCCTGCAACTCGCTGGGCAGGTCCCAGTGGTTGAGTGTGAGGTAGGGCTTGATGCCACGCGCCAGCAGCCCGTCCACCATGCGCTCGTAAAAGTCCAGCCCTTTTTCGTTCCAGGCGCCATCGCCACCGGGCCGCACGCGCGGCCAGGACACCGAGAAGCGGTAGGCGTCCACGCCCAGGCGGTCAATCAGGTCCAGATCGTCCTGCCAGCGGTGGTAGTGGTCGCAGGCGCGCAGGCCGTCGCTGGCATCGGCAATCGCACCGGGCTGCTTGCAAAAGTCGTCCCAGATGGAGCGGCCTTTGCCATCCGTATCGGCAGCGCCTTCAATCTGGAAGGCGCTGGTGGCCACACCCCAGACAAACTGGTCGGGGAAGGAGGCTATCGCCTGAGGCGCGGGAGCGTGTGTCATGGGATGAGAGACCAATGCAATGGTTTTTTTGGAGGAAGAAGCTTCAGCATGCGGGTGCGCGCCGCCTTACTTGACGGCACCTGCGGTCAACCCGTCGATGAGGCGGCGTGAAGAAATGGCAAACAGCACCAGCAGCGGCAAGGTGGCGATGGCAGAGCCCGCCATCACCGCGCCCCACTCCGTATTCACAGGGCTTTGCATGCTGCGCAGGGCGAGCGGCAGGGTGTACATCTCGGGCGAGCGCATCACGATCAGCGGGCCTATGAAGTTGTTCCAGGAAGCGATGAAGGTGATCAGCCCCAGGGTGCCCAGGGCAGGCTTGAGCAGTGGCAACACAATGCGCCAGTAAATGCCGAGTTCGCCGCAGCCGTCCATGCGTGCGGCTTCAATCAGCTCTTTGGGAATAGACGAGCCGATGAACTGGCGCATCATGAAAATGCCGAAGGCGCTGGCCGCACCGGGTATGTAGAGGGCGCGCGGCTGGTCGATCCAGCCAAAGGCATCCATGATCATGAAGGTCGGAATCATGCCCAGAAAGGACGGCAGCAGCATGGTGCCCATCACCAGCAAAAACAGCGGCTGCTTGCCGCGGAACTCAAACATGGCAAACGCATAGCCGCCCATGGAGCAGAACAGCAAGGTCAGGGCCGTAGAGGCCAGGGCAACGTAGAGGCTCCAGCCCAGGCTGCGCCAGAACGGGATCTTCTGGGTCAGGATCTGCAGGTTGACGAGAAAGCTGTCGCCAAAAAACAGCGGCGGCGGCAGGTTGAAAATTTCGGTGCGTGAATGCGTTGCAAACACGAACATGAAATAAAAGGGCGTGAGCATGATGAGCGCGCCCACACCGACCAGCAGGTAGGCCGCGCGCGGTGCCAGTTTTTCAAAGTTCATGGCAGGGCCTCTTAGTGGGAGCCGTCACGCGGTTTGAAGGCGCGGTTGGTCAGCCAGGTCAACACGGCCACCACCACAAACAACAACCAGGACAGCGCGCTGGCTGCGCCGAAATCGTTGAACTCAAAGGCCGTGCGGTACATGTACATGGCCGTGGTCATGCCGGCCTGGTCCGTTCCGCCGCGCCCGCCGGTGAGGATGAAAGGCTCTTCAAACAACTGCAGCCCACCCACCACGCTGAGGGTGACGCCAAAGTAAATCATGGGTTTCAGGCTGGGCAGCGTGATGTGGAAGAACTGCTGCAAGCGCCGCGCACCGTCCATGGTGGCCGCCTCGTAAATGTCCTTGGGGATGGTCTGCAGTGCAGCCAGATACAACACGGTGTTAAAGCCGATATAGCGCCAGAACACCACAATCGCCACGGCCGGTTTGACGTTCTCGGCGCGGTTGAGCCAGTCCACCGGTTCACCGGAAAAAATCCAGCCCAATACGGGCACTTGGGACAGTGCGTGCAGCGCGATGTTGATCATGCCGTAATCGGTGGAAAACAGTGTCCCGAACATCATGGCAATCGCCACCGTGGAGGTGATGTAGGGCAGGAAGTACGCACCAATCACGCTGTTGCGTGTGCGCTTGAACGAGGTGTGGATGAAGTAAGCCAGCGGGATGGCAATCACATGCTGCGGCACACCGGAAGCAAACGCCAGCCAGGCCGTGTTCTTCAGGGACTTCCAGAACCACTCGTCGGTAATGGCAAAGGCAAAGTTGCCCCAGCCGACAAACTTCATGCTGGCGAGCCCGGCCGTGGGCTCCCAGCTCTGGAACGCCAGGTAGAACGAGAAGGCCAGCGGGAAGACGCCGAATACCAGAAACAGGATCAAAAACGGGCTGACCAGCAAATACGGAACGTACCTGGGCGACAGGCGCCAGACCCGGCGCTGCGGACTTGTGCTTGCCATGGCCGGATCTATTTAGCGGGCTACGCGGCGTTCCAGCAGGGCCCGGGCATCGGCCAGCGCGGTCTTGATGTCCTTGCCCTGGTCCAGCACCTTGTCCATCTCGGTGTTGACGATTTCTTCGGCAATGGGGTCGAGCTTGTGCACATCCACGGCCGTGATCTTGTTGGCCGCATCGCGCCACAGCAGGCGGGCCTTCTGGCCGCCCAGGAACTCGATGGGCTGGTCAAAGAAGGCATCCTTGTGCACGTCTACCAGGGCAGGGAAAGCGTCTTGCGACTTGAAGGCGCTGAGTTGCATTTCGGGGCTGAGCGTCATCATCTGGATGAACTCCCAAGCCAGCGCCTTGTTCTTGGACACCTTGGGGATGGTGTAGAAACTGCCGCCCCAGGAGCCATAGGCTTTCTCCGGCAATTGCGCAGCACGCCACAGACCCTTGGTGTTGGGCGCCAGCCAGTTGTTCAGGTGACCGGCCAGCCACGCGCCGGAGAGCTGGGTGGCGATGGTGCCGCGCTTGAAGCCCTCGGACCACTCGTTGGACCAGGCGCCGATCTTGCCGTCCAGCTTTTGTTCGCGCACCTTCTTGGCCAACTCGAACGCGCGCACAAAGCGCGGTGTGTCCACCAGGACCTTGCCCTTGTTGTCGATATACAAGCCCTCACCCGGCTTGATATCGGAGCGGATCACGATGTCCTTGACGTCCCGCGCGTGCGCCACCAGATAGGCACCGGTAGCTGCCTTGATCTTGACGCCGGACGCCACAAACGAATCCCAGGACTGGGTCATGTCCGCTTCTTTGACGCCAGCTTTTTTGAGCAGGTCTTCACGGTAGAGCAACGTACCCGGCCCGATGTCGGACGGCACGGCTACTACGGTACCGGCATTGGTGGTGCCTTGGCGGAAGGCGTAGGGAACAAAGTGCGCCTGCTGGCTCTTGATGCCATAGGGTGCAGCGCCCAGGTCTTCCAGCCCGCCACCTTCTGCAAAGCGGGCAACATAACCGTACTCCACCACCATCACGTCGGGCAGGTTGGAAGAGGTAGACAGCGCCGTGGTCATGGCGGTGTGGTGGTCGGCGAAGGCGCGGCTGACCACCTTGATTTCCACGTCCGGGTGTTTCTTCTTCCACAGGGGAATGGCCGATTTGGCAATCTCATCCACCGCCGGATAGGCCGCGACCGTCAGACTCTGCTGGGCCATCGCGGTGGACATCAGCGTCAAGGCGGCAGCACCGGCGAACCATAGCTTGACTGACGCAGCGAAGGGATGAAGGGCGTTGCGCATGGAATCTCCTGTGGAATCATTGCAATTGTGAAAGCGCTTTCATTATAGGCAACACTCCCCGGCAATTGCGCTCAGGGTATTCCCGATAGGCGAAGAAACTAAATCAACAGGCGACGGCACGACTCGCGCGAAACGAGGCGCGGCATAGGCACCTCAAACACCGGCTTGTCGCCCGCCAGCATTTGCAACAGTACCTCGGCGGCCTGTTGCCCCAGTTCGTACGCCGACTGATGGATGCTGCTCAACGGCGGATTGGAATACAGCGACGAAGACAAGTCGTCGTAACCGATCAGGGACACGTCTTCCGGCACGCGCAGGGAATGGCGGCTCAGGCCCAGCGCCGCACCTACGGCCATCTGGTCGTTGGCCGCAAAGATGGCGGTGAAGCGTTTGCGCGTGGAAAGCAAATCGCCCACTGCCTGCAAGCCACTGGCCTCGTGAAAGCCGCCTTGTGCCACCAGCGCCGGGTCGAAACGGATGCGTGCAGCCTCCAAGGCATTGCGGTAACCCTGTAGCCGGTCGATGGCATCGGGGTGCTGTAAATCACCCGAAATGAAGGCAATCTGGCGGTGCCCCAGATCAATCAGGTGCTGGGTGGCCAGGCGGGCGCCCTCCACGTTGTCGCAATACAGTGCGGCAAGACCGGGGGCGCTGAGTTTGCGGCCGGTCACCACGATGGGGAGCGATTTGGCGTAAGTTTTCAGGGCCTTGTCCGTGAGGCGGCCGGTCAGCACAATGATGCCGTCAACCCGGCGCGAACGCAGCACATCCATACAGCGGGTTTCTACCGCAGCATCCCACTGCCCGCTCACAAACAAAGGGCTGTAGCCCAGGGGCAGCAACTTTTCTTCAATGCCACGCAGGGCCGCGCCATAGAACGGACTATCCAGCGCCTGCGTCACCACGCCAATACTGAAGGTGCGCCCCCCGGCCAAGCCACGGGCTACCGGGTTGGGCACGAAACCCAATTTGGCAATGGCATCGTCCACTGCCTTTTTGCGAACCGGACTCACCACGGCAGTGCCGTTCAATATGCGCGACACAGTGGCAGGAGAGACACCGGCTTCTTTCGCTACCATTTCCAGGGTAATTACTTTGGAAGAAGCGGTGACAGCAGATTTGGCCGCGCGTTTGGGAGGGGTAGACAACATAGGCCAAATAATAAACCACCATGAAAGCGCTCTCTTATTTCTGGCATGCGCTTCTTTTCAAGAACGCGGCGCGGCCATGCCCTCTGCAACACAGAACCGCACTATCTCCGACACAACGTGTTGCGGGCGCTCTTTTTGTGGAAAGTGCCCGACGCCATCGAGCACCACGCGCTCATAGCGGTCTGAAAAAAAGTGCTCCTTGCCCAAGGAGGTGTCCGGATGGTTGCAGTAGTCCGAGCCGCCGTGCAGCATCAAGGTCGGTACCGCCAGTCTCGGCGTCGGGACCAATCTTGCCGTGTCAGCTGCGCAGTCGGGGTAGCCTTGCGCGTGGCCCCAGCGGTGGCGGTAGGAGTGGAGCACGATGTCCGCCCAATCCGGGTTCTCGAAGGCGCGGGCGGTGGCATCGAAGTCGGCATCATCGAACCACCCCGGTGGGGACCAGGTATCCCACATGGTGCGCGCAAACCCCTTGGCATCGGTGCGTACCGCCTGCTCGCCGCGCGGCGTGTTCATGTACCAGTGGTACCAGTAATTGCGTGCCTGCTGGTAGGACAAGTGCTGGTGGGGGTCGTTGGTGCCGTAGCCCACTGCCAGCATTACCAGGTGCGAACCGGCATTCTCGCGAAGCCCGCAGGCGTTGGCTACGGCCCGGGCGCCCCAGTCGTGCCCGACCAGCACCGGCTGGACAAGACCCAGTGCGTCGATGAAGTCAAGCAAGTCGCGCCCCAACACGGCAAGCTGTCCGCTGCGCGGCGTGGAGGGCGACAAAAATCGCGTCCCCGCCACCCCACGAAGGGCCGGAGCCACCACGCGCAAGCCGGCTTGCGCCAGCCCTGCGGCAACCGCATCCCAGGTCCTGGGCGCATCCGGCCAGCCATGCACGAGCACCGCCGTGCGGCTGCCGCCGGGGTTCCACTCAAGGTACTCGACTTCCAGGGTGGGGGTACGAACGGTCAACGTATGGGGGGTGAGCATTGGATCGCCTGAATGGATACAGTCAGCACTTACCGGAGGTCAGCTGACACATGATTAAAGCCTGCATTTTTGACGTTTTTGGAACGCTGGTCGATTGGCGTACATCCATAGCCAGAGAAGCGCAAGGGATTCTCTCCCCGCTTGGCATTTCACTGGATTGGAATGCGTTTGCCGATGCATGGCGCAACCAATACCAACCCGCGATGGAAGAGGTGCGGTCCGGTCGTCTGCCCTTTTCCAAATTGGACGTACTGCATAGGCGCAACCTCGATGTCATTTTGGCTGCGCAGGGGATTGACTCTGTCGATGAAGCCACAAGACGCCACCTGAACCTGGCGTGGCACCGGCTGGATGCCTGGCCCGACGTGGCTCCCGGGCTCAACGCCCTTAAGAAGAAGTTTTTGCTGGCCCCGTGCTCAAACGGGAATATTTCATTGATGGTCGACTTGGCTAGGCGCAACGGCTTCGTATGGGACGCCGTTTTGGGCGCGGAAGTAGCGCATGCCTACAAACCGATGGCGATTGTTTACACCTGCGCGGCCGCCGCGTTTGATCTGGCGCCGGAGCAGACCCTGATGGTCGCTGCGCATTCCTCCGACCTCGCTGCGGCGGCGGCTGCCGGCCTGCGGACGGCATTTGTCGCGCGTCCCCATGAAATGGGGCCCGGCTTGGGTGAGGTGGCGCCGGCCACGCGCGTGGACTATGCAGTCAACAGCCTTCTGGAACTCGCTGAACGACTTGGGGATTGAGGCGGGCCTGCGGTAAGGCCGCCGTGAAATGGTGCCCCGATGATTGGATGTCACTGCTTCGCGCTGAGAACTGATGCGGCTGGTCGACACCGATGTGCTGGTGGACATTCTGAAAGACGATGCGCAGTAGCCGGGTGGGTCCATAGCACCATTGCGCGCGCAGTCCACGATTCGCCGACTGGCCACCAATCCGATTATTTACGCCGAACGGTCCTTGCGCATCGAAGGACTAATCCGCTCCTACGGATGGCGGCGGATGGGTACCAAACGCCGAATACAGAACAACTTCAATAGCCATTTAACCCGCACGCTAGGTTCAGCCTGGTACCCAGGAACGCGCTGTAAACGCCCCTGCTAATTTTTCTCAGAACGGTCACCTCCAGCGCAACTAGGGGTTTGCCCTGTAAGTAGTCAGATATCACCTGACTGCCTCGCATCGCATGAATACTCCTGTTCCACAGCTACCCGATGCGGGTGGGTGCCAACAACATACTGGAGACAAATATGCGTGTGATTTCCATTGCCAGTGACAACCCAGAAGTCGCGGGATGCGATGAAGAAAGCGGCGTAGTGCGCAAGGTGAGCATGCCCCTGGCACGCCGTGAGTTTCTCAAAGGCTCTGGCGTCTTGCTTGGCACCCTGGCCACCGGCAGCCTTCTGGCCGGACTGGCGCCCAGCACCGCCTGGGCACTGGAGCTCAAGACGCTCAGCACCGAGCAAGGCCAGACCCTCATGGCCATGGGCCGTGTTCTGTTTCCGCACCAAAAGCTGCCAGATGCGGTCTACGCGCTTTTGTCCAAAGATCTGGACGCGAAGGCCAGTGGTGACGCCGCTGCTGCCAAGATGCTGCAGGATGGCATTGCCTGGTTGAACACTTCAGCAGGCGGTAACTTTTCCAAGGCCAGTGCCGTCAAGCGTGAAGAAATGGTGCGCGGCATGGAAGGCACCGCCTTCTTTGCCACCGTGCGTGGCCAATGCATCACATCGCTGTATGACAACGATATGGCCTTTGCCGTGTTCGGCTATCCCGGCTCTGCCTGGGAAAAGGGTGGCTACATCACCCGCGGCTTTCAGGATTTGAAGTGGTTGCCTGCACCCAGCAAGGAAGCCAGCCCACCGCCCTACCTGGGCTGATTGCATGCATTCAATACATTCAGGAGAACACCATGGCGAAATTTGATTTTTCTGACGACTCTGTCGTCGTTGTGATTGGTTCCGGTGCCGGTGGTGGCACGCTGGCCAATGAGCTCTGCCAGAAGGGCATCAAAGTGGTCGTGCTGGAGGCGGGTGCCAGGCAGTCCAGCGCTTCCTTCATCAACGACGAGTGGAAGTCCTTCAGCCAACTGGCCTGGCTGGACAAACGCACCACCTCCGGCTCCTGGCGCGTGGCCAAGGACTTTGCCGGTCTGCCGGCCTGGATCTGCAAGACCGTGGGCGGCACCACCACCCACTGGGCAGGTGCTTCGCTGCGCTTCCAGGAGCACGAGTTCCGCGTGAAGACCGAGTACGGCGAAGTCAAAGGCGCCAACCTGTTGAACTGGCCTATTACCCTCAAAGACCTGGAGCCCTACTATGCCAAGGCCGAAGACAAAATGGGCGTGACCCGCACCAATGGCATTCCCGGCCTGCCCGGTAACAACAACTTCAAGGTCATGCACGCCGGCGCCAGCAAGCTGGGTTATAAGGAAGTGCACACCGGCCGTATGGCCATCAACAGCCAGCCGCGCGATGGCCGTGGCCGCTGCATGCAGTTGGGCTTCTGCTTCCAGGGCTGCAAGAGCGGCGCCAAGTGGTCCACCCTCTACACCGAGATCCCCAAGGCCGAAGCCACTGGCAACTTTGAAATCCGCGCCCAGTCGCATGTGTCGCGCATCGAGCACAACGCGTCCGGCAAGGTCACCGGCGTGGTGTACTTTGACAAGGATGGCAAGGAACAGCGCCAGAAAGCCCGTATCGTCTGCGTGGCCGGCAACTCCATCGAAACGCCGCGCTTGCTGCTGCTGTCGGCTTCCAATATGTTCAAGGATGGCCTGGCCAACTCCTCCGGTCAGGTGGGCCGTAACTACATGCGCCACATGACCGGCTCGGTCTACGCCGCCTTCAAGAACCCGGTGCACATGTACCGCGGTACCACCATGGCCGGTATCGTGCGTGACGAAGCGGGCCACAACCCCAAGCGCGGTTTTGTGGGTGGCTACGAGCTGGAAACCCTCTCCCTGGGCGTGCCTTTCATGGCCGCCTTCCTGAACCCGGGCGCCTGGGGTGCCGACTTCTCCTGGTGGATGGACCACTACACCAATCTGGCCGGTATGTGGCTGGTGGGTGAAGACATGCCGCGCGAAACCAACCGGGTCACACTGAACACCAACGTCAAGGACCAGTGGGGCAACTACGCACCCAATGTGCACTTCGACGACCATGACAACGACATCGCCATGCGCAACCACGCCTTCACCCAGGGCGAACGGATTTACCAGGCTGCCGGTGCCATCAAGACCTTCCGCACGCCGCCTTACCCCAGCACCCACAACATGGGAACCTGTCGCATGAGTGCCAGGCCTGAAGACGGTGTTGTGAATAAATACGGTCAAACGCACGACATCCCCAACCTGTTCATTAGCGACGGTAGCCAGTTCACCACCGGTGGCGCAGAGAACCCCACGCTCACCATCGTGACCCTGGCCATCCGACAGGCTGAGTACATTGCGCAGCAGATGACCGAGCGTGCCATCTAAGTCAACCCAGATGCCAATTGCCACCGGAGCGGACTATGTGTGAATACTTTGTCAAAGCGGACCCCATCCAGTACGAGCAGCGTTCGCGCACGGTTCGCATCCGCAACGTGCTGACCAGCATCCGACTGGAAAACATGGTGTGGGACATCCTGGCGGAAATGGCCGAAGACGAGGGCTGTACCACCAACGCCCTCATCGCGCAGTTCCATGACGAAGTGCTTGCCCATCGCGGCGAAGTGCCCAACTTTGCCTCGTTCCTTCGGGTCACCAGCATGCGCTATCTGCACCGCAGCCTGGTAGCGATGGAAAAACGCATTGAGGCAACGCAGGAGGCTGGTGCCAGCATCACCGTTTTGCCCACGGTTGCGCGCGTGACCGCACGCGATGCCGACCCAAAGTCCTTGGTCGCGGTGGGCAGGTAGTTCAGCTGTCTATCGCAGCCCCCCGGCGTGCGCACAGCAGGCCGGGGCGGTATTCCTCACTCACTTTCAAACAACTTTTTGATATGCCATTCGTCACCGAAACCTATCCTGGCGTCAGCGAAACCGTATCGGATGCCACCCGTGGTTTTTTGTTCAACCACAGCATGCTGCGTGTCAAGGACCCGCAGATTGCGCTCGACTTCTACACCCGCGTGATGGGCATGCGCCTCTTGCGCAAGCTTGACTTCCCGGAGATGAAGTTCTCGCTGTACTTTCTGCACCGTCCCATTGAAGGTACTACCGTGCCCGAGGACGCAGGCGACCGCACCGCCTGGACCTTCAGCCAGCGCGGCATTCTGGAACTTACCCATAACTGGGGTACTGAGACCGACCCGGACTTCAAGTACCACGATGGCAATGCGAAGCCCCAGGGCTTTGGCCATATCTGCTTTTCGGTCCCGGATCTGGATACCGCGGTGAAATGGTTTGACGAAAACCAGGTCACCTACGTCAAACGCCCTGACCAGGGCAAGATGAAAGATGTCGCCTTTATCAAAGACCCCGATGGCTACTGGATTGAAATCGTTGAGCCCGCGCGCTTAACCCAACTGGGGCGTTGAACGTGAATCGCGTGCGAAACCTTTGCCTGTACACCGCGCAAGTGCTGGCTGTGCTGGCTGCTTTTCATGCCACTGCGCACGCCAATGAAGCACTGGCCCGCAAGAACGCCTGCCTGGGCTGCCACAGTGTTGCCAGCAAGCTGGTGGGCCCGGCCTACAAGGATGTTGCTGCCAAGTACGCCGGCCAGAGCGATGCGCTGGAGCAGGTGCAAACCAGTATCCGCATGGGCAGCGCCGGGAAGTGGGGCGAAGCGCCCATGCCGCCGCACCCCCAGCTCTCCGCAGCCGATCTGAAGAAACTCGCCTCCTGGATTCTGGGTTTGAAGTAGGCGGCTGGTATGAAATATTTGCACACCATGGTGCGTGTCACCGATATGGACGCGTCGCTGCGCTTCTACCGGGACGCGCTGGGCCTGGAGATGCTGCACCGCCAGGACTTTCCCGGCGGGCGCTACACCCTGGCCTTTCTGGCGGCACCAGGGGACAGCAGTGCGCAGGTGGAGCTGACCCACAACTGGGACCCGCAGGACTACACGGGCGGCCGCAACTTCGGTCACCTGGCCTACCAGGTGGACAACATCTATGCGCTGTGCGCCCGGCTGCAGGCGCATGGCGTTGACATCTTGCGCCCCCCGCGCGACGGCTATATGGCCTTTGTGCGCTCGCCCGATGGCATTTCGATTGAACTCTTGCAGCGCGGCGGCCCGCTGCCGCCTGCCCCACCATGGGCTTCCATGCCCAACCAGGGAACGTGGTGAGAAGGGTGAAAGAAAGTTGTATGGACGAGGCCCGGTCCTGGCCTGCGCACCAGGCGGTAGCCCATTTGCCGGGCTCGCTGCCCATGGGCGGTGTGGTGCCCATGACGCCGGTGCATGCATTCATTCAAACCCCGGCCGCCTTGCGCCTGGATGCCCATGTGCCGATGCATCCCACCCGCATGGACATTGGCCTGGGCGGTTTGCTGGCCTTTGTGATCGACCAGGTGGTGACCCATGAGGAGGCAGACGCTATCGTGGCCGCATCGGAACGCATGGGTTACCGCGAGGAAGCGCCCGGCATCTCCACACCGCCGGGCATGCGTATGAACAAGTCGATGCACTGGGTGGCCGATTCAGACTTGATGCAGCCCATTTTCGAACGCATGGCCCATCTGCTTCCACAGACACTGGACGGCGCACCCTTGTTTGCGGCCCTGAGCCACCGACTCAATATGTACCGCTACGACGATAACGATGTGTTCAACATCCATACCGATGGCAGCTGGCCCGGCTATGGCCTGAGCGAGGATCGCACGCACATGCTGGAGTGGCCACAAAGTGTGCATTCGGGCTTGACCATGCTGCTCTACCTGAATGGCCCGCAGGACGGAGTGCAGGGCGGCAACACCCGTTTGTTCCGTCCCGATGGCAGCGCCGTGGATGTGCAGCCGCGCAAGGGATCGGCACTGTTTTTTCGTCACGGCTTCGGGCCGCATTCGGTGCGCCACATCGGCTGCCGCGTGCAGGGTGCGGTGTCGAAGTACGTGGCCCGCATCAACGTCATGTACGGGGCAACTTAGCCATCTGCTGGTAGTAGGCGTCGATGCGGATGAAGCCCGACATCATCTCGCCCAGGATCAGCACGCCGATGACGGTACCGGTGACGCGGCCCAGACCACCGACCAATGAGGTGCCGCCGATCACCATGGCAGCAATGGCATCCAGCGCGTACATCACGCCCATGCCGGAGACTTTTGCATCGGAAGCCACGAAGGCCACGCCGATTTTTTGCAACACGGGCCTCATACAGTCAAAATTTCTCCAAAAAAGAAAATATTTTCTAAGCAATTAGACGCAAGAAAAGTTTTTCTTTACAATTACCATTCGGCCAACCGGGCCTGCAAGCCCGTCGGCAGCGTTTTGCATGCCACCCTTCGGACCAGCCCAGCGACTCTCGATTTACTACTTTTGATGGAACGCTCGCTATGAGTACCTTGAATTTCCCTTCCGGTCGCAGTTACGACCTGGCCTGCCTGGGGCGCCTGGCGGTGGACCTGTATGCGCAGCAATTCGGCGCCAAGCTGGAAGACGCCCGCTCCATGGCCAAGTACCTGGGCGGCAGCTCGGGCAACCTGGCCTTTGGCGTGGCCCGCCTGGGCCTGCGCAGCGCCATGATTGCCCGTGTGGGCGACGAGCAGATGGGCCGCTTTCTCACCCAAACGCTGGAAGCCGAGGGCTGCAACACCTCGCAGGTGCAGATCGACCCCGAGCGCCTGACGGCCCTGGTGCTGCTGGGCCTGAAGGACCGCGACACCTTCCCCCTGCTGTTTGTGCGCGAAAACTGTGCCGACATGGCGGTGGACGCCGCGCTGATTGACGAAGCCTTCATCGCCCAATGCCGCGCCCTGGCCATTACCGGCACGCACCTCTCCACCCCCACCACCCGCAAAGCCTCGCAGACGGCCTTGGACTACGCCGCCCAGCATGGCGTGGTGCGCGTGCTGGACATCGACTACCGCCCGGTGCTGTGGGGCCTGACATCGCGCGGCGCTGGCGAGAACCGCTATGTGGCGGATGCCCATGTGACGCAGCAGTTGCAGGAAATGCTGCCGCACTTCGATCTGCTGGTGGGCACGGAAGAAGAGTTCTTTATCGCCGGCGGTGTGAGCGGCGACCTCATCGCCAGCCTGAAGGCGGTGCGCGCTTTGACTAAGGCCACGCTGGTGGTGAAGCGCGGCGCATTGGGTTGCTGCGTGATTGAGGGTGACATTCCCGCCCATATTGACGATGCCACCACCTACCGCGGTGAGCGCGTCGAAGTGCTCAACGTGCTGGGTGCCGGTGACGCATTTTTGTCCGGCCTGATGGCTACGCTGCTGCAGGGCAAGGACTGGGCCGAATCCACGAAGATTGCCAATGCCTGTGGTGCCATCGTGGTGTCGCGCCACGCCTGCTCGGCCGCCATGCCCACGCCCACCGAACTGGCGCACTGGTTCAGCGGCAGCCGCAACCCCAAGGTGGATGCGGACCAGCAACTCGCCCATCTGCACCGCGTCACCACGGCGCGCCCGCAGTGGGACGAACTCTGCGTCATGGCCTTTGACCACCGAAGCCAGTTCTATGACATGGCGCGTGAAGCCGAAGCAATGGCCCCCACGCTCCCCACTTCGTGTGGTTCGCTGCCCCCCGAGGGGGAGCAGTCGTCCTTGGGGCGGCCCGGCGGACGTCTCGACTCCCGCATCCCCGCACTCAAGAAGCTGCTGGTACAAGCCGCAGCACAGGTAGAGACCAGCCGCCAGATGCAGGGCCAGACCGGCGTGCTGATCGACGGTGGCGACTACGGCCGCGATGCCCTGGCCAGCGCCACCGGGCGTGGCTGGTGGGTGGGGCGTCCGGTGGAGTTGCCAGGCTCTCGCCCGCTGCGCTTTGACGGTACGCGCTCCATCGGCAGCGCCCTCATTAACTGGCCAACCGAACAGGTGGTGAAGTGCCTGGTGCATTACCACCCGGACGACCACTTTGCAATGCGCCTGGAGCAGGAACAGAAGGTGCTGGAACTGTGGGAAGCCACCCGCGCCAGTGGCAACGAGCTGTTGCTGGAAATCATCCTGCCCAAGGCGCTGAGCATCGCGGGCCAGGAAGACGCGGCCGTGCTGCGCGCCGTCAAACGTTTCTACAACATCGGCGTCAAGCCCGAGTGGTGGAAGCTGGCGCCCATGAGCGCTGCCGGTTGGCATAGTCTGGCGGTGCTTGTGGAGGAGCGCGACCCGCATTGCCGCGGTGCCGTCATCCTCGGCCTGAACCAGCCCATCCCGCATCTGGTGGACAGCTTTCGCAATGCCACCAACCCCATCGTCAAGGGCTTTATGGTGGGCCGCAGCCTGTGGATGGACGAATCGCTGGCGTGGCTGCGCGGCGAGATGGACGACGCTACATTCGTCAGCCGCGTGGCTGCCAACTACACCGTGCTGGTGGACGCCTGGCGCAACCGCCGCAGCATGGTTCGCGCCGTCGCTTAAAAAGTTTCAGGAGAGAGCAAGAACATGACAACGATTCGACTGACCATGGCCCAAGCCCTGGTGAAATACCTGGCCGCGCTGCGCGTGGAAATGGAAGACGGCAGCATCCAGCCCTATTGCGGCGGCGTGTTCACCATCTTCGGCCATGGCAATGTGGCCGGCATGGGCGAGGCACTCTGGGCCGAGCGCGCAGCGCTGCCCACCTTCCGCGCGCACAACGAGCAGGGCATGGCCCATGCGGCCATCGGCTTTGCCAAGGCGCATATGCGCCAGCGCATGATGGCGGTGAGCTCCAGCATTGGCCCCGGCGCCACCAACATGGTCACCGCAGCCGCCGTGGCCCATGTCAACCGCATCCCGGTGCTGCTGCTGCCCGGCGATACCTTTGCCACGCGCGCGCCCGATCCGGTGCTGCAGCAGGTGGAAAGCTTTCAGCAAGGTGATGTCTCGGCCAACGATTGCTTCCGCCCGGTGACGCGTTACTTTGACCGCATCAGCCGCCCCGAGCAGTTGCTCACAGCCCTGCCGCGTGCCATCCAGGTGATGACCGACCCGGCCAACTGCGGCCCGGTCTGCCTGGCCCTGCCGCAAGACGTGCAGGCCCATGCACATGACTACCCGGTCAGCTTCTTTGCGCCGGAAGTCATCCGCTTCCGCCGCCCGCCCGCCGATGCCTTTGAGCTGACGCGCGCCGCTGCTTTGTTGAAGACAGCGAAACAACCCATGATCGTGGCCGGTGGCGGCGTGCTCTACAGCCAGGCCTGCGATGGTCTGCGCGCCTTTGCGGAGCAGTTCGGCATTCCGGTGGTCGAATCACACGGCGGCAAGAGCGCCCTGGCCTGGGACCACCCGCTCAACCTAGGCGGTATTGGTG
>CANCER010000032.1 GCA_947375135.1 Comamonadaceae bacterium | reverse complement strand
AGCATTTGGCAGATCTTTTGGGGCCTTCCCCGCCATAGGGGAGGAGATAAGCCTTAGCTTGCGGTCACCCATAGTTTCAACTTCGAGTATCGGACGCCAGCACAGATCACCGAGTGACTTGGCTTCATCGTATGTCAGACATCTTCCCTCTGAGACTCGGACTGCCAGTTCGATGTTTTGTGCTGATAGAAAGCGGTACGCGATTCTCAGGGATTGCGCGACCAACTCTCGGGTATTTGCATTGCTGAACTTGTCGGTCAGAAACTTGCTAAACCAATAGTGAATGCTTCCGTCTTTGCGCAGCAGGAGAAAACTTCTTTTGGCGGTAGCGTATCGCATTCACTGACAAATTATCTTTAAAGTGAAACCATTTTTATGTAAATTTCAAAAAAATGCAATATGAAACTTGGTTTTTTCCAAATTGTTCTAACTTGCATTGGAGAAGCTTTAATTTTCTTACTTAATTTATCCACTATCAGCATCCAACCTCATCCACCCCCCGGTCCTCCATCAGCGGCGCAATGTCGGTGACGATGGCCTTGAAGCGGCGCGAATAGTGGCGGTACTGGTCAAAGTCCACCGGCAGCAGAATCGCCTGCGGGCACAGCTTGGCGGCCTTCATCAGGCCCACCGCCGAGCCGATGCCGAACTGGCGCGCGGCATAGGTGGCGGTGGTGATCACACCACGCCCGGTATAGCCTTCCAGCCGGGGGAAAAAGTCCAGCGGAATCCGGTGCAGGTGTTCGCTGCTCCATTCCTGCTCGGGGTGCGCCGCCCGCAACCTTCCCAGCAAATCGTCCTCGCGCCTTCTGCCGCCGCCGATCACCACCGGCAGGCCCTTGAGCTGCGGATAACGCAGCAGCTCCACAGAGGCGTAAAACGCGTCCATGTCCAGGTGCGCAATGCGGCGCGGGCGGGGCACAGGGTGAGGAAGGGCTGGCACGGTGTTGATGTGGCGGCAAGCAAGAGTGTCTGGCTGGCAGTATAGACAGCGTTACTTCCTGTCTGAATGGGGGTATATTTCTGCTCCGACGCTCCCGCAGTATGGGGCCTGCGTCGCCCATTAAAACAAGAAGGTCTTCCATGAAAAGCCTCATTCCCTGCATCTTGCGGATTCTCGTCTTGCGTGTCAGCGCGCAGCCGGTTGGTCCTGCCGCCTTGTCCGTGACACACCACCCCGGCATTCCGTGCTTCGCCCCTTTGCCATGGGTGGTATGCACTGCAAATGCCGTCGCCTGAATTGGAAGGAATAGCCATGGAAAAAATGGATTTCAAAAAAGAGTTGAAGCAGCTCTACCAAGCGACTGCCAAGGAAGTGGTGCAAGTCGACGTGCCACCCATGAACTTTCTGATGGTGGACGGGCAGGGCGACCCCAACACGTCGCAGGATTACGCCGATGCCATCGAGGCGCTGTTTGCGCTGTCCTACACGCTGAAGTTCATGGTCAAGAAAGGGGCGTTGGCGTTGGACTACGCTGTGATGCCGCTCGAATCCCTTTGGTGGGCCGATGACATGACGAACTTCGCAACGGGCGATAAGTCCCTCTGGAAGTGGACGGCCATGGTCATGCAGCCGCCCTTCATCACGTCCGCCATGGTGTACAGCGCCATTGCCGAGGTGCAAAAGAAAAATCAACTGCCAGCGATGCGCAAGCTGCGCATGAAGAGCTTTGCCGAAGGGAAGTGCGCGCAGACCTTGCATGTGGGCCCCTTTGCGGAGGAAGGGCCGACCATCGAGCGGGTACACCGGTTCATCCAGGCCCGCAGTGCGCTGCGCGGCAAGCACCATGAAATCTACCTGAGTGACAGCCGCCGGGCCGCGCCTGAAAAGTGCAAGACCATCGTGCGCCAGCCCATGCAATGAGGGCAGCGGGCGCACTGTGCGCCATTCCTTGCCTGCGCAAGGCACCCTCACGGCTGGGCCATCGATCCGCTCCGGCTTTGCTTACGCCGCCTGGGTGACTGCAAGCCGTTTTGCGAATTCGCAAGCCCGTGAGGGGAGCTTTGTGATTTCCTTGCCCCAGGCGCAAACGGCGGCTGTGGCTGGAACTTGAATGGCTGCACTGCGTTTGCTGTGAAGCTGTCCAAGCAAGGAGCACTTTTTGTCGCATACCCACGCACTCGTCTGGCTCGATCACTCTGAAGCCCATGTGATGCCCATTGGCACCGCAGACCTTGAAAAATCGGTGGTCTATTCCGCCCATCCGCACGCCAAGCGGCATACCCGCGCCGGCACATTGGGCAGCGGGCGCGCGCCTGAAGACCACGACTACTACCACCGCGTTGCCGAGGCACTGAGCGGCGCCGATGAAATTCTTGTGGTCGGCCCGGCCGACGCCAAGTTGCATTTGATCAAGCACATCCACGCCCACCATGCGCAACTGGCTGAGCGCCTGATTGGCGTGGAAACCGTGGACCACCTGACCGACGGCCAATTAGGGGCGTATGCGCGCAAGTACTTTTTGAAGATGGACGAGACGCTGTAGCGACATAGCCGTCGGTTAGGGGCCTTTCCACCCCACGCCGGCATGCACCTGGACTTCTGTGAAAGCAAGTGATGAGCAGTACATTTTTTCAGTGGGAAAATTTGCGTTCGGATCGGTTTGTACGCCTGGATCAAAGTACCGGGGAGCTCGTGTCTTCGCAGAAGAATGGCACCACCGTCTGGCAAAGCCTGCCGCTGCTCCAGCGCAGGTCCGTTGCCAAGCCCAAGATGTACACCCTGGGTGCGGTGACGCTGGAGACCACGCCGGCGTATGCGGTTTTCAAGCTCGGCGGCACATCCGCCTGGACCATCGACACCGCGCACTTCAGTGGCCGCCCCAAGCTGTCGCTGTCCGTCGCGCCAACGCAAGACCGCTTCACGCTCAGCCTGCGCAATGCACGCTTTCCTGGCACGCAGGTGCCCGCTGATTTCACCGGCGTTGTGTACTGGGCCGAGGGCGTGTGGGTGCTGGACATCTACTTCACGTGGGGGGGATTCCAGGCGTCGGTCGATTTGGCGTCCTGGCTGGCCACGCCCTTGCAGGTGGCACTGGCGTCTACGCTGCTGGACCCCGGTGCGGTGTGTGCGTTTGGTGGCAGCAGACGCGTGGTGCTGGGCAAGCAGCCCGAGGCTATTTTCCTGCCGTGCTGGGGCTTTCTGGTAAGCGGCCCTGTCAGCGCAGAGGGTTTGGGGCCGGCGCTGGAGCAAACCACCTTTGCCATCAACCTGCTCACGCCCGAGATGCCGGGTCTCTTCAAGCAGCCTGATCGCAGGCGTACTTTGTTGACGCTGGGCAACCCTTGGGCTTTGCCCTGGTTCAGCCTGCCGCTGGAGGAGGGCACTGCCACCGGCTGGCATTGCCGTGGGGACGTCCCGTGTTACTCCTGTTTACAGCTTGAGCTTGCCCAGGGTGCGGCCGAAGGCAAGACGGCGTGCATGGTCACGGCCTACAGCCTGCATGCGGCTCCCGGTCAACTGGGTTTTGAACCCGGTGCCGATTTGCGCAACGACCTGGGCCAGCCATTTCGGCTGGCCGTTGTGCGCCCGGTGGCGCTGCAGTTTTTTGCGCACCAGGCCAGCACGCCCCAGTTGGCGGTGTTGGGCACCTTGGGCTGGACTTCGGGCTGGGTACACACCCGCACTGCCAGCGTGCAGTTGGGCAAGCCCGTGCGGTCCGGCTTTGTGCTGCTGCACAGTGCGGCGAAAACCCGGGTTGGCCACCCCTTGACCCTGCAAAAGCGCCAAACCGGGCTGGGTTTCCACCTCCAGGCTACGGCGGTGCGCGCGGCCGAAGACCTGCTGGCGCAACCCACAGCTGCCCGGCCGCGGCAGGTGGCGGTGCTGTCGGTGGGACTGGCAGGTGATGCGCCCCTGATGGACCCGGCACAAGACCCGCTGCGCATCCGGTTGGATGGTGGTGCGGCCGCGCAGATGGACTTCCCGCAGGATTGGTCCGGCTTCTTTGTGCGCCCCGCCGATTTGCTGGTGCTGCTGTGCCGCTTCAAAAACCTGCGCCTGCAAACCGGTGGCGAGGAGACACCGCGTCTGCTGCGCGTGGGCAATGCCGTGGGCAAGATGGTGGTGTATTTCCCGCCGCAAAGTCTGGCTGAGGAGACGCCGCTGGAATCCGAGGTGAACCTGCCCTCCTATCGCGCCCCCATTCGCGTGCGCCTGGCCGGCCTGAGCCGGTTGGCGTTCAGTACCACACACAACAAGCTCCCCTTGGACCGCACCACCCTGTTGGGCTGGGTACACGAGCCGGGCCAGGCCCTGTCCACGCTGTGGACGCCCCTCATCACCGCCACCGCCCGGCAGCCGCGCGAAGGCGGCGAGCCCGGGCCGGCAGGGGATGACGAAACCAGTATCGAGGCTCCCTATGGACTGTTCGTGTCGGGCAACCAACACAGCGTCTGGTATGGCGAACACGCGGCCGCTATGCAAGGCGGGCGCAACGCGTTGTGGCACGTGAACCTGCGCAGCGCGCTGCGGGGCGACCCGGTCCTCAAGGCCTTTGACTACCGCGCCACCAACCCCTTTGAGTTGCCCTTGCTGGCCAGTGAGCGGCAAGCGATTGTGGGCAACTGCATCAGCAAAGGCTTTGATGCACAGCGCTTCATGCTCAGCCCGTTGGGCGCCTGGATGAACGTGGAAGGCACGTGGGATGCCGGGTTGGAAAACTGGTGCAACCTCAGCACCATGGGGCGCGACCACTACGTGAAAACGGTGAAGCGCGGTATTCTGCTGCCCTTCGGCCACCGCGCGGTTTTTGTGACCATCAGCGAGCGCAAGTTTTTGGACAAGGCCGGCGGCGCCAAGGAGGCCCGACTGCAAAAGCGCATGTTCATCCTGGTGCGTGAGCCGGAGATTGCCTTTTCGCAGCCGGGGGACGATGTGCCTGCGGCAGAGGAGTCACTGGCGTTCCACGCCCGCCAGTTGCCTTTGCGGACCGTGCGGTTGTTGACCTTCAAGTCCATGGACCTGGCTGCACCTTCGGCCAGCCGCCTCAGCAGCAGCCCGCTGTGCCCGCCCGAGTCCGCCTTCTGGCCCATGGTGGACACAGGTGCCGGGCTGCGGGACTTCCAGTTTCTGGTGCTTGCCCAAGACCGTGCCGGCCACACCCTGGAGTGGATGATGCCCATGGCCTTTGTGCGCGCCCGGCGCATGGGGGCGGATGACACGCCGGCTGAAATCGATGTGCAAAGTTATGCCGATTTCCTCACAGCCGCCACCCACCACAGCGGCGGAGCCAAGCTGCTGCACACAGCCGATGACAGTGCCGACCCGTTGTTTGACGCCAGCCCGCCCGACAGCCGCTACGTCAGTCAGCTGCACGGGCAAAGCCTGTCATTGGTGCCCGCATCCGGCAGCGGCGCGGACCTGTCCGCCAACGTGGCTACGCTGGCATTTCGCGTGGCCATCGAACACCGGCCGGACGATGTTGATCCCTACCGGCTGGTGAACCCGCTGCTGGCGGATGTGCAGCTGACCATTCCGGTGCTGCGTCAACTCGGCCAGATCACAGCGCCCCGGCGAGCCACCTACGCCAAGGCCTATTTGCGCGCTGGCTATTCGCCCGCTAACCGGGGCGAGATGTACCTGCGCTTTGTGCGCAGCGTCGATCTGACTTTTGGCGGAAACAACCGGCCCGACAAGGTGGGCGGTGTGGTGGCGCCGGGCATGGCGATTGGCGGTCTCTCGCGCCTGATAGGGCCGGTGGGTGTCAAGACCGAGGCCGGCAGCACCGCCGTCAGCGACAACCACCTCGCCACGCTGGCCGGCGGCAGCTTTGACCCGATGCAGTATTTCGCCGACGCGCTCAACGCCAAGTTGCTGGGCGGCGTCACCCTGCAGGAAATTCTGGGGCCGGTGTCGTTTTCGGCTGCGGCGCTGTCCGGTGGCAAGGCCCCGGTTCCCGCTTGGACCTCGGTGCGCGAGGGCAACAGCACCTGCTACCAGCTGGACTGGTGCACCAGCGCGCTGACCAGCAACAGCATCTTCCAGATCACCGTCTCGCCCACGCTGACGCTGCGCGTCAAGGCGCGTGTGAGCGACGCAGGTAAGGCCGAATCCACGGTGAGCGGCAAACTCACAGGCTTCAAGCTGGTGCTGGCCGGGGTGATTGCCATCGACTTCGCCTCCTTTGAATTCACGGTTCCTGCCGGTGGCAAGCCGCTGGTGCATGTGGAGGTGCCGGGCATTGAATTCCAGGGTGCGCTGAAATTCATCCATGCCCTCTGCGGGGTGCTGGGACTGAACCACTTCAGTGATCCGCCCTATCTGGATGTCCGTAGCGACGGCCTCCTGTGCGGCTACACCCTGCGTATCCCCTGCGTTGCGGTGGGCGCCTTTGCGCTGCAAAACCTGGCGCTGGACGCCAGCATAGGCCTGCCGTTTACCGGCGCGCCGGCACATGCGCGCCTGGCCGTGTCGCAACGCCATGATCCCTTCCTGATCACGGTTTCCTTGTTTGCGGGCGGCGGCTTTCTTGCCATGGAGGCCGGGTCCGATGACACCCGCATGGTCGAGGGCTGCCTGGAGTTTGGCGGCAACTTTGCGCTCAATCTGGGTGTGGCAAGCGGCGGCGTGTACGTGATGGCGGGCATCTACTTCCGCATCGAATCCAGCGCCTGCAAGCTCAGCGGCTATGTGCGGGCCGGTGGTGCACTCGAAGTGCTGGGCCTGATCACGGTCAGCGTGGAGTTTTACCTCGAACTCCATTACGAGGACCCCTTGGTCTGGGGCCAGGCCAGCATGACGGTAGAAGTGGAGGTGCTGTTCTTCAGTACCAGCGTCACGCTCACCGTGCGACGCGAATTTGCCGGCGGCTCGCGCGACCTGCCCTTTGACGAAATGATCAGCCTTCCCGAGTGGGACCACTACCTCGCCGCATTCGCGGACTGAAAAGCGCAGGCCATGCAACAAACCATCCTCTGGACCGTGATCCCCCGCCGCTTTGATGCGGCCACCCGGCGTCTGCACTTTGCCGTGCGCGTCTCGCCCCGTCTGCAAGGCGATCAGGAGTTGGAGTCGCTCTCCAGGTTTTGCTTTGCCCATTGGGCCGGCCTGCCGTTGCGCTTCAAGGCCTGCTTCGGAACCGGCACCAGCCCCGAGGCTTTTGAGGCGCAGGTGGAAGACGATGTGCGCGATCCCGCGCTGTGGGACGCCGTGTTCCCCTGTGGCGGGGGCGCGGACGACACCGTCGTGCGCAGCCATGTGTTTGACCGCGACGGCCACTGCGCGCGCACGGTGAAATCGTTCCCCGTCATGCGCGTTATGGACTACGTCAAAACGGTTTACCAGCGCGTGGCCTTGGAGTACCCGCAGGCGCCGCCCGGGCTGGATACGCTGATTCACCGCAGACAGTCGCCAGCGTCGCCTTTTCATGCGCTGCCGCTGCTGGCCGCCATCGAGCCTCTGGTCACGAAAAAGGGCATGGTGGTCGGCGACCAGGCCGGTTCCGGCAACCCGACCGCCGACCTGGCGCGCCTGCTGGATTTTCATACGCCCAAGAACGGCGCCTACGCCACGCAGCCCCCTTTCAAGACGGACTTCGAGTTCCACGAAACCCTGTCCCTGGTGGAGGACTCGGAGTTTCTCTTGCGCCGGCTCGGTCTGGTGTTGGAGTTGTCTTGCGCGCTGCCGCCGGACTTTGCGCTGGCCTTTACGGGCGACCAAGCCTGCATCAGCATCCAGGCCGACTGGCCGCAGGCCCACCAGACCCTGCCACCCCTCCAGCATGTCAGGCCCCTCACGCGGTACCGGTTCTCCAAGAGCGCGGGGTTGTTTTACGCGGCAGAGAATTCCAGCACGCTCAAAGACGGCTTTCTCGATCTGAGCCAGGCCGGCTATGCAGCCATGCAGGTGGACGTGGATGGCGCCGCCATCAAGCTGGTGGACTACGTGCGCCACCTGGTCACGCTGCAGGACGCGCGCGCGCAGGTGGAGCGTACCGAGCTGCCCGCCTTGCGCACCACCGGCATTGCGCTGGTGCATACGGGCCGGGCGGCGTCCTTCTCCGGGCGGGCCGGGCGGGCCGCCGAACTCAATAGCCAGCTCAGCGGCCAACCGGTGCTGTACGCCGAAGACCTGGTGCGCGGCCTGCGCGTGGATGTGTTGCCGGACCTGCCCGCAAGCAGCTGGCGCTCGCTGTGCCAGCGCGAGGAGCACTACCGTACCCGGGCCCCGGCAGGGGACTACGCCCGGGTCAACCGCGAAAGCACCCTGACCAGCGCACCGACCCAAAAGCCACAGGACGCCGACTTCTATCTGCATGAAACCCTGGTGCATTGGGAAGGTTGGAGCCTGGCCGTGCGCCGGCCCGGCAAGAAGGTGGCAGACGCCAGCCAGGACCCCGGCCACACCTATCTGGACGATGGCACGCCGGCACCGCACACCGGGGCCCCGCTGCGCATTGCGCTCGACTTGCCCAGGGATGGCGATGGCAAGGTGCTGGCCACCTTGCCGCGCCTGCGCTTTGGCCGCGGCTACCGGCTGCGTGCCCGCACGGTGGACATCAGCGGCCGCTCCCTGGCCCTGCAAAACGCGGACCGCAGCCTGCAGGGCGCCACGGCCGGTGCCATCCGCTACCTGCGCTACGAACCCATTGCCTCGCCGGTGCTGGCGCGCATTGCGCAGCCTGTGCCCGGTGAGTCCATGGAGCGGGTGGTCATCCGCTCGGCCGAAGATGCGTCTTCCCACACTGCGCAAGCCGTGCGCGTGGTCTGCCCGCCGCGCATCTCCCAGCAAGCAGCCGAGCAGCACGGCATGTTTGACACGCCACCACCTGCGGGCAACTGGTACGACCTGCTGACCCGGCGCCACGGTACGGACGCCCAGCTGCGCGCCCCCGGCGACCCGGGCGTTGACGGCATCGACATACTCGATGGCGTGCCCACGGATGTGCCCTATCTGCCGGACCCGCTGGCGGCAGGCACCCTGGTGTGCGTGCTGGACGGTGAGGGTGCGGTGGAGCAGACGGTTTCCTTTGCCCACAGCCAGGCTTGGCCGCACGCGGCGCCGTTCAGCATCCGTGTGCGCAACGGCAGCGGCGCACCGGCCTGGGACAGCCCCAGCCGCACGTTGTCCATTCAGGTACCGCCGGGACGCATGCAGGCTGTGCAACTCAGCAGCGTGCCGCGCAGCGCGGCGGATCTGGAGCTGCTGGGCCTGTGGGACTGGATTCGCAGTGCGGCCAGCCCGCAACGTCTGGAAAAGCTGGGCGCCTTGGGCGCCAGCGGCAAGCATTGGATGCTGACCCCTGCGCGTACCGTGACCCTGGTACATGCCGTTCAGAAGCCTTGCAGCGCACCCCGCATCGAGGCGCTGATGGCCAACCGCGCTGTGGGGGAGAGCTTTGCCCGGCTGGCCGGCAACATTGCCATCGACGGCGCGAGCACCGGCAAAGTGGAGTTGCGCGCCCGCTGGACCGATCGGGTGGACGACATGACCCGGGTTGGCACCGGTGCCGACTACGCTGCACCCTGCACCAGCCATGCCTTTGACGTGGTGCATGGCGATATGCAGGCCGACCATGCCTGGTTCTGGGAGCAGCACCACGCCTTGCCGGACACCAAGTACCACCGCGTGTGCTACACGGCCACGGCGGTGAGCCGGTACCAGGAATATTTCGATGCAGCGACGGCAGCGCCCGGTGCATTCGCATGCGACTCGGAGGTGGCGTTTGAGTTGGACATCCTCAGTTCAACCCGGCCCGATGCGCCGCAAATCGAATACATCGTCCCCACCTTTGGCTGGGAGCGCTCGGACCCGGCCGGCGATGTGCCGGTGCCCGCAGGCGACGAGGCCCACCGTCCGCTGCACTTTGCCCGCAAGGGCGGTGGCCTGCGGGTGTACCTGAAGCGGCCCTGGTTTTCATCGGGCGATGGCGAACTGCTGGGCGTGGTGCTGTATGCCGGCCCCAAAGGCAGCGCCGTACGCGCGGGCACTGCCAACTTGCAGGTGCCCGAGGCCAGCAGCCACCTGGTCACGCAATGGGGCTACGACCCGATCTGGGTGTCTCAACCGCCCGATGCGCTGCCCACGCTGGCCCACTTTCCCGAGGCGGTGTTGCGCAGCTCGGCCTACACCTTGCAGGAGCTGGGCGCCGCGGCACTGGTGGATGTGGCCGCGCATGCGGTGCACTTTGATGCCGAGCGCCAGCTGTGGTATTGCGATGTCACGGTGGATGCGGGCCCTGCGTATTTCCCGTTTATCCGCTTTGCGCTGGCACGCCTGCAGCCGCGTGCTGTGCTGGGTGCCGAGCTGTCCAAGGTGGTGTTGGCCGATTTCATGCAATGCGCTGCGGACCGGCTGGTCACCCTGACGCCGATGCCCGACCACCCACGCCAGTTGCGCCTGAGCGTGGCGGGCCCGGCCCCGCGCAAGCAGAAGTCTGCCCTGTTTCCCACGTTGATGGCCGTGCGGGTGGAACTGCTGCACACCGGTGCAGGCAGCGAAGCCTGGGTGCCTGTGCAAAGTGGCTGGCAGGGGTTGCCGCGCAGCCAGGTGACCCCGGCGGCAACGGTGTGGGCAGGCATTGTCCTGTTGCCTGCGGCGCGCGGCAGCCAGCGCATGCGCCTGGTCATGGCTGAAGTGGAAGTGCTGCCTGGCGCCGGAAGTGCGTTCAGCCCCGCCATGGAGCTTGCGCCCCTGGCGGGCACAGCCGGTGCCAGGCCGGTGTACTCCGACGTGTTTGAGATTTAAGGGATTTCGGGGTTCAGCCCTTGAAGTCGTAGGTGCCGGGTAGCAGGATATTGGTGTTCACTGTCTGGATATTGGTGTGGCCGCAAAAGGCCATGGTGATGTCCAGCTCTTTGTGGATGATTTGCAGGGCCTTGGTCACGCCAGCCTCGCCCATGGCGCCCAGGCCATAGACAAAGGCGCGGCCGATCATGGTGCCGCGCGCACCCAGGGCCCAGGCCTTGAGCACGTCCTGCCCGCTGCGGATGCCGCCGTCCATCCAGACCTCGGTCTGGTGGCCCACCGCCTGTGCAATTTCCGGCAGGGCCGAGATGCTGCTGGGCGCACCGTCGAGTTGGCGTCCGCCGTGGTTGCTGACCACAATCGCGTCGGCGCCGCTGGCCACGGCCAGGTGCGCATCCTCCAGGTCCTGAATGCCCTTGAGGATGAGTTTGCCGCCCCATTGCTCCTTGACCCACTTCACGTCGTCCCAGGACAGGGTGGGGTCAAATTGCTCGTTGGTCCAACTGGCCAGCGAGTTCATATTGGTCACCGCCTTCACATGGCCCACCAGGTTGCCAAAGGTGTGGCGGCGCGTGCCGGCCATCCCTAGGCACCAGCGCGGCTTGGTCAGCAGGTTGATGATGTTGGCGACCGTGGGGCGGGGCGGCGCGGTCAGGCCATTCTTCAAATCCTTGTGGCGCTGGCCGATCACCTGCAAATCAAGGGTGAGCACCAGTGCGCTGCAGCGTGCGGCGCGGGCGCGTTCGATCATCTTCTTCATGGCATCGCGGTCGCGCATCATGTAGAGCTGGAACCAGAAGGGCGCTTGGGTGTTCTGGGCAATGTCTTCAATCGAGCAGATGCTCATGGTCGACAGGGTGAAGGGAATGCCGAACTTCTCTGCCGCCTTGGCCGCCTTGATTTCGCCATCGGCGTTTTGCATGCCGCACAGGCCCACCGGCGCGATGCACACCGGCATCTTGGCTTCCTGGCCCACCATTTTGGTGGCAGTGGTCCGGTTTTCCATGTTCACCGCCACGCGCTGGCGCAGCTTGATCTTCTGGAAGTCGGATTCGTTGGCGCGGTAGGTGGACTCGGTCCAGGAGCCGGAGTCGGCGTAGTCGTAGAACATGCGCGGTACGCGCTTCTCGGCAAGGATGCGCAAGTCTTCAATGGTGGTGATAACGGTCATGGGGTTCTCGTATTTTTAGCGGTTGCTGCGATGGTACGTGCAGTGCACGGTCCGACGGATTGAATTCCGCCTTGCGCAGGCTGAAACTTTTTTGTCGGGTGCAGCGTCGTCAAGCAGCGGACCCGGCGGCGCAGGGGTCCATACCACGGGCGTTACTGCGGGAAGACTGCCGGGCATTTACCTCGCCCTGATGGCTCACGCTGGCGCGCAAAGGGCGTGTGGCAGGCCACGAGGCCGCGTCAAGCGGCAATCACACGGGGCGCCTTGCCGCTCTTGCCGCGTTGCAGGGTGGCTCCCTGGCGCGGCGTGACGCGTGCAGAGGTTGCGCCTTGCAGGTGCACAAATGCCTCCAGCACCGAACACGCGCGCCGTAGCGCAGCGCCAGCCTGCTTCCCCGTTTGGGGCACCTGCAGCACCAGCGTCTGGTCGTCTTGTTGATGCAACTGGAATTCGTACAAGCGGGCTTGCTCCTCCAGCACCGTGGTGAGCGCCAGGGGCAACAGCGTAACGGGCTCCCCGTTGCAACCGCGCATCTTCAAGGGCGGGTCGCAGCGGCCCGCCACGTGGATGACGGGCAGTGCAGAACCGCATTCGCAGGGCTCGGTGCTGACGGTAACCTGGTCGCCCAAGTCGTAACGAAGAAGGGGTTGAATCCGGTTGCCAAGGTGGGTCAGCAGGGTGGTCGCTGAGGCCGTTCCCGCCGGAACAGGGTGGAACTTGTCATCCACCGGCTCCAGGATGAGCCAGTCCGTATTGGCGTGCAGATGGCCGTGGGAGCATTCGGAGGCAATGCTCAGGAACTCGGACGCGCCATAGTGATCACGCACTGCGCAATGCATCACCCCGGCCACCCTGGCACGGGCGGCCGCAGACAGCGTCTCGCCGCCGGTCCATAGGGCGTGTGGAGCAATGTGCAATGCCCCGCGTTCCTGCTGGTCTGCGAGCGCGACGGCTACGCTGGGGTAGGTGGCCACAACCGTGGGCGCAAAGGCATTGAGTTCCTGCACCAGGGATGCCATGGGCTGCAAAATGGAGATATTGCAACTGGCCTGCGCAGCCCAGGGGTAAAGCGTTTGCATTCGTCGCATTTGCACGATGCTGGCAAAGTGCCCGGTGGTGACACCCACGAAGGCAATGCGCTGCTGCATCTGCGCCAAGCCGGCGCCGCACAAAACGGGCGCGCGGGGGACGTGCCGTAGCGACTCCAGCGCGTCGTAGATCGACATGGCATACGCATCTTGCACAAAGAGGGCCGACTGGCCGGAGGAACCGGAGCTTTCCCACACCACGTATTTGCCCAGGTAAGGCTCCGCAATGCGGGCCGGGTCTGCGACAAAATCCCTCAGTCCGCGCAAAGTGATGTCCGGATCAACCACCCATTCGTCGAAGCGCTCCATCAACTCCGTCTTTTTGACCACCGGCAGACTGTGCAATTGCAGGGGGCCATCCCATTGCTTTCGCAGGCTGGGCGCATACAGGGTGGAGCCCTGCGCCAGAAAATTCAGCAGCAGCGAGAGCCGCACTTGCTGGCGTGCCGCGACCTGCGCAGGCGCTCTGTATACAGCCATCGCTACGTCCAGCGATGTCACGGCCAGTAAAAATCGATCCAATACCGAAGACATACGCACAGTGTGCGGCGCCCGTCCTGTGCGCACTTGCGAAATATCAATGTCCGCCGACGCGGCGAAATCCAAATAGGGGCGTCAGCCCGGTCAGGTGGTCGTGCGGGCGCCTGGCTGTTCTGCGGGGTACATGTAATGGCGCGTACGCGGCAGGTGGCGCCTGCCACGCGGGGCGGAGAGTATCTGGTACAGACCCAGCGAACCGGACTCGAACTCCAGCGCCGAGGCCGCCATGTACAGGCGCCAGACGCGGAACGTAGCCTCATTGACGTAGCGTAGCGCAGTGGCGTGGTGGCGGTCCAGACGTTGCACCCAGTGCCGCAGCGTGGTGGCGTAGTGCAGGCGCAGGCCTTCCACGTCCAAGATCTCGAACTGCGAGCGTTCCATCGCGCGCTGGATGTTGCTCACGGTGTCGAGCTCCCCGTCCGGAAAGACATAGCGGTTGATGAAGCGCGAAGAGATCGCAGTGCCCCAGCCCTCCGCATCGTGGGTAATGCCGTGGTTCAAAAATACACCCTGCGGCTTGAGCAGGCGGTACACCGTGTCGAAGTACTGCGGCAAATTCTTCAAGCCGACGTGTTCAAACATGCCTACGCTGGCGATCTTGTCGAAGCGGTCTGCGGCCAGCAGGTCCCTGTAATCCTTCAGCTCCACCGTGACCTGGTCCTCCAGCCTCGCCGCCTGTATGCGTTCGCGTGCCAGTTCGAACTGGCGCTCACTCAGTGTGATGCCATGCGCCTGCACACCGTAGTGCTGCGCTGCGTGCAGGATCAGTGCGCCCCAGCCGCAGCCTATGTCCAAAAACTGTTCCCCGCGCTGCAGTTGCAGTTTGCGGCAGATGTGGTCCAGCTTGGCACGCTGCGCCTGTTCGAGCGTCAGGTCCGGTCGTTCGAAGTAGGCGCAGGAGTAAACCATGGCATCGTCCAGCCACAGGCCATAAAAATCGTTCGACACATCGTAGTGGAAGGACACGGCCTCACGGTTCTCCACGCGGGTGTGTGCGCGCACGGCGTTGGCTTCAAGGGCCGGCTGGTCCTGCTGCGTGCCGTCTCTCAGGTCCATGCCTCGGTACAACAGGCGCGACAGCACCTGCACACGGTCGAAAAATGTGAGTCGCAAGGAATGCAGGTAATCCTTGAGCGACAAGGCCGCAAAGAAATCACCGTCTACATCAATGGCGCCGCGAAAATAGGCTTCGGCAAGGCGCAGCGGGTCTTGCCCCAATAGCAGGGTGCGCACCGCCTGCGGGTCGCGCAAACGCAGTACAAATTCCGGGGGGGCCGCCTGGCGCACACTGCGCCCGAATGTTGACGAGCTGCCGTCCGGCAGTTGCAGTGCCATGGCGCCGTCGAAGCTGGCCAGCAGCTTTCCCAACAAGGGTTCCCAGTGGTCGATCTCACCTGCGGTGCGGTTTGCTGTGGAGGGAATCAATGCCATACATTCTCCGCATTAAAAATCAGTTACACGCGCAGAGCCGACAGCCCACGCGCGCCCATGGAAGCCGACTCTGAAGGGTCTGTCGCCTGGCGCTGATATTTGCACGCCCTGCGCGCACGGGGTTTGCGAATTCGCAAAATCAGGCAGCCCCGCGCTGCATACATTGCACTGAACGCCGCAGACACACCATGCGCCCTCCGGCGCCGGGCAGCCAAACAGGAGCGAGAACCATGCGTAGTGATGACGAACTCAGGGCCGATCTCATCGAGCGTTTTGACGCCATTCCATCCATCGGGAGATCCGATATCGATGTACACGTGCAGGACGGCATGGTGACCTTAACCGGTCAGGTGGAAACGCACCAAACGCGTTTCCAAGTAGAGCGCGCGGCCAGGAAGGTGGCCGGCGTACGCGGCCTGAAGGTACAGATCAAGTCGGGTGAGAAAATACGGGGGGGTCGTTAAACACCTGCCGTTTTAAACGGCGTGATGTCCGTGTGTATGCCGATGAGCCGGTCTACTCGACCGTCCGGTGTGCGACTGAATACCGCACCGCGACAAAGAATCCATTTGTACGAGCCGTCCTTGCATAGCACCTGGATCTCGCAGGCAAAGCGTCCTTCCTGCCCCGACAGGCACTTCTGAACGCCCTGGATGAAACAGGTTTGGTTGTTCGCATGGACCAGTGCCCTCCAAGCCTCTACCGATTCACCCAACTCCTCCACGCCATAGCCGTAGAGCTGGGTGAGTTGGGGCGAGTAACTCACCTTGCCGGTGCGCAGATCCCAATCCCACTGGCAGTCACCCACGGCGTCCATGGCAAAAGTGCAGCGTTCCGACTCTTCTCTGAGTCGACTCTCCGCCGTTTTGCGCGCCGTGATATCTGTCAGCACCATCTGGCATCCGTCGCCGTGCGCCATGGAAGACAGGTTGAGCTGCACATGCTGGCACAGGCCATGCGTATTCAAGAGCGCGAGTTCACAAAGCTGGTGCTCGCCGGTATGTTTGGCCAGTGCAATCAGGGTATGGATTTGCGAACGCTGGCTGTCACTAAAAAAAATGTCGAATGGTTGATTGACAAGGGCAGCGCGCGCGGTGCCCAGCATGTCGGAGCCCACCAGATTCGATGCGGTGATCACGCCCTTTGCATCGGTCGTGATACAGCCCACAGGCGCGAAATCATAGAGGTCGTAAGCCCGATCCAGCGCCAGTTTCAAGCGCGCATAGGTGTCCTGCAAATACTCATTCTGAATTTCAAGCTCGATGCGGTGGAGTGCCAAATCCTCCAGCAGACGCTGGGCATCCAGCGTGCTCAAAGACGACGCATTCCCGGCGCCCAAGACGACCAATCGCTCGCGCGCGAGCCGTCGCAACTCGTCATGGGTTAAGGGGTTGATTTTGTATCGCATAAGGCAGATTTTCGTAGCGGGGTAGTCGGCATCAGCCCTCGAATGCCCTCAGCGCGTCCAGGGAATGAATCGTGATTTCGCGGTTGGCAACTTCAATAATATGCAGCTGGTGGAGTGCGGAAAGCGCCCGGCTGACCGTCTCCAGCGTCACGCTCAGGTAAGCGCCAATATCGCGCCGGGTCATGGTCAATGCGAAGCGCGTTGGCGAATAGCCCAGCGCCGCATGGCGTTCGGACTGTTCGACCAGAAACCGTGCCACACGCACCTCTGACTTTGCTGCATGCGTGATGGCGTATGCAGACTGTCTTCTGCCCACCTCACGGCTGATGGCCCAGCAAATCATGCGTTCAATGCCATCACCGGCCCGTCCAGGCGAGAAGTAGTCGTCTGCGGGTAGTCGAATAACCTCGCAGTCGGAGAGGGCGAAGGTCTCGCACCAGTAATGGTGTTCGCAGACTCCCTCGGCTCCCAGAAGATCGCCCTGCATGGAAAAGGAAATGACATGCTCCGTGCCCTCCTGGTGTGTCACGACTGTTTTCAAAGTACCACTGCGCACGACATACAGCCCACCGAATTCCTGCCCCATGGAGAAGAGCGATCTGCCGGCCTGCAGGCGCCGACGCCGGAACGTGGGGTCATGCATGTTCGCGCTGCAATGTCCGTCGTATTTAAGCAAGCGCCTGACCTCGCTCAGGCTAGTCCAGTCGTTCTCCATGGGAACGTGGCGCGCAGGCATACGGATTGGCACATAGGCCGCACGCTGAACACCCGACATGTGTGGAGTCGTCATTTTTCTTATTCCTCGCACTGTGTACCCGGCGGGTACCCATACCAGCACTCTGGTTACTGTAGGAGCGGGATAGTGATCTGTATGTAGGGAGATGTTGACAATTAACAGCAATGAAGTTCGGCAAAAATGCTTCAAATGATGGAAACAGGGCTCAAGGGTGCTATGCGGCTTCCAGCAGATTGTGCTGAATGGCGAGTCGTACCAGAGAGGGGACATCATGTACTTCCAGCTTGCCCATCAGGCGGCTGCGGTAGGTTGCCACGGTCTTGGGGGAGAGGTGCAGGGCCGCACCGATTCTGGCGCTGGACAGGCCCTTGACCACCATGGTGATGATTTGCCGTTCTCGCGGTGACAAACGTTCTATCGGGTTGCCCTGGTCGTCCAGCGCGCGGGATTGCTCTGCCAGCTCGGCCACACCGGTGCCCAGGTAGCGCCTGTCCATCACTGCGGCATCAATGGCATGGGTGAGCTCGCTGCCCGCAGACCCTTTGAGTACATAGCCCTGCGCTCCCATGCGCAAGGACTCCGCAACCATGCGCGGTTGGGCCAGCATGGTGAGCACGACGCAGCGTGTATCGAGTTTGCGCAGGCGCATGTCTGCGAGCAACTCAAGGCCTGAGCGGCCTTCCAGGTGCAAGTCCAGCAGCACGACGGTGGGCTTGAGCTTCTGGATGTCGGCCAGTGCAGTCGTCAGATCGGCAGATTCACCCACAATCGTATGCCCGTGGGCGGACAGCAGAACCCGGAGTCCTTCGCGCATGATGCGGTGGTCATCGACCAGGTACAGGCTGGTCATGTGCGTGCCTTCCAGTGCACGCGGATGCAGGTGCCGCGCTCCGGCGCTGGGCCAATCTCCACAGTGGCTTCAATGGATTTGGCGCGCTCGACAATGCCTGTCATGCCCAGGTGGCCCTGCTTGGAATGGCTGTCCTTGTTGATGCCGCGGCCGTTGTCGCGCACCGTGAGTTCCAGCTCGGTAGCGCTGCCGCTGAGCGTCATGGTGACGAGCGTCGCATTGGAGTGGCGAATGGCATTTTCCAGTGCCTCGCGGGCGATCATGAACACGGCGTACTCGCACGCGGACTCCCAACGCATGGCAGATACCTCGGGTGCCACATGGAACACCAGCTGTATGGAACTTTGATTCAACGCGCGGGAGCGCATTTCATTGTCCAGCGCGGCGGCCAGACCATGCTCATCAAACATGGGTGGGTGCAAGTCCACCAAGACCACCCGCATTTGCAATATCGCCTGCTCAATCAGTGCCTGCATTTGCAAATCGAGCTGCTGCAACTTCATCGGGACCTTTTTGGGCCTCAGGGTCATCATGGTGTCGATGATCAGGCGCATGGCTGCAATGGTCTGGCCCAATTGGTCGTGCAGCAGCCGTGCGATGCGCTTGACCAGTTCTTTCTCCTGGGACATCAAGCGGTGTGTCAGTTGAGACAGCTGGGTGCGCGCATTTTGACGCTCAGCATCGGCCGCCAGTAACGCAGTCATGTCGTGCAGTATGGTGATCAGAACAACTCCGGTGCCGACCTTGACCTGCGCGATGGAGCCCTCCATCTCCAGCTCATGGCCGTCCGCGTGCAGCCCCTTGATGAGGCGCAAGCCCATCATGCGGGGCGCTCCCCCGGATTCAGAAAACGCGGCTCGGTGTCTGGCGTGCGCAATGCGGTACCGCTCAGGCAGCAGGAGGTCTACATTGCAGCCCTGCATGGCCTTGGCGCTGTAACCGAACACCCGTTCGGCGCCAGGGTTAAAGGTCTGAATGCGGCCATCCAAGTCGGTGCTGATGATCGCTTCGTTGGACGCGTTCACGATGGCATTGAGCCGTTCGTGTTCCTGGCGCAGGCGCTTCACATCATCATGGTGTTGCGTGACATCGCGTACCAGCACGATGCGTGCTTGCTGGTTCTCCAGGTCGAGGTCTTCGGTATCAATTTCGACAAAGATGGTGTTGCCGTCGATATCGCGGTGTCGCCACACACGGTGGGGTACGCTGTTGGCCGTGGTCGGCTTCATGCTTTCCCGCATCTCGGGCCATTCTTCCGGGTGGTTGAGGTCTGACAGGTGCAGTTCCACCAGCTGCTCCACCGAATGTCCATAGCATTTGGCGGCTGCCTGGTTGGCATACAGTACGCGTCCCGAGTTCTGCGCATACACGAGCATGGGCAGGGGGTTGCGCTCAAACAGCAATCGATAGGTCAGTTGGGTGTGGGACTCGGCGGGCTCTGTAGCAGTTTTCATACGGGCTCCGTAGCAGCGTGGGACAAGGTCTGTGTCAGGAGCTCCCGCACCTCAGACAATGTGCCCTGTGGCGTATCGTCGGGGCCTTGCACGCGCTCCAGTATTTTTTGAAGATGGGCCTGCAGCGATTGTTCCGCCGTCGCCTCCAGGAAGGTGATGACAACACCGTCGATGCGGTTGTCACGTGTTCGGTACGGCAGGGTGCGTACCAGGTACCAGCGCTTGCCCTGGGACCGAACCAGCACTTCCTTGCTTACCAGTGTGCGCAACACCTCGCGTGCGGTCGTTTCCAGAGCGGGTGATTCCAACGACGTGCCCAGGTCCGTAATGGGGCGCCCGATATCGCCTGGAATCAGTTTGAAAATCTCGGTGGCCTGTGTCGTAAAGCGCCGAATGCACAGGCTTTCATCCAGGACCACGGTAGCAATTCCGGTGCTGTTGAGCAGGTTGATTTCTTCCTCGTGGGCCTTGGATATTTCCTGCACCTTGGCGGCCAGCTCGCGGTTGACTGACTGCAGCTCTTCATTGATGGACTGAATTTCCTCGTTGGAGGTGGTCAATTCCTCGTTGCTGCTCTGCAACTCTTCATTGGTGCTTTGCAGCTCCTCGTTGGTGGACTTGAGCTCTTCCTGCGCGGTCTGCATTTCTTCGCCTGAGTTTTGCAGTTCGGCGCGAAGCTGCTCCAGTTCCCGTGCCATGGCGGCAATACGCACGTCGACCGCAACGTCCATGGTGGGTGCACGTGCATCGGCGTCCGGTGCCGGTGTGGCACTGTCGCTGAAAACGACCAGCACCATGCCGGCCAAGGCGCGCGGCCCTGCCAGTGGCTGTACGGTGACATCGACCGGTATGGAGTCGGCACCGGTCGACACCATCACGCAGCGCAGGACGGCGGTGGCCTGATCCCGCACAGCCTTGAAAAACACCTCGCGCAATGCGCCGCACAGCCCTTCACGCGCCATGGAAAACAGGCTCATGCTGGCCCTGCCTGCGGCTGGCTCCAGGTAGCGACCAGCCTTGCCGCAGAGGTAAACGATCTCGCCCTGGCCGGTGGTCAGCACGGCAGCGGGGGCAAAGCGTTGGAGCAGCAACTCGTTGGTCAGTAGTTGCAAGTCGGGAACGCGGTGTTCGGTTACGCCAGGCGGGATCCCCAAAGGTTCCACGCCTTTGCGCGAACGGCTGAACAAGGGGGGGAATTCGATCGGGCCGGTGATGGCAGCCACGTTGCGGCGCTGGTAGATACGCGCCTTGGCTGCCACTTCCGAATACAGCGTGGCGGCGTCCCCGATGGATTCGGCGCTGCCCAGCACCAGAATGCCGTGGGGCTTGAGGCAGTAGTGAAAGAGGGGCAAAAGTTTGTGCTGCAGTTCCGACTCCATGTAGATCAAAAGATTACGGCAACTCAGCAGGTCGAGCTTGGTGAAGGGCGGATCCATCACCAGGTTTTGCTGGGCGAACACCACCATTTCCCGTATGCCGGGCGCGACCCGGTAGCCGTTGCCGCTTCGGACGAAAAAGCGGTTCAGGCGGTCTTCGGACACATCCGCAGATATATTGCTGGGGTAAATAGCAGCGCGTGCTGTGTCGATGGCTTGACCGTCAAGGTCGGTGGCAAACACCTGGAGTTCGTAATGCGCGCCCGGGTCGAGTTGGGCCACTGTTTCCTGAAAGACCATGGCCAGTGAGTAGGCCTCTTCGCCAGTCGAGCAAGCGGGCGTCCAGGCTCGCAGGGTGGCACCTTCCGGATGGGCTGCAAGCAGGGCGGGAATGCCTTGGGCTTTGAGTTGCTGCCAGACCTCTGCGTCACGAAAAAAGCGCGTCACCCCGATCAGTAAATCCTTTAACAAAAGTTCGGCCTCTTGCTTGTTTTTTCGCAGGTAGCGTTGGTAGTCGGCAATGCTGCGCAACTGGTGCAGGGCCATGCGCCGCTCGATGCGGCGGTACAAGGTACTCTTTTTGTAGAGGGAAAAGTCCTGTCCTGTTTGTGCGCGCAACAGCACAAGGATGCTCTCCAGCTCTGCCTGATCACTCGCTTGCACAGCCGCTGCCGGTGCGCTGCCGTGCTGTGCCCGGGCGTTGCAATATGCCACTACCCGGGCTGCCAGCGTGCTGGCTGGAGCGATGACATCTGCCAGTCCCGTGGCAATGGCGCTGCACGGCATACCGTCAAACTGTGCGGTGCCCGGATCCTGCACAAAGATGGAGCCCGCAACCTCTTTGATAGCGCCCAGGCCCATGGTTCCGTCCGAGCCCATACCGGACAAGATCACACCCACGCTGCGTTCTTTCAGGTCGGCTGCGAGGGAGCGCAGAAACGAGTCGATGGGCAGTTGGTGGTCAGGAAGCTGCGCACGGGCCTGCGGCACCAGGACGCCGCGGACGATGCAGAGGTCTTTGTCCGGAGGGTTTACATAGACGTGATCGGGTGCGACAGGCATTTTGTCGTCCACCTGGTGTACGGGCATGTCCGTGAAGCGCTGCAGTATTTCCACCAGCTTGCCGGTATGTCGCGGGTCCCGGTGCTGAATGACGACAAACGCCATCCCGCAGGGCGATGTCAGACCCTGGAAAAATTGTTGCAAGGCTTCCACGCCGCCAGCCGATGCACCCAAGCCGATCACGTGAAAGTCTGGCGCACTCGGTGGTTTTTCGGAGCGGGCGGGTGGGGCGGCTGATGGCATGGAATGGGCTTGGGTTTGCACAAAGTGGCGAACACTATCACCCGCGTTTGCCTTTGGGACGCCAGCATTGTTCGGCTGTGGTCAATTAACGGGCGGTCGTTACGTGGGTCGGTGCTAAAGGCGTAATTCACGCGCCGGTGTGCAGGCGAATTGAGAATTCGCAAGGCCTTGCGGAGTTCCGGTTCCTACAGTGCCAGCATGTCTATGCGTAATAAAGCCAATGGGTCTTTGGGTGTCACCGTCTGCGATGCGGGCGGTCGAGCGGGCGTGGTCGGCGATTCACGGGCAATTGATATCTGCGCCGGGGATGCGGACGCGCTATGCGCGGTCCTGCAGTGGCGTTTGCATGAGCCCAAAGCGGTGCAGATGGTGTCGGGGCCTTTATGCGCTACGGATGCGCTCGGCAGATTCCGGGTACTGCCTGGCGATGAGGTGTTGGTGTGCAATGTGCCGTTCAACCGTCAGTCGGCTCTTGGGACATGTGCCCCGGTTGGCAATGCGCGGGTGCAATATCTGGATTGTCGTGGTCCAGCGGAATGCCATTCGTCGCCTTATTGGAGTGCGGGGCATGCGACCGATGCCAAGGTGTGCACAAGCCTGCTGGTGAACCATCTGCTCCACGGCAAATTCCTTGGATGGGCTTTGGTGGGTGCGTACGGTAGCCCAGGGCAGCATGGGGTCAACGCGCAAGCGATACGGTTGGGCTGCAGCCCAAGCGTGCGCAAGCGTTTGCAACGCTTGGGCGAGGTGATTACCTACAACGCCGAGGTGGTCCATCCGCGCTACGTCTACTTGGAGCCTGCCGCTTTGTATGCCCGGTTGCTGCGTTACGACAACCCGCTGGATTTCTTGCAGTCCGACCCGTTGGCGGACGAATTGGATGGACTGCTCCAGAGCGATTTGCAAACAGGGTTGGCATGCAAGCCGTATTGGGAGGATGCGCATGCAAGCGTGTATGTGCTGCCCGATGAGGCTTGGGCATATCGCGTGGCCCGGCAACTCAAGTCCCGGTTGGCTGCCTTGGCTCCGGAGCGTGCCATTGCGGTACTCAGCCCTGCCGGCACCGGAAGCTTTCGGGCGGCTGTTCAGCCCGCGCTGAAGGCTGGCCAAACCTTCACACCGAAGAAGTGGCTGATAGAGCACCTCCCGCCCAACGAGGTGGACAACTTTGTGGGTGCCTTTTCAGCCAGCGGCTGGGGTGGGTTGCGGACGCCGGTATTTCGTGCGTGGATATGATCGATAGAGTGTGTGAAAAAGCGAACAAAAGGAACATGGCAATGCGCAAGTTTTTTATCAGCCTCTTGGTGGTGCTCAGCTTGGGTTTGTCGGGCTGTGGTTACAACACCTTTCAAAGCACCGATGAGCAGATCAAGGCCAGTTGGTCGGAGGTGCTCAATCAGTACCAGCGCCGTGCCGATCTGGTGCCCAATCTGGTCAGCACCGTCAAAGGTGAGGCCCAGTTTGAGCAGGGGACGCTGACCCAGGTCATTGAAGCGCGGGCCCGGGCCACCGCGATTCAGGCGACGCCGGAACTGGTCAACGACCCGGAAGCTTTTCAGAAGTTTCAGGCGGCGCAAGGGCAGTTGAGCGGCGCCTTGTCGCGCTTGCTGGTGGTATCCGAAAATTATCCCAACCTCAAGGCCAACCAGGCTTTCCGGGATTTGCAGACGCAACTTGAAGGGACCGAGAACCGCATCGCGGTAGCGCGTAATCGCTACATCAAGTCGGTCCAGGAGTACAACGTCGGGGTCCGCAGTTTTCCGTCCAATCTCACCGCCATGGTGTTCGGCTACAAGGCAAAAGCCAACTTCACCGTGGAAAACGAGAAGGAGATTTCAAAGCCGCCCGGCGTGAGTTTTGAAGCCGCACCCGCGCCTGCGCGGGGCGCTGCTTCCGGCGCAGCAAAGTGAATACCGGGACAGTGCTGCGACGCGCAGGCGTAACTGCATTGCTGCTGGTCACGCTGCTGTTGCCGCAGTGGGTTGTGGCACAGCTTGCGGTGCCACCGTTAACGGCCCATGTCATGGATCAGACGGCAACGCTCACGGCGGAGCAACGCGCTGCCTTGGAGCAAACCTTGACGGCATTTGAAGCCCGCAAGGGAACGCAGTTGGCGATTTTGATACTGCCCAGCACCGCGCCCGAGGCGATTGAGCCGTTTGCCATGCGCTTGGCAGAAGTGTGGAAGCTGGGGCGCAAAAAGGTGGATGACGGTGTCATCCTGGTGGTGGCCAAAGACGATCGCACACTGCGTATCGAAGTCGGCTATGGCTTGGAGGGTGTGCTGCCAGATATCACCAGCAAACGCATCATGGAAGAGAGCATCCTGCCGCGCTTCAAGCAAGGCGACTATTACGGTGGATTGCAGGCCGGAGTTGAAAAAATCATCCGGGTGGTGGACGGGGAGCTTCTGCCACCGCCCGCCAACTCTGGTGCCGGCGGTTTGGACGGCGTGCGCGACTATGCCCCGTTTCTGTTTGTGGTGGCCCTGGCAGTCGGGGGGGTGTTGCGCAGCCTGCTCGGCCGGATTCCCGGCGCCTTGATTGCCGGTGCCATCGTCAGCGGTGTGGCCTGGTTTATGGTCGGCGCTGTTGCCGTGGCTTTGCTGGCCGGCGTGGCTGCGGCGGTGTTGACGCTGGTGGGCGGCGGGACGGCACTGCGCGGTTTGGGCGGTCTGGGTGGACCGGGCGGCGGTTCGCGTGGCGGCGGCTTAGGCGGTGGGGGCTTCAGGGGCGGTGGTGGTGGTTTTGGCGGCGGCGGTGCTTCCGGCAGGTGGTAGCCATGGATATTGCACGCACCTTCAAGCACTTGTTCTTTGCCGACTGGATGGTTCGTCGCGCATTTCCCAAAGCCACGCAGGAAGCTATTGCCCAGGCAGTGCATGTCGCTGAGCAAGCCTACGCAGGTGAAATCCGTTTTGCCATCGAGGGCGGGTTGGGCGGAATGGCACTGTTGAAAGGCCAGACGCCACGGGCGCGGGCTATCGAGGTGTTCTCGCAACTGCGGATATGGGACACCGAACACAACAACGGCGTGCTCGTCTATGTGCTGCTGGCCGATCAGGCGGTAGAGATTGTTGCGGACCGGGGCATCCATGCGCGGGTCGGCGTGCACAGCTGGAATGCCATTTGCCAGCAGATGCAGAGGGCATTTTCACAAGCTGATTTCCATGGCGGCGCCATCCGTGGCGTGGAGGCTTTGCGCCTTGCCTTGTGTGCGCACTTTCCCAAACAGGCGCAGGGGGTGGATGAGTTGCCCAACGCTCCGGCCATGCTGGACTGAGCCGCCTCTCCGCCCAGGGGTTGGCGAATCCTTTGGGGGATCAGCCCATTTCGGAGGCCGCGCTGTCGGGGAGCGCCCGCGCACGCAGCACGGTGGCCAGCATCCCGCTGGCAACAATCACCCCAATCCCGATCCAGCCCATGGGCGCGATGTGGTCGCCAAACAGCGTCAGGCTGAAGATGGAGGCAAACACAATGCCGGAATACTGCATGCTCGCCACGACCAGGGTGGCTCCTTGGCGATACGCGCGCGTCATGCACCACTGCCCCATCGAGGCCAGCACGCCGATCGGAATAACCCAGGCTGCGTCTAGCGCGCTCACCCGGGCCCAGGGTGTGATGTCGGTGAACAACATGCCGGTGGCGCCTACAAGGGCCGTGCCGACTGAAAAGTAGAACACCGTGCGCTCTTCGGGCTCACCGGCTTTGCCCAGGGCGGTAACTTGCATGTAGGCCAGTGCAGCGCCCATGCCAGACAGCAGGCCGACCACGCCGGCAAACAACTGGTCGTGGTCTATGGTGGGGCGCAGCGTCAGCACCACACCGGCGAAACCCATCAGCACCGTGCCCAGCAGCGGGCCTTGCTTTTCAGACTGGCCGTAGAGCAGGGCGCCACCGACGATGAAGGCCGCAACCCAGACGCCGCTCATGTAGTTCAACGTCATCGCGGTTGCCAGGGGCAGGTGTGCAATCGCATAGAACCACGAACCCAGCGAGACCACACCGATTGCGCTGCGCGTCACATGCATCATGGGCACGGGGGTACGCAGACTGGCACCGCGGGCCCGCACCACCACGGCCATAAAGATGACGCTGACAACGCCCCGGTAGAACACCAGTTCAAACGTGCTGAAGCTGTGGGCCGCGAACTTGATACCCACCGCCATGCTGGCGAAGAAAAACGACGCCACCACCATCCACAAGGCTTGCACTAGACGGCGCTTTCCATGCGCTTGCGGTACCACTCGTGAAAGTGCTGCATGCCGTCTTCCATCGGGCTCTGGTAGGGGCCGACTTCGTTGTCGCCGCGCGCCAGCAGGGCTGCGCGCCCGGCATCCATGCGCTCGCCGATTTCATCGTCCTCGATGCAGGTTTCCATGTAGGCGGCCTGCTGGGCTTCAACAAACTCGCGCTCGAAGGCGGCAATTTCTTCCGGGTAGTAGAACTCGACCATGTTCATGGTCTTGTTCACGCCCATGGGGTGCAGGGTGGAGACGGTCAGCACATGCGGATACCACTCCACCATGATGTGCGGGTAGTAGGTCAGCCAGATGGCGCCGTGCTGTGGCGGCACGTGGTTGCGGTATTGCAGCAGCGCCTTGTGCCAGCGCTCGTACACCGGGCTGCCGGCCTTGCCCAGGCGGTTGGCCACGCCCACGGTTTGCACCGAGTGGTGCTTGCCGAATTCCCAGCGCAGGTCGTCACAGGTGACGAAGTGGCCCAGGCCCGGGTGGAAGGGGCCAACGTGGTAGTCCTCCAGATAGACCTCGATAAAGGTCTTCCAGTTGTAGTTGCACTCGTGCAGTTCCACATGGTCGAGCACGTAGCCGTCGAAGCTCAGATCGGCACGCGGGCCCATGTTGGCGAGTTGCGCGGCCACATCCACGCCGTTCTGCTCAAACAGCAGTCCGTTCCATTCCTGCAGTTTGTAGTTGTTCAGGTTCAGACAGGGGTCGTGGCTGAAATGGGGCGCGCCCAGCAAGGTGCCGGCCGGGTTGCTGCCGCCATTGGCACCGCTGTACGTCCAGCGGTGCAGCGGGCAAACAATATTGCCGGCGGCGCTGCCCTTGGCGGTCTGGCGGAGCGAACCGCGGCCTTTGAGCATGAGGGCCTGGCGATGGCGGCATACGTTGGAGACCAGTTCAATGCCACTGGCATTGCGCACCAGGGCTCGGCCCTCGCCCTCCTGGGGCAGGGTGCAGTAGTCGCCGACGTGGGGGACGCTCAAGGCGTGCCCCACGTAGCGGGGGCCGTTCTGGAAGATGTGCTGCATTTCCCGTGCATAGAGCGCGGGATCAAAGTAGCTGGACACGGGGAGCTGGCTGTGCGCCTGATGCAAGGGGAGGCTTAAATCAGACATGGGTGGCCTGACTGGCAGCCTTCGGTGGCGCTACGCTAACGGACGGATCAAAATGCTGGGAAAAGAATGTTTTGCACAGTGTTTGCACAACTCGGTCCTTCATAAGGTCAAAAAACCCCTCGGGCAGAGGGGCTTGAAGGGCAGTTACCTCGAGAGCTGCCGGGCCCCGATTGTATGCGGTGAATGGTTTTTTTCGGGTGGAGGGTGTGGCAGGGTGAGGCCGTTGTGCCAGTGAACGCCTAAAATCCGTGTATGCGGATTTGCCGCACCTCTTAACTCCAAAAATCATGCCCAAGGCCAGTGCCCAACCCCAGTCCCCGACGCCCTCCCCACCGCAGGACAGCGGCCCGTTGCCCGCAAGCTACGAAGGCGCCATGCAAGAGCTTGAAACCCTGGTGCGCCGTCTGGAGTCCGGCGAAATGCCATTGGATCAGCTGCTGAGCGGTTACCAGCGGGGAGCAGCCCTGTTGCAGTTCTGCCGCGACAGGCTGCAGGCCGTGGAAGACCAGATCAAGGTGCTGGACGACGGCAGTCTCAAAGTCTGGAAGCCGCAATGATGGCGGCGCATAACACCAGCGAAGCCTCTGTGTTTCAACTGGAAGACTGGTCGCGCATCCGTCTGGAGCAGGTGGAGCGTGCGCTGGAGCAATGGATTACGACGGAGCCCCCGGTGGGCACGGGCCATGCGGCGCCTGCTGCCCTGGTGGAGGCCATGCGCTATTCGGTGCTGGATGGCGGCAAGCGCCTGCGTCCGCTGCTGGTGTTGGCGGCCCACGAGGCGGTTGCGGGTTCGGAACTTGGCGCTGCCGCTGCCTTGCGCGCCGCCTGCGCCGTGGAGCTCATCCACGCTTACTCCCTGGTGCATGACGACATGCCGTGCATGGACAACGACGTGCTGCGCCGGGGCAAACCCACGGTGCACGTCCGTTTTGGCGAGGCCAGTGCCTTGCTGGCTGGCGACGCGCTGCAGGCCCTGGCCTTTGAGTTTTTGACCCCCGAAGACGGCAGTGTGGACTACCCCACCCAGGCGCGCCTGTGCAGTTTGCTCTCCCGTGCTGCGGGCAGTGGCGGCATGGCGGGCGGCCAGGCGATTGATCTGGCCAGTGTCGGCCACACCTTGACCGAGAGCGAACTGCGTGAAATGCACCAGCTCAAAACCGGTGCCCTGTTGCAAGGCAGTGTACTGATGGGCGCGCATTGTGCGCAGCCGCAAGCGCAGGCGCTGGCCGCCTTGCGCGACTATGGCGCAGCTATCGGGCTGGCGTTTCAGGTGGTGGACGATATTCTGGATGTCACCGCAGACTCCAGCATCTTGGGCAAAACCGCTGGCAAGGATGCTGACAATGACAAGCCGACCTATGTCTCCCTGATGGGGCTGGCGCGCAGCCAGGCCTATGCGCAGGAACTTCTGGTCCAGGCTCACCAGGCGCTGTACCGCAGTGGCCTGGAAAATACCCGGGCGCTTGCTGCACTGGCCGATATGGTGGTCAACCGCGCCAGCTAACGTACAGAAAAACACAAGAAAGAAAATGCCGAATCAATCCTATCCCCTGCTGGAAACCATCGACAGCCCCACCGACCTGCGCAAGCTCCAGCGCCCGCAGTTGCAAGAGCTGGCAAGTGAGTTGCGGCAATTTCTACTCAACAGCGTGGCCAACACCGGCGGGCACCTGAGCTCCAACTTGGGCACGGTGGAACTGACTGTGGCGTTGCACTATGTGTTCAACACACCCGACGACCGCCTGGTGTGGGATGTGGGCCACCAGACCTACCCGCACAAAATCCTTACGGGCCGGCGCAAGCGCATGCCCAGCCTGCGGCAGTTGGGCGGCTTGAGCGGATTCCCGCAGCGCGCCGAGAGTGAATTCGATACCTTCGGCACGGCGCACTCCAGTACATCGATTTCAGCCGCATTGGGCATGGCCCTGGGTTCCAAGATCAAGGGCGAAACGCGGCGTGCCATCGCCATCATCGGCGACGGCGCCATGACAGCTGGTATGGCTTTTGAGGCGCTGAACAACGGGGGCGTGGCCGACTGCGATTTGCTGGTCATCCTGAACGACAACGACATGAGCATCAGCCCCCCTGTGGGTGCCTTGAACCGCTACCTGGCGCAGTTGCTGAGCGGTCAGTTCTATGCCGCTGCCAAGAATGTGGGCAAGACGGTGCTCAAGGGAGCGCCGCCCCTTTTCGAACTGGCCAAGCGCATCGAAGAACATGCCAAAGGCATGGTGGTGCCGGCGACGCTGTTTGAGAAGTTCGGCTTCAATTACATAGGCCCGATCGACGGGCATGACCTGAATTCCTTGATCCCTACGCTGGAGAACATCAAGCATCTCAAGGGGCCGCAGTTTCTGCACGTGGTGACCAAAAAGGGTCAGGGCTATGACTTGGCCGAGGCCGATCCTGTGGCCTACCACGGCCCGGGAAAATTCGATCCGGCTGTCGGTTTGCAAAAGGCGAAGACGGCGTCTGCCGTCACCTTCACCCAGGTGTTCGGCAGCTGGTTGTGCGACATGGCCGCGGCCGACAAGCGTCTGGTCGGAATTACGCCCGCCATGCGCGAGGGCTCGGGCATGGTCGAGTTTGAGCGGCGCTTTCCCGCTCGCTACTTCGATGTGGGCATTGCCGAGCAGCATGCGGTGACTTTTGCCGCCGGTCTGGCCGCCGAGGGTTTGAAGCCGGTGGTGGCCATTTATTCCACCTTTTTGCAGCGCGCGTATGACCAGTTGATTCACGATGTGGCGATCCAGAATCTGCCGGTGGTCTTTGCGCTGGACCGTGCCGGTCTGGTCGGCGCAGATGGTGCCACCCACGCCGGCGCGTACGACATTCCCTTTGTGCGCTGTATCCCGAACATGAGCATGGCCTGCCCGGCAGACGAAAACGAGTGCCGCCAGTTGCTCAGCACCGCCTTTGCCCAGAACCACCCGGTGGCAGTGCGTTATCCGCGTGGCAGTGGCGCCGGAGTCGCCACCACGGCCTCCCTGGAAGGGCTGCCTTTTGGCAAGGGCGAGATTCGCATGCAGGGCAGCAAAATTGCCATTCTTTCCTTTGGCACCATGTTGCAGCCCGCCCTGAAGGCGGCTGAGGCCCTGGGTGCCACGGTGGTCAACATGCGGTGGGTCAAGCCGCTGGATGTGGAGTTGCTGGCATCGGTTGCGGCAAGCCATGAAGCCCTGGTGACGGTGGAAGAGGGTGCACTCATGGGGGGTGCCGGCAGTGCGGTTCTGGAGGCCTTGCAGGCTGCCGGGCTGATGCGCCCGGTGTTGCGCTTGGGCCTGCCGGATACCTTTATTGAACATGGCGATCCGGTCAAGTTGCTGGCCATGCAAGGTCTGGATGCTGTGGGCATTGAGGCTTCCATTCGCAAGCGCTTCGCACTGGAGCAAGCCCAGGCTTAGGCGGCCTGGCGGTTAATCCGAAAAAGCCCCTGCAAAGGGGCTTTTTCAATGGAACACATGGTACTGCGCGATATAAACCAGGGCCCCGGAGAAATAGCCCGTCAGTGCCAGGATGCTGATTTTGCGCACGTACCAGACAAAGTCGATTTTCTCCAGGCCCATGGCGGCCACACCGGCAGCAGAGCCGATGATCAGAATGGAGCCGCCAGTGCCCGCACAGTAGGCGATAAATTCCCACAGAAAACTGTCCGGCGGGTATGGGTCCAGGCCGTACATGCCCATGGAGGCCGCCACCAGGGGGACATTGTCCACCACGGCGCTGACCAGTCCGATGATCAGCACGATGAGGTCCTGCCGGCCGACAGTGCGGTCCAGCCAGTGTGCGAGAGCGGACAGAATACGGGTGTGCTCCAGCACCGCAACGGCCAACAGAATGCCGATAAAAAACACCACCGAACCCATGTCGATGCGGGTCAGGGCGCGTGCCAGTGTCAGGCGTTGCTTGCGCAGTTCTTCTTCGCGCCGGTGGACCAGATCGCCCACCATCCATAGCAGCCCCAGACCAAACAGGATGCCCATGAAGGGGGGCAGGCCGGTCAGGGTTTTGAACACCGGCACCAGCACCAGAATGGCCATGCCCAGCACAAACATCAGGTTGCGTTCAAACGCCGTGGTGTCCAAGGCCAGTGCCTCCTCGCTGCGCTGGGGCGCCACCACAGGCCGACCACGCAGTGCGCGGCTGGTCACCACCAGCGGCACCAGCAGGCTGACCAACGCGGGCAGAAAAACGCTTTGCATGATGGAAAAAGTGGTCACCTGGCCGCCTATCCACAGCATGGTGGTGGTGACGTCGCCAATGGGCGTCCAGGCGCCGCCGGCATTTGCGGCAATAACAACAATGCCTGCAAAAAAGAGGCGGTCTTCGCGACGGTCCAGCAGGCGCTTCATCAGCGACACCATGACGATGGCTGTGGTCAGGTTGTCCAGAATGGCACTGAGGAAGAAGGTGACACAACCGACCATCCACATCAGGTGCGACAGTTGCTTTGTTTTGATGCGCGACGTGATGACTTCAAAGCCGTTATGGGCGTCAACCACCTCCACAATGGTCATCGCACCCATCAAAAAGAACACGATTTGCGCCGTGCCCATCAACGATTCGCCCAGTTGGTGATTCAGTACCGCGGGGTTGTTCAGCCAGACGCCATACACCGTCCACAACAGCCCGGCGGCTATCAGGGCGGAGGCGGACTTGTTGATCTTGAGCGGATGTTCCAGCGCAATCGCTGCATAGGCCGCGACAAACAGCAGGGAAACCCAGATCAGCATACCGGGCTCTGCGTCGTGCGCTAGCGGGCCAGCAAGAACAACGAGGCGGACTTCATGCCCGCGATGGTCAGCAGCAGCGAACCGAGCAGGTGCACGGATGCAGTCATCAGGGCCAGTGCGTAGCGCTGCTGCATCAGCATTGCAACCACTTCTGCGGAAAAGCTGGAGAAGGTGGTCAGTGCCCCTAAAAAGCCCGTCACCAGGGCCAGGCGCCAGAGCGGGTCCAGCTGCGGCATGGCGTGGAACACTGCGACACAGATGCCAACCAGATAGCCACCCAGCAGGTTGGCTGCCAGCGTACCGAAAGGCAGCACCGTGCCAGCTACTGTGAGGGTGGGGTTGAGCCACAGCCCCAATTTCCAGCGTGCCAGCGCACCGAAGCAGGCACCGATGCAAATGGCCAGCACCGGCAGCATCAGGGAACCTTGGCGCCGGTTTCAGGCGCTGTGAAAGGCAACTGGTTGACGGTCAGACCGGAGGCCGAAAGTTTGTCTGCAGTGGCGGGCTTGATCCCTTTGACCCGTTGCATGAAGTCAGCCCAATCCTTGAACAGACCCTGCTCGCGCGCCTTGAGGATACGCGCGGTGCTGCTGGGCCCCAAGCCCCGGACGCTGTCGAGTTCGGCTTCATTGGCCGTATTGACCTCCAGCGAAAGGGCCGAAAGGGACAGGGTGCAGCAGAGGGTGGCGATGAATCGTTTCAACATGGCGGGGTCAGGACTTGGACATCCATTCCACATACCTGGCGACGCCGGTTTGCACATCGACAAAGGCATGGTCGCAACCGGTGGCGCGCAGTGCCGTCAGGTCGGCCTGGGTGTAGCTTTGGTATTTGCCGCGCAGAGCGTCAGGGAAGGCGATGTATTCCAGTTGCCCTTGCTGCACCATGGCATCCAGCGACAGTGCGGCTTCCCCCTTGATGGCGCGCAGGGCATTGACCACCGAACTGGCGACATCGTTAAAGGGCTGGGCGCGGCCCGTGCCCAGGTTGAAAATACCGCTTTGCGTCGGGTTGTCGAAGAACCACAGGTTCACCGCCACGACGTCGTCGATAAAAACAAAGTCGCGCATCTGGCCGCCCGGCGCATAGCCGCCGTACTCGCCAAACAGCTTGACCCGTCCTTCGGCCTTGAACTGGTTGAACTGGTGAAAGGCCACGCTGGCCATGCGGCCCTTGTGCTGCTCGCGCGGGCCGTACACGTTGAAGTAGCGGAAACCCACCACCTGTTGTGTGCGGCCGGCCTTGGTACGTTCGAAGTTGCTTCCGCACTCACGGCGCATGCGCTGGTCAAACAACAGCTTGGAGTAGCCGTAGACATTCAGTGGGGCTTCGAAGGCAGGGTCTTCGCGGAAGGTGTCAGAGCCGCCATAGGTGGCGGCGCTGGAAGCGTAGAGCAGGCGCGCGCCCCGCTTTTGGCAGGTCTGGAAAAGGTTCCATGACAGGGTGTAGTTATTGCCCATCATGAACTTGCCGTCGGCTTCCATGGTGTCGCTGCAAGCACCTTCATGGAATACGGCCTCGACCTGGCCGTAGTGGCCGCCGGCAAAGGCGCTGTAGAACGCATCCGCGTCTACATAGTCCGAGATTTTCAGGTCGGCGATATTGCGGAACTTGTCTCCCTGCGTCAGGTCGTCCACCGCAATGATGTCGTCAATGCCGCGGGCGTTCAGGCCCTTGATGATGTTGCTGCCGATAAAACCGGCGGCTCCTGTTACTACAACGCGCGTCATGCAAATAGCTCCTCATACGACACAGTGGCCGTTCCAAACTTACCCACCACAATGCCACCGGCACGGTTGGCTAGTGGCATCGCTTCTCTTAATGTGAGCCCGGCTCCAACCATGGTGGCCATGGTGGCAATCACGGTGTCGCCGGCACCGGTGACATCAAACACCTCACGTGCCTGGGCGCTGACATGCAGTTCGCCTTTGGCATCAAACAGCGTCATGCCCTCTTCGCTACGGGTGAGCAACACGGCATCCAGATGCAGTTGCTCGCGCAGATTGTGGGCCTTGGTGCGCAACTCGGCTTCGTCGGCCCACTGCCCTATCACCTGCTGCATCTCAAGCCGGTTGGGCGTGATGACGGTGGCGTGCTGGTAACGCGTGTAGTCGCTGCCCTTGGGATCGATCAGGATGGGTTTGCTGAAGGACCGGGCGCGCGCAATCATGTCGGTCACATGGGCCAGGCCACCCTTGCCATAGTCAGAAAAAAGCACGGCATTGTGCGAGGGCAGAATGCTCTCAAAAGTCGCGGTCTGACCCGCCAGAATTTCGTTCTGGGGCGTGTTTTCAAAGTCCAGCCGGATGAGTTGTTGCTGGCGTCCGATGACACGCAGCTTGACCGTTGTCTTGAGCGCCGAGTCGCGCCCGAAGTAGGTCTCAATGCCGGTTTTGGCTACCAGTTCTTCCAGGTGGTGGCTGGCCTCGTCGTCGCCCACCACGGTCAGCAGGCTGGCATGCGCCCCCAGGCTGACGGCGTTGTAGGCCACGTTGGCGGCGCCGCCTGCACGTTCCTCCTCGCGCGTCACGCGCACTACGGGCACCGGTGCTTCCGGGCTGATGCGGTCCACGGCGCCGTACCAGTAGCGGTCCAGCATGACGTCGCCCACCACAAGGACGCGGGCCTTGGCAATTTGTTCTTTTGAAATGTTCATAACTCTTCTACGCGACGTGCGGGGTAACTGTCCCAGGCCTGGCAGCCGGGGCATTGCCAGAAGTGGCGTTTGGCCTCAAAACCACAGGCTGCACAGCGATAGCGCGTCAAGGGTTTGACGGCATGGTCCAGCGCGCGCTGCACCTGGGGGTGAAACTGCTCATGTTCGAGCTTCTCGCCAGCAATCCATTTGGCTGCTGCGACCAGCGAGGGCTCTTTTTCCAGATGGCGCGCGTACCACTGGCGCGCGCTAAGCGCTGCATCGCCCTTGGCGGCTTCCAGTGTGACGATGGCATCCAGCACGTCGATGGAGGGGGTTTGTTCGTAGCAGGTTTTCAGCAATGCCAGCACCGGCCCAATCGATTCGGCCGCGATGGCTGCATCAGCCAGCAGGGGCGCAATCAGCGGCGTGGCCGCAGGCGCGAGGTGCATGGCCTCGGCGAGGGTGGTACAGGCCAGTTGGTGATGGGATTGCCGTCTTTGCAGTGCCGCCAGATCCATACGCGGCCTGGGTGATTGGGGTGCTTTGGCAATGGCTTGCTGCAGCAATGTCGCGGCCTCGTCCGGCTTTTGCGCCACCAGCAGTGCTGCGGCCTGTTCGCACAGGTAATGCGCCAAGCGGCCGGCAAAACTGCCCTGACCGGCAGCTTCCAATTTTTCAGCGACACCGGCGGCATGCCCCCAGTCGCGCGATCGTTCGTAGTTGGCCAGCAGCGCCAGGCGGGCTTGGGCCTCAAAGCGCGTACCTTCAAGCTTGAGCAGCGCATCTTCGGCCCGGTCCAGCAGGCCTGCCTTGAGGTAGTCCAATGCCAGTGCGTGCTGTGCCCGGTGCCGGTCGTCAGCCACCAGGTCACCACGTGAGAGCAGGTGCTGGTGTACCCGTACCGCACGCTCGTATTCGCCGCGGCGGCGAAACAGATTGCCCAGCGCAAAATGCAACTCCGAAGTGTCAGGGTCGTTCTGCACGGCCTCAATAAAGGCGTCGATGGCCTGATCCTGCTGTTCATTGAGCAGGAAGTTCAGACCCTTGAAGTAGGCTTTCGGGGCCTGGCGGTTCTCCATGCGCAACTGACGCAAGTCCAGGCGCGAGGCCAGCCAACCCAGCACAAAGACCAGCGGCAGCGCCAGCAACAGCAGGCTGAAGTCAAATTCCATGGAATGCGGAGTCGATGTAGTCGTCGTCCACGCTCTTGGCGGCATGGCCCTTGCTCGCCACAAGCGGCATGGGCTGTTCGGCACGCTTTCTCTGGCGCTGACGCCACCAGCGCGGCACCATGCCAAGAACGCCAATGAACATGCCGGCTGCAAAGGTGCCCAGTACCACCAGCACCATCGGTGCAGTCCACTGTCGCCCGAAGAAGAAACGCACAGTCACATCGCCTTGGTTATTCAGGGCGAAGGCGAACAGGGTAAAAAAAATGGCCGCTTTAAGTAACCACTTAAAGAGCCATGCGATTGGTTTCATTCAGGTCCTCGGGGCTGAGGCAATTCTACAAGGCAGGTGCCTGGGTTTGGGTCTTTGCATCGACCGTCAAATCGATAGCTGCTGTGCGCTCGTCCACGGCTTCGCGCAAGGCCTTGCCGGGTTTGAAATGCGGTACGCGCTTTTCTGGAATGGCCACGCTTTCGCCGCTGCGCGGATTGCGTCCGATCCGGGGAGGGCGGCGGTTGATGGAGAAGCTGCCGAAGCCGCGTATCTCAATGCGGTGTCCGCGTACCAAAGCGTCGTTCATGGCATCCAGAATTGCCTTGACGGCATATTCGGCATCGCGATGGGTCAGTTGACCAAAGCGGTTGGCCAGTTCTTCAACGAGGTCGGAGCGGGTCATCGGTGGGAAATGTTAAATGGGTATTTTGGACAAAAAAACGACCGGTGCACAGGTGCAACCGGTCGTTTGATCAGTTCAGCAACTAAAGATTAGTTGTTGTCCAGTTTTGCGCGCAGCAATGCGCCCAGGCTGGTGGTGCCAGCGTTTTCGCGAGCAGACTGCTGGCTCAGGGATTGCATGGCTTCGTTCTGGTCAGCCATGTCCTTGGCCTTGATGGACAACTGGATGTTGCGGGTCTTGCGATCCACATTCACCACCACAGCGGTCACTTCATCGCCTTCTTTGAGCACGTTGCGAGCGTCTTCAACGCGGTCGCGGCTGATTTCAGAGGCGCGCAAGTAGCCGATGATGTCTTCACCCAGGTCGATTTCCGCACCCTTGGCGTCCACGGTCTTGACCTTGCCGGTCACGATCTGGCCCTTGTCGTTGATCGACACAAAGGTGGTGAACGGATCGGAGTCGAGCTGCTTGATACCCAGGGAGATGCGTTCGCGGTCCACGTCCACGGCCAGCACCAGGGCTTCAACTTC
>CANCER010000031.1 GCA_947375135.1 Comamonadaceae bacterium | reverse complement strand
GATCCTGATCAAGATCGGCGCCGCTCTGGCACTCCTGGTCGCCCTGTTTTTTGCCGAGCAGTACGTCGAGAGCAGGGGCTACGACCGGGCCTGGGCCGAGGCCAATGTCGCCATCCAGCAAAAGGAAGCGCAAGCGGCCACCCAGCTGGCCCGCGAAACCGACAAGACCCGTGCGGCCGAGCAGGCCCTGCAGGCGAAAACCAACCAACAGGAGAAAGACGATGACACGCACCAAAAGACAGTTGCTGATCTGCGCGATCGCATACGCACTCTCGCTGGCCCATCTGGCCGGCTGCGGGACCCCCACGCACCGGGATGTGGGGGCGGTGGTGGTAGCGCCCAAGAAAGTGCTGCCAGCGCCCCCGGTGATCGTCCAGGAGACCCTGCCGAAGCCGGTGGGCTACTTTCACCAGACCTCACTCGATTACTTCAGTCCAAAGACGACGAAGCCGACGCCATCAACCTTGCCTACATCAGCTGCAGGGCAGACGCCTTCACAGTGAGAGCGCCAGATTAAGTTTTCTGGTCTTCTTCACCCACCATGATCAAGCGGTGAAGTTTCAATGAGGAGTTTTGCAATGGGTGCTCGCGCCAAATTCAAGGTCATATCGGTCACTGAGTCCGAAGGTGGCATCAAGTCGGTAAAACTGTCGCCAGTCTCTGGTGGCAGCCCGGAGAACGAGTCGTTCTTCAAATACACGCCATATGGCGAAATCAGCATGGGAACGATTAACTCGGCTGTCGCTGAGCAGTTCAAGCCTGGCCAGCAGTTCTACGTGGACTTCACGGCCGCTGATTAAACCTTCCCGCAGTTGTCTCCGTCCGTGCCCCGGTTCACGGACTTTCAGCCCACCATCCCTCACGGGGTGGGGGGCTTTTTTCCGTTTGTGGCAACATCTGGGCAGGAGGTGGTGTATGGCTGAAGGTGAAACCAAGAAAAGCGAGAGCGGGTGGAGTAGGTTGGTATCTGAGTTGATCTCAATAGTTCCAAAAGACCTGAGAGACATGGTTGGCATGATGATTGGCATCTATGCATTCGTTCTTGTGCCGGTCCTCATGTTGGGCGGCGCTGGATTCGTGGGCAAGTATTTCCAGCATGCCAGCGAGGACGCAAAGCCCTGCTGGAGCGTTCAGGCGGTCGGAGATCGAGCAATCAAGATCAACGCCTGCACAGGTGAAACCAAAGATATCTCCATGGCTTCGGTGCCTATTGTTGCGGCCTCAGCTCCTGGAAAGTAGACCGACTGGCCATGGGGGAATTTTGGGGGACTGCCCCCCCGGAATCAGCTCAATACAGTGCACAATCAGTTGGAACGAACGGCACCAAAGCTATACAAATCAACTACTTAGCGGCGCGGACAGAACTACGAACCAAGGGGTCGTGGGTTCAATTCCTGCCAGCCGCACCAAACGATACCCCTCAAACAGAGATGTTTGAGGGGTTTTTCGTTTGTGCTCTTGCTTCTGAGAGGCGACCCGCGCGGACCCCGACGGTGCCGGCGGTGCCGGCGGTGCCGGCGGTCAGTTTGCCGGCCTGTGCCAGGCTGCTGGAAAGAAGGGCGACTGCGCTTGCCGCCTTGCGGAGTAAATGGAACATGGTTCTTGTTTCCGTGAGTGCAGCGGGGTTGAATCCGCCTGCAACACGTTGCGACCCCGATCAGTGCTGCAAAGGTTATGCTGTGGGTCATGTAATTTCCAACCGCGCCGGCTGGCCCTGAAGCTGCGCTAGAGCGTTGAATTCATTGACAAAAATAAATAGCTGCCGGCCTGTGTGCTTACGTTTTATTACGCTGCATACGGCACATGAAACCAGGGACATGGTTACTCAGTCGGACTGCCTTACATAACATTACGAATCGATAGAACATGAAAGCTTGGCATTGGGTGCTCCCTGCATGGCTGGCTTGTGTCTGGTTCCTTCCCGGTCTGCAAGGGCAGGGCGGGGCCCATGCACAGGGCACGTCGCTGGACGTGTTGCACTGGTGGACTTCTTCCGGTGAACGCCGTGCCGCCGACCAGCTCAGCGCGCTGCTGGCGCCAGCGGGGGTGCAGTGGAACGATGCTGCCATTCCCGGTGGCGGTGGCATGGCAGCGGTCAAGGTGCTCAAGAGCCGTGTGCTCATGGGCGACCCGCCCGATGTGGCGCAGCTGATCGGCTCCACGCTCAGCGAGTGGGCCGATGTGGGTTTGGTGCTGCCGCTTAATGCGGTGGCCACACGCCAGAAATGGCCGCAGGTTCTATTTCCCACGGTGCTGGGTGTGGTGAGCTACCAGGGCGAAGTGATTGCGGCTCCGTTGGGCATACACCGCATCAACACCCTGCTGTACAACCGCCGGCTGTTTGCGCGGCTGAAATTGAATCCGCCGCATACTTGGGCCGACTTTGAAAACGTGGCGCTCAAGTTCAGCGCCTCCGGCATCAAGCCCCTGGCCTGGAGCGACGAGGCCTGGCAGGTGGCCACGGTGTTCGAGTCGCTGCTGCTGGCCGAGGCCGGCCCGGTGCTGTACCGGCAGATGATTGTGCAGCGCCACAGCGCAGCCTGGATGGACCCGCGCGTGGAGAAGGCGCTATTGCGCTTGCGCTGGTTGCGCAGCCTCAGCGAGGCCCCGGTCGAGCGCGTCTGGACAGACTCTGCGCGTGAGCTGATGAACGACTCTGCCGCCATGATGCTCATGGGCGACTGGGCCAGCGGGGAACTGATGGCCTGGGGCGCCAGCCCCGCAACCGACTTTGCCTGTGTGGTGGTGCCGGGAACTGCGCACATGCACCTCTACAGCGTGGACACCCTGGCCATGCTGGTGAATGCGCGGCACCACGAGGCCCTGCAGAAAAAAATGGCCGAAACCATTTCCGCCATGCCGGCGCAGCTGGCCTACAACCGCATCAAGGGCTCGGTGCCGGTGCGGCGCGACCTGAGCGCCAGCGCCCTGGCCAGTCTGGGCAGTTGCGCCCGCGACTCGTGGGAAACCTTTGCCTCTCCCACGGCGGCCCGCGTCCCCAGCCTGGCACATCGCATGGCCTCCGATGAGGCCACCAAGGATGCGGTGGCCCAGGCCTTGTGGCGCTACCTGAGCGACCCGCACATGGAGGCCCAGGAAGCGCAAAAGCGCCTGGCCTCCGTTATTCGGTCCCCTTAACCCCTGGCCGCTGCATGACCCGAACCATACTCATCGTCGATGACGACCAGAAGACCCGCAACCTGCTCAAAGCCTACCTGGAAAAGCAGCAGTATGAGGTGCGCGGTGCGCAGGACGGCGTCAGCTTCCTGGCCGAATTTGAGCGTTACCGCGACAAGCTGTGCCTGGTGATTCTGGACGTGATGCTGCCCGATACCGACGGCTTCACGCTGTGCAAATTAGTGCGCAGCCAGTCCACCGTGCCCATCATCATGCTCACCGCCAGCGCGGATGACACCGACCGCATTGTCGGCCTGGAGCTGGGCGCTGATGACTACATTGCCAAGCCCTACAACCCGCGCGAACTGCTGGCGCGTATCAAAGCCATTCAGCGCCGCATGCAGGTCGCTGGCGTCAGCGGGTCGGTGCGCTATCTGAAGTTTCGCGACTTCCGCATGGACCTGACCGAGCGCCTGCTCACCAAAGGCGTGGGCGAGCGCGTCAGCCTCACCAGCATGGACTTCAACCTGTTGCGCATCTTTGCCGAGCATGCGGGCGAGACGCTGGAGCGCGGGCGCCTGATGGAGCTGACCCGCGGCCGCGACCTGGGTCCGCTGGACCGCTCCCTGGATGTGCAAATTAGCCGGCTGCGCCAGCGTCTGCAGGACGACGGCAAGCAGCCTGATCTGATCAAGACCGTGCGCGGCAGTGGCTATGTGTTTTCCACCGAGGTCAGCAGCCACAGTGAAGCCTAGTTCCAAAAAAAAATGGTACCGGCGCGCCTGCCCCAACACTTTGCTGTCGCGCATCGTGCTGGTCATGGTCTTGGGCGTGATCAGCGCCCAGCTGGTGGGCACATTTTTGCTGGCGCGCCAGTTGCGCGAGAACGTGCGTGTCGAGGCGCTGAGTGCCGGACGTTATCTGGCCTCCAATGCTGCCGGCTCCATCCGCTTCTTTCGCGACCTGCCGCCGGCCTACCGGCCCATCCTGATCGAGCAACTGCGCACCATGGGCGGCACGCGTTTTTTCGTCAACTTCAACCGCACACCCGTGCCGGTGACTGCGCTGGCCGGTAACCCGCTGGTGGATGCGGTGGTGGCGGAGGTGCATGCGGAGTTGGTGCATTCCCTGCCCAGCGGCACGGCGCCTCGGATCAGCTTCGCATGGCCCCAAGGGCTGCAGGTATCGGATGACGGACGCACGGTGGCCGACCTGCCCGAGTCCTGGGTGGAGACCACGCTGCTGATCCGCCCGCGTCCGGCACCCATTCTGGTGATACAGACCGAGTTTGAAAAAGACCATTGGCTGTACCTGGCAGCCGCAATGCCCGACCCGCATTTTCTGGACAACGCCAACCCGCTCACGCTGGACCGCGTGGTCCTGCAACTGGTCACCCTGTTTACCGTGTTGCTGCTGGCGGTGTGGATGGTGCGCGGTCTGGTCCAGCCGATTGACCGCATTGCCCGGGCGGCCAACGCCTTTGGCAGTGCGATTGCACCCGAGCCGATTCCGGAGTCCGGCTCGGCCGAGCTGCGTCGCACGGCGCGAGCCTTTAACGCCATGCAGGCGCGCATCCAGGGCTATCTGGTGGACCGCGAGCGTCTGTTTATCGGCATCTCGCACAGCCTGAAAACGCCCATCATGCGGCTCAAGCTGCGCACCGAGCTGCTGGACGACGAGGCCATGCGCAACGAGTTCCATGAGGACCTGGATGACCTGGATGTCATGGTCAAGGCGGCCCTGCAAAGCCTGCGCGATACCGACATCTACGAAAACCTGGTGGAGGTGCGGCTGGACGGCTTGCTGGCGCGTCTGGTGAAGCGCCCCATCCACCCGAATGCCAACATCACCTACCACCCCATGCCGATGCGTATCCACGGCAAGCCGCTGGCCTTGCAGCGCGCTTTTGGCAACCTGCTGGACAACGCCGTGCTCTATGGCGACCGGGTGCAGGTGCGCCTGAGTCGCATCGGCAACCTGGCGCTGGTGGAAATACGTGACTTTGGACCCGGTCTACCGGAGGTGTCCATTTCGGCTGCTTTTGAGCCCCATGTGCGCCTGGGCCACGGACAGCAGCGCAACCGCGCAGGCTCCGGGCTGGGCCTGGGCATCTCGCGCAACATCGTACAGGCGCATGGCGGCGAAATACGCCTGCACAACCATGACGAGGGCGGGCTGGTGGTGTCGGTGCTGCTGCCCGCCATGCCGGAGCAGGAGGGCTAGGGCCACCCGCTTTAGCGGCCGATTCGCTGGCCTTGCATCAGCACGGCCTGCAACTGCAGCCGTGGAATCGGTGACGCAGTACCGGCCGGGAAGGGCGCGGAGTGCCGCCGTTTGCCGCGCACACCTGAGGGCATACACTGGGGCCATGCCCTCCCCAAAACCCCGCTTGGCGCCTGCCTGGGCCGCTGCATGAAAAAGCGTTGCATTCCCCTCCTGCTGTCTGCTTGCCTGGGCGGGTCTGCCGGCGCCGCATCTCTGTGCGAAACCGGATTGAGGCAGTCCCCGATTGATATACAGCGCAGCAAAAAGCAAAACCTGCCTGCCCTGGTCTTCGACTACCGCACCGAGCCGCTGCGCCTGGCCAACGACGGCCACACCGTGCGGGTGCGCTTCAATAACGCGGGCACCCTGCGTATCGGTCCGCAAAGCTATGCCTTGCAACAGTTTCACTTTCACACGCCGGGGGGCGACCGCATTGCGGGCGAGGAGTTCCCCATGGCGGCGCACATCCTGCACAAAAGCCCGTCCGGGCAACTGCTGGCCATCGTGGTGCCGTTCCGCTTGGGTGCTGAAAACCCGTTGCTGACCCGGGTGTTCAGCCGCATACCTGCACAACAGGACGGCGACCATCTGCTGGCGCCCGAGCAGGTCAGCGCGCTGGCCTTGCTGCCCAAGGAGCGCGGCTACTTCCGCTACAGCGGCTCGCTCACCGCCAACCCCTGCACCGAGGGGGTGGAGTGGATTGTGCTGAAGCAGCCGCAGGAACTCTCGGCCGCCCAACTGGCGCAGTACAAGCGCACATTTGCCGATAATATTCGCAGCCCGCGTGCGCTGAATCAACGCCTCGTGCTGGAAAGTCCATAAGAATTTGCGGGTTGGCCCCGGGTTGTTGCAGTCCGGGTATTTACAGCTTCAACCCCTCTATTCATGAAAAAACCATCCCACGTCGCCTGTTCCCTGGCGGCCGCGCTGCTGCTGCCGGTTTGCGTCTTCGCGCAGACCCCGGCCGGCAAAAATCTGGATCCGAACCAGGGTATCGAAGTGACGGTGACCCCGGAGATGACCGGTGCCGGCGCCGTATCCAGCGGTGAAAAGCTGCCTGCCATTCCGCCTGTGACGGGCAACCGCAGCAAGCCGGTCGCCTCCTGGGGCAAGCCCTTGCCCTATCCGATCCTGATTGCCGACCGGCGCAACAACCGCCTGATTGAAATTGCGCCCAACAAGAAGGTGCTGTGGGAGTTTGCCTCCCCCAGCCTGAAGATGTACCGCGGCAACGAGGATGTGAACTTCTCCATCGACGGCAAGCAACTGGCGGTAAGCGAAGAAGACAACTTCGACGTACACATCGTGGACTTCGAGGCCAAGCAGATCACCTGGACCTACGGCACGCCGGACCACCGGGGCAAGGGTAAGAACCTGCTCAATTACCCGGACGATGCCCACCTGCTGGCCGACGGCCAGTTCCTGACGGCCGATATCCGCAACTGCCGCGTGCTCATCATCGACCCCAAGACCAACCAGATCACCACCCAGTGGGGCACGCCGGGCAAATGCACGCACAAGCCGCCCATGGAGCTGGCCCACCCCAATGGCGCCACGCCCATGGAAAACGGCGACATTCTGCTGACCGAGATCAGCGAATCCCAACTCACCCGCATCACCCGCGAGGGCAAGGTGATCTGGAGCATGAAGGTGCCGGCCGTGCATTACCCCTCCGACGCCTTCCCCACGGTGGACGGCAAGCAGGTCATCGTGGCCGACTTCTGGAAGCCGGGCAAGGTGGTGATCGTGGATCCGCAAACCAGGAAGGTGACCTGGGAGTATTTCTTCAAAGAGGGCGAGCAGATGCTGGACCACTCCTCCATCGCGCGCGAGCTGCCCGACACCGGCGACATCCTGATCGTGGACGACCTGCATGACCGGGTCATCGTGGTTGATCGCAAGACCCAGCAGATCATCTGGCAGTATGGCCAGCTGGAGAAAAAGGGCCATACCCTGGGCCTGCTGAACTACCCGGACGGCGTGGACATCGACGTATTCCGCGACTGGCGTAACGCCAAATAGGCGGATTCACTGCGACCGGGGGACGCGCCCCCTGTCGCCTTAGGGCGCTGGCGCAATCTTTGCGACAATCGGGGCGGTGCTCTCAACCCGAGGGCCATCCTCCGTTTTGATAGGGTTTCTACATGCTGGGTTTTCTGCCGCCGGTTGTGCGCGGTGTTTTGTCTTTCCTGGTGTTGACCGTCAATACCCTGTTCTGGTGTTTTCTGCTGTTCGTTCTGGCACTGGTGAAGTTTGTCCTGCCCTTCGAGGCGGTGCTGGCGCGGCTCGACCCGCTGATCACCGCAGTGGCGTCTTCCTGGACCAGCTTCAATTGCATCTGGATGCGCCTGGCGCACCGTCACCATTGGACGGTGGAGGGTGTGGAGACACTGCGCTACAAGGATTGGTACCTTGTGAACTGCAACCACCAGTCGTGGGTCGACATCTTTGTGCTGCAGGACGCCCTGAACGGCCGCATCCCGGTGCTGAAATTTTTCCTCAAGGCCGAACTGATCTACGTGCCTGTGATCGGCCTGGCCTGGTGGGCCCTGGACTTCCCGTTCATGAAGCGCCACTCCCGCGCCGCCCTGCGCAAGAACCCCAACCTGCGCAACGACGACCGCGACAGCGCGCGCCGGGCCTGTGCGAAGTTCGCCCGGATTCCGACTTCGGTGATGAACTTTGTGGAGGGCACCCGCTTCACGCCGGAAAAGCAGCAGACGCAGGCCTCGCCCTTCAAGCATCTGCTCAAGCCCAAGGCCGGTGCGATGGCGATGGCGCTCAACGCCATGGGCGCGCAGTTTCACTCGCTGGTGGATGCCACCATCGTCTACCCGGACGGCATTCCCACCTTCTGGCAGTACCTGTGCGGCCAGGCGCCGCGCGTCATCCTCAAGGTGCGCCAGGTGGAAATTCCGGTCGAGTTTTGCACCGGTGACTATGAGAACGACCGCGCCCTGCGCAAGACCTTCCACCGCTGGCTGGACGAAATCTGGCAACGCAAGGACGAGGACATGGCTGACATGCTGGCGCGGGACCAGGCTTCCAAGGCGGGCTGATCCGAGGCAAACTGCAGCCGCTGTACAAGGCCGGCACTGCGTAAAAAAGGGCGCCGTAGCGCCCTTTGTGCTTTATGCCGTAACGGCCTGCGGCAACTCCGGCAGCGCAATCTCGTTGTTCACGCTGAACTGGTAGTCGCGGAAGATGTGCTCGGCACTCAACTCCATGTAGGTCCCGTCGGCCAGGCGGTGCGTGGTGTCCTTCAGGCGGTTGGTGGTGCTGCCGCAGGTCCAGCAGTTGTAGTTACGCATGTGGGTGCACAAGCAGGTCTTGTCCATCACCACAATGTTCTTGCCATCCGGGTGGATCTTGATCTGCTCGTTGTAGGCGTTGATATAGGCGCAGCCGCCCGAGCCGTCGAGCAGGTAGCCATAGGCCTCGCAATTGGGGCGAATGCCCGAGCCAATCGCCGGTGTGCTTTTGAGCATACGCATCGGGTAGCCGGTGGGCGACACGGTGTTGACGATGATGTCTTCTTCGCTGGCGCGGAAATATTCCTGCTTGACCTTGGAAGGCAGGCCGCACTCGTGGGCCACCGTGAAGCGCGTAGCCACTTGTACCGCAGCAGAGCCACTCTCCAGGAAATTCACCGCGTCGGTTCCGGTAAAGATGCCGCCGGCGGCAATCAGCGGAATATCCAGCTTTTCATTCGTCAGGTACTGCTTGATCTCGGCAATGATGGTGGCCAGGTCGTATTGCGCCCAGTCCATGCCGAAGCCGAGGTGGCCGCCGGCCAGCGGGCCTTCGACGATGATGTAGTCGGGCAGGCGGTCCAGGCGCGCGGTCTTGCGCAAGAACAGTTGAAGCGCGCGCACCGATGACACGATGATGCCCAGCTTGGCATCGCGAAAGCGCGGGTGGTCGGCCATCAGGGCAAACGAGCCCAGGTGCAGACCGGCGCTCAGCGTAATGCCGTCAATGCCGGCATCCAGCGAGGAGTTGAGGCGCACCTGCAGCGTCTCCTTCGGGCCGTTCATGGTCAGCTTTTCCATGCAGTTGACGAACACCATGCCGGGGCCCTTTTTGGCCTCCATGGTCTGTCCCACGTGCAGCTTGGTGGCCTCGGCCAGGCGGCCCAGGTCGAACTGCACCTCGCTCTTGTCGGAGTTGTCGATGTTGTGTTTGTAGAGCTTTGTCTTTTCTTTGACGAAGCTGGTGTCAAAGCGCCTGTCGGAGACGTCCTGCACCATGGCGTCGGAGATATGGCCTATACCGCCAAGACGGACGGCCTCCAGAGCCAGCTCGGCGGTGGAAATATCCACGCCCATGCCGCCAATGATGATTGGCACCAGTTCCTGTTTGCCAAAACGCAGCCGAAAATCATCTAGTCGTTTCATTGCCATCCCGTTCGGGGTCATTAAATGCTGTAAAAAGTACCGCCACATGGCAGCAGCCCTTGATTATCAGGCAGCCCGTCGCAGTTACAGATGCGCGAGGGGAAGAAGTCATTTTATGGCCCTGTGTTTCACCCCTTCGGCAGCATGTTTTATTCCGGTGTGCACTGTTACAGTCGGCGCCATGAGCAAGGCCTTTACCAAAGAGTCCGACGAGGCGGACGATGACGAGCTGCAACTGCCCGCCATTCCCTCGGGCGGCAAGAACTACATCACGCCGCAGGGCTACGCCGCGCTGCGCGCCGAGTTTGCCGACCTGATGGACAACGAGCGCCCCAAGATCGTGGAGGCGGTGCACTGGGCCGCCAGCAATGGCGACCGCTCCGAGAACGGTGACTACCTGTACGGCAAAAAGCGCCTGCGTGAGATTGACCGGCGCATCCGTTTCCTGACCAAACGCCTGGAAATTGCCGAGATTGCCGACCCCGCAGTGCACCACGGCAATGAGCAGATCTTTTTTGGTGCCACCGTCACCTATGTGGACGACGCGGACGTGGAGCGCACCGTGCGCATCATCGGCATTGACGAGGCCGACAGTTCCAAGGGCGAGGTCAGCTGGATCTCACCGATTGCGCGCACCCTGCTCAAGGCGCGGGTGGGCGATGAACTCAAGCTGGTGATGCCCGAACGCGTGGCCGCCATCGAGGTGCTGTCGGTGCATTACCCGGCACCTGCCACCAAGTCCTGAGACCGGGCACTGGTAGGTTTAATTGCCGTTGCTGCTGCCGGCAGCCACGCCGCGCTCGGCCTTGAGCACACTGGCGGTTCGGCGCAGATTGCGCAAGGCCGCTTCCAGATGGGCCGTATCGCGCACCGACACCAGAAAACGCAGTTGCCTGGCTTCCTGCCGGCCTTCCTGGCCCATGTCGATGTCGATGATGTCGGCTTCTGCTGCCGCCAGTGCCGTGGCCATTTTGGCCAGCATGCCCTTGCTGTTGCTGCCGGTGACGACGATGCTGGTCTTGAACGAGCGCACCGGTTCTTCCGACCAGTCCACGCCGATAAAGCGCTCAGCGTCCTTGTTGCGCAGCTTGAGGGCCACCTGGCAGTCTTGCCGGTGCACCACCAGGCCTTCGCCGCGCCCCAGATAGCCCAGAATCTTGTCGCCGGGAACGGGTAGGCAGCACTTGGCAAACTGCACCGAGGCGCTTTCGCTGCCGTCCAGCGTAATGGCACCCACGCCATTGGAGTCGTTGGCGGTAAAGCGCTCCCGTGTCAGCAGCAGGGCGTCGGGTTTGTGGCCGGCCTCGGTGAGCAGGTGCACCAGACGCTTGGCCACAATATTGGCGATGCGCTTGCCCAAGCCAATGTCGGTGAGGAGTTCATGACGTGTTTTGTTGCCGCTAAAGCGCAGCAGCTTGTCCCAGATGGGCGCGTAGTCCGGGTCGTCGGCGGGGAAACGCTCAAAGCCTTCGCCGCGCAAGGCCTGCAGCAGCAAGCGCTCACCCAGGCTTTCGGATTCGGTCTGCTCCATGGTCTTGAGGTGGTGGCGGATCTTGGAGCGGGCCCGGCCCGTGCGTACAAAGTCCAGCCAGTTCGGGTTGGGGGAGGACACCTGGGCCGTCACCACTTCCACCACGTCGCCGTTTTTCAGCTCGGTGCGCAAAGGCACCTGCTCGCCGTTGATGCGGGCGGCCACCGTGCGGTCGCCCACATTGCTGTGGATGGCGTAGGCAAAGTCCACCACCGTGGCACCGCGCGGCAGAGCCATGATTTGCGTCTTGGGGGTGAATACATAGACAGCGTCTGGAAACAGGTCGACCTTAACGTGGTCCCAGAACTCGGCGGCGTCGTGGGTCTCGTCCTGGATGTCGAGCAGCGACTGCAGCCATTTGCTGCCCAGCCGGTCGGCTGCAGCGTCGTGCGGGTGGTTGACCTTGTACAGCCAGTGCGCTGCCACACCGGATTCGGCCACCACGTGCATGGCCTCGGTGCGCATCTGGAATTCCACATTGATACCGGCCGGGCCCACCAGGGTGGTGTGCAGCGACTGGTAGCCGTTGAGCTTGGCAATCGCTATATGGTCCTTGAACTTGCCCGGTACCGGCTTATAGAGCTGGTGCAGCAGGCCCAGCGCCTTATAGCAATCGATCACACCGGGCACCAACACCCGGAAACCATAGATGTCTGTCACCTGCGCAAAGCTCAGGTGCTTGGATTGCATCTTGGTGTAAATCGAGAACAGGGACTTTTCCCGCCCGGCAATGCGCACCGGCATGGCCGCAGCGGAAAAAACCGCGTCCACTTCCTTTTGCACTTTCTGGATCAGGTCCCGGCGGCGGCTGCGGGCCTTGGTCACGGCCTTGGTCAGGATGGCGTAGCGCCAGGGCAGCAGGTGTTTGAAAGACAGGTCCTGCAACTCGCGGTAGGTGCCGTTGAGGCCCAGGCGGTGCGCAATCGGCGCGTAAATATCCAGGGTTTCCGAGGCAATGCGGTGCCACTTGGAGCGTGGCATGTCCGACAGGGTGCGCATATTGTGCGAACGGTCGGCCAGCTTGATGAGGATGACGCGCACATCACGCGCCATGGCCAGCAGCATCTTGCGGAAGGACTCGGCCTGGTTCTCTTCGCGGGTATTGAAATGCAGCTTGTCGAGCTTGGTCAAGCCATCGACCAACTCCGCCACCGGCGAGCCGAAACGCTCAATCAGTTCAATCTTGGTAATGCCGCAGTCTTCCATGGCATCGTGCAGCAGCGCGGCCATCAGGGCCTGCGCATCCAGCTTCCATTCCGCGCACTGCACGGCCACGGCGATCGGGTGCGTGATGTATGGCTCGCCGTTGTTGCGCAACTGCCCCAAGTGGGCCTGGTCGGCAAAGCGGTAAGCGGCGCGCACCTGCTCGCCGTCGCTGGCCGACAGGTAGTCCAGCTTGGCCGTCAGGCCCGCAAAACTGGCGGATGCAGCATTGGCAACTGCCGTATTCACGGTAGGAGTGGTAGGGGGAACGGCTTGAACCATGCGTCAAATGTAGCGCAGGGCCGCAGACCTTTTAAGGGCTTCTCCTGCGGGCGAAAAAAAACACCGCAAGCGGTGTTTTTTGCAGACGGCGTACCGAATTAAAGCGGCACTTTTTTCAGCATTTCAATGCCGACTTTGCCGGCAGCAATTTCGCGCAGGGCGGTCACGCCAGGCTTGTTCTTGCTTTCGATTCTGGGGGTGTGGCCTTGGCTGAGCATGCGGGCGCGGTAGGTGGCGGCCAACACGAGCTGGAAGCGATTCGGAATTTTTTCCAGGCAATCTTCAACGGTAATACGGGCCATGAATGTCTCCAAAAACTTAAGGGATGTGCAGCGCTTTGAATGTCTCGGCCCGTGCACGACGCTGTGCCGAAAATTTGAGCCGCTGGGAGTGAACAATGGCTTTCAGATCGAAGAGCGCACGGTCAAACAACTCATTGATTATAACGAAGTCGAACTTATCCACATGAACCACCTCGGCCTGCGCGTTTTTCATCCGCAGATCGATGATGTCCGGTGCGTCCTCGCCACGCCGTTCCAGCCGGGAGCGCAGCTCCTCCCAGCTCGGCGGCAGGATGAAGATGCAGATGGCGTTGTTGAAGATGCGCTTGATCTGCAGCGCACCCTGGAAGTCAATTTCCAGAATCACATCGGCCCCCTGGGCCATGCGGTCTTCGATGGCTTTCTTGGATGTGCCGTAGCGCTGGCTGTGCACATGGGCCCATTCGACAAAGGCGTCGGCGGCCACCATGGCGTCAAAGTCGGCCGGCGAAACAAAAAAGTACTCGCGCCCGTGTTTTTCCTGGCCGCGCGGCGCTCGCGTGGTGTGCGACACCGAGGGCTGCACGTGGGAGTCAAGCTCCAGCAGCGCCTTGACCAGGCTGGACTTGCCGGCCCCGCTGGGAGCTGCGACGACGAAGAGGTTACCGGGGTAGTCCATGGACATGGCTTTGTGCTGCGGGTGGCTAAAGCACCTTATTCTATGTTCTGCACCTGTTCGCGCATCTGCTCGATCAGTACCTTCATGTCCACCGAGATGTGGGTCAGCTCCAGCGCCGTGGACTTGGAGCCCATGGTGTTCGCTTCGCGGTGCATTTCCTGGATCAGGAAGTCCAGGCGCTTGCCCACTTCGCCGCCTTTTTTCAGCAGCCGTTCGATCTCGTCGAGGTGCGAGTTGAGGCGGGTGATTTCTTCGGCCACGTCGATACGGATGGCAAAGGCGGTGGCCTCGGTCAGGGCCCGGTCCTGCGCCGCTTCGGGCAGCGTCGTGCCCTCCGTCAAGGCCATGGCTTCTTTCCAGCGGTCCAGAAAGCGCTGGCGCTGCTGCTCCACCAGCTGGGGCACCAACGGCAGGGCTTGTGTGGCCAGGGCACGCAACTGGTTCAGACGCTCGCTCAGCATGGTCGACAGGCGCGCGCCTTCGCGCTGGCGTGCGCTCAGGAGTTCTTTCAGGGCCTTCTCGGCCAGCGGCAGCACGGCCTCGCTCCAGTCGCGCGTGCCGGACTGCTCTGCCGCAGCAAAGCGCAGCACGTCGGCCACGCTCAAGGGGGATGCCAGCGGCAGCCAGGCCCTGATGGTGTCCTGTGCGCCATTCAGGCGGTGCAGCAGCTTGGGGCTGGGTTCGGTCACGCCGGTGGCGTTGGCGGTCTCAATGGAGGCGCGCACCTCCACTTTGCCGCGTTTGACTTTGCTGATGAGCAGGTCGCGCAGGGCGGGCTCAAACTGGCGCAGGTCTTCCGGCAGACGGAACGACAGGTCCAGAAAACGGCTGTTGACCGAGCGGATTTCCAGTCCGAGTTGGGCTGCAGGCGGGTTGCGGGTCTCTGCGTCGGGGGTGGTGTTGGCTGTGCTGTGCTGTGCACTGGCATAGCCAGTCATGCTGTAAACTGGCATTGCGTTTTCTCGGGTCAATAGGGATGGCCTTAAGAATACCCTGAATTAGAACGCAGCCCAGAGCAAGCAACATCAATCCATGTCCAAGGTCAAGCCCTCACCGTTGCCGCCCGACACCGTCATCGGCGGTTACCGCGTTGTGCGCAAGGTGGCAGCCGGTGGCTTTGGCCTGGTCTACCTGGCGCTGGACCCGGACGGGCAGCAGGTGGCGGTCAAGGAATACCTGCCCTCGTCGCTTGCCACCCGCGCACCCGGTGATTTGCTGCCGCAGGTGCAGCCGGAAAAACTCGCGCTCTACCGGCTGGGCTTGAAAAGTTTTTTTGAAGAAGGGCGCTCGCTGGCGCAGATTTCCCACCCATCGGTGGTCAGCGTGCTGAACTTCTTCCGCGAAAACGAAACCGTCTACATGGTGATGAACTACCTGGAAGGTGCCGCCTTGCAGGACTTCATCGTCACGGCGCGAGACCTCAAGCAAAAGAAGGTGTTCCGCGAGTCCACCATCCGCTCCTTGTTTGACGAAATCCTGCGCGGGCTGCGCATCGTGCACCAGCACAAGATGCTGCACCTGGACATCAAGCCGGCCAACATTTTCATTACCGACGACAACAAGTCCGTGCTGATCGACTTTGGCGCTGCCCGCGAGGTGCTGAGCAAGGAAGGCAACTTCATCCGCCCCATGTACACCCCCGGCTTTGCCGCCCCCGAGATGTACCGCCGTGACTCCAGCATGGGCCCGTGGACCGATATTTACGCCATTGGCGCCTGCATGTACGCCTGCATGCAGGGTTACCCGCCCAGCGAGGCGCCGCAGCGCCAGGACAAGGACCGCATTGCGATGGCCCTGGCGCGGCTGCGCGGGGTTTATTCCGACAACCTGATCGAAGTGGTGGAGTGGTGCATGGCGCTGGACCCGCTCTCCAGGCCCCAGTCGGTGTTTGCCCTGCAAAAGGAGCTGAGCCGCGAGGGCGAGCGGCGCTACACCAAGCTCAGCGTGGCAGAAAAAGTGCGCATGCAGTTCGACAATATCGTGGCGGAAACCAAAAAGTCCATCACCTTGCCGGCTGCCGGGATGTGGCTCAAATGAAGTTCTCGGTCTTTCAGATCAGCCGCAAAGGGGGCCGTGAAAAGAACGAGGACCGTATGGGCTATTGCTACACCAATAGCTCCGGCCTGTTCTTGCTGGCCGATGGCATGGGCGGCCATCCGGCCGGCGAAGTGGCGGCGCAACTGGCGCTCCAAACCATTTCTGCTGTGTACCAGCGGGAAGCCAGGCCCGAGCTGCCGGACGTCCATGCCTTTTTCACGACCGCCATCATGGCCGCGCACCGGAAGATCCTGCGCTATGCCGCCCAAGCCGGCATGACGGACACACCCCGCACCACCCTGGTGGCGGCGGTGGTGCAGAGCGGTGTGGCGCACTGGGCGCATTGTGGCGATTCGCGCCTGTATCTGGTGCGTGAAGGCGAGTTGCTGGCGCGCACGCGTGACCACTCCTATCTGGAGCAGCACCGCGATGCCCTCAAGCCGGCGCTGCTGCCTGCGGGCATGAACCGCAATGTGCTCTACACCTGCTTGGGTTCACCCGTCAGGCCGGTGTTTGACATCAGCGGCCCGGTGCCGCTGCAACAGGGTGACAAGATGCTGCTGTGTTCCGATGGCTTGTGGGCCAGCCTGGAGGAGGAGGATATCGTCCACCACCTGGGGCAAAAGCCGGTTGCCGTTGCAGCCCCCGAACTGTTGGAGCGTGCGCTGCTCAAGGCCGGCGCCAGAAGCGACAACGTCACCCTGGTGGCCATGGAATGGGAAACGCCGGACGTGTTTGAATCCACCCGGGGCGGCATTTCGACCCGGCACATGGATGACGGGGTGTTTGCCTCCACGGTGCAGGCCGCCTGGCCGGACTCCGCCGGCGACGAGATGGATGACGCGGCCATTGAGCGCTCGATCGCAGAAATCAACGCCACCATTCGCCGCAACGCCACGCGCAAATCCTGAAGCCCCCCGGGGCGCCTTATTTTTAGAAAAAAGAGAAACCCATGACCGCATTTATTCGCACGCAAGACCGTGCGGCCAACGCCCTGCGCCCCGTCAGGATCACACGCGGCTACACCGTGCATGCCGAAGGCTCGGTGCTGATTGAGTTTGGCGCCACCAAGGTCCTGTGCACCGCGTCGGTGGAAGAGAAAGTGCCGCCGCACAAGCGCGGCAGTGGCGAGGGCTGGGTCACCGCCGAATACGGCATGCTGCCGCGCGCCACCCACACCCGCAGCGACCGCGAGGCCGCACGCGGCAAGCAAAGCGGGCGCACCCAGGAGATCCAGCGCCTGATCGGGCGCTCGCTGCGCGCCGTGTTTGACCTGAAATTGCTGGGCGAGCGCACCATCCAGCTCGACTGCGATGTGCTGCAGGCCGATGGCGGCACCCGCACGGCCGCCATCACGGGCGCTTTTGTGGCCGCGCAGGACGCAGTCAACGGCCTGCTGGCCGCCGGCAAGATCACGCAAAGCCCCATCAAAGCCCCGGTGGCCGCCATCTCGGTGGGCATCGTGCAGGGCACGCCGCTGCTGGACCTGGAATACGTGGAAGACGCGGCCTGCGACACCGACATGAATGTGGTCATGACCGGCGCCGGCCATTTCGTCGAGGTGCAGGGCACCGCCGAAGGCGTGGCCTTCAGCCGCGCCGAGATGACAGCCTTGCTGGACCTGGCCGAGCAGGGCATTGGCGAACTGATGGCCCTGCAGCAGCAGGCGCTGGCGGCTTAAAGCCGCGCGACCGCTATGAAAATTGTTCTCGCCTCCAATAACCAGGGCAAGCTGGCCGAACTGCAGGCCCTGTTCGTGCCGCTGGGCTGCACCTTGATTGCCCAGAGCGAACTCGGCGTCCCCGAGGCGCCCGAGCCCTACAAGACCTTTGTGGAAAACGCCCTGGCCAAGGCGCGCAATGCGGCAGCGCACACCGGCCTGCCGGCCCTGGCCGATGATGCCGGCCTGTGCGTGGACGCCCTGGGTGGCGAGCCCGGTGTGGACACTGCGTATTACGCCACCCGCTTTGGTTATCCCAAGGGCGATGACAACAACGTCAAGGCGCTGCTCGAGCAGATGCGCGGTGTAGAAAACCGCCGTGCTGCGCTGGTCAGCACCCTGGTGGCCGTGCGCTTTCCGCAGGACCCGGAGCCGCTGATTGCCATGGGCCGCGCCGCCGGGCTGCTGACGCAGCAGCCCATCGGCAGCAATGGCTTCGGCTTTGACCCGGTGATGTGGATTCCCGAATTCGGCCGGACCTTTGCGCAACTTCCTGTGGAAGTGAAAAACGCCAACAGCCACCGCGGCCGCGCTGCCAAGGCGATGGTGGCGCTGATGCGTGAGCGCTGGTTGTGATCCCTATTACGCCCGTTTCTGAAGGGCAGGAGCCCGCCGTTCAGCACGACATCCAGCACTACATGCGCCCGGGCAGCCTGCAGTTTGCCGCGCTGCCGCCCTTAAGCCTCTACATCCACCTGCCCTGGTGTTTGAAAAAATGCCCGTATTGCGATTTCAACTCGCATGCAGCGCCCAACGGTGCCCTGCCCGAGCAGCAGTACCTGGACGCCTTGCTGGCCGATCTGGATGCGGCCTTGCCGCTGATCTGGGGCCGCACCGTGCACAGCATCTTTATCGGCGGCGGCACGCCCAGCCTGTTTTCACCGGCGTCGATTGACCGCCTGCTGGGCGACATCCGCGCCCGCCTGCGGCTGGAGGCGGACTGCGAAATCACGCTGGAGGCCAACCCCGGCACCTTTGAGAAGGACCGCTTCCGCGCCTTCCGCCAGGCCGGTGTCACGCGCCTGTCCATCGGCGTGCAGAGCTTTCACGACGACCATTTGCGCGCCCTGGGCCGGGTACACGACAGCGCCCAGGCCTTGGCTGCGGTGGAAGAGGCAGCCAGCGCCTTTGACACCTTCAACCTCGACATCATGTACGCGCTGCCCGGCCAGACCATGGAACAGCTGGAGCAGGACATCCGCACCGCCCTGCAGTTCAAGCCGCCGCATATCTCCATCTACCACCTCACCATCGAGCCCAATACCGTCTTCGCCAAGTTCCCGCCGGTGATCCCCGAGGACGACGACGCCTACGCCATGCTGGACCGCATCACCGAGCTGACCGAGGGCGCCGGCCTGGGCCGCTACGAAGTTTCGGCCTATGCGCGCGACGGCCACCGCTGCTGGCACAACCTCAATTACTGGCAGTTTGGCGACTACCTGGGCCTGGGCGCGGGCGCACACAGCAAGCTCACCTTCGCGCACCGCGTGGTGCGCCAGGTGCGCTTTCGCGATCCCGCACGCTACATGGCGCAGGCGCTTGCGGGCAACGCCCTGTCGCAGGAAGAAGAAGTGGCGCGCAACGACCTGGCCTTTGAGTACATGCTCAATGCGCTGCGTCTGCGCCACGGCTTCGGTCTGCGGGATTTCGGGGAACGCACCGGTCTGCCCATCACCGCGATTCAGGCGGCGCTGGATGCGGCCGAGAAGAAAGGCCTGATCGAGCGCGACTTTGCCCGCGTGCGCCCGACGGTGCGCGGCTTCGATTTCTTGAGCGACTTACAGACGCTTTTTCTGGCCAACGGCACCTAGTCCCGGCGCAGCGGCCCAGCCCTTGGAGCGGGCTATTTCACCCACTGGTTGAGCTGGATGATGGGCATCAGCACCGCCAGCACGATGAGCATGACCACCAGCCCCATCACCACAATCAGCAGGGGCTCCAGAATGGTGGCCAGGTGCATGGAACGGCGCTGCACCTCGGTGCTGAGTTGCTTGGCCGCACGGTCCAGCATGGTGGGCAGCTGGCCGGTCTGCTCGCCCAGGCGTGCAAACATCGACAGCAGGCCCGGAAAGCGCCGCTTGCGCGCCAGCGCCGCCGCCAGCGGCGCGCCTTCGCGCACCAGCACCAGGGCGTCCAGGGCGTCGCGCTTGAGGGCCTGGTTGCTCAGGGTTTGGGCGGCTGCCTGCAGGGCCTGCAGGATGGGCACACCAGCGGACGTCAGCATGGCCAGGGTGCCGGCAAAGCGCGCCGCGTTGTAGCCGCGCGCCAGTTTGCCCAAGAGCGGCAGGTTCAGCCAGGCCGCGTCCCAGCGCTCGCGCAAGGCCGGGGCCTTGAGCAACTGCCACAGCAGGGCCGAGCCGGCCAGCAGCAGCAACAGCACCATCCAGCCATAACCGCGCACGAAGTCGCTGATGGCCATCATGGCCACGGTCAGAAAGGGCAGGGCATGCTTGCTGCCGGCAAACACATGGGCCACCTGCGGCACCACATAGCCCACCAGAAACAGCACGATCACCACCGCCACCAGCGACACAATGGCCGGGTACAGGGCTGCGCCCACCAGTTTGGATTGGAGGACCTGGCGCTCTTCCAGGTCGTCGGCCAGGCGCACCAGCACCATGGCCAGATGGCCGCTTTGCTCCCCCGCGCCCACCACCGCCACATAAATGTCGGCAAACTCGCGCGGGTGCTGCTCCAGTGCCTTGGCAAAGCTGGTGCCGCCGTTGACCGAGGCGCGCAGCGAGGCATTCAGATTGCGGTGCGCCTCACTCTCGGCTTCTTCCGACAGCGAACCCAGCGCCTGCTCCAGCGGCAGCCCTGAGCTCACCAGCTCGGCCAGTTGGCGCGTCCAGATGGTCAGGGCGGTGGCGGTGAACGCTTTGGCGCGCCAGAGCGTGCCGGGAGGCGTCGGGTCTTGCGCGGCCGACGGGCCGCCGGCCAGGGCCTGCACCGACAGCGGAATAAAGGACTGCGTACGCAATTGGGCGCGCGCGGATTTGGCACTGTCGGCCTCCAGCGTTCCCTTGCGGGTTTGCCCCTGGTCGTCCAGGGCGGTGAAGGAATAGGCGGGCATGGGAGCAACCTTATCACGAAGCATGGCACGCGAATGGCGGCTCCATCGCCCGACGCCGGGGCGCACGGGCCTGGAACTCGGTGAAAATGCGGCATGACCCCGCTTTCCACCCCCCGCTATGCCGCCGTTGACATGTTGCGTGGCCTGGCCATGGTGTGGATGACGCTGTTCCACTTCAGCTTTGACCTGCAGCACGCGGGCTACCTGCAAGCCAATTTTTACACCGACCCTTTCTGGACGGTGCAACGCATGGCCATCGTCAGCCTGTTTGTGTTTTGCGCCGGGCTGGGCCAGGCCATTGCCGTGCAGCAGGGCCAGAGCCGGGCCCGTTTCTGGAAACGCTGGCGGCAGATTGCCGGCTGTGCACTGCTGGTGAGTGGGGGCTCGTGGTTCATGTTCCCCGACAGCTATATCTACTTCGGCATTCTGCATGGTATGGCCCTGATGCTGATCGTGGTGCGGCTGCTCCCGGGCGCGGGGCGGTGGCTCTGGCTGTTGGCGGCCGTGGCACTGGCCTTGCCCTGGGCTGCGGTGCAACTGCACGCCGCCTGGCCGGCTGCCGAGTGCTTGAACGGCCGCGCGTTCAACTGGCTGGGCCTGATCAGCCGCAAACCCGTGACCGAAGACTATGCGCCGCTGTTTCCCTGGGTTGGCGTGATGGGCTTGGGAATGGCGGCTGGCCAATGGCTGGTGCGCCATCGCGCCGCTGCGCTGCAACGCTGGAGCGATGCCCTGTGCCAGGGTGTCTGGGGCGCGCCCCTGCGCGGCCTGGCTTGGCTGGGGCGCTGGAGCCTGAGCTACTACATGCTGCACCAGCCGGTGTTGATCGGGGCGCTGGGCCTGCTGGCACTGCTGCGCTGAGCAGCGCGGCCTATCCGGGGGGGCCGCGCAGCCTTCAGCGGGCGGGCCGACGGTCTGCTGTGGCAGCGCTCACCAGCTGTGCGCGACTTCCACCCAGGCGCGCGGCCCATCGGCTTCGCCTGCCAGCGCAGCCGGCTGGGCCCCCACCCGCGTTGCCAGCTGCGCCTTCACGGACACGTGGTGCCACCCCGACCCGACCAGACCGACGCCTGCACCACGGACCTGCACAAAATTCTCACTGCGACCCACGGGGGTCTGGTTGAGTTGCACCGAGGCGCAGTCCAGGAAGACCGTCCCCTGCCAGTTGCCGCCACCCCATTGCGCACCCAGCGTGTGGCGGTATTCAAGGTTCAGCAAAACCCCCATATCGCCCGAGAGCGCACTGGCGCTCAAGGCCCGCACCGTGCCGGCCCCGCCCAGCGCTAATTTTTCGGAGGCGTCCAGATTGCGGTTCGCCCACTGCAGCGCCAGGGCCGCGTACACGCTGTCTGCCGGGGTCAGCTGCTGGAGTCTGGAAACAGCCCCGTTCAACTTGGTGAAGCTGCCCTCCGCACGGTCCGCAGGGTCCAGCCGGGTGGCGGCGTTGTGGTAGCTGAGGGTGCCGCTGGACAGGCTCAGGTTCCAGTGGTTCACAGCCCCGAGCCCGCCCGCGTCCTGGAAATCCCCGACCAGGCTGGCCGTGAGTTTGTCGGTGTCGCGGTTGCTGTCGGTCTCCATGCCCGGGTGGTCGCGCAATTGGGTGTTGTCGTATTGAACTTGCGCGTACAGGTTGGCCGCATAGCTGCGCAACAGGCTGTGGCGCAGCCACAGCTGCCCGGCCTGCGCTTCACCGCGTGCGCCGCTGGCCGCCAACGGCCCGCCCACCGTGTACTGCAGTGAGGAATACGCTCCCCCCGCACGCCTGGCAGCCCCGTTCAGGACGGCTTCATATGCGATGCGGGCGTAGTTCAAACCAGCGCCCGAGGTCAAACCGCTGAGCTCCAGCACCGCACCCGTCTGCTGGTTGAAAGGGTCCAGCAGGCGCAAGGATTGGGTCGCGCGCGTGCGGCCCACAACCTCGCTGCCGTGGTTGTCGATCACGGTGGTGCCGGACACCTGCGCGCCGGGCGCGGTGGTGCGCACCACCACATCCGTGAGCCCCGGGCCTGAACCGGGTTGCATCGTCGCACTGACCACCACACCGGGAATATCCGCCAGGGACAGCAGGGCTTCATCGAGTGGCGCCTGCTCGATCACGTCTCCGGTCTGAATCCCGGCCAGCGCAGAACGCAGCAGCGCATCGCCCAGCGGCGTCCGGTTGTCCAGCAGCACCGCGTCGTAGCGCGCCTCCAAGACCTGCACCTGGAGCACGCCGTCCGTGATGGTTTGGCCGGGCACGAGGGCCCTGGCCAGCGCAAAGCCTTTGCGCTGGTAGTGCGCCGTGATGCGGCCCACCACCGCGCTGAGCGCCGCCAGCGTCAGGTCCTGGCCTTCGGCATCCTGCACGAGGGCGTGCAGCTCCTGCGTGGCGACGCGGGTGTTGCCCGTGATCACGATTCTTGTCACCCTGAACGCCATGCCGGGTGGCACCGGGGTGTCGGGCTTCTCCTGCACGGTCAAGCGGGGCCCGGCGGAGGCCGCGCCTGTTGCCCCAGCCGGCTGCAGTTGTTGCAACATCGCCCCCGCATTGGGGGCCACAAGCCCTGCCGCCAGCGCAGCGCGCAAAGAACAAGCGCACAGCAAAAAGGCAAGCAAGGCCCGGTGGATTTTCATAGGGGGGTTGCCTCTCAATATTGATGGACGGTGACGCGCATGCCATTGCCTTCCAGCCGGATGTTGATCACGCCCCCCGCGCTCTGTGACGCATCGATGGTGTTGTTGTTCCCGATCTCCACCAGGTTGGCGGTGGCAGAGCCCGCCTGCGATAGCACCATGCTGTTGCCGTTGCCCGCTTGCGTGGCATACAGGGCGTTTCCATCGCCGGTCTGGCTGATGTCCAGGAGATTGGAAAAGCCGGTCTGGGTGGCGTTGGCGATATTGCCGTAGCCATTTTGGGAAATTCTGGCCCGGTTGAGGTCGCCCGATTGTTCGATAACGCCCTGGTTGTCAGCGCCCTGCTGGTTTATTTCCGCGTAATGGCCGGTGCTGCCGCCGGAGTCCACCGTTTGCGAAATGTGCGCACTGTTGGACGTACCGCTCTGGATAACAAGTGCGCCATTGCGCAAAATATCCGAGCTGCCAAAGTCGGACAGTATCGACAAATCCTGCGCACTACAGGGCGCCCCAACAAGGGCTTGAAAGGCCAGGCTCAGCACCATGCGCGGTAGGCGTGCCATGACAGAGCGGGGTGCCATGACCAACGCTTTACAGCTGCTCCAGGCGCGGCAACAGCACCGGTTTTTTGGACGGGTCCGGCAGGGTGGCTCCCGCTGGCCTGGGCAGCGGCACCACCCCGGCGGGTGACAGCACAAAGGGTTGCACCATTCCCGCGTGGCTTTCTGAAGCCAGGGTGCTGTAGCCAATCAGCGCATCGGAGGCGTCCTCCGGCGCGTTGGTGTTGTCCTGGTCTGCGCGCAAATATTTTTGTACCAGCGGCATGTAAATGTCCTGCTCATTCTGGAGTTCCAAAAACCGGTCGCGCACGCCCTGCAGGGTGAGCTGAATCACCGCTGCCTCCAGCGCCTGGCGCACACCCAACTGGATCGGCTCATTGCTGGTGAAGCCCGTTTCCCCCTGCAGCAAATTCTGGTACGCGGTGAACAGATACACACTGGCCGAGAACTGGTATGAATAAATAGTCTTGGTCACCGTCACCACGCCGAGGATCTGGCCGGTGCGCGTGTCCACCAGGCGCAAACTCACGGTGACCTGGTCCACGCGGTAGCTGCTGTTGGAACCGATCCCCAGGTAATTGGCGCCCTTGCCACCTGTGCGTACATTGCTCTCATAGGCAATCAAGCCGCCCTCCACAACCAAACTCGCGGGCAGCAGGCCGGGCAAATCAATGGCCGGTTTGCCTTTCTCCGTGGGCGATTCAATGGCCCGGACGATCTTGCGTTCGGTCAACAAATTCTGCAAACCCTCGCGCTCCACCGGGAGGTACCAACCGGAGTCCTTCAAGGCTTTGACCAGCATCGACGCGGAACCCTGGGTCACCGCAGTGGAATAGGAGCTGTCAGGCGATGGTTTGTACTGGCCTGTCTGGTCGCGCATGCCATAGACCGCCACGGCCACTTTGGCCTTGGGCAACGGGAGCTTGAGCAAGTCCCGTGTGATTTTGGACGAAGGCGTCAACACGGCATTGGATTCCACGTTGGAAGGCGGCACCGTGGTGCAGGCTGCCATGGGCAACAGCACACACAACGCCAGGACCCCCCGGAAAAGGACGGTAGCGCAGCGGCTATGCCAGCGGGCTTGCCTCATGGCACGGCGGCATTGATGACAAAGGAGGCGACAGCGCCGCTGGCTTTGTCGGTGGTGGTGATATGCAAGGTGCCATCGCCGTCATCCACCACCTGAATGCTGTAGCCGGCCGTGTCGTAATTTCCCGCGCTCAGCTTGTAGCTCGAGCCGAACATGGTGTTCATCGCCTGCGAACTCAAGCGGCTCAAAATAGACCGTTGCAGGTTCAGGTTGAACGTCTCCAGCGGTGATGGCACCGGTGCCTTGAAGCCGTTTTGTGCCTGCGCCACAGCCATCAGCCCGGGGGCGTTGTTCGGATTACCACCGAAAGTGGGGTTGACCGGGGCATAGACCATTTCGGTCGCGCCGGCGTGCATCGCCCCCAGCAGCAGAACTACAGCTACCCAGCGGCGCAGGGTGAATCCGGAACAGGTGAACATAGCCAATACTGAAAAAATTAAATCGCGGGGGAGTGGCCTACCACTCGTCTTCCGCCACATCCGGGTCGGCCGCGCCGGTGAAGGGCAGCGCCAGCGCGATCAATGCGGAATAGCTGGTGTCGGCCGCCTGCTCGCTGAGCAGGCGAATGCGGTCCCGCTGAAAGGGCAGGGCACTGAAGAACAAGCGTTTTTGTCCGGAGGACACCCACACCTGATTGCCCAGCCGTTTGGAGGCACGTTCGGCAATCTCGAGGGTGTAGCTCTCACTGCCCGGCTTGTCACGCCAGACATTCAGGAAGTTCAAAAAGAACGCCATGCCGTCGGCGCTCACGGTCGAATTCACCAGCAAACCACCGACCGCATCGGTCACGGGTGTGAAGCGCTTGCCCGGTAGCACTTGGGCCCAGGCGGGCGACAACAGGGCTGCCCACAGCAGCCCGGTTGCAGCCCGTCGGTTCAACTTGCGTCGCAATACGGCTTACTTTTGCAGGATCACAGCGCGGTTGAGGTTGCCGGTCTGCACGGTAAATGCCACGCTTGCAGCGGCTCCAGTTTGGACGGTGGCTGCAAAGTTGGCAGTGCCGTTCTGGCTGATGTACGCAATATTTTCATTGCCCTCCTGGCCCACCAGTGCGACGTTCTGATCGGCGCTGCTGGTGCCGAATAGCTGATTGATTTCAGTGATGGAAAGCGTGGTAAATCCCAAGATGTCCGTTGCACTGGTGTTGGTAATGTCGACTCCGGCGAAGTCATTGCCAGCTGCAAAAGACGTAGTCGAACTGACCGCAAGAACCAGAGAGACTGCAGCGATTTTCAATTGTGTTTTCATATAAATTCCAAAAATAGTTGATTCAAAATACTAACTGTGTGTGACGGAGAGGCCAGTTAGAAAACCTCATTGCAACCCGGCTTTGTGCAGCTGGTGCATGGCAATCCGTTGTAATGGGGGGTGGGTCATGGGAGTCCCCGGGCAGGTGGTGGTTAGTTCTGGGTGATGCTGGCCCGGGTGGTAATGGTTTTGTTGACTACGCTGTAGTTGGCGGCGTCGGCACCCTGGGTTGCAATGCCGGACACCGTGACTGCTTTGTTGGCGCCCACGGTACTGCTGGCGAATTTGGCCGTGGTGCTGGTAAAGCCCAGCGCATCGCCGGCGAGCACGCCCGCACTTTGCAGGCTCACGGTGTCGCTGGCCGTGCCATCAAACACCTTGTCCGTGCCGCGGGCGGTGACGGTGATCAGCAGCGGCGTCACCGTCACCTTGGCCATGGCGGTGCTGTTGCTCAGCGTGTAGTTGAGGGCATCGCCGCCCCGTGCGCTGAGGCCGCTGACGGTGACTGGCTTGGCCACGCCGACATTCTTGTTGTCCATCAGGGCCGACGTGTTGGTAAAGCTCACGCTGTCGCCTTTGACCACGCCGCTGCTCGCCAAGGTGACTGCGGTGTTGAGCGTAGCGTTGTAGACCATGGTGCCGCCCGTCGCTGTCACCGCGATGTTTTTGGGCGTGATGTCTGCGCTGCTGAGGGCGCTGGTGTTGGCTTTGTAATTGCGTGCTTCCAGACCCGACAGGGTGATGCCGGAGACGGTGACCAGTTTGTCGCTGGCCACGTTCTTGTCGCTGAAGACTGCGCTGGTGCTGGCGAATTTGACCGTGTCACCGGCAAGCACGCCGTCGCTGCGCAGGCTCACTGCATCGGTGGTGTTGCCGTCATACACCTTGTCGCTTGCCGTGGCGGCCACCGCAATCGTTTTCGCGGTGACGGTGGCGTAGGCGGTGGCGCTGCTGCTCTTGAGCGTGTAGTTGCCCGACTGGCTGCCGCTGGCGCTGATGCCGGACACCGCCACCACTTTGCCCACGCCCGCATTCTTGTTGGAGAAGGCCGCTACGCCGCTGAACACCACGTTGTTCAGGTCTTGCGTGAGCACGCCTGTGCTGCTCAGTGTGACCACGTCGCTGGTGTTGCCGTCATAGACCTTGTCGGTGCCGCTGGCCACAACCGTGATGACCTTGGGTGTGATGCTGGCGCGGGTGGCGGCACTGGTGTTGCTCAGGCTGTAGTTGCCGGCATCGCCGCCAGTGGCGGTGATGCCGGTCACCGCAACCGCTTTGGCCGTGCCGGCGGCCGTGTCGGCAAAAGTGCCGCTGCCGGCCAGCACCAGGTTGTCGCCCCGCACCAGGCCGCTGCTGCTTAAAGTCACCAGGCCGGTGGTGCTGCCGTCGTACACCTTGCTTTGGCCCGCAGCCGCCACGCTCAATGCTTTGGGTGTGATGGCCGCGCTGCTCAGGGCGCTGGTGTTGGCGGTGTAGTTGCCGGCATCGGCGCCTTGCACCTGGATGCCCACCACAAAGATGGTCTTGCCGGCCGCTGCATTTTTGTCGGCGAAGTTGGCACCCGAGGTGCCGGAAACAAATTGCGTGCTGACGCCGTTTGCATCCGTCATGCTGATGAATGCGCCGGACGTCGCGCTGCCGGTCTGGCTGGGCTTCAGGCTCAGCGTGAGCGCATCGCCCGCCACCCGGTTGTCCGACAGCACCACGCTGGCGGTGGTTTTGCCATCGTAAATTTTGTCCATGCCTGCCGCTGCCACCGTCAAGGCCCGGGTGTTGATGGTCAGCTTGCCGCTCACATAGCGGACAACGTACTGCGAATTGGTCGAACCCAGACCGCTGGCGGTGATGTCGTAGCTGCCTGCATTGCGGGCGTCTTGCGCTGTCCCGCTGTAGGCCAAGGTGCCGGTCAAATAGCCTTGGTACGGGTCCGGGGAACTGACGCCGTTGCCGCCGGTAAAGCGCAGTCCGTCGTAGGTCTTGGTGACATCCTGTGCCGTAATCGTGAAGGTTTTTACCAGCGATTTCAGAACCGGCAGGCCGCTGGCCGACAACATCCATTGCCCCGAAGCGGATAAGGCCGCGAAGTCGATGGTCTGCCCGGCGCTCACTGCAAAGCTGTTGGTGATACTTCCGGCCGGACTGGTTCCCGCCAGGCTGCTGGTACCCGCAGCGCCCGCTACGCTGCCGGTTGTGAAACTGCTGCTGACCAGGCCGGAGGTGATGCCACCCGCCAGGCCGCCCGTGCCGGCTGCACCCGCCACATTGCCGGTGGTGTAGCTGTTGCTGATGTCGCCGGTGGTGATGGTGCCGGCCATTCCGCCGGTGCCTGCGTCACCCGAGACATTGCCGGACGTGTAGCTGCCACGCACGCTGCCCGTGGTCAGCGTTCCCACCAGGCCGCCTGTGCCGGCGTTGCCTGTGACGGCCGCAGTGTGGTAGCTGTCGCTGATGGAGCCGGTGGTGAGCACGCCGATCAGTCCACCGGTTCCTGCGGCGCCACTGACCGTTCCCGTGGTGTAGCTGGCGCTGATACCGCCCGTGGTGATCACGCCGGCCAGCCCGCCGGTCCCCGCAGCACCGCGCACCGTCCCGGTGTTGTAGCTGTTGCGGATGGATGCCGTAACCGCTGTGCCGAGCAAGCCGCCCGTGCCCGCGCCACCCACGGTGCTGCCACCGAGCAGGCCGACATTGCGGATGCTGGCATCGTTGGCCGCTGCACCAATGAGTCCGACATCGGCCGCGCCGGGGCGGTTGATGGTCAGGTTCGAAATCGTGTGACCCAGTCCCTCCAGGGCGCCGGTAAAGGTGGTGGCGCCTGCGGAGGTGTAGCCGACCGGTGTGAAGCCGGCGCCCGCGTTCCAGCCGGCCGTGGCGCTGGCATCGATGTTGCTGCCCAGGGCGTAGTGCAGGGTCAAATCGCCCTGCATGCCTTGCAGGTCAGACGCGGTGTGGCTGCCCGCTGCACCCAGGCTGTTGATCACGGTGTAATCGACGCCTGCAATGGCCAGGCCGGGCGCCGCACCCGACAAGGTGACCGCAGCGCCGTTGTTCACATGGAATTCGCCTGTGCCGCTGGCGCCCGCACCCGCGTTGGCGGTATTGGGGTTGATGGCCAGGGCGGCGCTGTTGCCTGTGGCGCTGAGGTTGGCGTTGATATTCACGTTGTTGGACGCGGTCAGGGTCAGCGCGGTATTTGCGCTCCAATGGACGGCTTCGTTGACGTTCAGGTCGCCGGCACCTGCCGTATGTCCGCTGTTGCTTTGCAGTACGACGTTGCTGGTGCCCAGGGCGGCCGACAAGGTGGCACCGGAGATGTCTGCGTTCGAAGCCACGGTAAAGCCATTCGGGTCAATCAACCACGTGCCCACCTGCCCTTGCGGGGCTGCCGTGCTGACTTTGGCTGCGTCAGCAATCTTGACCTGCGCCGCACTGGTTTCGATAAAACCCCCCTTGCCGCCGTTCGGCGCACTGGCGTCCAGCGATCCGCCGAGGTTGACGGTGCCCGCAGCCATGCCGCCCAGCAAGACAATGCGACCCGCCTGGTTCTCCACCGTATGCGCCTCGATCACTCCGGTGTTGTTGACCACACTGGCCAGCAGTGCGTCCTTGGCGCCCGCACTCAGCAGCACCAGGCCGCCGTCCGCGCGAATCACGCCGCCGTTGGCGCTGAGGTGGTTCAACACGCTTTGGTCGATTTGCATCTTCACCAGGTGGTTGCCTTGGAAGGTCAGGGTGGCTGCGCTGCCTGCACCCAGCGCCACCGTGCCTTGTGGCGCAGAGAGGCTGTTCTGGTTGCTGACGCTGCCGCCCAGGAGCGCGATATAGCCGCCAGTGCCCGCCGCGCCGGTGGCGTTGAGGGTGCCCTGGTTGACGATGCTGCCCTTGCTGCCTGCGCCCGTGTCACTGAAGGTTTTGCTGGTGCTGCTCAGGCCGGCATCGTTCAGATCCAGGGTGGACGCCACCAGTCCGCCGACGTTGACTTGCGCACCCGCACCAAACAGGATGCCGTTGGGGTTGATCAGGAAAACCTGGCCGTTCGCATGGATGCGACCCATGACCTGGCTGCCGTTGGTGTCGGCAATGCGGTTGACCGCGATGGCACTGGCAGAGGGCTGAATGAAGGTAACCGTCTCGTTGGCCGCGACGTTGAAACTTTGCCAGTTCAAGGCCAAATTCTGGTTGGCCTGGTTGATGGTGGTCGTCGCACCGGACTTGCTGATGCTGCCCAGGCCCGAGACCACTTGGCCCCCTTCGGGTGCCGCATGGGCGGCTACCGTACCGAACAAAATGGCACTGGCTACCAACTTGGAGCCCGCGCCCTTGCCACGCCCCCGCGACAACTCGGCCACGGCGACCCACGCCAGCATGGCCCGGCTCCACACCAGACGATAAACAGTATTCATTGTTTTATCGCAAGGTTGAGGAGGGAAAATTCGGATAGGTGGCAGGTAGTCATTGGCACCCATTGGGCGCTCTTCTGCCCATTCACGCCAACCGTGTCTGTACGTGCGTACTTATACGTGTTGCCTTTCGGCCGGGATGGGCAAGCGCCGGCCCGCAGCGGCTCAGGTGGGCGCTTTGTCCGGGTTCAGGAGGGAGGCAATCCCGCTCAGGGGCAGGTTCACGCTGGCGGCCTGCTGCGCGAATTCCAGCAGCGAACTGACGCCAAGTTTGAGATAAATCTGCATGCGGTAGCCTTCAATCGTGCGCAGGCTGATGGCAAGCTCTCTGGCAATCGTCTTGTTCACCATGCCCGACAGGGCCAGCGCCAAAACCTCGCGCTCCCGTTGGGTCAGCGTTGACAAGCGCGCCTCAAACAGGGCGTGCGCCGCATCCGCCTGCCGGCTCAAGCGATTGATTTCCAGCGCGCTCTCCACCCGCTGCAGCAGGAGCGCACCGTCAATGGGCTTCTCCAGAATATCCATGGCCCCTTTGTGCAGCACCTCCACGGCCATCGCTATCTCGGCAAAGCCCGTCAGGTAAATAATGGGCAAGTCTATTTTTCGTCGAATCAGCTCATCCTGCAGTTGCAGACCACTGAGGCCCGGCATGCGTACGTCCAATATCAGACAACCCTCCGGATGGGGCCCGCAGGCCGCCAGAAAATCATGGGCATTGGCGAAGCATGCGGACTGCAGGCTCACGGTCTCCAATAAAAATGAAAGGCTGCTGCGAATACCCGGGTCGTCATCGACAACATACACAGTGGGGGAGGTCATTCGTTTAGCCGGTTATGGGGAGTGTGAAATGGAACGTGGCGCCTTGCCCTGGCGTTTGGCTGGCCCAGAGCTTGCCGCCATGCGCCTCTATCAGGGCGCGGCTGATGGTGAGGCCCAGGCCCAGGCCGTGGGACTTGGTGCTGATGAAGGGCTGAAAAATTTCCTGCTGCATCAGGGCGCTGATGCCCGGGCCTTCATCCTGGACCGTGATGGAAATTGCGCTGCCATCCGCCGACAGAGCGGTACTGACCTCTATCTTGCCGTTGGGCATCTGCGCCGCTTGCATTGCTTGCGCGCTGTTATGAATCAGGTTCAGCAGCACCTTGCTCACCTGGAGTTGGTTCACTTTCACAAGAGGCAAGTGGGCGCCGTCATGGGCCACGATGGCGTAACCGAAGATGCCCTCACCATAGGCCTTTTGAATCGACTCACGGACCAGTTCATTCACCACCACATTCGCGCGGGTGATGTCCGGCTTGTTCACGGAAGTCAACAGGCTGCGCACCACGGCAGCGGCCCGCTTGATTTCGATATTCATCCGCTCCAGTGGCTCCACACTGCGCTTGAGCCGCTCACCGTGGTCCCCATCGGATTGTCGGCCCCGCGCCTGCAAACGGGTTGCCGCCTCGCACAGAATGGCCAAGCTGGCCAGTGGCTGGTTGATCTCATGCGCCAGGGCTGCCACCGTGTGCTGTGCTACCTGCCACACCAGCATGGCATTCATCTCGTCATGCAGGGCCTCCATCTTGTATTCGTTTTCCTTGCGCGCGCTGATATCCAGGGCCACACCGAGCATGCGCAAGGGTTCGCCCGCAGCGTCCCGCTCGACCACCCTGCCCGTGGCTTGTATCCAGACACAATGGCCATCCCGGTGTCGCACACGGTAAATGGCTTCGTATTTGGGTGTCTCGCTTCGGTAATGCAGTTCCAGGTTTTTGTAGATGAGCGCCATGTCTTCAGGAAAAACACTTTGCATATAACTTTGCATTCGATAGGGCAGCGCCATCAGGGTGTACCCCTGGATGGCAGCCCAGCGCTCATCCATAAACAGATCGCCGCTTTGGATATGCCAGTCCCACAGGGCCAGGTCGGAACTCGACAGCGCCATTTTGAGTCGGGCTTCATTGTCGAGCAGCAAAATTTCCGCCGCTTTGTATTTGCTGATGTCCTGGCATGTGCCCCGCAAACCAATGACTTCCCCCTTGCCATTGAATACCGCCTCACACCGGTTGTCTGTCCATATCGGGCTACCTTGCCTGTCAAACAGTTCTCCGACCAAAGAAAATCCAACGCCGGTGCGGATCGTCTCCCGGATCTGGTGGTCCACTTGTTTCCACACCTCCGGTGTAAACAACGTGCCTGCCAGCTCTGCAAACGGAAGCAGCACTTTGGGTCCGAATAGTTCCTGCATTTCCACGGAAACAAAGCGCTCGTTGCTGACCAGGTCGTGCTTCCAATTCCCTATTTGGGCCAGGTGCTGTGCTTCTGCCAATTCGGTGGTGCGTTCATGCAGGGAGGCATTGGCATCCAGCAGCTCTTGGGTACGCGTCGTGAGTTGAAAGGCAGACCGGCTCAGGGCCCGTGCCACTTCTTCGGTTTCACGCAGGTTGACCTTCAGCGGGGGCAGTGATTCCCCTTTGCCAAAGGCAATAGCAGCTTCCTTGAGGGACTTCACCGAGTTGACGATGCGTCTGCCCACAAGCCAGGCCAGGGCAATACTCAAGAGCAGCACCAAGGTTGCACCTTTGGCCATCTGGGTCAGCGTATGGGTCAAGGGTGCATCCAGGCTCTGGCGCGGCGTCATCATCAGTACGCGCCATCCCGTGCCCACGGACTGGCCGTAGCTGGCATGCAGGCGGGTGCCGTCCTTCAGATCAAAGTCAAACGCACCGACCGGTCCCTTTTGAAGTTGCACCCAGATTTCGGGATCCACCTTGTGGCCCACGAATTGCGCCGTGTCATGGCTTCGTGCAGCGATGGTTCCCGTGCCGTCAACAATGGTGGTCACTGCGCCGGTGGCCTGTCCATATTCACGCAGGAAGCTGTTGAATTTGTCTGGAACAACGCCTACGGCCAAGGCGTAGACCACCTCCCGGCCGGAGAAGACCGGTGCCACGGTACTGATCGCTGCATAGCCGTCCAGTGGGCGAAACAGGGGGCGGTGTGGGTTGGTGTGCGTGGATTCAAAAACGCTGCGGATGGACTCCAGGTCGCGATGGGCTGGCAGCGGCTGGCCCCAGGGAATGTGGGTGTTGAGCAGTTGCCGGCCACTTTTGTCGAAGAGGACAGCCGATACCTCCACACCGGTGGAGGGTATCAACAGCACGGTGCGCCGGTGGAATGCAGCCAAGTCGTGCCGGCGCAGTGAGCCGCTGGTGGTCAGTACCTGCGCTATCAGCTGCACCTGTGCCAGTTCAGCGTCAATGGTTTGCACCATGGTGCGCACGGATAAAGCCAGACCTTTGTCTGACTGGATACGTTCATCCTGGTACTCGTAGTACAGGCTGGCGCACACCCCCAGCACTTCCGGTACCAGGCACGCAAGAATGAGCCAGAAAAGAAGCGCCGACACCGACATCCGCGACTTTGGCGGCGCAGAACGCGTACCTTCGCCCCCAGCATCCGCAACCACTGAGGTTTGCATATCGGCCCGATCTAGGTACTGCTAGCGAGCTGCCCTTGCCTTGAACCCACAACCGGATGCGGCGGGAGGCAAGTAGCGTGTCCTGCCCGGCCGATTCTATGCTTGTGCCGGCGAGCCCCGGCCAGGCGCCAAGGCGCAGGCGCTGCTGAACCCGGCGCGCTGCGGCTTCGAACGGCTAGTCCGGCAAAACCTGGACCTGGCCGGTGTTGCCATTGCGGGTGGATTGGCGTAGGAGCCGGAAATATGGTTGACCATCACGCAATTGTCTTGCTACGCGGAGCAGGTCCGGAAGTAGGGATAGGAATGAAAAACTTCATGCATATTCGTGGCTCCCCGACATCCACTGCAGGGCTGAAGTCTTCAGCGCCTGAGCGAATTCCTGTCAAACATACTAACCCAGCGCGTCGTTCACCTGTTCATTGAACTCGGCCAGGCTGACCGCCGCATTGACTTCGCGCGGCAGCGCATCGCGGGCCGAGAAAACGCCCAGGATCTTGCCCTCAGCGGTGATCACCGGCAGGTTGCGAAAGCCGCGTTCAATCATGATCAGGACGGCGTCCGTCACCCTGGTTTCCGGTGGCACGGTGCGCGGGCTGCGCGTCATGACGGCAGAGCAGTGGGTGCTGGCCGGGTCCAGTGCCTTGGCCATCACGCGGGTCATCAGGTCGCGCTCGGTGACGATGCCCAGCAGTGTGTTGCTGCTGTCGATGATGAGCACGCTGCCACAGTTGGCGCGCGTCATCACACAGGCCGCGTCATACAGACTGGCGTTGGGGCCCACGCTGATCACGTGGCGCTGCGACATCGACTGAAAAACGGTACGTTCGGGCATGGCAGCCTCCTGTGCGGGCGTGAAAAGAGCGGGGTGAAACTAGCGCAGCGATGCGTTGATTTTGTCCAGGGCTTTGAGGCCCGGACAGAGTTCCGGTGCATGGAAGGTATTGAGTGGATGCGCGCTGGTGTTGAGCGAGGTGTGCAAATCGGTGGCCAGCGAATCCATGTAGAGCAGGCCGGTCACCACCTCGCCGCGCGCCGAATGCTGTTGCATGTAGTTCATGGCGGCATTGCGGTCGGTGGGGTCGTAGTCGGCATGCAGCTTGCGCAGTCGAAGGATGCTGCCGTCGTGCTGTGCCACGTCCACCACTTCGCCGGGCGCGTAGCTGGTGGTGATCTCTTCGCCGGGCACCATGAAGTCGATCCGGCTCACGGCCTCGTTGTGCTGGCGCACATAGTCGTAGCTCTTGGTGCTGCCGCCATGGTTGTTGAAGGTGACGCAGGGGCTGATGACGTCAATGAAGGCCGCGCCGCCATGGGCAATCGCGCCCTTGATCAGCGGAACCAGTTGCGCCTTGTCGCCGCTGAAGCTGCGCGCCACATAGGTGGCGCCCAGTTGCAGCGCAATGCCCACCAGGTCCACCGGGCTGTCGCTGTTGACCACGCCCTTTTTACTTTTCGAGCCGCGGTCTGCCGTGGCCGAGAACTGGCCCTTGGTCAGGCCGTAGACGCCATTGTTTTCCACGATGTAGGCCATGCGCACGCCGCGCCGCATGGCGTTGGCGAATTGGCCCAGGCCAATGGAGGCCGAGTCGCCGTCGCCGGACACACCGAGGTACAGCAGGTCGCGATTCGCCAGGTTGGCACCGGTCAGCACCGAGGGCATGCGGCCGTGCACGGTGTTGAAGCCGTGGGATGCGCCCAGAAAATAATCCGGCGTCTTGGAACTGCAGCCAATGCCCGAGAGCTTGGCCACGCGGTGCGGCTCAATGTCCAGCTCCCAGCAGGCCTGGATGATGGCCGCCGAGATCGAGTCATGCCCGCAACCCGCGCACAGGGTGGAGATGCGGCCCTCGTAGTCGCGCCGGGTGTAGCCGACCTTGTTGGTGTGCAGCGTGGGGTGGTGCAGACGGGGTTTTGCGATATAGGTCATGCCACTTCCTTTTTCATGCTGGCTTCCATGCGTTTGGCAATCGCTCCGGCGATAAAGCGCGCGGTGATGGGTGTGCCGTCGTAGTGCAGCACACGCGGCAGCTTGGCCGGGTCGAAATCGAGTTCGTTGACCAGGAGCGAATGCATCTGGCCATCGCGGTTTTGCTCCACCACAAACACGGTGTCGTGCCCGGCAATAAAGGTCTGCACCGAGTCCGGGAAGGGGTAGGCGCACAGGCGCATGGCGTCCAGGTGCAGGTCCTGCGTCTCCAGCACATCGAGTGCCTCGCGCATGGCCGGGCTGGTGGAGCCGAAATAGATCACGCCGAAGCGCGTGGCTTCACTGGCCTTGCGCACGATCGGTTGCGGCACCAGGGTCGCTGCGGTTTTGAACTTGCGCAGCAGCCGCTCCATGTTGTAGATGTAGTCGGGCCCGCGCTCCGAATACATGGCGTAGGGGTTGCGCGTGGTGCCGCGGGTGAAGAAGGCGCCCTTGGTCGGGTGCGTGCCGGGTAATGTGCGCCAGGGAATGCCGTCGCCGTCCACATCCTTGTAGCGGCCGAAGTCCTTGCCGGCCTCCAGCTCTTCGGCGCTCATCACCTTGCCGCGGTCATAGGCCTTGCCTTCCTCCCAGACAAAGGGTTTGCACAGGCGCTGGTTCATGCCGATGTCCAGATCGGTCATCACAAAGATGGGCGTCTGCAGGCGGTCGGCCAGATCGAGTGCGGCCGCGGAATGCGTAAAGCACTCATAGGGGTCCTGCGGGAACAGCAGCACATGCTTGGTGTCGCCATGGGATGCGTAGGCGCAGCTCAGGATGTCGGCCTGCTGCGTGCGCGTGGGCATGCCGGTGCTGGGTCCGCCGCGCTGCACATTGATGATGGTGACCGGAATCTCGGCAAAGTAGGCCAGACCAATGAACTCGGTCATCAGCGAGACGCCGGGGCCGGAGGTGGCAGTAAAGGCGCGTGCGCCGTTCCAGCCTGCGCCCACCACCATGCCGATGGACGCCAGCTCGTCTTCGGCCTGCACGATGGCATAGCGGTGCTGGCCGGTCTCGGGGTCCACGCGGAATTTTTCGCAGTATTTCTGGAAGGCTTCGGGCACCGAGGTGCTGGGTGTGATCGGGTACCAGGCCGCCACCGTGGCCCCGCCATACACCAGGCCGAGGCCTGCGGCGCTGTTGCCATCGGTAAAGATCTGGTCGCCCACCGCATCGGCGCGCTGCACGCGTATGCCCAGCGGGTAGGCCATGTGCGCCTTCACATAGTCGCGCCCCAGGTGCAGGGCCTGCACGTTGGAGGCCAGCAGGCGCTCCTTGCCCTTGTACTGTTCGGCAAACAGTTTTTCAAACACCTCCGCATCCACATCCAGCAGGGCGGACAGGGCGCCCACATAAATGATGTTCTTGAACAGCTGGCGCTGGCGCGGGTCGGTATAGGCGGCGTTGGCAATCTCGGTCAGCGGCACGCCGATGGTCAGCACATCGTCGCGGAATTTGCTCGGCGGCAGCGGGCGCGTGCTGTCATAAAACAGGTAGCCGCCGCTCTCGATTTCGGCCAGGTCGGTGTCCCAGGTTTGCGGGTTCATGGCCACCATCATGTCCACACCGCCACGGCGGCCGTGGTAGCCCTTTTCACACACACGGGCCTCGTACCAGGTCGGCATGCCCTGGATGTTGCTGGGGAAGATGTTGCGCGGGCTGACCGGCACGCCCATGCGCATGACAGCCTTGGCAAACAGCTCGTTGGCGGATGCCGAACCCGAACCATTCACGTTGGCAAACTTGATGACGAAATCGTTGACTGCGCTTATTCTTTTCATGCTGCCTCCACCGCGGTTTTGCGCAGGTCACGGGCGCGTGGCCCGGCTTGCGTCGTCGTAAACAAAAACTTCTGCATGTCCCAGGCGCCGGTCGGGCAACGCTCGGCACACAGACCGCAGTGCAGACACACGTCTTCGTCTTTCACCATCACATGGCCGGTCTTGAGTTCGCCCGACACATACAGATCCTGCGCCAGGTGGGTGGCCGGGGCCTTCAGGCGGGTGCGCAGTTCGGCCTCCTCGCCACCGGCGGTGAAGGTAATGCAGTCCATGGGGCAGATGTCCACACAGGCGTCGCACTCGATGCAGGTGTCGCGGTTGAACACGGTCTGCACATCGCAGTTCAGGCAGCGGCTGGCCTCCTTGAAGGCAGTGGCCGCGTCAAAGCCCAGTTCCACCTCCACCTTGATGCTGGCCAGCGCGATTTCGGCCTGCGCCCATGGCACCTTGAAGCGGGTGTCATTGGACACATCGTTGCGGTAGCTCCATTCGTGGATGCCCATCTTCTGCGACATCAGGTTCACCGTGGCCGCTGGGCGCTTGGCCACAATTTCGCCGTTTAGGAAGCGGTCTATCGACACCGCCGCTTCATGGCCATGGGCCACCGCCGTGATGATGTTCTTGGGGCCGTACGCCGCGTCGCCACCGAAGAAGACCTTGGGCCGCGTGCTCTGGAAGGTGCCGTCACCCAGCTTGGGCAGGCCCCACTGGTCGAATTCGATGCCGCATTCGGCCTCGATCCATGGAAAGGCGTTTTCCTGGCCCACGGCCACCAGCACGGTGTCGCAGGGCACGCGCACTTCAGGCTCGCCGGTGGGCACCAGGGTGCGGCGACCCTTTGCGTCGTATTCGGCTTTCACAATCTCGAAGCGCATGGCGGTGAGTTTGCCGCCCTCATGTTCAAAGGCCACCGGCACATGGAAGTTGAGGATGGGGATGCCTTCGTGCACCGCGTCTTCCTTCTCCCAGGGCGAGGCCTTCATTTCCTCAAAGCCGCTGCGCACAATCACCTTCACGTCTTTGCCACCCAGGCGCTTGGCCGAGCGGCAGCAGTCCATGGCGGTGTTGCCCCCACCCAGCACGATGACGCGCTCGCCTACGCTGGTGATGTGGCCGAAGGAGACGGACGCCAGCCAGTCGATACCGATGTGGATGTTGGCTGCAGCCTCTGTGCGCCCGGGGATGACCAGGTCGCGCCCGCGCGGTGCGCCGCAGCCGACGAAGATGGCGTCATAGCCCTGGCCCAGCAGCGCCTGCATGGAGTCCACGCGCTGGTTGCTCTTGAAGTCGATGCCCATGTTCAGGATGTAGCCGGTCTCCTCGTCGATGACCGACTCGGGCAGGCGAAAGCGCGGAATCTGCGAGCGGATGAAGCCGCCCGCCTTGGCCTCGCCCTCAAAGAGGGTGACGGCGTAGCCCTGGGGAGCCAGGTCGCGCGCCACGGTGAGGGAGGAGGGCCCGGCACCAATGCAGGCCACGCGCTTGCCGTTGGGCGGCGCAATCGCGGGCATGCGGGCCGATACGTCCACCTTGTTGTCAGCGGCTACGCGTTTGAGGCGGCAGATGGCGACCGGCTCCGGCTTCTCGCCGTTGTTTTCTTCGACCCGGGAGCGTCTGCAGGCAGGCTCGCAGGGGCGGTCGCAGGTGCGGCCCAAGACGCCCGGGAACACATTCGACACCCAGTTGACCATGTAGGCGTCGTCGTAACGCCCCTGGCCTATGAGGCGTATGTATTCGGGAACGGGGGTGTGGGCCGGGCAGGCCCATTGGCAATCTACGACCTTGTGGAAGTAGGTTGGATCATTGACGTTGGTCGCTTGCAAAGTGGACTCCTTGCTCCGCTGGCCTGTGTGCGTCAGGCCGCTGCGGGGAAAAATCAGTCTACTGCCGCACCAGCGCAAGGCCTATGGGGTAGGGCCCGCGATTTGCATCCTGGTTGACCCTGGTCAAATGCAAGGCCGATTGCACCTTCTCAGCGCCGCGCTTTCAAAACATGATGTTGACTGGATTGCCCTGCTCCGCATGGCGATCGCAAGCCCCCCATTTTTTATTGGCCGGATTTTTTGGAGAGACCCATGACGACAGCAGCCCCCTCGCATTTCAAAGCACTTGACGCATGCCATCTGCAAATTCAGGAACACCTGGTGCAGTTGCAGCGCATGGCCAAGCACATGGAAATCGAGGGCATGAACGCGCAGGACCGCAAATTGGCTGGCGAGATCGAGGCCTTCTTCTCCAGCACCTCGCGCGAGCACCATGCGCAGGAAGAGACACACGTATTCCCCCCGCTGCTGGCCACGGGCACCGAGGAAATGAAGGGCGTCGTGCAGTGCCTGCAACAGGACCACGGTTTTATCGAAGAAAACTGGATCGAACTGGCGCCCCAGTTGCGCGCCCTTTCCGAGGGCAACTTCTGGTTTGACGCCGCCGAGTTCCAGCACAACGTGGCGCTGTTTCTGGAGTTGATGAACGGCCACATCGCCCTGGAAGAGTCGATGATTTATCCCGAATCCAAAATGCTGTGGGCCGAGGCGATTGCCCGGCGCATACCGCAGCAATCCCGCAAAACGGCCTGAGCTTGGCGCTGCGCGCGATGGTTTCCGTCTGATCCGGGCGCAGGCTGTTTAGCGCGCGTGCGGACTGCGCCGGCACGTGGTCTGTTGGCGCCTGCACGAATTTGACCCAGGTTGCCGATTTCCGGTGACCCGCCCTGGAGTCGAAAAACCCGCGTGGTGCAACGATTTCAATCACTTTGCCCAGGGTCAGTCAAAGTCGGCAGCGTGGGTCAAAAGCTCGTCGGCCGCAACAACCAGACCTCGCCAGCCATAAATGCGTCCGTCAGGGTGCAAGTGCATGCAGCGCTCGCGGACCATGCGGTTGAGAAACCTCGCCTGCACGCCCGTGGCGGTTTGAATTTCAGCGTAAGCGCTGCCTTGCAGATAGAGCGTTACTGCCTTCTTTCGCCTCAGATACCGTTCCAGGTTTTGCACGCTCAGGGCACCCAAGTCTGGATGGGGCCAGCCTTCCAGCGAAAATCCCTCTTGGTCAGTGATTCCCTTGAGATTTCTGCCAACCAGAACGTCTTTGACCATGGCTGTCTTTCGCTATCCTTGGCAATCGTGGTTCATCACTTACCAAAAATGCGTTCAGATCAGGTACGTTTTTGGTAGGAGTTCCACTTCAGGTACGGTTTTGTGTGGAAAGATTTCACACAATTTATAGCCAAGATTTGGCAGATTTCAAGGGATTCAATGACTTACATGCCAGTCGCTAGGTACACATTTCTGTGAATGAACGATGAGTCCGTCTTTTGTGAAATGATCAACCTTATCAGGAGAGAAATCTTGAAGACCGACGACAAAGTGCCTTACCTCATAAACGATGGCCAACTCATAACCTCGACCTCTTACTGGGACAGCGATAGAGCAAAAGAGGGCTTTCTCTTTCTTACCTACAACGCCTATGCGGCGCGAGTCCTAGTCCCTGACTCACAACTTCAACTTCTTACGGAGATGCGCACCGGCAAGCACGTGATCATTAGCGCAGGGCCCAGGGCAGGAAAATCTGGACGGGATGGTGTCGAACTGATGTTTGAGGACCATTCGGACTCTCCATTCGCTGTGCACCTGGACGAGGTGCAAGTTGATGGGTTTTTCCCGGATTCGGCAAATGAGTGGAAATTTGTTGTGACCGTTTGGACGAGATCAGGGCTTCAGATGAAACTCCCCGGGCGGTACCGTAGTGTTCTGCACATACCGTTTTTACTGCCTTGGGATGAAAAACGGGACGTGCCGGCATGAGAGACCAAGCACGCGTTGAACCCACACTCGCAGTAGTGCAGGCCGTGTGGGTTGCCGCACCCGACTTGCGGCTTGGCCAACTCTTGCTCAACGCCATGCGGCCCGGTGAAGACCTGTATCAAGTCGAGGACCATGTGCTGCTGACCCGACTGCAAGAGTTCATGGCAAGGATTCGGTCATGAGCGATCCACTCCTTCACAGTGCGCCTCAACGCAAACCAGGCCGCCCCAAAGGATCGAAGGCCAAGGTCATGCAGGACGCCCGAGCCTTGGGCGTGCATCACTTCGCCTTCGTGCGCTCTAGCATCCTCGGTCTCGATCTGGCGGATTCCTTTGCGCGATACATGGCCTGGGCCGAGACCACCACCGATTTGCGATTTGTGCAGAACAGGCGCGATGCCTTGCTCAAACAGATCATCGAAGCGGGCCGCCAGTTTGATGCAACCCTTGTCGGCGGCGCCAAGATCACGAACCTGCTGGACCTGCTGAGGTCGGACGCCAAGCCCAAACAAGCGGTACAGCTTCCCCCGTTGGATGAATGGGTTGAGGCCGAGGGCATGGACCCTGACATGTGGAGCGAGGCTGACCTGTTGGCCGAATACAAAGCGGCATTCGGTCTGGACAACGCCGATGCGCAGGAAGCCGGCGCTGGTCTCAAAGACGTTGTGGCCGAGCGGGTGAGGGCGCTGAACTACCTGGAGACGGTGCTCTCCGAGATACCCACAGCAGCGGATCGGTTGGAGTCGTGGTTTGCCAAACCGGTGGTGAAGGTCATGCGAAACGCGGGTCTCTTGACGCTTGGCGACCTGGTGCGCTTCATCAACGTCTACGGCTACCGTTGGCATTCCCAACTCAAAGGCTTTGGCGTGTTGCGTGCCAAGCAGGTTCTGCAATGGCTGGTTCTGGAGCAGGACCATCTCAACATTGCAATCTCCGGACGCGTGCATGAGCCCAAGTCGAAACAGGAACTGCGGGTGGCGGCTCTCGTGCCAGTTGCGGGAACGAACCAAGGCCTGAGCCAGTTCGGCGCTGGAACATTGGTCACAAGTGGACTGGCCCGGATGCAGGCAACACCTGAACTGGCCGGTGAGCGCGGAGACTTCCGCTCGCACATGGCCAACACCCTGGGCGCCAAAAACGATCTGGAAGCTGTGGACATGTGGCTGGGGCGGTATGCTGAGAAGCAGTCCACGCAACGCAGTTACCGCAAAGAGGCCGAACGCTTTTTGCTTTGGTGCGCGCAGGAACTCCGAAAGCCTCTGTCAAGCGTCACGGCGCCGGATGTTCAAAAGTACCGGGCCTTCCTGCAAGCCGTTCCCTCAACGTGGATCCAGAA
>CANCER010000030.1 GCA_947375135.1 Comamonadaceae bacterium | reverse complement strand
TCCCCAACAACGCAGCCCCCACCAGCTCGACCATGCTGTTTTTGGTGCGTGACAAAAACCCCAAGGGCATCAAAGACTGGGACGACCTGATCAAGCCCGGCGTGCAGGTCATTGTGGTCAACCCCAAAACCGGTGGCAACGGCCGCATGGCCTATTTGGCGGCCTGGGGCCAGGTGCGCAAAAAGGGTGGCACCGACGCGCAGGCGGCGGACTTTGTGGCCAAGCTCTACAAAAACGTGCCGGTGTTGGCCAAGGGCGGACGCGACGCGACCACCATCTTCTTGCAGCGCAATATTGGCGACGTGCTGATCACCTTTGAGTCTGAAGTGGTGTCGGTGGACAAAGAATTTGGTGCGGGCAAGGTGGACGCCATCCACCCCAGCAGTTCCATCGTGGCCGAAAACCCGGTGGCGATAGTGGAACGCACCGTGGCCAAAAAAGGCACGACGGAGCAGGCCAAGGCTTACCTGAAATTTTTGTATTCGGACGAAGGCCAAGAGATCGCCGCCCAGCACGCCATTCGCCCCAGCAACCCGGCCATCCTTAAAAAATACGCCAGCACCTTCAAGCCCATCAGCCTGTTCCGCGTGGAAGACTATTTCGGCTCGTTCGCTGAGGCGCAAAAAGTGCATTTCAACGACGGCGGCCAGTTCGACAAGCTGTACACCGTCAAATAAATGCAGGCTGCGTTCGTGTCCGGGCCGCTGGCAAAGCGCACGCCCAAACGGGTCTTGCCCGGCTTCAACATCACGCTCGGGTTTACGCTGTTTTACCTGAGCGTGATTGTGCTGATTCCGCTCTCGGCGCTGTTTTTTAAAACCTTTACGCTGAGCTGGGAACAGTTTGTAAGCGCCGTGACCAGTCCGCGCGTGGTGGCGTCGTACCAGCTCACTTTTGGCGCCTCGTTTTTGGCGGCGCTGGTTAACGCCGTGTTTGGTTTGCTGCTGGCCTGGGTGCTGGTGCGCTACGAGTTTCCAGGCAAAAAGCTGGTTGACGCGCTGGTGGACTTGCCTTTTGCCCTGCCCACCGCCGTGGCCGGCATTTCGCTCACCGCCCTGCTGGCCAGCAACGGCTGGGTCGGATCACTCTTGGAACCCTATGGCATCCAGCTGGCCTTTAACCGCAACGGCGTGGTGATTGCACTGATCTTTATCGGCCTGCCCTTTGTGGTGCGCACGGTGCAGCCGGTGCTGGAAGACGCCGAGAAAGAACTCGAAGAAGCCGCCACCTGCCTGGGCGCCACGCGCCTGCAGACCTTCTGGCATGTGATCTTCCCGACCATTGCGCCGGCCCTGCTGACCGGCTTTGCCATGGCCTTTGCCCGCGCCATTGGCGAATACGGCTCGGTGATTTTTATCGCCGGCAACATGCCCATGATTTCGGAGATCACCCCGCTCATCATCATCGGCAAGCTGGAGCAGTACGACTATGCCGGCGCCACCGCGGTGGCCGTGGTGTTGCTGGTGATTTCCTTTGTGCTGCTGCTGGTGATCAATGCCTTGCAAGCCTGGCAGCGCCGCCGCAACGGAGCCTCGTCATGAGTGAACAAAGCACCCCCCTGAGCCAGGCAAGCCTGTCTTCCCCTACAGGGGACAACGCCAGTGGCCCGGCAAAGCCGGTTCCACGGCGTTCCCGCAAGAACACCACAACCACCGAGCCCTTGTGGGTCAAGTGGACCCTGCTGACCATCGCCCTGGGCTTCATCTTCCTGTTCCTGCTGCTGCCGCTGGCCGCCGTGTTCACCGAGGCCCTGCGCAAGGGCGGCGGTGCCGCGTTCGAGGCGTTGAAGGAACCCGACGCCTGGAGCGCCATCCGCTTAACGCTCATCACCGCCGCGATTGCCGTGCCGCTGAACCTGGTGTTCGGCATTGCCGCGGCCTGGTGCATTGCCAAGTACGAGTTCCGCGGCAAGGCCTTTTTGACCACGCTGGTGGACCTGCCGTTTTCGGTGTCGCCGGTGGTCGCCGGCCTGGTCTATGTGCTGATGTTTGGTGCCCAGGGCTGGATCGGGCCGTGGCTGCAGGCGCATGACATCCGCATCGTGTTTGCCATTCCCGGCATCGTGCTGGCCACCATTTTTGTGACATTCCCCTTTATCGCCCGCGAGCTGATTCCGCTGATGCAGGCCCAGGGTACGGAGGAAGAACAGGCCGCGATTGTGCTGGGTGCCACCGGCTGGCAGACCTTCTGGCATGTGACCCTGCCCAACATCAAGTGGGGCCTGGTCTATGGCGTGATCCTGTGCAATGCTCGGGCCATGGGCGAGTTTGGCGCGGTGTCGGTGGTGTCCGGCCACATCCGCGGCCAGACCAATACCGTGCCCCTGCATGTGGAGATTTTGTACAACGAATACCAGAGCGTGGCCGCCTTTGCCGTGGCCTCGCTGCTGGCCCTCTTGGCCCTGGTCACGCTGGTGATCAAGCAGGTGGTGGAGTGGCGCTTTGAGCGCGACCAGAAGGCCGCTGCGGCCCTGCCACCCGAACGCCTGACATGACGCACACCCCAGGCTGCGCGCACTGCGTGTCGCTACGCCACCCCCTTGCAGGGGCAACACCAGTGGCCCGGCAAAGCCGGCTCCACGGTGTTCCTGGCTTGGAGGCACCCCACTCCCCCATTTCTTCTTTTGAGATATTCCCATGAGCATCGCCATCCGCAACGTCAGCAAAGACTTTGGCACCTTCCACGCCCTGCGTGACGTGAGCCTGGACATCGAGTCCGGCGAACTGGTCGCCCTGCTCGGCCCCTCGGGCTGCGGCAAGACCACGCTCTTGCGCATCATTGCCGGCCTCGAGACGGCTGATCAGGGCAACATCCTGTTCAGCGGCGAAGACACCACCGACGTCCATGTGCGCGAGCGCAACGTGGGCTTTGTGTTCCAGCATTACGCGCTGTTCCGCCACATGAGTGTGTTTGACAACGTGGCCTTTGGGCTGCGCATGAAGCCGCGCGCCACCCGCCCCAGCGAGGCCGTGATCAAGCAGAAGGTGCACGAGCTGCTGGGCCTGGTGCAGCTGGACTGGCTGTCCGACCGCTACCCGGCGCAGCTCTCGGGCGGCCAGCGCCAGCGCATTGCCCTTGCCCGCGCCCTGGCCGTGGAACCCAAGGTGCTGCTGCTGGACGAGCCCTTTGGCGCGCTCGATGCCAAGGTGCGCAAGGAGTTGCGCCGCTGGCTGCGCCGCCTGCACGACGACCTGCATGTGACCAGTATCTTCGTCACCCACGACCAGGAAGAGGCGCTGGAAGTGGCCGACCGCGTGGTGCTGATGAACACCGGCAAGATCGAACAGATCGGCTCACCGCAGGAGGTCTGGGACCATCCGGCCAGCCCCTTTGTCTATGGCTTCCTGGGCGACGTGAACCTGTTCCATGGCCGCGCCCACGAGGGCGAGATGCTGATCGGCGAAGACCAGCACGGTGTGCGCCTGCAAAGCCCGGAACACAGCGCCACCCAGGACAGCAAGGCCTTTGCCTACGTGCGTCCGCACGATCTGGATGTGCGGCGCTACAAGCCCGGCGAGCAAAGCGGCATTGGCGCCTACCAGCCCCAAAGCGGCATCCCCGCCAAGCTGGTACGCGCCATTGTGGTCGGCCCGATAGCCCGCCTCGAATTGCTGCCGCTCGACGCCTCGACCGCCGGCAGCGGCGACATCATCGAAGCGCAGATCGGCGCGCAGCAATACGCGGTGGAAGGCTTCAAGGAAGGCGAGGTGCTGGTGCTGACGCCGCGCAAGGCGCGGGTGTTTATCGACGAGCCCGTTTGGCAAACACCATGAAATTCGAACACGCCATGTTGGAATTTCATGGTAATTGCCTTACCATGCGCGGATGCTGAATCGTCATGTACTGGAACAATCTGTACGCACAGCCCTGAATAGATCACGCGGCGTGGTGTTGCGCGGCCCCCGCCAATCAGGAAAAAGCACCCTGGCGCAACGGTTTCTGTCGCGCGATTCCGTCAATTACTTTGACCTGGAATATCCACCCCATGCGCAGCGCCTGGAACAGGCATCACAGACCCTGGAGCACCTGCAAGGTCTGGTCGTCATAGACGAAGTGCAACTGCGCCCGGCACTGTTCCCTTTGTTGCGTACTTTGATGGACAGGTCCAATGCACCTGGCCAGTACTTGCTGCTTGGCAGCGCATCACCGCAACTGATGCAGCAAGCCGGTGAGTCATTGCTTGGGCGCGTGGAAACGGTGGAGGTCGGGGGCTTTGATCTGGACGAGGTAAGCGCAGAAAATGGCCAGTACAACGACACCGTGGTAAATCAACTTTGGCTACGAGGCGGCTTTCCGAGGTCTTATCTGGCGGGCAATGACGAAGATAGTTTTGCATGGCGCATGAACGCAATTGCAGACCATGTGCGGGTTGATATGCCGCAGTTTGGCATTAATATCGCGGCACCCGCCATGCTGCGCTTTTGGACCATGCTGGCCCATTACCATGGACAGACATGGTCCGCTGCACCGTTTGCCCAGTCCATGGGCGTGTCCGAGCCCACCGTGCGGCGTTACCTCGATACCTTGACGCAAACGTTGATGGTGCGCCAGTTGCAACCCTGGCATGAAAACCTGGGCAAGCGCCAGGTCAAGGCGCCCAAGATCTACTTTCGGGACACGGGCTTGCTGCACGCACTGATGGGTGTGCGAACATTCACGGAGCTATTGACCCACCCACACCACGGCGCCAGTTGGGAGGGCTTTGCCTTGGAGCAAATTTTGCGCATTGCGCAGCCGACAGAGGCGTTCTTCTGGGCTACGCACCAGGGTGCCGAACTGGACCTGTTGATGCTGCGCGGTCAACAGCGCGTTGGCGTTGAATTCAAGCGCACCGAGACGCCCAAGATAACCCAGAGCATGCGCATCGCTTTACAGGATTTGAAACTGGACCGGCTGTACGTGGTCTATCCCGGCCCGCACCGATATCGGCTGAGTGACCAGGTAGAGGCCGTGCCGCTGTGGGCCTTGTTACCCGCGACGTAGCTTTCTACAACCCGCAACCGCGCAGAATCAGCCCCACCACATGCTCGGTAGCCCGCGCATAGTCCTTGGGCCCCAGCGATTCCGTGCCCAGCACGGCGCAGACCTGCACATCAAAGTCGGCATAGGTTTGCGTGGCGGCCCAGATGGTGAAGAACAGATGGGTGGCGTCCACCGGCGCCATGCGGCCGGCGTCTATCCAGCCCTGCACCACGGTGGCTTTGTCGATGACGAGCTGGCGCAGTTCGGTGCTCAAGAGTTCTTTGACCACCGGCGCGCCGTGCAGCAGCTCGTTGGCAAAGACCTTGGAGCCATCCGGCCGCTGGGCCGACAACTCCATCTTGGCGCGTATGTATTGTTCCAATGCCGCGCGCGGCTCCGCGTCTTGCGTAATGCCATGCGTGGGCACCAGCCAGTCATTCAGGATGCGGGCGAGGACTGCGCGGTACAGCACGTCCTTGCTGCCAAAGTAGTAATGCAGATTGGCTTTGGGCAGGCCGCTGCCCTCGGCAATGGCGGCCATGGTGGCGCCACTGAAGCCGGTGCGCGCAAACACTTTTTCTGCGGCCAACAAAATAAGGGCCTCATTCGTCTGGCGAATAAGGCCCTTGGACTGGGCCTCCGGGCTGGACGCCCGTGCAGACCCGCGAACGGCTTTGGCTGGCAAAGTCATCCGCTCTTTCATCACTTACTTTTGGGCTGCTTCCCACACCGCATGGGTGTAGGCGGCCTTGCCCGGATCCTTCTTGATGACCGGATCGCTGCCACCGGTCAGCAACACCTTGATGGTGCGCTCAAAGGCGGCGGGTTCCAGGTAACCAATCTTCTTGGTGCCGGCATTGCTGATCAGCTTGGCCACGTTTTCCATCTGGCGCTTTTGCACCTTCAGGCTGGAGCTGCCGGAGCTGTCGGCGGCCAGCACGGCCTTGGCCGCACCTTCGGGGTCTTTCACCGCAGCGTCCCAGCCCTTGAGCGTGGCTTTCAGGAACTTGCCCATGCGGGCGACAAAGGCCGCGTCCTTCAGGTTGGGTTCCAGCACATAGAGGCCGTCTTCCAGGGTGGACACGCCCTCTTTTTCATAGAAGAAGGTGACCAGGTCTTTTTCCTTCACGCCCGCGTCCACCACCTGCCAGTACTCGTTGTAAATCATGGTGGAGATGCAAGCCGCCTGGTCCTGCAACAGCGGGTCCACATTGAAGCCCTGCTTGAGGATCTTGATATCGGAGTCGGTCTTCAGGCCCAGCTTGTTCATCCAGTTGAGGAAGGGGTATTCGTTGCCGCCGTACCAGACGCCCAGGGTCTTGCCCTTGAAGTCTTTGGGCGTGGCCACGCCGCTCTTCTTCTTGCAGGTGAGCATCAGGCCGGACTTGTCGAACACCTGGGCCACATTCACCAGCGGCACACCGGCTTCGCGCGAGGCCATGGCAGAGGGCATCCAGTCGACCACGATGTCGGCCTGCTTGCCAGCCAGCACCTGGGTGGGGGCAATGTCGGGGCCGCCCGGCTTGATGGTGACGTCCAGACCGGCGTCCTTGTAGAAGCCCTTGGCAGCGGCCATGTAGTAGCCGGCAAACTGGGCTTGCGGCACCCACTTCAGCTGCACGGTGACGGCCTCATTGGCCAGCGCGCCGGTGCTGGCAGCAACGCCGCACACAGCCAGCACCGCGGCCATCAGGCTGCTGGTGAACTTGGGGGAACGAATCATGGGAACACTCCTTCAGGGTTAAAGAATCAACACACACAGAATCATTTGGCGCCACGAATGGAGGGGTGCCAAAAGGCCGCCCTGCGCTCCAGCGCAACCAACAGGGCATAGGCCAGCGAACCGGTCACCGCCGCCACCACAATCGCGCCCCAGACCAGGGGCATGTTCATGCGCGCGGCCTCGGTGGAAATGCGAAAGCCCAGGCCGCTGGTGGGCGAGCCAAAGAACTCGGCCACGATGGCGCCGATCAGCGCCAGCGTGGCGTTCACCTTGAGGGCGTTGAAGATAAAAGGCAGGGCCGAGGGCAGGCGCAGCGCCACCAGGGTGCGGCTGTAGCTGGCGGCGTAGCTGTACATCAGCTCGCGCTCCAGCTTGCCCGCAGCCTTGAGCCCGGCCAGCGTGGACACCAGCATGGGGAAAAAGGTCATCAGCACCACCACGGCCGCCTTGGACGGCCACTCAAAGCCGAACCACATCACCGCAATCGGCGCTACCGCCACCAGGGGCACGGCGCTGGTGAGGGAGGCCACCGGCAGCAGGCCGCGTTGCAAAAACGGCATGCGGTCAATCGCCACGGCCACGGCGAAACCCAGGCCGCAGCCCAAGGCCCAGCCGATCAGCACCGCCTTGCCGACGGTCTGCACAAAGTCGCCCCAGAGCTTGGGCGCATGCTCAGCCATGGAGGCCAGCACGAAGCTGGGCGCGGGCAGCAGCACGCGCGACACGTCCAGGCAGCGCACCAGCACTTCCCAGAAAAAAACCACCCACAGGCCGAATACGGCGGCGGTCAGCGTGCCGGCCCAGCGGCCTTCGAGCGCGGCGGTGCGGTAGATGCTGAAGCCGGCCAAAGCGGCAAGCAACAGAATGGCGGGCCAGAACAGGGGCGAGGCGCCGGCTTGCAGCCAGGCGCTTACGGCCGCATCTGAAACCGCGGCACCATCGACGCTGGCAGTTGCAGCTGAGGCCTCGCTTGCTGCTGCGTTCACAACGTCGCTCATGCCACACCCCCGCGGTTGCGCAGAACCATGCGCTCCACCAGCGCCACCGATGCGGTCAGCGTCAGGCCCAAGAGAGCCGACATCACCAGCGCCGACCAGATCTGCGTGGTCTGCCCGTAGTAGGAACCGGTGAGCAGGCGCGCACCCAGACCGGCCACGGCACCCGTAGGCAGTTCGGCCACCATGGCGCCGACCAGGCCGGCGGCCACGCCCACGCGCAGCGCGGGAAACAAAAACGGCAGGGCCGCGGGCATGCGCAGCAGCCACAGGCTTTGCCAGCGGCTGGCGGCATAGGTGTGCATCATCTCGGTCTCCATGGTTTGCGGCGAGCGCAGTCCGGCCACCATGGCCACCGTGACCGGGAAGAAGCACAGGTACATGGCGATCACCGCCTTGGGCGCCACGCCGGAAAAACCCAGCGTGCCCAGAATCACCAGCACGATGGGCGCAATCGCCAGCACCGGCACGGTTTGCGAGGCCACGATCCAGGGCATGAGCGCGCGGTCCAGGGTGCGGCTGTGCACGATCAGGATGGACAGCAGCAGGCCCAGCGCCGTGCCCATGACAAAGCCAATCAGGGTGCTCTGCCCGGTGACGGCCACGTGGAAAAGCAGGTTGCGCGGGTTGTCTACCGGCCACTCGGTCAGGCTCTCATAAAAGTCGATTGCCACCTGGTGCGGCGCCGGCATCAGCGGGCGCTCCATCGACATGGTGGCTTCGAACAGTTCGCGCTGGGTGTAACCGGCATCGGAATCCAGCACGCGCTCAATCGCGCCGGGCGCATTGAGCCGCCAGGCCGCCACATACCAGGCCAGCAGCACGCTCAGCAGCACCACGGCGACGGGCAGGCCCTGGTGCCAGAAGCGTTGCAAAGGAGTCTTCTTGCTATGCATGGCGATCATCCGACAAAGCTTCGCACAGTCCATGCGCCAGCGACCCACTCGAAGAGGGGGAGCGTGGGGGTTCTATTTCAGCCATGGTGGCCGTCCGCCAGGGCCTCGCGCACCTCGTGCGCCAGGGCCATGAACTCGGGTGTGTCGCGCAGACCCAAATGGCGCGCGTCCGGCAAAGGCGAGGTAATGACTTTCACAATGCGCCCCGGGCGCGGTGACATCACCACGATTTTGGTGGACAGGTACACGGCTTCCGCAATCGAGTGGGTGACAAACACCACGGTGCGGCGCTCGCGCTGCCAGAGTTGCTGCAGTTGTTCGTTCAACCGGTCGCGGGTGATTTCGTCCAGCGCACCAAAGGGTTCGTCCATCATCAAAATCCTGGGCTCAAACGACAGGGCGCGCGCAATCGACACGCGCTGCTGCATGCCGCCCGAAAGCTGCCAGGGGTATTTGCCCTCAAAGCCCTTGAGGCCCACGCGCTCCAAGTGCTCGATGGCGATCTGCTTGGCCTCGGTGCGGCCCCTGCCCTGGATCTGCAGCGGCAGGGTCACATTGCCCAAAACCGTGCGCCAGGGGAACAAGGCGGGTGCCTGGAACACATAGCCATAGGCCCGCGCCAAACGCGCCTCATGCGGCGAGACGCCGTTAACCAGCACCTGCCCGGCGCTGATGTGCTCCAGGTCGGCAATCACCCGCATCAGGGTGGTCTTGCCGCAGCCGGAGGGGCCGATGAGAGAGACGAATTCCCCTTCGGCAATGTCCAGATCAATGTCGCTGAGTGCGTGCACCGGCGTGTCCGCGGTTTGGTACACCACGCTGGCGTTTTGCACCTGCACAGCCAGTCGGTAAGGGTCTACGGGGCGGATCGTTTCTGTTTTAGTCATGGGCGCAAGACTGCACTACGTTGGGGGCCAAAAGCATAAGTTGACCAATTGGTTAACTTATGTGGCAATACTAGCGAGTTTCATGCCAGTGGCGCCACTGGGGTTTGTACTGCCCAGCCCGCGGTCGGTGCTGGCGGCGGCATTCACCCGTATGTCCGCGCGCCCGAAAGTGGCGTCGGCCTGCCGCACCACCTTGCGGCAATGGCCGCACCCAGGCCCTGGATGCCACCGGTGACGATGGCGATCTGGCCGGAGAACGGGGTGAGCGCCCGGGCCTGCATGTGGCGTTGAACTGCTCGGGCGAATGGCCGTGTTCCAGCGCGCTGCGCATCAGGTCCTGCTGGCTCAGAGACGCCAGCCCGCCAAGCGGCGGGTCGCGGTCCAGATTGGTGGGTAAGACATAGCCCTCGGCACTGGCTGGCCACGGCGGCTGCCAGATCGTCTGCGGCGACACGGCCACTGGCCTGCTCCTGCAGCAGGCGGAGCTACAGCACTTGTGCCATGCGCACCCGGTCCACTGTCTCCATGCAACGCGCGAAGGCCGGGGACACCTGCAGCAGTACGGTGCTGCAGCGCAGCCCTAAGACACCTCAAAAACACCTCCGTATCAGGGCGCCTGCGGCACACTGCCTTTTCATGTCACACGCGCATCTGCTCAAAGCCATCACCCTGTAGGCGGGCGTCAGCCTGGCCACGGTTTACCGCGTGATGCACCAGAAAACCGGAGTGTGCGCCCACATGGTACGAAGCGTGGAACAGGCCAGGGCCGAGCTGGAACGACAAAGCGCCCAGGTCGGGCTGCGGGGCCGCAAGTTCATGCTGGATGTGGTGGCAGGCAGCGGAGCGCTTTGCCCGGGTGGTGCGCGACACGCTAGTGACCGATCTGGCGCACGACATGCGCATGGCCTGCCTGCACCTCATGCGCGCCCACGGTGTGGGGCCTCCGTACACACCGGTCACGCTATCGGGCGTGCAGGTGGTGACGCCGTTCAATGTGCCGGCTTAGGTGTCAGCGCTGACGTCCTTGGCCATGCGTTCGCTTTTCCAATACACATCGTCACCCACGCTGCCGTCGGTCCGGTGGCGGTTGAGCGAACGCGACAGCACAAACAGCAGGTCGGACAGGCGGTTGAGGTACTGGCGCGGGTTTTCTTTCAGCGCCTCTTCGTTGCCCAAGGCCACCAGCGCGCGCTCGGCGCGGCGCGCCACGGTGCGGCAGACATGGGCCAGGGATGCGGCACGGGTGCCTGCGGGCAGGATGAATTCGGCCAGGCGCGGGAGCTGCGCGTTGTACGCTTCGAGCGCCTGGTCCAGCGCCAGCACGGCCTCGGGCTTGAGCAGCTCGTAGCCGGGAATCGACAGCTCGCCGCCCAGGTTGAACAACTGGTGCTGGATTTCCACCAGCAGGGTACGGATGCCGTCGGGCATGTCCTCGCACAGCAGCACGCCGATGTGGGAGTTGAGCTCGTCCACATCGCCCATGGCGTGCACGCGCAAGCTGTTTTTGGAGACGCGGGTGTTGTCGCCCAGGCCGGTGGTGCCGGCATCCCCGGTGCGGGTGGCGATTTGTGTGAGGCGGTTTCCCATTGCAGTGCGTCCTTGGATCAAAACCAGATTATTGACGGAGAAGCCCGGGCACGCAGCCGTCCCGTCCGATCACCTTGTGCCGCAAGTGACACACCGCTCGGTGCCGCAGGCCTTGAGCGAACGGGTCAAGAGAGCCTACAGCTCAGCACGCTCGGCGATGGCGTTGGCCATGTAGTCGATCTTGGTTTGCATGTCGTGTTCGGTGTCGGCGAAGCACTTGGCCACGTTGTCGAATTCCACCGTCAGTTCCATGAAGGCATCCACCACATCGGGGTCGAAATGCTGGCCTCGCTCGCCAAAGATCACGCCAACCGCCGCATCGTGGGACATGCCCTGACGGTAAATCTTGTTGCTGATCAGGGCGTCGTACACATCGGCTACGGCGACCAACCGGGCTGACAACGGAATGCGGGTTGCAGACAGGCCTTCGGGATAACCTTTGCCGTTCCATTTTTCATGGTGGGACAGCGTCAGCTCCTTGGCAAAACGCAGCAGGGGTGACTGCAGGCCCAGGGACTTTTCTGCCCGCAGGATGGCTTCGTAACCTCGGGTGGTGTGGGTTTGCATAAGGGCCAGCTCGTCGGGCGTGAGGCTCTCAGGCTTGAGCAGAATGCGGTCGGGTATGGCTACCGTGCCCAGCTCGTACATGCAGACGCTGGCGCACAAGGCATCCACGTAGTCCGGGCTCAGCTGGAATGCCAGAGCCGGTTGCTGGTACCGGAGCTTTTCGGCCAGCAGGCGTACATAGTGTTTGACGCGCTGCAAATGGCTGGCCGTGTCGGACTCGCGCAACTCGGCCAGCGATGCCACCGCAAACAACATGACCTGGTGCGCATGCAAGGCTTCCAGGGTCGACGTACTCTGGGTTGCTGACTGGGAATCCATGGTGTTCTCCTTGGGGTGCCGGTTGTTACGCGCAGGTGGGTTGCTGCGAAGCCCCAACTTGCCGGGCGGGACTTAGCGGGTCACGCCGGGGGAAAGACGCTCGATCAGCCCGTTGAGCTCCTCCAACGAGCCAAACTGGATCACCACCTCGCCCATATCCTCCATACGGCCGTTGCGCTTGACGCGCTTTTTGATGCGCACATCCACCTGCGCCATCAGCAGGTCGGACAACTCTTCCTCCACCCGTTTGATATCGCGCGATTTGTCTTTCTTGGGCTTGGGGCTGGTCAGCGAGAACTCGGCACTCAGCTTCTTGACCAGGCCTTCAGCCTCGCGCACCGAAAGCTTTTTGGTGGCGATCTGGCTGGCTGTCGTGATCTGGGTGGCACGGTCCAACGCCAGCAGGGCACGCGCATGGCCCATGTCGATGTCGCCGGCCATCAGCATGGTTTGTACCGGGTCGGCCAGGTTCAGGAGGCGCAGCAGGTTGCTGGCGGCGCTGCGCGAGCGCCCGACCGCCTGGGCAGCGGTTTCGTGCGTCAGGCCGAATTCCTTGATCAGGCGCTGCAGACCCTGCGCCTCTTCCAGCGGATTGAGGTCTTCGCGCTGCATGTTTTCAATCAGCGCCATGGCGGCAGCAGCCTGGTCCGGCACATCGCGCACCAGCACCGGCACGCTGTCCAGCCCGGCCAGTTTGGCGGCGCGGAAACGCCGTTCCCCGGCAATGATTTCGTAGAGCGGGCGTGGCGTGCCACCACCGGCCGCGCCGCTCGGATCCAGGGCCTGGCGCTTGGCAAGTGCCTGCTCGTCGCTCAAGCGGCGAACGAGAATGGGCTGCATGATGCCTTGGGCCTTGATGCTCTCGGCCAGCTCGTACAGAGCGCCCTCGTCCATGTGCGTACGCGGCTGGTACTGCCCGGCCACCATGTCATCCAGCGTCAGGGTGGTGGGCAGATCGGGCGTGGTGGCGGTGCCGTCGAGGTTGATGGCTTCCTTGACCGTGGGGCCCAGCAGTGCTTCCAGACCCATGCCCAGGCCCTTGGGTTTTTTGGTGACCATGTTGTGTTTTCTTTCTTAGCGGGGGTTAGGTGGGGGTATCTGCGGACCCGCTGTCCCTGAGCCGGGCCAGCAGGGAACGGCCTTCGGGCCAGTCGCCCAGACCGGAATCGGCATTGATATGGCCGCGTGCACCGTAGTCGACAAACTCCGAGCCCCAGGCCTCGGCAAACATGCGCGCGCGTGCCTGGCTGCAATAGGGGTCGTTCCGGCTGCCCAGCAGAATGCTTTTGAATGGCAACTTGCCCAGCGGCACCGGCGACCAGCTTTTCAGCGCGGCCTGCAGTTCGGGCTGGTCCGGATCGCCCGGCGCCACCAGCAGGGCACCGGCCACCCGATGGGTGTTGCGCGAGTGCGAAGCCCAGGCGGCCGTCAACAGGCAACCCAAGCTGTGGCACACCAGCACGCTGGGACCGGTCTGCGACAGCAGCACGTCTTCCAGCCGGGCAATCCAGTCGCCCCGCAGCGGACGCATCCAGTCGTGCTGCTCCACCCGCACATCACCATACAGTGCCTCCCAGCGGCTCTGCCAATGGGACGGGCCGGAGCTTTGCCAGCCAGGCAGAATCAGGAGGTGAGGGGTAGGCATAGTTTATGGAGCTGGATGGATACGCTATAAATTGAATAGCAACCTGGGGCAACTTTAGCGTGCAGGCCTACATCGTCGCGATGCGTGCCACCATCTCCTGGGCAAAGGCAATAAAGGCTTGCGCGCCCCTGGACTGGATGTCAAAAACCACCCCCGGCACGCCGTAACTGGGGGCTTCGGCCAGGCGCACGTTGCGCGGAATCACGGTATCAAACACCTTGTCGCCAAAGTGGCCCTTGAGTTGCTCGCTGACCTGCTGCTGCAGGGTGATGCGCGGATCGAACATCACGCGCAACAGGCCGATGATCTGCAAATCGTCGTTGAGGTTGGCCTTGACCTGCTTGATGGTGTTGACCAGGTCGGTCAGACCTTCGAGGGCAAAGTACTCGCACTGCATGGGCACGATCACGCCATGGGCGCAGCACAGGCCGTTGAGGGTAAGCATGGAGAGCGAGGGCGGGCAGTCGATCAGCACGAAGTCGTACTCGGTCTCCACCGCGGCAATGGCAGCCTTGAGGCGGCGCTCGCGCCGCTCCACTTCGACCAGTTCCACCTCGGCCCCAGCCAGTTCGCGGTTGGCACCCAGAATGTCGTAACCGCAGCCGGCGCTGATGAGTTTTTCACTTTGCACACGCGCCTCGGCAATCGAGGCCGACTCCAGCAGCACGTCGTAGACCGTGAGTGCGAGCTTGCGCTTGTCCACCCCGGAACCCATGGTGGCGTTGCCCTGTGGGTCCAGGTCAATCATCAGGACGCGCTGTCCGACCTTGGCCAGGCCAGCGGCCAGATTGACCGTGGTGGTGGTCTTGCCCACCCCGCCCTTTTGGTTGGCTACGCAGAATATTTTTGCCATGTGCTGGGTGGTTCCTGCCGGTGTTGCGTTCACGTCTGAGTCTGTCATTTGGAGAGTGCCAGTTTGATGCCAAAGCCGACCAGGAACAGCCCGGCCACTTTTTCCAGCACCCGGCCGATCAAGGGATTGGCGCGTACGCGCTCAGCCAGAAAGTGCGTCAGCAGGGTGGCACCCAGGCCATACAGAAAAGTCAGCACCGCAATGGTGGCAGCCATAAAAGCATAGGTGGTCAGGCCCTGCTGTCGCACCGGGTCCACGAACAGCGGAAAGAAGGCCATGTAAAACAGGATGGCCTTGGGATTGAGCAGGGTGATCATCAGCGCTTGGCGCAGATAGTGGCGGGGCTTGATGTTGATGACCGGTGCAGCGCCCGGTTTGGCCAAGAGCATCTTGATGCCCAGCCAGGCCAGGTAGGCGGCGCCAAACCATTGCACGGCCGAGAAAGCATCCGGGTAGGCAATGAGCAAGGCGGCCACACCGGCCACGGCCGACCACATCAGCACCTGATCGCCCAGGATGACACCACAGGTTGCAGCCAGACCACCTGCGATTCCACCCTTGCTGGTGCTGGTGACCAGAGCCAGGTTACCGGGGCCGGGGATCGCCAAGAACACAATGACAGTGACGACAAAGGTGCCGTAATCGGTAACGCCGAGCATGGTGGTTTCTTTCTGAGGGAGACTGTGAGTTTACGTTAGGTTTTTGGCAGGCCAGATTGCACTTCGTGTTGCTTGGTTTTCCGGGCTTCCGGAAGCGTCAAACCGAGAAGCGCGCTGGCTGTCACGATTGTCGTGGCTCTCGCCCGCAACAGGGCTGGGGTAAGTGTCTCCGTTCGTGTCCCCCGCAGAGGGCTGCGCCCTCCGCTCCTCCTTAACCTCGCTCTGACACGTACCCCATCCCTGCCGCTGGAGGTTCCACGTGGAACACAAGCCCGGCAGTTGGCATGCAAACTATCCGACTCGGATCAGGCGGGCTGGGTGCTCTGCGCAGTGAGGTAAAGGGGGAGCCCGAAGGGCGGAGGACACGAACGGAGCAGAGTACCCAGCCCGCCTGATCCAGAGCGAACGGAGGCGACCAACCCAGCGCAGGGAGTTAACACCAATCAGGCAGGCGCGACAGGCCGCAGCCACAGCAGGCAGCGCTCCGCATCCAAACCCGGCACCACCAACGGTTCCACGTGAAACACTTTGGCAAAAGCAGGCAAGGCAGCAATCTCTTCTGCCGGGTGTTTGCCCTTCATCGCCATCCAGACGCCCTGCTCTGCCAGGCACTTGCGCGAGCAGGTCACAAAATCCAGCAACGACGCAAAGGCGCGCGAACTCACCACGTTATAGGTCTCGGTCAGATTTTCCACGCGGGCGTGGATGCCGCGCAGATTGGGCAACTTCAGGGACACCGCCACTTGCTGGATAAAGGCTGCCTTCTTGGCCACCGTATCCACGCAATGCACGGTCACCTCGGGGCAACAGATGGCAATCACCGCACCTGGCAGACCGGCACCGGAGCCCACGTCCAGCAGGCGGACCGGCGCATCAACATCCACCCCAGCCGCAGTACGCATCTGGGCCAACTGCTTCTGCAAGGGCAAGACCACCGTCAGACTGTCCAACAGATGGTGCGTCAGCATCTCCGCCGGATCACGCACAGCAGTCAGGTTGTAGACCTTGGTCCACTTCTGGATCAGGTCCTGGTAAGCCAGCAACTGCTCCACTTGTGCGTCCGACAGGGCCAGGCCCAAAGCCTGGGCGCCGGCGCGCAATTCCAACTCCAGTGGCTTGGTCATTGGGCCAACGCCGCAGTGAGGCTGGCATCAGTCAGCTTGGTGCCCGCAGGGTCCACAGGCTTGTCGGCAAAGCCCTTGAAGTTGCCCCGCTTCAGGTGAATCAACAACAGAGAAATCGTGGCCGGGGTGATGCCCGACAGGCGCGAGGCCTGCCCCAGTGTTTCCGGACGGAACTTGTTCAGACGTTGGCGCGCTTCAATGCTCAGGGCGGGAACTTGCATATAGTCCAGTTCGGTCGGCAGACGCAGGTTTTCGTAGAAGGCGGCGCGCTCTACCTCGCCCTTTTGCCGGTCGATGTAGCCGGAGTACTTGGCGGCAATCTCCACCTGCTCTACCACGGCAGCAACAAAAACGTCCTGGGCAACACCCGCTGCATCCCCCTCCACCGCCAGAGGCGCCACCGGCAACGCGGCATTGGCAAAGCGACCATCGGCCAGCGACATCAGGCCGGCATAGCTCACGTCCGGGCGGCGCAGCAGGTCCGCCAGGTTGTATTCGTGCTCCATGGCCTTGCCCAGCACCCGCTCGGCTTCGGCCTGCGCGAGGTTACGCGGATTGACCCAAATGCTGCGCAGGCGTTCTGTTTCACGTGAAACAGCCTCGCGCTTGCGGCTGAAGGCAGCCCAACGGGCATCGTCCACCAGGCCCAGTTGCCGCCCCACTTCGGTCAGTCGGGCGTCGGCATTGTCTTCGCGCAGTTGCAGGCGGAACTCGGCACGGCTGGTGAACATGCGGTAGGGCTCGGTCACGCCCTTGGTGATCAGATCATCCACCAGCACGCCCAAGTAGGCCTGCTCGCGGCCTGGCAACCAACTCTCTCCGGCAAAGGCAATGCTGCCCGCAGCGCTGGCCGAATCATTGCCGCCACCCGCAGCGCGCGCCTGCAGGGCTGCGTTGATGCCAGCAAACATGCCTTGCGCCGCCGCCTCCTCGTAGCCGGTGGTCCCATTGATCTGGCCGGCAAAGAACAGACCGGCAATCTGGCGCGTCTCGAAGCTGCTCTTGAGCGAGCGCGGGTCAAAGTAGTCGTACTCGATGGCATAGCCCGGGCGCAGGATGTGGGCGTTCTCCAGCCCTTCCATACTACGCACCAGGGCCAGCTGGATATCAAACGGCAGGCTGGTGGAGATGCCGTTGGGGTAGTACTCGTGGGTGGTCAGGCCCTCGGGTTCCAGGAAGATCTGGTGACTGTCCTTGTCGGAAAAACGGTTGACTTTGTCTTCCACGCTGGGGCAATAGCGTGGCCCGACCCCTTCGATCTTCCCCATGAACATGGGGCTGCGGTCGAAGCCGCTGCGGATGATGTCGTGGGTGCGGGTGTTGGTGTGGGTGATCCAGCAGGGCATTTGCTGCGGGTGCATCTGGGTGCTGCCCATGAAGCTGAACACCGGCATCTGCGCGCTCATGCCGCCAGGCATGCCGTCACCGGGCTGTTCCTGGCACCTGGAAAAGTCAATGCTGCGGCCGTCAATGCGCGGTGGCGTGCCGGTTTTCAACCGCCCCTGCGGCAACTTGAGTTCCTTCAGTCTGGCGCTCAAGGTCACTGCCGGCGGGTCCCCTGCCCGTCCTGCCGCGTAGTTGTTCAGGCCCACGTGGATCTTGCCGTCCAGAAAGGTGCCTGCCGTCAGCACCACAGTGCGTGCGCGGAACTGTATGCCCACCTGCGTGACAGCACCGACCACGCGTTCGCCTTCCACCAGCAGGTCATCCACCGCCTGCTGGAACAGCCACAAATTCGGCTGGTTCTCCAGCATGCGGCGGATCGCCGCCTTGTACAGCACCCGGTCGGCCTGCGCGCGGGTGGCGCGTACGGCCGGGCCCTTGCTGGAATTGAGAATGCGGAACTGGATGCCTGCCTCGTCAGTGGCCAGCGCCATGGCGCCGCCCATGGCATCCACTTCCTTGACCAAGTGGCCCTTGCCAATGCCGCCGATCGACGGGTTGCAGCTCATCTGCCCCAGGGTCTCGATGTTGTGGGTCAGTAGCAATGTCTTGCAGCCCATACGGGCGGCGGCCAGAGCGGCCTCGCTTCCGGCATGGCCGCCGCCAACGACAATCACGTCGAAATATTCTGGGTACAGCATGGTGGGTCCAATGGGGCGCGACGCAGGAAGCGCGGCGCAAAAGACAGAGGGGAGAGCGGCCGATTCTACCGGTTGCCGCATATTCAGGCAGATGCCAAGGACTGCCGCGGGAAACCCTGAGCCGGTCTAGGCGGTGGGCTCTAGCCTTTAAACCAGCCCCCGTGCCATAGTGCGACAGCCCCCTCGCAGGCACAAAACAACCGGTGCAGCCCATGAACGCAGAATCTTTTGACTACCTCATTATTGGCGCAGGGTCTGCCGGCTGTGTCCTTGCGGCCCGCCTGTCTGAAGATCCGCAGGTCCGCGTCGCCCTGCTGGAAGCCGGCGCGGCCGATACGAGCGTGCTGATCCACTGCCCTCTTGGCATGGCCGTGCTGGCCCAGACCGGGCAGGCCAACTGGAAATTCGACACCGTGCCGCAAGCGGGCCTCAACGGCCGCTGCGGCTACCAGCCACGCGGCAAGGTGCTGGGCGGCTCCAGTTCGCTGAACGCCATGATTTACATCCGCGGCCAGCGCGAAGACTATGGGCACTGGGCTGCCGAGGGCAATCCTGGCTGGTCGTTTGACGAGGTGCTGCCCTACTTCAGGCGCGCTGAGGACAACGCCCGAGGCGCCGATGCCTTTCACGGCACGGGTGGCCCCTTGCACGTGATGGATCTGACCAGCCCCAACGCACTGGGCCCGCAATTCATAGAGGCAGGTCGCCAGGCCGGTTTTACGGTCAACACCGACTTCAATGCCGCCAGCCAGGAAGGCGTGGGCATGTACCAGGTGACGCACAAGAACGGCGAGCGCCACAGTGCCGCCAAGGCTTATCTCACTCCCAATCTGTCACGGCCGAATTTGCAGGTGATCACCGGGGCGCACACCTGCAAAATCCTGATCGAGGACCAGCGCGCCGTCGGTGTGGAATACCTGCAGCAGGGCCAGATCCGGCAATTGCGTGCCACCCGCGAAGTGTTGTTGTGTGCCGGAGCCCTGCAGTCGCCACAGATTCTGATGCTGTCCGGCATAGGCCCCAAGGCGCATTTGCTGGCCCACGGCATCACGCCCCTACGCGACCTGCCCGGCGTCGGCCAGAACCTGCAGGACCACCTGGACGTCGTGCAGATGCTGGATGCGCCGCAACTCAAGGATTCGATCGGCATCTCGCTGGGCGGCACCCTCAAGACGCTGCGGGGCATCGCAGAATGGCGCAAGCAACGTACCGGCATGCTCACCAGTAACGTGGCTGAAGCCGGTGGTTTTATCAAGAGCGAGGCTGGCGAGCCCACGCCCGATCTGCAACTGCACTTTGTGATTGCCAAGATCGTCAACCATGCCCGCACCCTGGTGCTGGGCCACGGCGTGTCCTGCCATATCTGTGTGCTGCGCCCCCTCAGCCGCGGCAGCGTCGAATTGGCCAGTGCCGATCCCTTGGCGCCGCCACGGATTGACCCCCACTTTCTGAGCCACCCGGATGACCTGCAGCGCCTGATCAAGGGCTTCAAGCTGATGCGCAACATCCTGCAGCAGCCCGCCCTGGCCAGCCTACGGGCGCAGGAATCGCCCCGTTCGGCAACCGCCCAAAGCGACCCGGAAATCGCGCAATTCATCCGCAATTACGGAGACACCATCTACCACCCGGTGGGCACCTGCCGCATGGGGAGCGGCGCCATGGACGTGGTCGATGCACGGCTACGGGTGCATGGGATCAGCGGTTTGCGCGTGGTCGATGCCTCCATCATGCCGCGTATCACCAGCGGCAACACCAACGCGCCGACCATTATGATCGCCGAGAAAGCCGCCGACATGATAAAGCTGGATATGGTCTAAGAGAGAAGCTTGCGCTAACTTAACAAAAGTAACCAAGACCCCAGCCCCTGCGCCTTAACAAACGGCGCAGACTTTGCAAAGGCCCGACAAAACTGCCGGCACGGCAGGCCGTCCCCGATACCGCTACCATCGCCACCAGCCTTGGGCCTGGCCCCGGGAGCACCATTACCCCCCACAAGAAGGAAAACCATGAAGTTGTATTACTCTGCCGGCGCCTGCTCGCTTTCCCCCCATATCGTGCTGGAGGAATCCGGCCTGGCCTATGCGGCCGTATCGGCTCCGACCAAAACCCACAAGCTGGAAGACGGCACCGACTACTACACCATCAACCCGCTGGGCTATGTACCGTATCTGACGCTGGACGATGGCCGCAGCCTGCACGAAGGCCCCGCCATTGTTCAATACATCGCAGACCAAGTGCCAGACAGCAACCTGGCCCCGGCCAACGGTACCTTTGAGCGTTACAAACTGCAGGAATGGCTGACCTTTATCGGCACCGAGTTGCACAAGGGCTTCTCGCCCCTGTTCAACCCGACCACCCCGGCTGACTACAAGCCTTCCTGTCTTGAGCGCCTGAGCAACCGCCTGCAATGGGTGGAAGGCGAACTGGCTGGAAAGCTTTACCTGATGGGCGACCATTTCACCGTGGCCGATGCGTATCTGTTTACCGTGACCAACTGGGCGCCTTACGTCGCGCTGGATATTTCCGGCTATCCCAATTTACTGGCCTACCGTGCCCGCGTGGCCGCCCGCCCTGCAGTGATTGCCGCCATGAAGGCCGAAGGACTCATCAAATAGGTCTGCAACCGGCAGGCCGCAGGGTCTTCAATGGCTCCGGGCTTGCCGCATCAGCCCGCGTTGGCGCAAGGCCAGCGCGGCGCCCACCCACAAGGCCAGGGCGGAAAACACCAAGCCACGCTCCAGACCACCCGCACCGTCGGCAATCCAGCCCACCACGGTCGGCCCCACGATCTGCCCGGCAGCAAACACCATGGTGAAGGCGCTGATTCCCTGGCCCCAGGCCGACTGCGGCAGGTTGTGCCGGACCAATGCCGTGGTCGAGGCCACCACCGACAGGAAAACCCCGCCAAACAGCAGGCCCGACAGCATCACCCAGCCCCAGGCGTGGGTTAGCGCGGGCAGCAGTGTGGCAACGCCTAACAGGCCATTCAACAAGGCCAGGGGTTTGCCATCATGGTGACGGTCCAGCAGACGCGCCCAGATCCGCGAAGACGCCATCACCGCCACCCCGAGCAGCGCATAGAACACCGTGATCTCGGTGGCCGAGCGTCCTTGGTTACGCAGCAGCGCCACGACAAAGGTCATGTAACCGATATAGCCCACGCCAAACAGCGTGTAGCCCGCAAGCGCAAAGCCGAACTGCCGCCAGCGGAAAGTCACAGGCACCACACCGGCTGCGGGGACGGGCGTGACCCAGCCCGCCATGACACGCGCCGGCCAGACCAGCACCAGGCTGAACAGCATACACAGGGCACCCAGAGCCCACCAGGCCCAACGCCAGCCATGCGGCGCGGCCTGCGCCACCTCCAGCGCCACCGGCACCAGCAGGCTCGACAGCACGATGCCAACCCCGGTGCCGCCGTAATAAATGCCAAGCAGCAGGCCGCTGCGCAGGGGGTCGCGCGCACCCAGTCTGGCTGCCAGCAAGCCTCCGGCGACGAACACAAGCGCACTGGCCATACCGGCCAACAGACGCTGGGCCAGCAAGCCTTCGGTCTGTGTGACAAAGCCACTGCCCACCATGAACACGCTGGCGAGCAAGGCACCCGCGACCAACAACAGCGAGGGTCCGAAGCGCCGCATCAACCAGGGACAGGCAAGCGCACCCAGAAAATAGCCCGTGGCATTGGCGGTGTTCATGGCACCGGCCAGCGCATACGACCAGCCCAGGTCCGTGCGCATGGAGGGTAGCAGCAGCCCGTAGGCAAAGCGGGTAATACCCAGCGAGATGGCAGCGCCCAGCGCGATGGCCAGCGCCAATACGGTCAGTTGGCGCGAAGTGGTGTGCAAGATGACAATCGGTTGGGCATAAGGTTGCCCGCATTGTGGGGCCGCGTGCGTGCCAAGGCGGCAACACGGGCGACAACGGCGTCATATTTCGCTACAGGGGCCAGTGAAGAGCCCGCACCGCTCGCTAGCCGACTACGTCCACTGCAAGCGAGCCCTGAAGAAAACGCCGGACCTCCTTCAGGGCTTCCAGCGCTTGAGCAGCAGGGCATTGGCCATCACGCTCACCGAACTCAGGGCCATGGCGGCACCGGCAAACACCGGGTTCAAGAACCCCAGCGCTGCCAGCGGAATGCCCGCCACGTTGTAGGCAAAAGCCCAGAACAGGTTCTGGCGGATCTTACGCACGGTGCGCGCCGAGATGTCCAGGGCGGCGGCCACCAGCAGGGGGTCGCCGCGCATCAGCGTCATCCCGGCCGCGTGCATGGCCACATCGGTGCCGCCGCCGTCCGGGTTGGCCATGGCCATGCCCACGTCGGCCGCGGCCAGGGCCGGTGCATCGTTGACGCCATCCCCCACCATCAGCACGCGGTGCCCGCCTTCTTTCAGACGCAGCACGTGGGCCGCCTTGTCGCCCGGCAGCACCTCAGCCATCACCTCGCCCGCCTCAGGTTGCAGACCCAGGCGACGCGCCATGGCTTGCGCCGCACCCCGGTTGTCCCCGGACAGCATCAGCACGCGCAGGCCGCGTGCGCGCAAAGCATCCAGCGCCTGGCGGGCCGCCGGTTTGGGCTCGTCGCCAAAGGCCATCAGGGCAAGCAGCACGATGCGCCCGGTGCCCTCTTGGGTCACCCGTTCCGCCAGGGCCGACACCGTCGCGCCCTGCGCCTGCCATTGGGCTGCGCTGATCGACGTTGCGCCCATCTCCACCTGCAACTCCTCCATCCAGCGCAGGCTGCCCAGCAGCAGTTGCCGCTCACCCACCAGACCCTGCAGGCCACGGCCGGGCACGGCACGGACTGCACTGGTCGCTACCAATGCCAGGCCGCCAGCCTTGGCCGACGCCAGCACGGCACGGGCCAGCGGATGCTCCGAACCGCTTTGCAGGCTGGCCGCCAGTTGCAGGACTTCCGTGCGGGGCTGTCCGCAACTGCCTTCCAGCTCCAGCAACCTGGGGCGACCCACCGTCAGCGTGCCGGTCTTGTCGAACACCACGGTATCAATCTTGTGCGCCAGTTCCAGTGCCTCGGCATCCTTGATCAGAATGCCGTACTTCGCCGCCACGCCGGTGCCGGCCATGATGGCCGCCGGTGTAGCCAGCCCCAGCGCACAGGGGCAGGCAATCACCAGCACCGCCACGGCGTTGATCAGCGCCATCTCGAAACTGTGGCCGCTGAGCCACCAGCCCAGCAGCGTGACCAGCGCAATGCCCAGCACCACCGGCACGAACACGGCACTCACCTGGTCGACCAGGCGTTGTATCGGCGCTTTGGCCGCCTGCGCGTCTTCCACCAGGCGGATGATGTGGGACAACATGGTGTCGGCCCCCACGGCGCGCACCCGCATCCGTACGCGGCCCTCGCCGTTGATCGACCCGGCCGTCAGCAGACTGTCCACCTCCTTGGACACGGGCAGGGACTCGCCGGTCAGCATGGACTCGTCCACCTGCGTCACGCCCTCCAGCAGCACACCGTCGGCGGCAAAGCGCTCACCCGGCTTGACGATCAACTGGTCACCGACCAGCACCTCGTCAGCCGGCACATCGACCTCACCGTCCAAACCCATCAGATGCGCCACTTCCGGACGCAGCGCATGCAGGGCGCGTATGGCGGAGGTGGTCTGGCGCTTGGCGCCAGCCTCCAGCCATTTGCCCAGCAGCACCAGGGTCACCACCAGAGCCGAGCCCTCAAAGTACAAATGCACCATGGCACCGGGCGCAGCGCTGAGCCAAAGCCAGACCGACAGGGCCCAGCCCGCCGTGGTGCCAATGGCCACCAGCAAATCCATATTGCCGCTGAAATTCAGCACTGCGTGCCAGCCCGCCTTGTAGAAGCGCGCGCCCAGCACAAACTGCACCGGCGTAGCCAGCAGGAATTGCCACAGGGCGGGCAGCATCCAGTGCAGGCCGAACAGATCGCCCGGCATCGGCAGCACCAGCGGCGCCGACAGGGCCAGGCCCCAGGCGATCGGGGAAAAGCCCCTCCAGGGCGCGGCGTCGGGCGCATCCGTCAGGGTGTTGGCGGCGCGTGGCTCGTAACCGGCATCACGCACGGCCCGGCGCAGCCGCGCCTCCATGTTCGCTGCAGCCACTTGGGCGGCAGCATCCGCCGCATCGGCAGTTGCCAATTGCACCCGCGCCGATTCAGTCGCCAGATTGACCGCCACCCCGGCCACGCCCGGCACCTTCTTCAGCGCACGTTCCACGCGCGCCACGCAAGAGGCGCAGGTCATTCCGCCGATACCAATATCCAATGATGCTTCGTTGTTCATGGGCCTAGCCTAAAGCTTCCTACCGTCGCAAGGTCAAGACACGCCACCAGCGGCAAACCAAAGGAGAGCAAGTGCTTGACCTTGCGACGGTAGCAAGGTTCACACTATGCTCCATTCCTATCCCCGCACCTTTGGAGCAACCATGAACCAGACTTTTACCGTCACCGGAATGACCTGCGGCCACTGCGAGAAGGCCGTCACCCGCGCCATTCTGCAGGCCGACCCGCAAGCCCAGGTACAGATCGACCGTAGCCAGAACCTGGTGCAAATCGCCTCGGAGCAGCCGCGCGAAAAGCTGGCGCAGGCGATTGCCGAAGAGGGTTACGCCGTCGCGCCGGCGATGCGGTGATGCGGTGATGCTGCAGTTGGAAAGCGCGACCGAGCCGATCGATTCTGGGCGGCGGCCTGGGTGCCATGGCGGGTGCGTTCATCGGCCAGTCCATGGGCGGGCGTGACGGCGCACTCATTGGCGCAGCCCTGGGAGGTGTAGCTGGTTTCGGCATTGCCAGTGAGGGGCAGCGCCATGGTCAGGAACCGGCACGCACGCCGGTTTACCCGCAGCGTGCAGCACCAGTTGTGGTCTATGAACAGCCCTACCGGCCGATACCGGCATTCGGCTACCGCGAGATAGAGCGGGTCTACTACGACCCGGTTCACGACGACGGCCGCCGCGATTGGGGTGCGCATGGGCGCGGCTTTGACCACGGAAGCCGGTGGCACCGCGATGAATACCGGCGTGATGAGTACCGCCACGGTGGCGACCATGGCAGAGACGGTGGTCGCGACTGATCCGGAAAAACTAGACCGCCGGGATGGGCAGCACCTCGCCGCCCAACGCCTCCAGCAGATCCGGAATCAGCTTTTGCAACTCGCCGGTGGCAATCGCCACGTCGCCGTCAAAGTTGTCGTCCTTGCCGTCCGAGGCCAGGGCCGAAGCGGCTTCAAACACCGCATCCAGCACGGACACCTTCTTGAGTTGCAGCGCCTCGGTCAGCACGAAAGATACATGGTCATTCCAGGTCATGGCCAGGCGCGTGGGCATCTTGCCCATGGCAATGTGCTCTGTCACCTCGTCGGTATCCAGCGCATGGCGGGTATAGCGCACCACCGCCTTGGACTCGTCGGATGCCTTCAACTCGCATTCCCGGTCCACGGTAAATCCGGCCGGCGCTTCCTTGGTCGCCAGCCACTGCGCCATACCCGCAGCCGGTGACACCTGGGTATCAATCAATTGCACGGCAAAGCCCGGGATGGCATTGATCAGGCAGGTCATGACCTCGTCGGCGCGGCCCTGGGTGCCGGCGTCCAGCACCAGCAGCATCGCCTGCGGGTCGATCCAGACCACGGTCGCACCCTGCTTGGTAAAAGCCATGGGCATCAGGCTCATACGGGCGTCATCCAGAATCTCGCGTGCTTCCTTCCTGCCGGGCTTGCGTCCGGTGGTGGCCTCGATCTGTGCCAGTTGCTCCTGGGCGCGGCGTTTCACCACCGAGGCCGGCAAGACCTTGGTTTCCACCATCAGCTTGAGAATCCACTGGCCACCCACCACCTCGACCAGCGCACCGTTGGCCTTGCCACGCGGCTCCACCCATCCGACGGCCTTTTCCTGCGAACCGGCACATTCCACATAACGCGCAGGCTCAAGCGCCTCTTCGAGTTGGGCAGCGGTCACCGTCCAGGGAGACAGCAGGCGGTACATCATCACATTCTTGAACACAGCATTCCTTCTTCTTCACACCACTGAATAGCGGCACAGGCCGTATTGTCAACCCAAGCGCACCACCGCTTTTCGGACAACTTTACAAAGGCTTTTCCCATCACCACAGGGCCGTTACACAGGCGGCGCACACTGCCTGCAGGTTATGAGCGATGTCCGCTGATGACCACCCTAAACAGAAGGAAAAACGATGAAAAAACGCATTCAAACTTTGGTTGTGGCGGGTGTTATGGTTGCAGCATGCAGCACTGCTTTTGCACAAATGGGCGAAGGCATGATGGACCACGAAGGGATGCAGCGCCACGACCCTGCCAAGATGGCCCAAATGCACGCCAAGCACCTGAGCGACCTCAAAGCCAGGCTCAAAATAACGGCCTCCCAGGAAACTGCATGGACTGCGTTTACTGAAGCCATGAAGCCGCCGGCCGACATGATGGCCAAACGCCCGGACCGCGCCGAAATGGACAAGCTCACCACGCCTGAGCGCATGGACAAGATGCGTGCCCTGCACAAGGAACACATGGCCGTGATGGACGCCGCCATGGACAAGCGCGCCGAGGCGACCAAAACCTTTTACACCGCTTTAACTGCCGAGCAGAAAAAAACCTTTGACGCCGAACACGCCAAAATGAGAATGCACGATGGCGGTGAACCGCATATGCGCCGCAGTAACCCCGACGCCAAGCCAGTACAGCCACCCAAGCAATAAGTGCTTTAGCGCCGTCTGAATCAGGCCAACAAGGCCTTGAGTTCACCGCTGGCAATCAGTGCCTCTAAATCAGTAGCGCCACCGACCAGCGTGCCTTTGACAAAGACCATGGGAAATGTGGGCCAACCGGTCCACATTTTCAGGGCGTTTCGCTTGCGCCAGCCATGGAAATAGCTGCCGTATTGCAAGTAGCGGTAGGGTACGCCCGCAGCGTCCAGTGCCTTGCGGGCCTTCTTGGGAAACGGGTTGGCAGCCATGCCGACTACCACCACCGCATGGGCTGCTATCGCAGTCTGCACCTCCCTCACAATGTCGGCCTCATGTTCGGCAACATGTTGGCGAATCGCCGGATGCAACTTGGCTTCTTCAAGTACGGAACGGGGCATGCTGGTTTTCCTTTAAAAATGGACTCGTTCATTATGCGTGGCGGGTGTGTCTGGAGACTGCATAGCTATTGACCAGCATCAAGCCTGTAAGATCAACGCGGCACTAGACTCACTCTCATACCACCATGCCCACCACCCTTCCATCAAGTAATGTGCCACTGGTTCGAACTGTGGGCATGATGCAGCCCCTGATATGGCTGGTCATGGCGTGGCGCGACATTGCCAAGGCGGGCTGGGTCAGCATTCTGCATGGTTTGGTACTGACAGTTGCGGGTATTGCGATCATTGCTTTGGCCCGCCACCGTTTCTGGTTGCTGGCTGGCGCTCTCTCCGGTTTTATGGTGATTGCACCAGTGCTGGCCACCAGCCTGTACGCCCTCAGCCGCGCCATCGAACGGCGGGAGAAGCCCGACTTTTCAGTCGTACTCAAAACCTGGTTGAACTGGCAAAACAGCCATTTCAACAAGTGGGACAGCGACTACTGGTGCATGCTGCAATTCGGCGCCTTGCTCGCAGCTGCTGCAACCGGCTGGGTGATGACCTCGGCAGCCCTCATCACCCTGCTGGCACCTGTGCCCATCAACAACCCGTTGGACTTTGTGCACCATGTGATGCTGGCAAAGGATGGCTGGCTATTTGAAATCTGGTTGGCTTTGGGCGGTGTGATGGCTGCACCCTTGTTTGCCTCCAGCGTGATTGCGATGCCACTCCTGTTGGACCGCCGCGTCACCCTGATGCAGGCTGTGCTGACCAGCTGGCAAGCCGTACTGGTCAATCCCATGCCCATGGCCTTCTGGGCCGGCATCATCATGATTTTTACCCTGCTGGGGCTGGGCTCTTTGCTGCTGGGGTTGATCCCCGTGCTGCCCATGCTGGGCCACGCCAGCTGGCATGCTTACCATGATTTGGTAGATGCCTCCGAACTGCCTGCACGTGAACCCTTGTCAGCGCCCGACAGCCAGTTTGGTACATCCTAATGTTTGGTTTTTCTGAAGAACAGATCGCAACCTTTGGCCTCAGCTTCGGGGTCGGCGGCTTCATGCTCTACATGCTGTTCATCATCGGGCACCTGGCCTGGGAGTCCAAGGCCGGCAGGTTCGGCACCTTTGTCATCTTCCTGGGCCTGGCATTCGGCATGGTGGGCTTCGTGGCCAAGTACTTCATCCAATGGTTTATGGAGCACTAGCCGAACGGCTTGATACCAATCAGCAGGCCATGCAGCCACATGGCAAACACTGCGGCAAGCAGCACCCCTAACAACACGGTGAAGGCCGTCGCTGAGCCGGTACCAGCCGGGTATTGAATGCCTTGCGCGCGGTCACGGCGGCGTGCACTAATGAAGTCCAGTACGGCCCACGCCAGAAAAGCACCAAATAACACCACGTGTGCCAGGTTGCCATTGGAAATGAGGTGGGCAAAGGCCCAGGTCTTGACAGCCAACACCATAGGGTGATGCACGCGCGCTTTGATGCCGTTTCGGGGTACATAGGCGGCTGCGAGCAACACAAAAGCCAACACGTTGAACAGTGCCGCACCATGGCGCATGCCATGCGGTGGGGTCCATAACACGGAGGGAGTCTCACGCGCGATTCCAAAGCCCCAGACGATGAGAGCAAAGCCCAGCAAGGACAGCATCGCATACCCAGCCTTGAAGCCATTCGCACCAACACGTGCAACGGTTTGGGTGCGCCATCCATCGGCAAAAATACGCACAGAATGCACGCCTAAAAACAATACCAACCCACATATTAGATATCCCACGTTGCTTCTTTCTTTCCGGTTTTTTTCTCAATGATCAGGTTCCGACGACACGGTTTTTACCCAAACGCTTGGCCATGTACATGGCCTGATCGGCACGTCGGATTGCGTCCATCCCCGGCTCTTCATTGTTCAATTGGGCTACACCGGCACTAAAGGTGATCACCACTTTTTCCGTCCCCGCCATGAAAAAACGTTTGGCTAATTCACGCTGCAAACGGGTCACGGCCACGACACCTTTTTCCAAGCTTGTCTCTGGCAACAGTACGACGAATTCTTCACCCCCATAGCGGGCCAGGGTATCTTGGGGCCGCATGCACTCACGTACCACCTGCGCCAGATGCATTAGCGCGCTATCGCCCGTGGCATGACCCAGGGAATCGTTCAGTGCCTTGAAATCGTCTATATCCAGCAAACCCACACTCAAAGGCGTTTCCCGGCGCCGTACCGTGGATATTTCCTTGTCCAACGCCTCTTCCAGCCCCCGGCGATTCAGCGCGCCAGTCAGCGGATCATGGCGGGATTGGGTGCTGATGCGATCCAACTCTTGGTGCAATTTGACAATCTCAGCTTGTCTCGAGTTGGCCTGAGCCCGCATGGACTGTAACTCGTCCCGCGCTGCCAGCGTGTCATTCGCAATATTACGGGTCGCGCCCACCACGTCTTTGAGAACGGGCGCAATCTCATCAATCGATTTGGCATTCTCAATCAGACGTGCACTCTCTTCCATCTTCCCCTGAAAAGAACCAGTCGATTGTGAAATTTGCGACAAGCGGTCAATAAACGCTGCCAACATCTGGCGCATTTCCAAATGGGCCAGCGAGGCTTTTTGCCTGGCATCTTTTTGTTTGCCGATCACAGCTTTGAGAAGATTCTCAACATCGTCCAAGCGATGTACGGACAAGGGAGGTGCAGAAGCGGCTTTCAATGCATCCATCTGACCCTTGAGCCATTGTTCATCCATGCTCAGATCGCCAATATTTTCAAAAACCAGATGCAAGAGTTTGAGCAATGCGCTCAGAATTTTTGCCTGCTCCTGCGCCGCAAAGGACAGGCTGTGGCTGTAATTCGCCAACAGGGGTTTGACTGCAGCGAGGTCTGGGTGGTGCTGATTCAAGGCGTGGATCAGCTGCTTGCCCTCCTCGCTAAACCGCGCATCGTTCGAACCGAGAGCCGGTTGGAAACACTCAATCAGGTGACCCATTTGTAAAAGAAATCCCTGAGTCAGCACCTGGCCTTGCCCGCCAACTTGTATGGAACTGGCAATGCGCAACTCCTGGACAGGGATAGGCTCGTATACAGGAACAGCAGCCACCTGATCATGGGTGATTGTTTCGTTCACGGGCGTAAGAAGCGTGCGGACTGTCAATTGTTCGGGCTCCAGACGGGCTGTTTCAAAAAATTTTTTTTAGGCATAACCATCCCCAAATGCTATGTTTTTCATAGCTGAACATGTAACGAACACGTGACATCAGTCACATTTATTCGAGCAGGAAGTATCCGCCTTTCGGGCACTTTAAGCCATACATCCGATGCAAAAAAGCTTTGCCAAGACCAGAGTTGGCCACTTTTCGCTGTCAAGGAACAAAGCTGTGGATAAATTTCGCACAACAAGACAGTTATCCACAGGCTATTCAAAAATTGAAAAGTTATCCAGTTTTAAGGTACATCCAGAAACACGCTCACCAACATGCGTTGGGTCGCTCTAAGTCATTGATTTAAAACAAAAAAAAAGGCTTGTCCACATAAAGTGACTTTGCTCTATCTACTACTACTACTTTTTTTATAAAAAAGAAGATAAGAAGACAGGACATGTCCCCTCCGAAAAAAACAAAAAAGTTGTCACCCCGGAAAGCTGTTTTATGGACCACGATCAAGTAAGATTTGGTCTGTTTTATTGAGGCCACAGGTAAAGTTGCATCCCATGTCCGTTCACCCTTCCGGTAAAGCACCTGCGCAAAGCAACGCTACTTTTGAAATCAAGAGTGCCCAGCTACCGCTGGTTGCCCTGTTGCTGAAGTCGGAAAGCTGGGATGTTGTTGCGCGAGATCTTTGCCAGCAGTACGGCGAACGGGGAGAAAGCCCCCATTTTTTTGACGAGGATCCAGTCGTTCTTGATTTTTATGCTATAGAACGTGACTCAAAATGGACCAATACAGGACCTTTGCTTGAAAGCCTGAGGTCTTGCAAACTGGTACCCTTGGCATTCCGTGGAGAACCGGTTCATTGGACCGAAAAACTGATCCAAGCAGGTCTGGTTCAAGTCCAGCCTGAAATCAGCAAAATAAAAAAAATTACAAAAATCCAGGCACAAACAGTCGTTGAGGTTGTTCGAGAAGTAGCAGGACCTAGCACGATGGTGATAGAAAAACCGATTCGATCGGGCCAGAAAATTTATGCACGGGGTGCCGATCTGGTTGTCTTGGCCATGGTGAATCAAGGTGCGGAAATTGTTGCTGATGGAAATATTCACGTGTATGCGCCACTGCGTGGTAAAGCCATGGCGGGTGCACGAGGCAACGTGTCAGCGCGTATTTTTTCTCTCTGTATGGAGCCCGAATTGATCTCAATTGCAGGTGTTTACAGAACCAGTGAAAATCCGCTGCAAACCAATGTGGCAGGTAAGCCAGCGCAGGTCCGTCTGTCCAGCGAAGGCGGACAGGACAAACTGTTGATAGAGCCGCTAAAAAATTAGAATTTAAATTTATTAAACGAAAGAACACGCAAGCATGGCAAAAATCATTGTGGTGACCTCCGGCAAAGGTGGTGTAGGTAAAACCACTACCAGTGCCAGTTTTGCAAGCGGCCTAGCATTGCGAGGGCACAAAACAGCAGTAATCGATTTTGATGTGGGTTTACGAAATCTAGACCTGATCATGGGTTGTGAGCGTCGCGTCGTATACGACTTGATCAATGTGATTCAAGGCGAAGCAAATCTTAATCAAGCCCTGATCAAGGACAAACAATGTGAAAGCCTGTTCGTACTTGCTGCTTCTCAAACACGTGACAAAGATGCACTGACACAGGACGGCGTCGGAAAAGTGCTAGCCGATCTGAACACGATGGGGTTTGAATTCATTGTTTGTGATTCGCCCGCAGGTATCGAAACCGGTGCACTGATGGCCATGCACTTTGCCGACGAAGCCCTGGTAGTCACCAACCCGGAAGTATCTTCAGTACGTGACTCGGACCGCATTCTAGGCATGCTTGCAAGCAAAACCAAACGTGCAATGGAAGGCGCTGCACCCATTACAGAACACCTCCTGATCACGCGTTACAACCCCGCACGCGTGGACCAGGGACAGATGCTGTCACTAGAAGACATTTCCGACATTTTGCGCATCCCGTTGATTGGTGTCATTCCCGAAAGCGAATCGGTACTGCAAGCCTCCAATCAAGGTGTGCCTGTGGTGCATTTGCAGGGCAGCGATGTGTCAGAAGCCTACAAGGATTTGGTAGCACGTTTTCTGGGCGAAGAAATGCCCATACGTTTTATTGACGCGCCGAAACAAGGCTTGCTTAAGCGCCTGTTCGGAGGTAAATAAGCCATGACTTTTCTTCCATTTTTTCTAGGCGAAAAAAAGAAAACAGCGACGGTTGCCAAAGAACGCCTGCAGATGATTCTGATGCACGAGCGCAGTGGTCGCAATGCCTCAGGACCTGACTATTTACCGGATTTGCAAAGAGATTTGGTGGCCGTGATCAGTAAATACATCAAGATTAATCTCAATGACATCAAGGTCAACCTGGAGCGTCAGGATAATTTGGAAATACTGGAAGTCAAAATCGAGTTGCCTGACGCTTACTAAATGGGGTCCGGATCGGCATAACGGATGGCAATGGCCTTGATCTCATCTTGTATCGCCAAAAACGCATCCACCATATAGGGATCAAAGTGAGAGCCCTTGCCTTCTCCGATAAGGGTAATGGCTTTTTCATGCGACATGGGATCCTTGTAAACCCGCCGACTGATGAGTGCATCGTATACGTCGGCCACCGCCATGAGTCGTGCCGAGATGGGAATGGCTTCGCCCTTCAGGCCTTCGGGATAGCCGGATCCGTCCCATTTTTCCTGGTGACCGTAAGCAATTTCCTTGGCAATAGACAAAAAATTCACTTCAAGCCCGAGTGAATTTTCTGCGGCCTGAATCGCGTCACGGCCCAGAGTCGTGTGGGTCTTCATGATTTCGAATTCGGCCACATCAAAGCGACCAGGTTTGAGCAGGATTCGATCCGGAATCCCAACCTTACCGATGTCATGCAAGGGTGCGGACTTGAAAATCATCTCCATAACGCTGTCACTCAGATAAGCGCTGAAATGAGGATGGTTTTTTAGTTTGCTGGTCAGCGCCTTGATATAAAACTGGGTTCTTCGGATGTGATTTCCTGTATCGGAATCTCTGGTTTCAGCCAAAGAAGCCATGGCTTGAATCGTGACGTCCTGAATTGCAGTCACTTCATGCGTGCGCCGTGCCACTTCACTTTCCAAATACGCAGCCTTGTCAGTCAAAAAATCGGCATAGGCTTTTGCTGCCAAGTGGGTCTTGACGCGCGCTTCCAGAATAGGCGGGCTGATAGGTTTGATGATGTAGTCGCAAGCACCCAGACTCAAGCCCTTGCGTTCATCTTCCACTTCGGATTTGGCTGTCAGAAAAATAATTGGAATGCGTGCGGTCCGTGAATTGGCGCGCAATTGTCGACACACTTCGTATCCATCCATCACCGGCATCATCACATCCAGCAGGATCAGGTCAGGTGGAGTCTCTGAAAAGGCAATTTTCAAGGCCTTCTCGCCATTGATAGCGACCTTGACACGGTAGTCTTTCCTGAGAAGACTGCTGACAAGCGTGAGGTTATCCGGCGTGTCGTCGACAACAAGAATCGTTGGCTTTGCGATGGAATCCAATGTATTCATGACTGGGCCTTCATATGGGGCTCTTGCGCAAGTAATGGGGGTCACAGACCCCCCCGAAACCGTCCCTTCACAGAATATTATTGGCCCTAGCTTGCGCTTCTGCAAGACCCAAAAAAAATGCCGCTGGCTTTTCAACGAGCGGCAAACAGTCTGTGGACCTAGACGGCGCGCAACAGAGCTAGTGAAGCCCGGACTGGATATTTATATGGTGAAAAACTGTTGCGCCACTCCAAGCATGCCACGTGGACCATGACTTTCCTCAATAAACATGAGCTTTTTTCGTTGCAGTGTGATTACGCTACAAGCGCGTGTTCCGTAGTGCTCAGATGTCACAAAGGTGGCAGACAACATGCGTTCTAATTCCAAAGAAACGCCGGTTTGTGGCAACTCGTCGTCGATTGCCAGCGTGGTATCCCGCAACAGGGGCAGCAAGTCCATCATTTCCGTGCGCCTGGCCTGCAACTGTGCCTGTAGTCCGGACTTTAAGCGCGTCACTTTGGGCCAGGGTGTGTGAAAGTCGGCGTTGGAGACAGCGCCCAAGCCTGCCGCCATGCTTATCACCTGTTTGCTGCGGCTTTCCAGCCCCATCAGCCGCTGGCCATCACACACCAGCAGGTTGAACGGGTTGTAGTCATCGGCGCGCGCGACCAGCATAGCCAGATAGCTGGTTGCATCCAAGTCCCCTTGTAGAAAATCAGTTACGAGCGCTCCGCGCGTGGGCTTTATCCGGGGGTCATTCACAGGCAGACGGTAGTTGGTCAATGCAGCGATGCGCCCACTGCGTCCCACACCCAGCCAGGTCCCACCGCCTTGCATATCCCTGCCAGCCAGCACTTGTCCGCCGTCCCACCAGTGCAATGGTTTGGCAGGGCGGGCATAAAACTCGTCACGGTTTGCTACCAGCAGCAAGGGCGTATGACTCTCGGGCTCCCAGTTCCAGGCAATCAGGCACATGCGTGAGGTTCCTGTTAAGCAAGCGCCAGCGCAGTCTTGTCCACCACGCGGCGCAGCACGAAGCTGCTGTGTACACCGGTCACGCCGGTGATGCGTGTGATTTTTTCGAGCAGCAGAGTCTGGTAATGGTCCATGTCGCGCACCATGACCTTGAGTTGGTAATCGGCGTCCTGCCCCGTGATCAACAGGCACTCCAGTACCTCGGGCAATACGCTGACCGAGCCCTCAAAATTGGCAAAGCGTTCGGGTGTGTGCTGGTCCATGGAGATGTGCACCAGCGCCATCAACGTCAGGCCCAGCTTGCGTGCATCCAACAGCGCCCTGTATCCCACGATGAGTCCTGACTCCTCCAGCGCACGAACCCGGCGCAAACAGGGTGAGGGCGACAGGCCAATGCGGTCTGCCAGATCCTGGTTATTGATGCGGCCATCGGATTGCAAGACTTCCAGAATTTGCCGGTCGTAGCGGTCTATTGTCATTTAATTGTTCGTAATTTTAAAAATATTGGCAGATTATGCCAAAAATACTCCGCACGCGCGCAACAACGCAATTTGCTGCCTCACCCGTCCCTCTACACTAAACATATCTGAGGTCCACAGCACAAAGCAAGACCGGTCACAAGCCACCCCTTGCGCAGCCCCCGCCCATAAGGCGGGACATTGCAGAGACAAACCCCCGGCGCAGCATCTGCCCCGGGGGTTTGCCTTTTGCGGGCATGCCGGATGGTGGTCCTGGGCTATAACGTCGTCTTCTCCAGTCCATTGCCTGCACCATGACCCACGAACCCCGTTTGACCCTTGCCCTGCGTGCCCTGTTGAACACACAGCGTGTAGCCGCTCTGGGCACACTGGACGCGCAGGGTCTGCCCTTTGTGTCCATGGTTCCGTTTGCCATCGATGGAAGCAACGGTACCCTGGTCATTCATGTCAGTGGTCTTGCGCCCCATGCACGCAATCTGGAACGCACTCCACGTGTGTCATTGATGGTGATGCAAGCCGAGGTGGAGGGCGAGCCGGTGCATGCCCTGCCGCGTGTCACACTGGACGGTGTGGCTACCGTGTTGGAAGTGAACAGTCCCGCATGGCTCGGCGCGCGGGCCTCCTATCTGGAGCGCTTTGCGGATGTGGAGTACATGACGCAGCTGGGTGATTTCCGCTTTGTTGCCATTGCGGTGACTGGCGCACGGCAGGTGGCAGGCTTTGGTGCCGCGCGTTCGATGGAGGGGGATGCGTTGGCGCAGGTGCTGCGCCAACCAGCTTGACCTATGTGGCGTCTACGAAGGCCTTCATCATGCGGGCGACGTGCAGGCCGTCGTGGCCCTTTACCAGACTTTTCACGCCATTGTTGTACAGATCTTCGCCCAGCATGTCACGGCGCTTGTCCATTAAAAATGCGCTGTAGTTTTCCACAAATTCCGGGTGACCCTGCACACAAAACACCTCTTCGCCCACGGCATAACCGGCCACAGGGCAATGCGCATTGCTGGCTAGCAGCACCGCGTTTTCCGGTAGTTCCAGCACCTGATCCTGGTGGCTGACCAGCAACGACATTTTCTTGTCTTCCGGGGCCAGTGGCAGATCAGCGGCATGCCAGTCGTAGGACATGCGTCCTACGCCCCAGCCCTGCGGAGCGCGCCCCACTTTGGCACCCAGACAGATGGCAATCAACTGGTGCCCAAAGCAAATGCCCAGCAGTTTCTTCTTTTGCTCCAGCAACTCAGTGACACGGCGGCGCAGTTCCACCACCCAGGGAGCATCTGAAAACGAGTCCGCTTTGCTGCCAGTCAGCAGCACGGCGTCATAACTATCAAAGGACTCCGGGTATTCCATGGCAGGGGTATGGAACACATCAAACTGCCAGTCGGTAGCGCCGGCATCGCGGAACAGGCGCTCGAACATAGCGCCGTAACGCTTGTAGAGCGGCGCAATTTCAGGCGACAGATCGTCGTTTTCGAGAATGCAGAGTTTCTTCATAATGCGATTATCTCCCCCTGTTTTGGTAACCGTGTTACATTAACCAGTCGCTTCATGCGAACAGACTGTGCATATCTGCGGTTTGCCACCTCGGCAATTCATCACACGCAACACTGCACCGGCCCCTGGCAGAGAGGTCGTCCGTTCAGTAATTTCAAAGCGCACCGCGCAGCACTCTCACGGCCCAGCGGTTATTTCTCCCCTTTTTTTCTGCACGAAGTCCCTGCCAGCGACGCGTGCCAATGTGTTTTCTATGTGTTTTTTATGATTCAGAATAATAATTTCTCGCTACTGTCCCCCGTCACCATGGGCAAATACCGCATTGCGGCCTGCCCCCAGCCGCTTACCAGCGGCCGCTTTGGAGCCCAGGTTTCCATTGCCAGCGGAAGCGGTAGCGCCACCACCGACCGCGTCATGCGTTTCTGCGATGACTTTTCCACACACGATGCTGCAGCCCACTATGCGTTGGCCCAGGGCATCGATTGGGTACATGCCAAGACACGCACCCACTAAACGTACGATAATAGAGAGCTTAAGGATCTAACCATGGCTAAAGAAGAACTGATTGAAATGATGGGCGTTGTCAACGAAGTGCTGCCAGACACGCGCTTTCGCGTGACCCTGGACAACGGTCACCAGTTGATCGCCTACTCCGCCGGCAAGATGCGCAAGAACCACATCCGGATTCTGGCGGGCGACCGCGTGTCCCTGGAGCTCTCGCCTTACGACCTGAGCAAGGGCCGCATCAACTTCCGCCACATCGAAGGACGCGGGCCCATGACGCCGCGCCGCCCGCAGTAAATCTGCCAAACTAGCCGCTCTTCACAGGCGGCTTTTTTTTCGCCTGGATATTTTTCAAGAAATAAAGAGGCGAGACATGTCCTTGAACCCCGTGATTTCCCTGCTGGGCCGGCGCCTGCGCTTGGCCGTGATCGGTGGCGGCCCCGGCTCCTTTATCGGTGCCATGCACCGCCAGGCCGCCCGCATCGACGACCGCTACGAACTGGTGGCGTCCTGCCTGTCGTCCAATGCCGAACGCTCGGTACAGGCCGGGCGCGAACTCGGGATTGCCGCAGACCGCTGCTATGCCGACGGCGAGGCCCTGATTGCCGGTGAAGCGGCGCGCGCCGATGGCGCCGACGTGGTGGCCATCATGACGCCCAACGACAGCCACTTCCAGTTCTCCATGGTGGCACTGAACGCCGGCATGGACGTCATTTGCGACAAGCCCATGACCAACACGCTGGACGAGGCGCAGGTGCTGTTGCAAAAGGTCAAGGACAGCGGTTTGGTGTTCTGCCTGACGCACAACTACACGGGCTACCCCATGGTGCGCCAGGCGCGTGCCATGGTGGCGGCTGGGGAGTTGGGCGATATCCGCTTGGTGCAGGTGGAATACGTGCAGGGCGGCCGCTCCCAGCCTGGCATTTCGCGCTCACCCTGGAAGGATGATGCGGCGCGCGGCGGCCCTTCGCTGGTGATGGGCGATATCGGCACCCACGCCCACAACCTGCTGCGCTTTGTCACCGGGCTGGAAGTGGCGCAGGTGGCGGCCGAGGTCGGCACCGTGGTGCCTACGCGTGTGACGCACGACTACGCTGGTGCCATGCTGCGCATGGGCAACGGCGCGCGCGGCAGCTTCTGGGTGACGCAGGCGGCCACCGGTGTGGAAAACGCGCTGCGTATCCGCGTCAGCGGCTCACTGGGAACCCTGGAATGGCAGCAGGAGATTCCGCAGTTGCTCAGCTACAAGCCCCATGGCGCACCGGCGCAAACGCGCACGCCCAACGGCCCCGGCACCCTGCCCCTCTCGGCTCATTCCTCCCGCATCGTGGCCGGTCATCCGGAAGGCTTTCACGAATGCTTTGCCAATATCTATTCGGATGCGGCGCAGGCGATTGCGGCACGTCGTGCCGGCAAGACTGCCGAGCCGCTGGCCCTGCATTTCCCCAACGCTACGGATGGCCTGTTGGGTCTGCAGTTTGTGGATGCGGTGATCCGCTCCAATGCGAACGATGGAGCCTGGACGGCGTTGTAGCTGAGGCAGCGGCGGGCCCTTAGGGGAACCCGGCTTGGGCCGACCTTGCCGCGACGCGCCAGATATCAAGAAGGAAGCGCAGGCTCATGGGAATGGATGCCCACTGCGGACTTGCTAACGGCCTCTGAAAGCTTCCCGGCCCGCGCGCAGTCTTCGGGGAGTGGCCCTTGCCCCATCCAGGTAGCCAACGTCGTGCACAGCGCCCCAGCCTGGGGCTCCAATTACTTGCCCCAGCGCAGCACCAGCGGGTCCAGCCGCTTGGCCGTTTCAATCAACCCGGCGCGCGTGTCCGGGTGCATCGACGGCAGCGGGTGGCGTGGTGCCTCGCAAGCAATCACGCCGCCTTCTTGCATCAGCGCCTTGGCGGCCAGCAGACCGCATTGGCGGTTTTCGTAGTTGATCAGTGGCAGCCATTCCTGGTAGGCCTGCGCGGCTTCCTCACGCCGCCCGGCAGCATAGGCATCCATAATCTTGCGGATGCCATCCGGGAAGCCGCCGCCGGTCATGGCGCCCGTTGCACCGGCATCCAAGTCCGGCATCAGCGTGATGGCTTCCTCGCCGTCCCAGGGGCCTTCGATGGCGTCGCCACCCAGGCGGATCAGCTCGCGCAGCTTGGAGGCGGCACCCGCGGTTTCAATCTTGAAATAGGAAACCTGCTCAATCTCCTGCGCCATGCGCGCCAGAAACGCAGCAGATAGCACCGTGCCGCTGGCCGGTGCATCCTGGATCATGATCGGAATTTGAATAGCGTCCGACACCGCCTGGTAGAAGCTGTAGATCTGCGGCTCGGGCACGCGGAAGGTGGCGCCGTGGTAGGGCGGCATCACCATCACCATGGCGGCACCCAGATCCTGCGCCTGCCTGCTGCGCTCGGCACACACCAGCGAGCTGAAGTGCGTGGTGGTGACGATGACCGGCACGCGGCCTGCCACATGTTCCAGCATGGTCCGGGTCAGCAGTTCCCGCTCGGCGTCGGACAGCACAAACTGCTCGGAGAAGTTGGCCAGGATGCACAGGCCGTTGGAGCCCGCGTCAATCATGAAATCGACGCAGCGCTTCTGGCTCTCCAGATCAAGTGCGCCGCTTTCGGTGAAGGTGGTGGGTACCACAGGAAACACGCCCTGGTAGCGTGGTGTTGCGCGTGTAGTCATGGCGTTCTGGCTCGTGGGTAATGGGTTGGGATGGTGCTGGGGCCTCAGGCCGGCATGCGAGCCGGCCCAGAGACAGACGGCTCACATGCCGGTATAGGCCGTCTTCACCATGGTGAAAAACTCCTGCGCATAGCGTCCCTGCTCGCGCGGGCCGTAGCTGGAACCCTTGCGTCCGCCAAAGGGCACGTGGTAGTCCACGCCGGCCGTAGGCAGGTTGACCATCACCATGCCGGCCTGCGAATGGCGTTTGAAGTGGGTGGCGTATTTCAGGCTGCTGGTGGCAATGCCGGCCGACAGGCCGAAAGGCGTGTTGTTCGCCTCTGCCAGTGCAGCGTCATAGTCCTTGACGCGGATGATGCTGGCCACCGGGCCGAACACCTCTTCGCGGTTGATGCGCATGGCCCCTGTGGTGTCGGTGATCAGCGCGGGCTGCATGTAGAAGCCTTCGCTTGCGCGTTGCAGGCGCGCGCCTCCGCACACCAGCGTGGCACCCTCGCCCTGCGCGATGCCCACATAACCCAGGTCCTGCTCCAGCTGCGCAAGCGACGCCACCGGGCCGATGTCGATACCGGCCTCCAGCGCATCGCCAATTTTCAGCGTCGCCATGCGGGCCTTCATGCCTTCGACAAATTGCGGGTAGATGCCCTCGGTCACGATCAAGCGGCTGGACGCGGTGCAGCGCTGTCCGGTGGAGAAGAAAGCGCTTTGCACGCTGAGTTCCACGGCCTGTGCCAGGTTCGCATCGTCCAGAATCACCTGCGGGTTTTTGCCGCCCATTTCCAGCTGGAATTTCTTCAGGCTGGTGGCGCACTGCAGGGCAATGCGGTTGCCCACGGCCTGCGAGCCGGTGAAGCTGATCGCATCGATGCCGGGGTGGGTGACCAGCGGGTCGCCAATCACGCTGCCGCGGCCCATCACCAGATTGAACACGCCCGCCGGGATGCCGCTGCGGCTGATGATCTCGGCCAGCGCCCAGGCGCAGCCCGGCACCAGATCGGCCGGTTTGAACACCACGCAATTGCCATAGGCCAGGGCCGGTGCAATCTTCCAGGCCGGAATCGCGATGGGAAAATTCCAGGGCGTGATGATGCCGATGACCCCCAGCGGCTCGCGCGTGACTTCCACGCCAATGCCGGGCCGCACTGAGGGCAGGGTCTCGCCCGCCATGCGCAAACATTCACCGGCAAAGAACTTGAAGATGTTGCCGGCACGCGCCGCTTCGCCAATGCCTTCGGGTTTGGTCTTGCCCTCTTCGCGCGCCAGCAGTGTGCCCAGCTCTTCACGACGCGCCAGGATCTCGGTGCCGATCTTGTCCAGCGCATCGGCGCGTGCCTGGATGCCGGAGACCGACCAGCCAGCAAAGGCCGCGCGTGCAGCTTGCACGGCAGCGTCCAGTTGCGCGGCGCTGGCCTGCGTGTAGTGGCCCTGCACATCCGCGGTGTTGGACGGGTTGATGTTGGGCGTATAGGCCTGGCCTGCCACCCATTCGCCGTTGATCAGGTTGTTGTGTTCTTGTGTCATTCAGTGCTTTGTAAAAATCAACGCAGTTTTCAGAATCAACGCGGGCCGCATCAATGCGAATCGCGCGGGATGCCGGCACCACTACCGCCCACCAGAAAGTCCAGGTCCGCACCCAGGTGCGCCTGCTGTACGGTTTCCACATACAGCTTCTGGTAACCGCGCTTGGGCGCCTCGGGTGCCACCCACAGCTTGCGGCGCTCGGCCAGCACCTCGTCGCTCACCTCCAGATGCAGGCGCCGGCCTGCCACATCGAGTTCAATCATGTCGCCGTTCTGCACCAGGGCCAGCGTGCCGCCGGCCGCCGCTTCGGGGGATGTGTGCAAGACCACCGTGCCATAGGCCGTGCCGCTCATGCGGCCGTCGCTGATGCGCACCATGTCGGTAATGCCTTTTTTCAGCACCTTGGGTGGCAGCGGCATATTGCCCACCTCAGCCATGCCGGGGTAGCCGCGCGGGCCGCAGTTCTTGAGCACCATGACGCAGTGCTCATCCACGTCCAGGTCGTCGCTGTCGATGCGCGCATGCAGGTCTTCGATGTTCTCAAACACCACGGCGCGGCCGCGGTGCTGCAGCAAATGGGCTGAGGCGGCGGAGGGTTTGATCACCGCGCCATCGGGTGCCAGATTACCGCGCAGCACGGCAATGCCGGCGTCCTTCATGAAGGGCTCGTCAGGGGTCTTGATGACCTCGCGGTTGTAGCAAGGCGCTTGGGCGATGTTTTCGCCAATGGTCTTGCCGTTGGCCGTCAGCGCGCCCGTGTGCAACAGGCTTTGAATCTCGCGCATCACGGCGGGCAGGCCACCGGCGTAGTAAAAATCTTCCATCAGGAACTTGCCCGAGGGCTGCAGGTTCAACAGGCAGGGCACTTGCGCGCCCAGCTTGTCCCAGTCTTCCAGGTTGAGTTTGATGCCCATGCGCCCTGCTATCGCGATCAGGTGGATCACCGCGTTGGTGGAGCCGCCAATGGCCGCGTTGGTGCGGATGGCGTTCTCAAAGGCTTCGCGGGTCAGGATCTGGGACATCTTGATGTCCTGCTCCACCATCTCCACAATCCGCCGACCACTCATTTGCGCCAGGCGGTTGCGCCTTGTGTCGGCGGCCGGGATGGCGGCGTTTTCGGGCAGGGACATGCCCAGGGCTTCGACCATGCTGGCCATGGTGCTGGCCGTGCCCATGGTCATGCAGCTGCCCTTGGAGCGGTGCATATCGGATTCGGCGGCGGTGAAATCGGCCTGCGTCATCTCGCCGGCGCGCACCATTTCTGACATCTGCCAGACGCCGGTG
>CANCER010000029.1 GCA_947375135.1 Comamonadaceae bacterium | reverse complement strand
GTGCGCAAGCGCTTCGGCCTGAGCCCGGCCGACATCGCCCAGCTGCAAGCCTGGCTGGGCCTGGCCGGTGTGCGCTGGGGGCTGGATGCGCAGCACCGCCAGCGCTGGGGCCTGTCGGAAGCCGTGCCCGACCGCGACCAGAACACCTGGGCCTTTGGCCTGCGCCGCCTGTTGCTGGGGTACGCGGTGGGGCAGGGCAGTGTGTGGGGCGGCACGCTGCCGCAGGCTGCCATTCGCAGCCTGGACGCACCCCTGGTCAGCCATTTGCTGGACTGGGTGGACGCCATCAGCCTGACCCTTGCGCAGCTCAGTGGCGACAAAACGCCCGAGCAATGGTGCAGCACCATGGCCGAGCTGGTGGAGCGCTTCTTCCTGGCCGAAGACGATGCCGACGAGCGCCTGATCCAGCGCCTGCTGGAGCCGCTGGAAGTCTGGCAGCAGGCCTGTGCTGAAGCGCAGTTGGAGTCGCCCCTGTCGCTGGACGTGGTGCGCGAGCACTGGTTGTCCCAGATCGCCGAGGGCGGCTTGAACCAGCGCTTTTTCGGCGGCGGCGTGCAGTTCGGCACCCTCATGCCCATGCGCTCGATTCCCTTCAAGGCGATTTGCCTGCTGGGCATGAACGATGGCGATTACCCGCGCCAGACGGCGCCGCGCGATTTCGACCTCATGGCCCAAAGCTGGCGCGCCGGGGACCGCTCGCGCCGCGAGGACGACCGCTACCTCTTTCTCGAAGCCATTCTGTCGGCGCGCGAGCGCCTCTACATCAGCTGGCAGGGCCACCGCGCCACCGACAACACCGAGCAGCCGCCCTCGGTGCTGGTGGCCCAGTTGCTGGACTACCTCAACACTGGCTGGACGCCCCCGCGCCACGCCGTGGCGCAGCCGCTGCAGCCCTATTCCGAGGCGTATTTTTTGCAGGGCGCGCCCTTCCAGACCTTTGACGCGGAATGGGCCCGGCTGCACGGCGGCTCGGCCGCCACCGCTTTGCCGCAGGCGCAGACAGGCGCTGCCGCGCCCGAGGCCACGCCTCCGCTGGCGCTGACTGTGGACGACTTGCGCCAACTGCTGCGCCAGCCGGTGGAGGTGTTTTTCCGGGCCCGGTTGCGCATCCGCTTTGAGGAGCTGGAAGAAGCGGTGCAGGACCTGGAGCCCTTTGCCCTGAATGGCCTGGAGAAGCACCACGCCGGCCAGACCTTGCTGAAAGCGGACGATGCCGCACGCGCCCTTGCCGAACTCCGGCTCTCCGGCAGCCTGCCCCTGGCGGCCTTTGGCGAACGCATGGTCGACAGTTACACGCGTGAGCTGCAGGTGGTGCTGGAGCACCGCCATCCTTTGCGCAGCGACTACCCGTTTGACAGCCCGGCGGTGGCCATTGCGCTGCAAATCGACGGCATGGCCATTACCGGCACGCTGAACGGCCTGTGGTCGGCACAAGACCCCGACGCGCCCGCCTCCGGCCCGGCCCGGTATCTGCAAATCGGCCAGCGCCTGGGCGCCGTGCTCGAAGGCAGTGCGCCGGACCAGACGGCACGCGGCCATATCGTGGCCGGCCTGTGGGTCAACCACCTGTTGGCCTGTGCCTGCGGCCTGCAGTTGGAAAGCGTGCAGCTGGGGCTGGACGGGCAGGTGACTTTCGCGCCCCTGAGCGCCGGCCAGGCCACGGACATCCTGCAAGACCTGGTGCGCGCCTACCGCGAGGCCTGGAAGCGGCCCCTGCCGGTCGCCTGCAAAACGGCCTGGGCCTATCTGCAAGCCCTGGCCCTGGCAGAGCGCATGGCCGTGGACAAGCCCGACAAACCGGAAAAACAAAAGGATCCGCATGACGCAGCCGAGCAGACGTTTGAGGGCACCTACATGAGCCAGGGCGAACACGGCGCGTCCGCCTACCTGGCCCGCGCTTTCGGGGGCTATCAGGACCTGGAGTCCGAGTTGCCGCAGTGGGCCACGCAGCTTTACGGCGCCATGGCGGCACACGCCCTGGTGGCGTCTGGAGGCAAGGACGCATGAACACCGCACTCAACCCCCTGACCCTGCCGCTCAATGGCCTGCAGGTGATCGAGGCCTCGGCCGGCACCGGCAAGACCTTTACCCTGGCGGCGCTCTATGTGCGCCTGGTGCTGGGCCACGGCCGGCCTGCGGCACAAGCAGGTGCCGGCGCCGGTGCGGGTGCCGACGGCGCTTTGTACCCGCCCCAGATTCTGGTCATGACCTTTACCGACGCCGCCACCTCCGAGTTGCGGGCCCGGGTGCGCCAGCGCCTGGCCCAGGCAGCGGGCTACTTCAAGGGCCTGGCCAGTGCAGAGGCCAAGGCCGATGACTTTCTGCGCGCCTTGCGCCAGGAGTTTCCCGAAGCGGCGTGGCCGGTCTGCGCCCACCGCCTGGATATGGCCGCGCAGTGGATGGACGATGCGGCCATTTTCACCATCCACGGCTGGAGCAGCCGCATGCTCAAGCAGCACGCTTTCGACAGCGCCAGCCTGTTCCAGCAAAGCCGCGTGGAAGACAGCGACAAGCTGCGCCTGGCCGCCGTGCAGGACTACTGGCGCCGCTGGTTCTACGCCCTGCCGCTGAGCCAGTTGGGCGCGCTCAAGCCCGTGGGTGCCACGCCCGACGCCTTGCTGAAAAACCTGCTGCCCCTGTGGGCTCTGAGCGACCGGGCACCGGCACCCCCGGCGCCCGCAGGCACAGACCCGCATACCCTGTTGCAGGCCTGGGACCAATGGCAAGCCGTGACCGACAAGCTGGAGGCAGCAGCCCGCAGCGCCTGTAACGGCGAGCTGATTGCCCTGCTGGCCGGTGTGATTGCTGCCAAATCCCTCAAGGGTTACCTCAATGCGTGGCCGGGCAAACTGGCCGCGTGGGCGAAGGGGGAACCTATCCTCACCCTCAACAAGGCCGACCGCACCGCAGCACAAACCCTGTTGCAGCGCTTTGGTACCGCCACCCTGCTGGAAAAAGGCTGGAGCCAGGCCGCCGCACACCCCGCATTCGGCCACATCGAAGCCCTGAGCCACCACCTGCAAGCCGAGCCCGATGTGGCCGACGGCTTGCTCGGCCACGCGGCCGCCGAGATTGCTGCGGCCTACCGCAGTGCCAAGACCCGGCTGGCGCAGTTCGACTTTTCGGACCTGCTGCAATGCCTGTACCAGGCCCTGCAGGCCCCTGACGGGCGTCTGGCGGCAGCGATCCGCCAACAGTTCCCCGTGGCGCTGGTGGACGAGTTCCAGGACACCGACCCCTGGCAGTACGGTGCCCTGTCCAAAATTTACGGCGAGTCCCCGGACCCCGACACCGGCCTGGTCATGATCGGCGACCCCAAGCAGGCGATTTACAGCTTTCGCGGTGCCGATCTCGCCACCTATCTGGCCGCCCGCCACCAGGCGGCTGCCATTCACACCCTGTCAGGCAACTACCGCTCCACGGCGCCGCTGGTGCGGGCGGTGAACCATGTTTTTGAATCGGCCGTGCAGCCCTTTGGCGAAGTGCCGTTTGACCAGGTGGTGGCCTGCAACCCCGACGTGCTGCCCCTGACGCTGGCCGGTGCTGTGCAGCCGGCCCTGACGGTCTGGCATCGCCTGCCTGACGCAGCGCAAGGCAAGCCGCCCCGAAAAGATGTGTTCCTGCGCGACATGTCCGAGCTGTTTGCCACGCAGATGGTGCATCTGCTCAACGCCCGCGCGGCCAAGCCCGGCGAGATGGCGGTGCTGGTGCGCAGCGGCACCGAGGCGCGCGCCCTGCGCGAGCAGCTCAACCGGCGTGGTGTGCGCAGCGTCTACCTGTCGGAGCGCGACAGCGTGTACGCCACGCAGGAGGCGGCCGACCTGTGGCGCCTGATGGGTGCGGTGGCCAACCCGCGCTCCACTGCCGGCCTGCGCGCGGCCCTGGCCACGCGGCTGTGGGGTCTGTCGTTTGAGGTGCTGGAGGCGCTTTTTCAGGACGAGGAAGCCTGGGACGCGATGGTGGAGAAGTTCCACGGCTGGCAGGCGGTGTGGCAGCGCCAGGGCTTTTTGCCCATGTTGCACCGCGTGTTGCACGACCAGAGCATTCCCTCCCGCCTGCTGAACCCCGTACCCGCAGCGGATAACGACGGCGAACGCCGCCTGACCAATCTGATGCACCTGGGCGACCTGCTGCAAACCGCCAGCGCCAGCCTGCAGGGGGAAGCGGCCCTGGTGCGCTACCTGGCGCAGCAGCTGCAAAACCCCAAGGCCAGTGGCGACACGGCGCAACTGCGCCTGGAGAGCGATGCCGATCTGGTGCAGGTCATCACCATCCACAAATCCAAGGGACTGCAATACCCGCTGGTGTTTTTGCCCTTTGTCTCGGGCTTTATGGCCGAGAAAAAAGACAGCGGCAAAGACGACGCTGAGCGGCTGGCCGAAGACATCCGCCTGCTCTACGTGGCCATGACGCGGGCCGAGCGTGCCCTGTGGCTGGGTATCGCGCAGGTCAAGGGCGATGTCGATGGCAAGACGCCCGTGGTCAAGAGCGCGGTGTCGCAGCTGCTGCAGCGCCAGGTGCCGGGTGATCTGGCCGGGCGGCTCCAGGTATGGGCCACCTGTGGCGACATCACCGTGCAAACGGCACCCCCGCCGGACCTGGTGCAGTACCTGCCTGTGGCGCAGCAGAAAGTGTGGCGGCCGGTGCTGCAGGCCCGGCGCAGCCTGCAGAGCCGCTGGTGGACCGCCAGCTTCAGCGCCTTGACGCGCGAACTCGCACACCCGGCGCTGAACGCCCCGGCGACCGGCTCCACGCGCGACGACCGCATTGACGATGCGCTGATCGACAGCAGCGCAGCCACCGGCCTGGACGATGGCGCTGCCCTGCCTGACAGCCAAGCCATCCCCGCTTTCAACGCCTTCCCGGCCGGCAGCAGCTACGGCACGCTGCTGCACGATTTGCTGGAGTGGCAGTTTGAACGCGGCTGGCCTGCGGCAGACGAGGCGCCCGCACCGGCGCTGGCGCAGGAATGGACCACGCTGCTGCAAAGAAAAGCGCAGCGCCTGAAGCTGGACGCCGAACAGACGGCGCTGCTGCTGCAGTGGATGCAAACCATCGTGCGATCCACTCTGGCACTGCCGGGCCTGGAGGACGGCATGGCGACGGATCAGGCGGCCTCCGCGCTGTCTTTGTCTGCGCTGGACCGCCGCAATGCCTGGGCTGAAATGGCGTTTACGTTGCCGGTGCATGCGCTGTCGGCGGGCCACCTGGACGCCTTGATCGGCCACCATGTGCTGCCGGGCCAAGTGCGCAGCGCCCTGCAGCCGCTGCAACTGGAAGGCATGCTGATCGGCTTCATGGACCTGGTGCTGGAGCATGAGGGCCGCTACTACGTGCTGGACTACAAGTCCAACCGGCTGGCCTCGTATGCGCAGCCGCTGTTGCAGGCCGCCATTCTGGAGCACCGTTACGACGTGCAGTACACGCTCTACACGCTGGCGCTGCACCGCCTGCTGAAATCCCGCCTGCCGGACTACGACTACGACCTGCATGTGGGTGGTGCCATCTACCTGTTCCTGCGCGGCATGGACCAGGCGGGCGGCGGCGTGTTTTTTGACCGGCCGCCGCGCGCCTTGATAGCGGCGCTGGACCAGGCCTTTGCAGAACCGAATTGCGAAACCGAGGAGCCAGCATGACGTCCACCGCAACCCACCCGGACACCCCCTTGGACATCGATACCCCCGCCGACCTCCTTTCGGACAGCGGCGCCGCGCCCCGCAGCACCGCCTTGCAGCTGCCCCTGACTGGCCTGGACCAGGCCTTTGCCCGCTACCTGCAGAGCCGCCAGTCCAGCACAGACCCGCGCCATGCCTTGCTGGCAGCGCTGACCAGTTACCAGTTCGGGCGCGGCCATGCCTGCCTGGACCTGGACTTGTTGGCCCGCCAGGGCGTGGCCGTGCTGGGCTGGGACCTGCGCTTCAAGGCCCTGCTGCCGGCAGACTTGTCCGCCGCTGCGGCCACCCTGCCCTGGGCGGCAGACGAGGGCAGCCCGCTGGTGCTGGACGGCGCGCGGCTCTATTTGCGCCGCAACTGGAGCGCGGAGGCCAGCATCCGTGCGGCCATCGCTGCGCGGATGCAGCAGGTGTGCGCGGTGCCGGCCAATCTCCCGGCGCTGCTGGAGCAGCTGTTTCCACCCCAGGCGGCGACAGGGGCTGCGGGCGCGCCCGACTGGCAAAAAGTGGCCTGTGCGCTGGCAGCGCGCAAGCGGCTGACCCTGATCACCGGCGGCCCCGGCACCGGCAAGACCACCACCGTGGTGCGCCTGCTGGCCTTGCTGCAAGCCGGCGCACGGCAGACAGGCCGTGCGCTGCGTGTGGCTCTGGCCGCACCCACCGGCAAGGCGGCTGCGCGCCTGGGCGAGTCGATTGCCTCGGCCGTGGAGCAATTGCCCCCTGACCTGCGCCCGGCCGCGCTGACCCAGGCCGTGACGCTGCACAAGCTGCTGCAGATTCGCCCCCACCAGACGGACCAGGACTCGCCCGCGCTGGCGGTCGATCTGGTCATCGTGGACGAGGCCTCCATGATCGATCTGGAGATGATGGCCCGCCTGCTAGCGGCCGTGCCCCTGACGGCCAGCCTGGTGCTGCTGGGTGACAAGGACCAGCTGGCCTCGGTCGAAGCCGGTGCGGTGATGGCGCAATTGTGCGAAGGGGCCGAAGCCGGCCATTACACGGCGGACACCGTGGCCTGGCTGCAGGACTTTGCCGGTGCCGATGTCAGCCCCTGGTCTGCGGCGGCCCTGGCAGCCGCTGTGCCGGTGGTACCCGCTTTACCGGCTGCCGCCGGCGCACTGGCGCAGCAAACCGTGATGCTGCGCTTTAGCCGCCGCTTCAAAGACGACAGCGGCATTGGCATCTGGGCCAAGGCCGTCAACGCGGGGGCCTGCGCTACCGTCCAAGGCCTGTGGCGCAGCACCCCGGAATGGGCATCCAACGACGGGGCCGTGGTGGACCGGCTGCCGGCGGTGCAGCCACAGGACGCGCGTCTCACGGCGCTGGTGAAAAGCGGCTGGAGCCACTGGCGCGACCTGGTGCGCGGCCTGCACACGCAGGGAAGTGCCACGGATGCAGAGGCCCTGGACGCCTTGAGGGCCTTTGCCGGCTTCCAGGTGCTGTGCGCGGTGCGCGAAGGCCCCTGGGGCGTGGAGCTGTTGAACCGCCGCATTGCCACGGGGCTGGGTTTCAAGGACGAGGGCTGGTACGCAGGCCGCCCGGTCATGGTCACCCGCAACGACTACAACCTGGCGCTGATGAATGGCGACGTCGGCCTGTGCCTGCCGCACGCCAAGGGGCTGCGCGTGGCCTTTGCGGACGGGCAGGGTGGCATTCACTGGGTCTTGCCCTCGCGCCTGGATGCGGTGGAAAGCGTGTTTGCCATGACGGTACACAAGTCCCAGGGCTCGGAATTCGCGCATGTGTGCCTGGTGCTCCCGGACAAGCCCGTGGCGGTGCTCACGCGCGAGCTGCTCTACACCGGCATCACCCGCGCCCGTGCGCGCCTGAGCCTGGTGGTGCCGCAGGCCGCTGTGCTGTGGCAGGCAGTGGACTCCCAGGTGCTGCGCAGTGGCGGTCTGGCTGCAGGTTGAAGCCGGTGCCGGGGGGCTGCCCGGCGCGCAGATGCGACACTCGGGGCTTGAAACAACCGATATACATACGACATGGCAATCAGCAAAACCGCAGCAGTCAGCAAAGCACTGGCCATTCAAAAGCTGGCCCAACAGAAAGCGCTCGCGCCCGCCCTGTTGCCCAAGACCCGGTGGTGTGCCCGTGTCGTTCTTGCGATCGCGTCCGGCACGGACCTTGAGGAATCGATTGCCGTGCTGAAGGCCGGCATGGGGCAGAACTGGACGCCGGCCGCCGCCTTTCAATTCATGTCCGGCAAGCAGGCCTTGTTCTGTTGCGGGTGTGGAGCCGACGATGAGAAGGCCTCCCTGCTGCGGGCACAGAAAATTGCGCAGGCCGTGTCCGACTTGGCGGGCAGTGGCAAGCTGAGCCCGGCAGAATTGCAAGCCAGTGCCGCCCGGGCCGCAACCACCATCGCGCTGTAAGCACGACCTCACCACGACCTGCCCATGACTCCGTTCCACACAGACACCCACATGACACCTCACCAACCCGGTTTTAGCGGCGGCCACCTCGACCGCGCCGACCACCTCCGTGCCGATGACGCCGCCCTGTACGCGCTGCGGCTGGATCCCCGGGCCCGCGTACTGAGCCTGGTGGGCTTTGATCCCTTCCTGACGGCCGAGGGCACGCTGGCGTGGGGCCCGGTGAACACGCTGGACCCAGATGCCGTTCTCATCCTGCTGGGACTGCTGGACGGGTCTGCGCATTTCGTGGTGCTGCATGAGCAGCCCAACGAGGCGCCTTTGTTCCGCTCGCCCCGCGTGATGGAAGTGCTGTCGGTTCTGGGCCCCCAAGACATGGCCATTTACGGTGCGGCACGCAGCCTGCTGGACTGGCACGGACGGCACCGCTTTTGCGGCCGCTGCGGTGGCGCAACCAAGGCCCATAAAGCGGGTTGGGGGCGGCGCTGCACCGTCTGCGAGAGCGAACACTTTCCGCGCGTGGACCCGGTGGTGATCATGCTGGCCGAGCACGGCGGGCGCGCCCTTGTGGGTCGGCAGGCGAGTTGGCCACCCGGGCGTTACTCGGCCCTGGCCGGCTTCCTGGAGCCGGGGGAAACCATGGAAGAGGCGGTTGCGCGCGAACTGTTCGAGGAAGCCGGTGTGCGGGCCACGCGGGTGCGCTATGTGACCAGCCAGCCCTGGCCGTTTCCGGCCCAGCTCATGCTGGCCTGCGTGGCCGAAGTGCAGAGTGACGCATTGCGCATCGCAACCGAGGAAATCGAAGATGCGATCTGGGTGAGCCGCGACGACGTGAAAGCGGCACTGGCAGGCGAGCCGGAGGCCAAATTTCTGGCACCGCCGCGCTACGCCGTGGCGTACACTTTGCTCAGGCATTGGGCAGAAACTTAAGCACCCTGCGCCGGATCGCTGTGCATGCAGCGCACCCAACAGCAACCCTGTTAATTGTGCGTCTTAGCGCCCTTTGCTAAAAACGCGCCCGTTCAAGCGGATTGCCTTGCCCTGTTGCGGCGGCATTGCAACTGGACCCAATACAAATAGTCCCGTCTTTACAGACTTCTTGCATTCAGGGGGGAGTGCGGACTGCGTGTGCCACGGGCGATACAGCCCGGCGCCGGGGTCTGGTTTTATTGACCTATCGGGAAAAGGAAATTGCGATGAACTCAGAAGTGATCTGGACATTTTTGTCCACACAGGGGGCGGACTTCGGTCTGAAGTTGCTAGGCGCATTGGCGGCGTGGATTATCGGACGCTGGCTGATCGGGTTGGCCCTGCGTTTGATGGGTGCTGCCCTGAACCGTGGCGGCAAGGTGGACCAGACGCTGGCCCACTACCTGACGTCGATTCTGTCGGTTCTCTTGAACGTCATTCTGGTGATGGCGATTCTGGATATTTTTGGCGTCAAGACCACCTCGTTTGCCGCGCTGCTGGCCGGTGCCGGTCTGGCCATTGGTACCGCCTGGGGGGGCCTGCTGTCGCATTTCGCAGCCGGCGTTTTCATGCAGGTGCTGCGCCCCTACAAGGTGGGCGACTTTGTGACCGTGGGCGGCACCACCGGCACGGTGAAGGAGTTGGGCCTGTTTGGTACCACCCTGATCACGCCGGACAATGTGATCACCATCGTGGGTAACAACACGGTGTTTTCCGGCCAGATACAAAACTTCAGCACGCTGCCCTACCGCCGTGTGGATTGCGTGGCCAAGGTGGCCAACAGCGTGGATGTGAAGGACGCGATGGCCCGCCTCCGTGCGGCCGTGACGGCGATCCCGAACGTGGCTGCGACGCCGGCACCCGATATCGAAATCCTGCAGTTCACACCCGAAGGCCCGCTCTTGTGCGTGCGTCCCTACACCCATACCGACAACTACTGGCAGGTGTACTTTGATACCCACAAGGCGGTGGTCAGCACCTTTGGCACAGCCGGTTATCCGGTGCCGGAGACACCCGTGGCACACAGGAACTTGTAGCCCCCACGCGCTCTAATCTACGGAGGCGGTCCAGCGGTCTCCCCAACCTTTTTGCAGATCGCGGCGGTCGCGCTTGGTGGGGCGGCCGCCTTCGATGGCGAGTGCAGGCTCAGGGCTCAGGCGGCGGCGCTCCGCTTCTGCTTCCCTGCGCTTTTTGCTCTCTGCGGTTTCTTCGTACAGGGCCTGGGCCACGGGGGCAGGGCCGCGGTGCTCACTGATGCCCAGCACCGTCACGGTACGCTGCACCTGCGCCTGCAGCACCACAATGCTGTCGCCCACCCGGACCTCGCGCGAGGCTTTCACATCCGCGCCATTGACCTGCACATGGCCCTTGTGCACTTCTTCAGTCGCCAGCGAGCGCGTCTTGTAAAAGCGCGCGGCCCACAGCCATTTGTCGACGCGGACTTTTTCCATCAGCCCGACATGTCCTCAACCAGGGGAACCTCGGGTGTCAGCACCGGGCCGTGGCCACTGAAGCGGTCCAGCAAGACATAGAGCACCGGTGTGATGAACAGCGTGATGGCCTGTGAAAACACCAGCCCGCCGACCACGGCCAGGCCCAGCGGCTGGCGCAGTTCGGCACCGGCGCCAATGCCCAGCGCAATCGGCAGGGCGCCCATGAGTGCCGCCATGGTGGTCATCATGATGGGCCTAAAGCGCATGACGCAGGCTTCGCGGATGGCTTGCTGCGGTGTCATGCCCTGGTGGCGCTGCGCGTCCAGGGCAAAGTCGATCATCATGATGGCGTTCTTTTTTACGATGCCAATGAGCAGCACGATGCCAATGGTGGCAATCAGCGTCAGGTCCTGGCCGAACAGCATCAGCGTGGCCAGCGCACCCACGGCCGCCGAGGGCAGGCCGGCCAGAATCGTCAGCGGGTGAATAAAGCTCTCGTAGAGCACGCCCAGCAACACATAGATCACCAACAGGGCGGCAATGATCAGAATGGCCTGGCTGCCTTGCGAACTCTTGAACACGGCTGCATCGCCGCCGTAGCTGGTGATCACCGAGGTGGGCAACTGGATGGCTTCGCGCGCCGCGTCAATCCGGGCCGTGGCGTCCCCCAGGGCCGCGCCGGGTGCCAGGTTAAAGGACACCGTGACCGCCTGCAGTTGGCCCACGTGGTTGATGGAGGTGACACCCACCGAGCGCTCCACCGTGGTAAACGCCGACAGGGGCACCAGTGCGCCGTTCGACGATCGCACATAAATGGCATTGAGCGCCAGTTCGTCCTGCTTGGCTTCTGGGGCCAGCTCCATGATCACCTTGTAACTGTCGGTCGGCAGGTAGATGGTGGACACCTGGCGCTCACCAAAGGCGCTGAACAGGGACGAGCGGATTGCATCCACCGACACACCCAATGCGTTGGCACGGTCGCGGTCGATCTTGAGCTGGGCCTGCAGGGCGCGCAACTGGGCGTCGCTGGTGACATCACGGAACAGCGGGTCGGCGCGCAGCTTGTCCTGCAACTTGCCGGCCCAGACATTGAGTTCATCGGCCTTGACGCTTTGCAGGATGTACTGGAATTGCGCTTTGCTGGGGCGCCCGCCGAGCTGCAGGTTTTGCACCGGTCGCATAAAGACGTTGATGCCGGCCACCTCCTTGAGTTTCTTGCGCAGCCCTTCCACCACTTGCTTCATGGGCTTGCGCTGGTTTTGCGGTTTGAGGGTGACGAACATGCGCCCGGTGTTGAGCGCATTGCTGCCGCCATTGAAGGAGTTGACCGCGCCCACGTTCGGGTCGGCCCGGAACACCGCAGCGGCGCGTTCCTGCAGACGCACCATGTCGGGAAAGGAGATGTCCTCGGAGGCTTCGGTGGAGACCTGTATCTGGCCAATGTCCTCTTCCGGGAAAAACCCTTTGGGGATGGCGATAAACAGCCAGGCCGTGGCCGCAAAGGTGGCGGCTGCCAGCAGCAGCATCAGCTTGTGGTGTGCAAGGGCCTTGTCCAGCAGCCGTGCGTAAGCGCCCAGCAGGCTGTCAAAGCCGCGCTCGAACAACTTGACCACGTAGCCGGGCGGCTTTTTGTGCGCGTCGTCGGTAAGAAACCGGCTGGCCAGCATCGGCACCAGGGTCAGGGATACAAAGGCCGACACGACGATGGAAAGACCCACCACCACGGCGAACTCGTGGAACAAAAGCCCGATCACGCCGGGCATGAAGAAGATCGGGATGAACACCGCAATCAGCGAGGACGAGATCGAGAGGATGGTGAAACCCACCTCGCGCGCGCCGCGCAAGGACGCCTGAAAGGGCTCTTCACCATGCTCCACGTGGCGCATGATGTTTTCGAGCACCACGATGGCATCGTCCACCACCAGGCCCACGGCCAGCGTCAGACCCAGCAGCGAAATATTGTCCAGGCTGTAGTTCATGCCCCACAGCAGGGCCACGGCACCGACCAGCGACACCGGCAGCGAGAGCGTGGGGATGACGGTGGCCACAAAGCGGCGCAGGAACAGGAAGATCACCAACACCACCAGGGCGATGGTGCCCATCAACGTCAGGGTCACGTCGTGCAGGGCCTCGCGCACGGAGAGGGAGCGGTCATTGATGGGGGTCAGCGACACCGATTGCGGCATCTGGCTTTGCAATGCGGGCAGCGCTGCGCGAATAGCGTCCACCACGCGCACCGTGTTGGCACCGGGCTGGCGTTGCACGGCCAGGGTGATAGAGGCCTCGCCGTTGTAGGTGGCCTGGCTCTTGAACGTCTCCACGCTGTCCTCCACCGCAGCCACGTCTTTGAGCCGCACCGGATTGCCTGCGCGCATGGCCACGATCAGTTTGGAAAAGCCCTCGGCGTTTTGCAGTTGCTTGTTGGCTTGCAGCACCAGGGTTTGCTGCGGGCCCTCCAGCGTGCCTACGGGGGTGTTGACGTTGGCCCCGCGCAGGGCGGCGCTCAATTCGTCCAGGCCCATATTGGCGGCCACCAGGGCCTCCGGCTTGACGCGCACCCGGATGGCAAAACGCTTGGAGCCGTACACGTTGACCTGGGCCACGCCATCCAGGATGGAGAGGGTGGGGGAAATCAGATGCTCGGCAAAGTCCTGCAGGTCGGAGGGCGGCAACGAGGGCGAGCGCATGGAGATCAGGAGCACCGGCGCATCGGCCGGGTTGACCTTGCGGTAGGACGGTGTTTCCGTCATGTCGGCGGGCAGCGCCCGTTGTGCGCGCAGCAGGGCGGCCTGCACGTCCACAGCGGCGGCATCAATGCTGCGGCCCTCGTCAAATTCGAGCGTCAGCGAGGTGCTGCCCAGGATGCTGGTCGAGCTGATGGTTTTAAGGCCGGGTACGGTCTGGAACTGCTTTTCCAGCGGCAGCGCCACGGCGCTGGCCATCGTCTCGGGGTTGGCGCCGGCGAAGTTGGCTGACACATTGATCACCGGTGTGTCGTAGCTGGGCAGGGCGGCCACCGGAATGCTGCGGTAGCCGATCACACCGGCCAGCACGATGGCCAGGTTGAGCAGCACCGTCATCACCGGACGGCGTATGAAGAGCTCGGAAATGTTCATGGCTTGGCCGCCCCGGTGGCGGCCGAAGCGGCGGCTTTGTTGCCTTCAGCCGCGGCGGGGGCGGAGGCGCCGTTCTTGGCTTCTTTGGCGCGCTCCACCAGCGGGCTGTTGGGCCGCACGTTCTGCTTGCCGTCCATGACCACCAGCTCGCCGGGCTTGATGCCGGTGACAGCGGCCTCGCCGGCCTCCGAATACACCACCTTGACCGGTTGCAGGCGTGCCTTGCCGTCTTCCAGCACATAGACGATGGTGCCGCGTGCGCTTTGCACCACGGCTGCTTGCGGGATGGTGGTGGCGTCGGCCAGCGTGGTCACGGTCTGCGCGATTTCCACATAGGCGCCCGGCCAGAGTTTGCTATCCGGGTTGGCAAACACGGCCTTGGCCTGGATGGTTCCGGAGCTGGCGTTGACCGCGTTGTCGACAAACTGCAGGTGGCCCTTGAAGCTGCCTCCGCCGTCGGCCAGCCGCGCTGTGACGACCGCACCCTTGCCTTTGAGGGCGGCCAGGGCGTCGGGCAAATTGCGTTGCGGGATGCTGAAGGCCACCGCAATCGGGTCGAGCTGGGTAATGGTGACCAGCGGAGTGACATTGGCTTGCACCAGGCTGCCCACGGACACGTTCACCACACCGGCACGGCCGGAGCCGGGCGCCACGATGCGGTCAAAGGACAGGGCGACCTGTGCTGCCGTGATGGCGGCCTGGTCGGCCACCGTGCTGGCGGCAGCGGAATCCATCAGGGTTTGCGCCGTATCGACCGCACCCTGCGAAAGGAAGTTCTGGGTGAACAACTGCCGGGCCCGCTCGTATTGGCGCTTGGCGTCTGCCAGGCTGGCCTGGTCTTTCACCAGCTGCGCGCGCGCCTTGGCCAGGTTGGCCTCGTCGGTACGGGAGTCCAGTGTGAACAGCACCTGCCCTTTTTTGACGAATTGGCCGTCTGAAAAATGCACTTTGGACACCGTGCTGGTGACCTGGGAGCGCAGGTCGACACTGTTCAAGGGGCTGACCACGCCATTGCCCTGCAAGGTCACCGGGAAATCGCGCTTCAGGGCTTTGACCGTGGTGACGGTCACCGGTGGGAGCGGTGCCGAGGCCGCAGCGGCCGGTGCGCTGGCTGTGGGGGCTGGGCTGGCGGGCGCAGCGCCGGAGCCTGCGGACTCCGTCTTGCCGGAACACGCCCCCAGAGCCAGGGTGACGAAGGCGCAAAGCGCAACCAGGGGGCGGTGGACGGCAATTTTCATGGGTTTGAATGATAGTGCTGCATTGTGTAATTCACCCACCGCGGATGGGCAGCGGGTAAAGCGGGGGGTACATCCGGCGAAGTTTTAGCGGGTCGCACCCTGGGCCAGGGCAGCATCGCGGCTGGTTTGCAGTGCTTGGGGATCGATGGTGTCCAGCGTGTTCCAGCCCAGCAGATGCTGTTCGGTCACATGGCACAGCGCGGTGATCCACTCCGGGTCGTCGTTCAGGCAGGGGATGTAGTGAAACTCCTTGCCGCCGGCGTGCAGAAACGCTTCGCGCGCTTCCATGTTGATTTCTTCCAGCGTTTCCAGGCAGTCGCTGGTGAAGCCGGGGCACAGCACATCCACGCGCTTGACGCCGGCCTGGCCCATGGCAATCAGGGTTGGCTCGGTGTAGGGCTCCAGCCATTTGGCGCGGCCCAGGCGCGACTGAAAGGTCACCTGGTACTGGTCCTTGGACAGGCCCAGCTGGTTGCCCAACAAGCGCGCCGTCTTGAAGCATTCGCAGTGGTAGGGGTCGCCCAACTGCAGGGTGCGCTCGGGCACGCCGTGAAAACTCATCACCAGTTTGTCGGGCCGACCATTCGTCTGCCAATGGCGCTCTACGCTGGCGGCGAGCGCGGCGATGTAGTCGGCATGGTCGTGGTAGTGGTTAACAAAGCGCAGCTCGGGTACGGTGCGGGTGGCTTGCGCCCATTGGTACACCGCGTCAAACACGCTGGCCGTGGTGGTGGCCGAGTACTGCGGGTAGGCGGTGACCACCAGCACGCGGGTCACGCCTTCGGCCTTCATGGCGTCCAACTGCGAGGCGACGGAGGTGCTGCCATAGCGCATGGCCCAGCGCACTTGAATCTCGTGGTTGCGCCGGGTCAGCCAGTCTTGCAGCATCCGGGCCTGCTTGCTGGTCCAGATCTTCAGCGGTGAGCCCTCGGGCGTCCAGATGCTGGCGTATTTGGCGGCCGACTTGGCCGGGCGAAAGCGCAGGATGATGCCGTGCAGGATCAGCAGCCAGAGCAGGCGGGGAATTTCCACCACGCGCTGGTCGCTCAAGAATTCGGCTAAATAACGGCGTACCGCTTTGGGGGTGGGCTCGTCGGGGGTGCCCAGGTTGCACCATAGCACCGCAGTGCGTGGCGTTTGACCATGGGAGTAGGAGGGTTCGGGGGAAAAAGGCATAGGGTATTCTCCCGCACCTATGCTCGATATTTCACGAATCCAGGCAATAACCTTGGACCTGGACGATACCTTGTGGCCGGTCTGGCCCACCATTGCACAGGCCGAGCTGCGTTTGCAGGAATGGCTGGCGGACTGTGCACCTGCCACCGCCACCCTGTTTGCCAGCCCGCAACAACGCCATGCCTTGCGCGAACAGGCAGCCGCCGCCTGGCCGCAACGCCACCACGACCTGAGTTTTCAGCGCCAGGAAATGATTCGCCTGGGGCTGCTGGCCAGTGGGGATGACCCCGCCTTGGCGGGGCCTGCCTTTGAGGTTTTCTTTGCCGCGCGCCAGCAGGTGGAGCTGTTTGACGACAGCCTGTCTGCCCTGCGGCGCTTGTCGGCACGCTGGCCGGTGCTGGCGCTGTCCAACGGCAATGCGGATGTGGAACGCATCGGCATAGGCCGTTACTTCTGCGGCTCGGTGAGTGCGCGCGATACGGGGGTGGCCAAGCCGGATGCGCGTATTTTTCAGGCTGCAGCAGGCAAGCTGCAACTGGCGCCGCACCAGATCTTGCATGTGGGTGACGATGAAAGTCTGGATGTGCTGGGGGCCCTGGCCGCTGGCATGCAGACGGCCTGGATCAACCGCAGTGACAAGCTCTGGAGTTTTGCGCAGCAACCCGAGATCAGCGTGGCCGGTATGGACGAGCTCTGCGACCTGTTGTTTGTCTAGTGCGGCTTCAGGCCGTGCCTGCCAGGGCATGGCCCGCTGCCAGTCCGCTGCGTACTGCGCCTTCCAACGTAGCCGGGTAGGGGCCGTCCACGTAGTCACCGCAGGCCAGCAGGCCCGCTGCGATCTGCTGCGGCGGGCGCAACAGGCCTGGCGTGCAGGCGAAGGTGGCGCGCTTTTCCACCACGGTTTGCACCACCGTCAGCGCCTGGCCATGCAGCCATGCCGCGAGCTGGCTTTGCGCCTGGTGCACAACTTGGTCTTGCAATGTGGCACGTTCGTCGCTGCTGGCGCTGACCACAAAGGCCAGCTGGCCGGCGGGACCTCCCAGTTGGCCGCGGTCAAACACAAACTGCGCCGGATGCCGGGGCGAACTGCGTAGCGCCAGCAGGGGCAAAGGCAAGCGGGCGTTGCCGGCCTGCACATAGACCGTGGCAATGCTTTCATAGCGCAATGCACCGGCCAGCGCCGCCCAGCGGTGCAGGGCGCCAGTGGTATCGCCATCCCCCGCGCTGCGGGCCAGTACCCGGGCGGCCACCGCAGAGGAGGTGGCCCAGACGACGGCATCAAAGGCCTGGTCATTGACCAGCCAACGGGTTTGGTGGCGCAGTTGTTCAACGCGTTGTCCTGGTTTGAGCGTTGCGCCCTGGTGCTCCAGCCAATGCGCAGCCGCGGTGGGAAACAGGCTGGACAGGTCCGTGCGGGGCAGCAGCAGGTTGGAGCTGCCCCGGCCACCCAGCAGCGAGTCCCGCAGCACCCGCAAAAAGACCTGGCCGCTGGCGCGGTCTGCCGGTGTATTCAGGGCGGACACGCACAGGGGCTCGATCAGGGTTTGCAGCAGTGCGGGCGATAAACCGCTGCACAGGTCCGCAACCGATACAAGGGGATCACAGCGGAAGCCCGCCAGCTGCCAGCGCCCGGTGGTGCACAGCAGCGACCATTTGTCCGCCGCGCTCCAACCGCCTGCCGTCAGCACACCGACCAGCACGTCCAGCGGCATGGGCCAGTCCGGCAGGCGCAGGCCCTGGCCATCGGGAAACAGCAGGGTGAGCGGCAGGCGCAAGAGGGTGGCGTCCGGGTCCACGCCCACGCTGCGCATCAATGCCAAGGTGTCGGTATAGGCGCCAATCAGGATGTGCTGGCCGTTGTCCAGCAAGGTGCTGTTGCCATCGGGCGCGGAGCCGGGCAGGGCGCGGGCACGGCCGCCCCAGTGGCGTGACGTTTCAAACAGGGTGACCCGGTGGCCTGCCCGGGTGGCGCTGATGGCGGCGGCCAGGCCGGCCCAGCCGCCACCGACCACCGCAACCGTCTTCACATCCGGCCCAGGGCTTGTACCTTCCAGGCCAGCCAGAGCTTGCGCACCGGTGTCAGCTTGATGCGCTGGTGCAGCACCTGGAAGTTGTCCGCTTCGATTTCGCGCAGCAGTGCGCGGTAAATACTGGCCATCATCAGGCCGGGTTTTTGCGCACGCCGGTCCGCTGCCGGCAACAGTGCCAACGCCTCGTCGTACAGGCTGTGGGCGCGCGCGGCCTGGAACTGCATCAGCGCGGTGAAGCGCTCCGAATAGCCGCGCTTCAAAATTTCGTGGGCCTTGACGTCAAAGCGCTTGAGGTCGTCGATGGGCAGGTAAATGCGTTCACGCAGCGCGTCTTCGCCCACGTCGCGGATGATGTTGGTGAGCTGCAGCGCCTGGCCCAGGGTGTGGGCGTAGGCGGTGGTCGCGGGCTCGGTCTGGCCGAAGATGCGGGCCGCCACCTCGCCCACCACGCCGGCTACCAGGTGGCAATAGCGTTGCAGGTTGGGGTAATCCAGGTAGCGGGTTTGCTGCAGGTCCATCTGGCAGCCTTCAATCACGGCGTGCAGATGGCGCGCCTCCAGGCCGTAGGTGGCGGTGTGCGGCATCAGCGCCTTCATCACCGGGTGGCTGGGCTGGCCGGCAAAGGCCTGCGCCACTTCGCCGTTCCACCAGGCCAGTTTGGTTGCGGCCACGCCGGCGTCCGTCATCTCGTCGACCACGTCATCCACTTCGCGGCAAAACGCATAGAAGGCCGTGATGGCGGCGCGCCGGGGTGCGGGCAGAAACAGAAAGGCGTAATAAAAGCTGCTGCCGGAAGCTACGGCTTTTTCCTGGACGTATTGTTCGGGGGTCATGCGCGTATTGTCCCATCGACACACGCGGCTTGCACTGCGCCCATCACATCCACAGCGCACGCCAGAGCATGAGCGCAAAGTCCCGCGCGCCCAGGGTGGGGCGGTGCTGCAGCGTGGCGAACTGCAGGCCTTCAATCTTGTCCAGGATGCGCAAGCCGCCTTGCACCACCAGCCGCAGTTCCCAGCCGGCACGACCCGGCACGCGGTGCACCAGGGGTGCGCCTGCGGCCATGGTGGCGCGGGCTTCCTGCACGCACTGCCTGAGCATGGCGGTAATGGCCAGTGTCTGGCGCAGGGCCAGCAAATCGGCTTCGACCACCTGGTGTTGGGCCCGGGCGGCGGCCGTGAAATAAAAGCGCCCGCGCGGAATATCCACGCCGGGGTCCTGCCAGAAGTTGATCAGCTGCAGGGCCGTGCAGACGGCGTCGCTTTGCCGCAGCGCCTCTGCGTCGTGCACGCCATACAGATGCAGCAGCAGGCGTCCCACCGGGTTGGCCGAGCGGCGGCAGTAGTCGCGCAGCTCGGCTTCATCCGCGTAGCCGGCGCGGTCCCGGGTTTTGGCAATGTCCTGGGCAAAGGCGTCCAGCAGGTCGTGCAGCAGCTGCACCGGCAACTGGTGGCTGTGGATGGTTGGGCCCAAGGCGGCGAATACAGTGGCCCAGCGCGGGTCCAGCGCCCCAGATGCCGTTCCGGGCGCCTGCGCCACCAGCACCAATTGCGCCCGGTAGGCACCCAGGTCGGCCAGTCGCTCCTGTGCCGTGGCCAGGCCCTCGTCGGCAATATCGTCTGCGGTGCGGGCAAAGTGGTAAATCGCGGCGATGGGTGTGCGCAGGTGGACGGGGCAAAGCACCGACGCCACCGGGAAGTTTTCGTAATGGTCGATCGGGGCAACGGCGGGGGGGCGGGTCATGGCTGGATTTTGCCTTGCCAATGGCCGACCCGTATCCCGTAGAATTAATTACTAACCTGCGAGTCATTAAATTGGCGCGCGCACTGTCTCATTCCATCTCTCAGGGCACCCCATCCATGTACCGCAAGCCTGTTTCTCTTGGTCTCACGCTCTTTGCCGCGCTGTGCCTGCTGTCTGCCTGCTCCAAGCCGGTGCCTGCCGACGAGCCGGTGCGTGCCGTCAAACTTATGACCGTGGGCGAAGACACGCAGCATGCCAGCGCCGAATACGCGGGTGAGGTGCGCGCGCGGGTCGAATCGCGCCTGGGCTTCCGGGTGGCCGGCAAGATCATCCGCCGCCCGGTGGAACCGGGCCAAAGGGTGAAGGCGGGCGCGGTGCTGGCCCAGCTGGACCCGCAGGATTACAAACTCTCGGTGGACGCGGCGCGGGCCCAGTTGGTCGCCGCCGGCACCAACCGCGACCTGGCTGCTGCCGACTTGCGCCGCTACAAAGACCTGCGCGAGCAAAACTTCATCAGCGGCGCCGAGCTCGAGCGGCGTGAAGCCACCCTGAAAGCCGCGCAGGCCCAGTTCGACCAGGCCCAGGCGCAACTGGCCGGGCAGGGCAACCAGGCCGGGTACACGACGCTGGTGGCGGATGTGTCGGGCGTGGTGACTGCGGTGGAAGCCGAGGTGGGCCAGGTGGTTGCTGCCGGAACACCCATCGTGCGGATTGCGCAGGATGGCGCACGCGACGTGGTGTTCTCCGTGCCGGAGGACCGTGTGCAGGCGGTGCGCGTGGGTTCGGCCGCGCAGGTGTCGCTCTGGGCCAGCCGGCAGACTTACCCGGGTAAGGTGCGGGAGGTGGCCGCCAGTGCCGACCCGGTGACACGCACTTACAGCGTGAAGATCGCCATGGACAGCCAAGACCTGCTGCCCCTGGGCGCCACGGTCTCGGTGAGCGCGGCAGCGTTTGCCCATGGCGACAAGCCGGTGATCAAGTTGCCGACCAGCGCATTGCTGCGCGACGGCAACAGCAGTGCGGTCTGGGTGCTGGATAGCGCCCGCATGACGGTCCAGCTCCACCCCATCACGATTGCCACGGCGGATGGCAACGACGTGGTCGTCAGCGGCGGCCTCTCGCCAGGCATGCAGGTGGTAGTGGCGGGTGTGCATGTCTTGTCGCCAGGGCAAAAAGTGACGGTGTACCGGCCCGCAGGCGCGGCTGTGCAACCCGTGCCGGCGCCGGTTGTGCCTACTTCTGCAGCAGTCCGGTGAGCAGCCCTATGCAACAGGAACCGACCGCCGCAGGCTTCAATCTCTCCAAATGGGCGCTGGAGCACGGGCCGCTGACGCGCTACCTCATGGTGGTGCTGATGGTGCTGGGCATTGCCGCGTATTTCCAGCTGGGGCAGGACGAAGACCCGCCCTTTACCTTCCGTGCCATGGTGGTGCAAACCTATTGGCCCGGTGCCACCGCACAGCAGATGGCCGAGCAGGTGACCGACAAGCTGGAGAAGGCGCTGCAGGAGGTGCCCTATGCGGACAAGATTCGCAGCTACTCCAAACCGGGCCTTTCCCAGATCACGCTGGAACTCAAGGATTATTCCAAGGCCTCCGAGGTCAGCAACGTCTGGTACACGGTGCGCAAGAAGATCGGCGATATGCGGGGCAGCCTGCCCCAGGGGGTGCAGGGGCCGTTTTTCAATGACGACTTCGGCGATGTCTATGGCGTGATTTACGCGCTGGAGGCCGACGGCTTCCAGTACGCCGAGCTCAAAACCTTTGCCGACAGCGTGCGCCAGCAACTGCTGCGCGTGCCCGATGTGGCCAAGGTGGCGCTCTTCGGCGACCAGGACGAAAAAATATTCATCGAGATTTCGCAAAAGCGCCTGGCGCAGCTGGGTCTGGACATGGGCCAGGTGCTGGCGCAACTCAACCAGCAAAACGCGGTGGAGAGTGCCGGCGCGGTGCAGACGCCGCTGGATACGGTGCAGGTGCGTGTGGCCGGCCAGTTCACGGGCTTGCAGCAGCTGCGTGACATGCCGATTCGCGGAGCCAGCGGCAACCAGTTGCACCTGGGCGACATTGCGGACATCCGGCAGGCTTATGTGGACCCGCCGGCTGTCAAGGTGCGTTACCAGGGCAAGGAAGTGATTGCCCTGGGCGTCTCCATGGCAAAGGGCGGCGACATCATCCGCTTGGGTAAAGCGCTGAAACTGGCAGCCGGCCAGATCGGGCGCGAACTGCCGGCAGGCATCACGCTGGTGCAGGTGCAGGACCAGCCCGAGGCCGTGGCCAGTTCGGTCAACGAGTTTGTGCGCACGCTGATGGAGGCCATTGTGATTGTGCTGGCGGTGAGCTTTGTCGCACTGGGCCTGCACCGCAAGCCCGGCCCGCAGCCGTTTTTGCGGGGTTACCACCTGGACATCCGCCCGGGTCTGGTGGTGGGCATCACCATTCCGCTGGTGCTGGCCGTGACCTTTCTGGCCATGCAGTACTTTGATATCGGCCTGCACAAGATTTCGCTGGGCTCGCTCATCATCGCCCTGGGCCTGCTGGTGGACGATGCCATCATCGCGGTGGAAATGATGGTGCGCAAAATGGAGGAGGGCTACGACAAGGTGCGTGCCGCCACCTTTGCCTACGAGGTCACCGCCATGCCCATGCTGACTGGCACGCTGATTACTGCGGCAGGCTTTTTGCCCATCGGCATGGCCAAGTCCATGACCGGTGAATACACCTTTGCCATCTTCGCCGTGACCGTGATCGCGTTGATATTGAGTTGGATCGTATCGGTCTACTTTGTGCCCTACCTGGGCACGGTGCTGCTCAAGGTCAAGCCCCATGTGGCGCAGATCAGCGAGGGCGATGCGCCGAATCAGGAGCATTTCGATACACCGTTCTATATGGCGTTCCGCCGTGTTCTGAACCTGTGCCTGGAGCACCGCTGGCTGACCATAGGCGCCACCGCGCTGGTGTTTGCGCTGGGGATTGTGGGCATGGGCCAGGTGCAGCAGCAGTTCTTTCCCGATTCCAGCCGGCCTGAAATCATGGTCGATGTGTGGTCGCCCGAGGGCACTGCCTTTGCTGCCAATGAGGATGTCGCCAGGCGTATTGAGGCAAGGGTCATGCAGGAGGCCGGTGTGGTCAGTGTCGCCACCTGGGTGGGCTCGGGCGTGCCCCGGTTTTATCTGCCGCTGGACCAGATCTTTCCGCAAGCCAATGTGTCGCAGTTCATCATCCTGCCCGAGAACCTGAAGGTGCGCGAAAGCCTGCGCGCCAAGCTACCTGGCTTGCTGGCGCGGGAGTTCCCGGAAGTGCGCGGGCGCATCAAGTTGCTACCTAGCGGACCTCCGGTGCAATACCCGGTGCAGTTCCGCGTGGTGGGCCCGGACCCGGTAGCGCTGCGCGGCTATGCCGACCAGGTCAAGGCGGCCCTGCGGCACAGCCCCAATACCCGAGGCGTGAACGACAACTGGAACGAATCCATCAAGGTGCTGCGCCTGGAGGTGGACCAGGCCAAGGCGCGTGCGCTGGGCGTGACCAGCCAGTCCATCGCCCAGGCTTCCAGAACCCTGCTCACGGGCACCACGGTGGGCCAGTTTCAGCAGGGTGACCGCCTGATCGACATGGTGCTGCGCCAGCCGCTGGAGGAGCGCCAGGCCATTACGGATATCGGCAACGCCTATTTGCCCACGGCTTCGGGCAAGTCCATCCCTTTGACGCAAATCGCCAAACCGGTGTTTGTCTGGGAGCCGGGGGTGATGTGGCGCGAGAACCGCGACTACGCCATCACCGTGCAAAGTGACATTGTGGAGGGGCTGCAGGGCGCCACGGTCACCCATGAACTGATGCCCACGCTTCAAGGCATCAGTGCGCAATGGCCTAAGGATTACCGTGTCGTGGTGGCGGGTGCGGTGGAGGCCAGTGCCAAGGGCGCCGACTCCATCGTGGCCGGTGTCCCCGTCATGCTGTTCATCACCTTCACGCTCTTGATGCTGCAGTTGCACAGCTTCAGCCGCGCCCTGCTGGTGTTTTTGACCGGGCCGCTGGGCATTGCCGGCGTGGCAGGGGCTTTGCTGCTGTTCAACCGGCCCTTTGGCTTTGTGGCCCTGCTGGGTGTCATCGCGCTGATGGGGATGATTCAGCGCAATTCGGTGATTTTGATTGACCAGATCGAGCAGGACCGCGCCGCCGGCGTTGCGCCCTGGGAGGCGATTGTGGAGTCGACGGTGCGCCGCCTGCGCCCGATCGTGTTGACGGCCGCCGCCGCTGTGCTGGCCATGATTCCGCTGTCGCGCTCGGTGTTCTGGGGGCCGATGGCGGTTGCCATCATGGGCGGATTGATCGTCGCCACCGTGCTGACCCTGCTGGCTTTGCCTGCGATGTACGCGGCCTGGTTCCGTATTCGCAAGTATGCCCCGCCAGCAGGTTAAACTAGCTGGCTTACCGATTTTGAATGGGTGACAGTGAAGCGGCAAAAAAGCTTGCCGGGCGGCACTGGCCCTTTGTATTTTTTGCGCGGGTGGCGAAATTGGTAGACGCACCAGGTTTAGGTCCTGACGCTGGCAACAGTGTGGGGGTTCGAGTCCCCCCCCGCGCACCACCTTGATAGATAGAGCGGAACAGTGTGCCGTCGCTTGATGATGGCGCCTGTTTTCAACCCACATTAGGAGATAGACCATGGCAGTTACTGTTGAAACCCTTGAAAAGCTGGAACGCAAGATCACGCTGACGCTGCCTGTGGGCATCATCCAGAACGAAGTCGCTTTGCGCCTGCGTAAACTGGCACGCACGGTGAAGATGGACGGTTTCCGTCCCGGCAAGGTGCCTATGAACGTGGTCAACCAGCGTTATGGCTACTCCGTGCACTACGAAGTGATGAACGACAAAGTGGGCGAGGCTTTTGCCACCGCCGCCAACGAAGCCAAGTTGCGCGTTGCCGGTCAACCCCGCATCTCGGAGGCCGAAGCCTCGCCCGAAGGCGAAATGGCTTTTGACGCCATCTTCGAAGTGTTCCCCGATGTCAAGATTGCCGATCTGTCCACCGCAGAAGTGGAAAAAATTTCCACTGAAGTGACCGATTCCGCGATTGACAAGACGGTTGAGATCCTGCGCAAGCAGCGCCGCACTTTTGCCCAGCGCCCCGCCGATGCGGCCGCGCAGGATACCGACCGCGTGACGGTGGACTTTGAAGGCAAGATCGACGGCGAACCTTTCGCCGGTGGCATGGCCGCCGACTTCCAGTTCATCCTGGGTGACGGCCAGATGCTCAAGGAATTTGAAGAAGCCACCCGTGGTATGAAGTCCGGCGAAAGCAAGACTTTCCCGCTGGCATTCCCCGCTGACTACCACGGCCAGGACGTTGCCGGCAAAACCGCTGACTTTTTGGTGACGGTCAAGAAAATTGAAGCTGCACATCTGCCTGAAGTCGACGGCGCTCTGGCCAAGACCCTGGGCATTGCCGACGCCACCGTGGAAGGCTTGCGCGCTGACATCAGCAAGAACCTGCAACGCGAAGTCAAATACCGCCTACTGAACCGCAACAAGCAAGCCGTGATGGACGCCCTGATTGCCAAGGCCGAACTCGACCTCCCCAAGTTCAGTGTGCAAGCTGAACTGGACCGCATGGTGGAAGGCGCCCGCGCCGACCTGAAGCAGCGCGGCATCAAGGACGCTGACAAGGCGCCTATCCCTGACGACATCTTCCGTCCCCAAGCCGAGCGCCGCGTGCGTCTGGGCCTGGTGGTGGCGGAACTGGTGCGCTCCAACGACCTGGCTGCCAAGCCGGACCAGATCAAGTCCCACATTGATGAGCTGGCTGCCAGCTACGAGAAGCCTGCCGATGTGGTGCGTTGGTACTACGGCGACAACCGCCGCATGGCCGAAGTGGAAGCTATCGTGATTGAAAACAACGTCACCGAATTTGTGCTGTCCAAAGCCCAAGTGACTGAAAAGGCCTTGTCGTTTGACGACCTGATGGCACAGAACTAATCAGCTGGCAATCCGGTGAATGGGGCTTGTGCGGGGCTTGCAGTTCCGCAGCTAAGCCCCATTTGCTTTTTGATTCGACTTTTTAGTTACAGTTGGTAGACCTTTTTGGAGACGCTATGAACGTGAAATATGCAGCGCCTGGCGCTTTGGACATTCAAGCCCTGGGTATGGTTCCCATGGTTATCGAGCAATCGGGCCGCGGTGAGCGCTCCTATGACATTTATTCACGCCTGCTCAAAGAGCGCGTGATTTTTCTGGTGGGTCCGGTCAATGACCAGACTGCCAATCTGGTGGTAGCCCAGTTGCTGTTCCTGGAAAGTGAAAATCCTGACAAGGATATTTCTTTTTACATCAACTCGCCCGGCGGTTCGGTGAGCGCGGGTATGGCGATTTTTGACACCATGAACTTCATCAAACCCGATGTGTCCACACTGTGTACCGGCATGGCCGCCAGCATGGGCGCATTCCTGCTGGCTGCGGGTGCCAAGGGCAAGCGTTTTTCGCTGCCCAACTCCAAGGTCATGATTCACCAGCCCTCGGGCGGCAGTCAGGGGCAGGCCACCGAGATCGAAATCGCGGCACGCGAGATCCTGAAGACGCGTGAACAGCTCAACAAAATCCTGGCCGAGCGCACCGGGCAGCCATTGGACAAGATTGAGCGCGATACCGAGCGCGACTATTACATGACGGCAGACGAAGCCAAAGAGTACGGCGTGGTTGATCAGGTGATCTCCAAGCGCCCCTGATCCGACGACGGGGTCTTGACCCCGTTGTGACGGCGCCTATTTGCGGGTAGGTGCCGTTTTTTTATTTGGTTATCATCCGCGTAACTAGTTGTTAAAGGGCAGTGAGCACATGGCCGAGAAAAAAGGCACTTCCAGCGAAAAAACCCTGTACTGCTCTTTTTGCGGCAAGAGCCAGCACGAAGTAAAAAAGCTGATCGCCGGGCCGTCGGTATTTGTTTGCGATGAATGTATTGACCTCTGCAACGAGATCATTCGCGACGAATTGCCGGCAACCACGCAAACCAAAGACGGTAAGAGCGAATTGCCAACTCCCGCAGAAATCAAGGCCAATCTCGATAATTACGTGATTGGTCAGGAGCCTGCAAAGCGCACATTGGCGGTGGCGGTGTACAACCACTACAAACGTTTGCGCCACAAGGACAAGGCCAAGAAAGACGACATTGAGTTGGCCAAGAGCAACATTCTGCTGATCGGCCCCACGGGTTCCGGCAAGACCCTGCTTGCGCAAACCCTGGCCCGCATGCTGGACGTGCCCTTTGTCATGGCCGATGCCACCACACTGACCGAAGCCGGTTATGTGGGCGAGGACGTGGAGAACATCGTTCTCAAGCTGCTGCAAAGCTGCAATTACGAAGTGGAACGGGCCCAGCGCGGCATTGTCTATATTGACGAGATCGACAAGATTTCGCGCAAGTCCGACAACCCTTCCATCACGCGTGACGTGTCGGGTGAGGGCGTGCAGCAGGCCTTGTTGAAGCTGATTGAAGGCACGATGGCCAGCGTGCCGCCCCAGGGCGGACGCAAGCATCCGAACCAGGACTTTGTGCAGATTGACACCACCAACATCCTGTTTATCTGCGGCGGGGCATTCTCGGGCCTGGAAAAGGTAATTGAGAACCGTACCCAGTCCTCGGGCATTGGATTTGGCGCCAGCGTCAAAAGCAAGCAGCAGCGCAGCCTGACCGAAGTCTTCAAGGACGTGGAGCCTGAAGATTTGATCAAGTTCGGCCTGATTCCTGAACTGGTGGGTCGTATGCCGGTGGTCGCCACCCTGGCCGAATTGACCGAAGACGCGCTGGTACAGATCCTGACGGAGCCCAAGAATGCGCTGGTCAAGCAATACGCCAAACTGTTGGCGATGGAAGGTGCAGAACTGGAAATCCGCCCGTCCGCGCTGAAGGCGATTGCCAAGCGTGCCCTGGCACGCAAGACCGGCGCCCGTGGCCTGCGTTCGATTCTGGAACAGTCCCTGATCGACACCATGTACGAGTTGCCCAATGTGGCCAATGTGGAAAAAGTCGTGGTGGACGAGTCCACCATCGAAGAGAACAAGCCGCCTTTGCTGGTGTACCGCGAAGCGGCCAAAAAAGCCTGATGCCGAGTAGGCCCGACAGCCCCGTTTCACGAGGCATTCGGGCCGGTTTCGCCTGGCTTGCAGGTGTTTCCCCTGTTTTTAGCAGGTCAGGCGCTTGAATTTGTTGTTGAGCGAACCATATTGAATTGGTTACAAAGAGGTTTACCCATGTCAGGCCACACACCCTTACCCACCGACGCGATTGATCTGCCTCTGCTGCCCTTGCGGGACGTGGTGGTGTTTCCCCACATGGTGATTCCCCTGTTTGTGGGGCGCCCCAAGAGCATCAAGGCTCTGGAAGCCGCCATGGAGGGTGAGCGCCGCATCATGCTGGTGGCCCAAAAGGCCGCAGCCAAGGACGACCCGCTGGTCTCCGATATGTTCGATATGGGCTGCGTATCCACCATTTTGCAGATGCTCAAGCTGCCCGATGGAACGGTCAAGGTGCTGGTAGAAGGGCACCAACGTGCTTGCGTCAACCACATTGAGGAAGGCGAGTCGCACTTCACCGCCAATGTCTCACCGATTGCAATCGCAGAGGCTGCGGAAGACAAAACACGCGGCAAGGGCAGTGAAGTGGAAGCCCTGCGCCGCGCCGTGATGCAGCAGTTTGACCAGTACGTCAAACTCAACAAGAAGATTCCGCCCGAAATCCTGACCTCCATTTCCAGTATTGACGACGCCGGCCGTTTGGCGGACACCATTGCCGCGCACCTTCCGCTCAAGCTCGACGCCAAGCAGGCCGTGCTGAGTCTGTCCAGCGTGAAGGAGCGTCTGGAAAATCTGTTCGAGCAGATCGAACGTGAAGTCGACATCCTCAACGTAGACAAGAAGATCCGTGGGCGCGTCAAGCGCCAGATGGAAAAGAACCAGCGCGACTTCTATTTGAATGAGCAAGTCAAAGCCATCCAGAAGGAACTCGGTGAGGGTGAAGACGGTGCCGACATCGAAGAGATCGAGAAGAAGATCAAGTCCTCCAAGATGCCCAAAGAGGCGCTGAAGAAGGCCGAGTCCGAACTCAAGAAGCTCAAGCTGATGTCGCCCATGTCGGCCGAAGCCACCGTGGTGCGAAACTACATTGACGTGATGACTGGCTTGCCGTGGGCTGCCAAAACCAAGATCAAGCACAACCTGACGAACGCCGAGAACGTGCTCAACGAAGACCACTACGGCTTGGACAAGGTCAAGGACCGCATCCTGGAATATCTGGCGGTGCAACAGCGTGTCGACAAGGTCAAGGCCCCCATCCTGTGCCTGGTAGGCCCTCCGGGTGTCGGCAAGACTTCGCTGGGGCAGTCCATTGCCAAAGCGACGGGTCGTAAGTACGTCCGCATGGCCCTGGGTGGCATGCGGGATGAGGCTGAAATCCGGGGTCACCGCCGCACCTATATCGGCGCCATGCCCGGCAAGGTGTTGCAAAGCTTGAGCAAGGTGGGTACGCGCAATCCTTTGTTCCTTCTGGACGAGATTGACAAGCTCGGTACCGATTTCCGGGGCGATCCCAGCAGTGCGCTGCTGGAGGTGCTGGATCCGGAGCAAAACCACAAGTTTGGTGACCATTACGTGGAGGTCGATTTCGACCTCAGCGATGTGATGTTCGTGGCCACCTCCAACTCCATGAACATTCCACCGGCCCTGCTCGACCGTATGGAAGTGATCCGTCTGGCCGGCTACACCGAAGACGAGAAGACCAATATCGCCATCACCTACCTGCTGCCCAAGCAGATGAAGAACAACGGCGTTAAGGAATCCGAACTGGCTATTGCCGAAGACGCGATCCGGGACATCATCCGCTACTACACCCGCGAAGCCGGTGTGCGTTCGCTGGAGCGCGACCTGTCCAAGATTTGCCGCAAGGTGGTCAAGGGCCTGCTGCTCAAGAAGATGGAGCCCCAAGTCAAGGTCAACGCGGAAAATCTGAACGAGTTTCTGGGTGTGCGCAAGTACAGCTATGGCCGCGCCGAGCAACAAAACCAGGTGGGTCAGGTGGTTGGTTTGGCATGGACCGAAGTCGGCGGCGATTTGCTGACGATTGAAGCTGCCATCACGCCGGGCAAGGGTGTTATCACCCGCACCGGCTCCCTCGGCGACGTGATGAAGGAATCCGTGGAGGCGGCGCGTACGGTCGTGCGTAGCCGGGCCCGGCGCTTGGGCATCAAGGACGAGGTGTTTGAGAAGAAGGACATCCACATCCACGTGCCCGATGGTGCGACGCCCAAGGACGGGCCCAGCGCGGGTGCAGCGCTTACCACCGCTTTTGTCTCTGCGCTGACCGGTATCCCGGTGCGTGGCGATGTGGCCATGACCGGCGAAATTACACTGCGTGGTGAAGTCACGGAGATTGGCGGACTCAAGGAAAAGTTGCTTGCAGCCTTGCGCGGTGGTATCAAGACTGTGCTGATTCCGGAATCCAATGCCAAGGATCTGCAGGACATCCCTGAGAACGTCAAAAACGGACTCGAAATTGTGCCGGTACGCTGGATTGATCAGGTGTTGGACCTGGCCCTGGAGACCAAGCCGGTACCCTTGCCGGACGAGGAACCGGCGGCGCCTGCCGTGGCAGCGGTCAAGACCGATGGTGCGCCCGGGGCGGTCAAGCACTGAAGCGTTAAAATTTTCAGGTTTTGGTGTCCAGGCTGAAAAGCCGAATAAAGTACGCTATAATTTGAAGCTTGAAGCGCGGGAATAGCTCAGTTGGTAGAGCGATACCTTGCCAAGGTATAGGTCGAGAGTTCGAGCCTCTTTTCCCGCTCCATATTCCAAAAAGGGGAAGCATCAGCTTCCCCTTTTCGTTAGACGAAAAACAATTTTGGCGCGATAGCAAATCGGTTATGCCCTGGATTGCAAATCCAGTTAGCCCGGTTCGACTCCGGGTCGCGCCTCCAGAAATATTCTGGTTCACTAATGCCTCGTCATTGTCTGATGACGGGGCATTTTTGTTTCACAATAGACCATGTGCCCGAGTGGTGAAATAGGTAGACACATCGGATTTAAAATCCGCCGCTTCGTGAATAACGGGCGTACCGGTTCGATTCCGGTCTCGGGCACCATTTGCACATTTACACTTGAGACCATGCCACGCTACAACGCTCCCTTCGAGATTCATGTCCACGGTCAGGTGCCACTGCGCGCGGATGTGGGTTTTGAGCAGCTGCAGGAAACGCTCAAGCCCCTGTGGAAGTACGCGGGTTGCCGCTCGCTGTCGGACGGCGCGAGTAGTTCTTATGAGGACGAGCCCGGCATCAAGTTCGATGCCGGTGAGCACATTTTGCAGATTTGCTGGACGGTTGCCGGAGATGAAGATTTCCGGCAGACCCTGGATGAGGTCTGCATGAATCTGAACGAGGTTGCCGACACCGGTGCGGCTATTGAAGTGACGTTCTACGACGCCGATTTCGACAACGAGGAGGAAGCACCCAGTGGCGAGTCACGCGACGATTTTTTGATGCTGTTTGTAGGCCCCAATCCGGCAGCCATCATGCAGGTGCAAAGAGACCTGCTGGTGCAGGATTTGATCAACATGATGGAGCGCCATTTTGACGCCTCCGAGCTCAGTGGCGTGGTTTCCGAGGTGGACAAATTGTTTGCCAAGCGCTTCGACGATTTGGTGCATTCCCTGGAAATCGGCAAGCCACCGCGTGGCTCCGGAGGCAACCATGGCGGTGGCCACGGTGGCGGACGCAAGCCCAGGCACCTCCACTGATTCTTTGGATTGAAGGCCCATGCGGGTTGCTCAGGCCTGTTGAGCGAACCTCCATGCCAACTCTGCCAACGGCCTGGCCCCGGCGGCTGAACTGACGGCTTGCGCGCTGGACGCGGTTCCGGCCTCCACGCGTTTGCCTATGCCTTGCAAAATCGCCGCAATACGAAACATGTTGTAGGCCATGTAGAAGTTCCAGTCCTGCTGCAACTGCGCAGGCGTCGCCAGGCCGGTGCGCTCGCAATACCAGCGGATGTAGTCCTCCTGCGCCGGAATGCCCAGTGCACCCAGATCCTCGCCGGCGATGCCGCGAAAGAGGCCTGTGGGGATGTTCCAGGCCATGCAGTGGTAGCTGAAATCAGCCAGCGGGTGGCCCAGTGTGGACAATTCCCAGTCAAGCACGGCAATTACCCTGGCCTCGTGGACATCAAACATCAGGTTGTCCAGCCGGAAGTCCCCGTGCACGATGCTGACCATTTTTTCGTCGCGCGCCATGGCGGGAATATTGTGGGGCAACCACGCCATCAAATAGTCCATCTCGGCGATGGGCTGGGTGATGGATGCCACGTACTGGCGGCTCCAGCGCCCGATCTGGCGCTCGAAGTAATTGCCCGGCTTCCCGTAGGCGCTCAGGCCCTGTTGCGCCACGTTGACGCTATGCAGCGCAGCAATGACCCGGTTCATCTCCTGGTAAATGGCAGTCCGCTGCGGCGCGCTCATGCCCGGCAGCAGCGGGTCCCACAGCACGCGGCCTTCCATGTATTCCATCAGGTAGAAGGCACGGCCTATGACAGCCTCGTTCTCGCACAGGCACAACATGCGCGGCACCGGCACTGCGGTGCCACCCAGTCCGCGCATCACCGTGAATTCGCGCTCCACAGCGTGGGCAGATGGCAGCAGCTGTGCAACCGGCCCGGGCTTGGCGCGCATCACATAACTGCCAGAAGGGCTGACTAATTTATAGGTTGGGTTGGATTGCCCGCCTTTGAACATCTCCACCTGAAGCGGCCCCTCAAAGCCCGGCAAATGCTGATTCAGCCAGGCCGTGAGTGCTTCCGTGTCAAAGAGGTGCTTGCCCGTGGCGGCGCGGGTTCCTGTGAAATGTTCAAAGTCGCTCATGCTCTCTATTCCCTGTCTTCAATGATCGGCGTCGGCAATGCGCATCAAAGCCTGCCGGTCACGAATGACCAAGCCACCGGGTTCGATGCGGATGGTGTCTTCACGCTCCATGCTTTTGAGTTCCTGGTTCACCCTTTGGCGTGAGGCGCCCAGCAATTGGGCCAGCTCTTCCTGTGCCAGTTGAAGCCCAATGCGCACCTCACTGTCGTTGCTCAGCGAGGGCACGCCATAGCTGCGCACCAGGTGCAGCAGTTGTTTGGCCAGACGTGCGCGCAGGGGCAGGGTGTTGAGGTCTTCCACCAGGCCATAGAGCTGGCGGATGCGGCGCGCATGCAGACGCAGCAGAGCCTCATACAGTTCCACGTGCAGGGCCAGAATCTTTTTGAAATCCGCCTTGGCAACGCACAGCATGGTGCTCTCTCCGTGGGCGTAGGCGTCGTGGGTGCGTCGGTCACCATCAAAAATCGATACATCACCGAACCAGATGCCGGGCTCCACATAGGTCAGTGTGATTTGCTTGCCCGCAATGGTGGTGGAGCTCACGCGCACAGCGCCTTTGGCACAGGCCAGCCACTCTTCGGGCGGCTCGCCCCGGGCGGTGATCAGGTCGCCATCGCGGAAGCGCTTAACGTAGGCACAACGCAGGATGTCGTGCCGCAGCGATGGCGAGAGCGAGGAAAACCAACGCCCCGCGTTAATAGCTGCGCGCTCTTCAATGGTGAGAATGGGTTCGTCCATAACGGTAGGGTGCCTTTTGTATGTTCTTTGGACTGCTCTGCATTGTCAGGTGTGCGCTGGTGTTTGCCACCGTATTTTGTCGCAAGAGCGTCAGCACTGCGGCCGCTCTGCGGGCATGCGCGGGGGCGCAATGGCAAGTGCGTTTGTCTATGCCAGAATAGCCACCAGATATGCAGCTCCATAGTAAGACTCTTTTTGGCATCCTGTCAGCCTCTTTGCTGTTGGCTGCTACCAGCGCACCGGCTTTGACCCTGGGGCGCTTGCGGGGCAGTGTGCTGCTGGGACAGGCACTGGACGTATCCGTTGCGGTGCAAACTGCCGCCGATGAAGACCGCTCCTCTATCTGCTTTGATGCCGATGTCAGCTATGGCGAGACGCCGCTGGAACACAGTCTTGTTACCGTGAACGCCCAGCCCGGCCCTCAGGCTGGTAGCCAGACCGTACGCATCAGCTCTTCGGTCAAGGTCGATGAAGCGGTGATCAGTGTCACACTCAAGGCCGGGTGCGGCGCCAAAGCCACGCGACGCTATGTGCTCCTGTCGGACGCTCTCAGTGATGCCGTCGCCGCGCCTTCGCCCGAACGTGTTCCTGTTGCATCAGCGGTTTCCCGTGCGCCGGTTCAAGCTGTTTCCGCCCCGGTTGCCGAACCGGGCAAGCCCCAGGCGGCCCCGGTTGCCAACAAGAAGGCCGATGGTGCCCTGCTGAAGCTCGCGCCCCTGGCTTCCCGGCCCCCGCAGCAGGCAGCAGCACAAGCTGCAATGGCCCTGAATACAGCGGCGATCGACCAGTTGCAACGTCGCGTGGAAGCAATCGAGAAGCTGCAGGCGGCGCAGGCCAGTGCAGAACCTTCGCTCCAAAATGAGGCGCGTACCACCGCCTTAACGGCTGATATCGACAGTTTGCGGCTCGCTACCTCCAAGAACCTGGCAAACCTGCAGGCCATCGCTGCCAAGCTGGAGGCGCAACCCTCTGCAGACTATGCAAAGCCTTTGGTGTGGGTGCTGGCTGCTCTGCTTGCTGCCTGTGTGATGGTGCTCGCCTACCTTGTGTTGCGCCTGCGAAATGGCAGCTTTGCAGCGGCGCCTTGGTGGTCCGGCGGTGAAGACCGCCCCCTGTCATTGGCGGGCGAACCAGCAAGCACACCCGTACCGGCAGGTTCTGCCAACCGCGACAAGACCGTGCCGGCGAACCTGGTGCAACAACCCGACATCGGCGCTGCGGACCAGGCCGAGGTTACGGGCTCAGGGGGTATTCAGTCGCAACCGGTTGATCTGCAAGCCGATACCGTGCGCAGCACCGCCTTGATGGAGATGGAAGTGGCGACGCGACCCTCTCCCGCGCTCTCCGGGCCAGCGCCCCTGTCGTCACCGCCTGCTGTGCCATCGGGTGCTCAGGGGGCCACGAAGGCCCTCAACCCCGGGGAAATGCTGGATGTGCGCCAGCAGGCTGAGTTCTTTATGGCCTTGGGCCAGCACGATGAAGCTGTCTTACTGCTGGAATCCAGCATCCGTGACAGTGTGGATGCCAATCCTTTGATCTTTCTGGATCTGCTGGAAATCCTCCACACCTTGCATAGGCGTGATGACTTTGAGCAATATCGGAGTGCCTTCAATTTGCAGTTCACCGGTCGGGTGTTGGACTATGCCAACTTCCTGTCGGAAGGTAATGGCCTGGAAGCCTACGAAGACATATCCCAACAGATTATTGTGCTGTGGCCGACCGAGTACACCATTGACTTCATCGAGCAATGCCTGGTCCGTACGCAAGAAGACGACCCCGAGCAGGGCCTTGATCTGGAGGCGTTCAAAGACCTGCTGCTGTTATACGGCGTGCTCAGGCGCATGGATCAATCCAGTGCATCAGGCTATGTGCCGTTTAGCGCCGGCCGAGTAACCAACCCTCCGGGGGGAATGCCGGGCCAAGAGCCGTCTGAGCCTGCCCAGTCAGCTGGGATGGGCGAAACGCCGCTGCCGCCAGTGAGTGAGTATCCAGCAACTGCCGGTGTGGACCTGGATTTGGAGGTCGATCTGGAGCTGGACCTCGATCTCGACCTCGATATTGACTTGGATATCAACCTGGATGCCAGCGACGACCAGAGCCATCCCAGCGTGAAAAACAACCTCATCGAATTCGACATGTCAGGCTATGTCAAGCCGGACCCGTCCAAAGCGCCCAAACCCTAGACCGGTTTCAACGTCGTACCTGCAGTGCGCCCGGGTTGACAATCTGGGTCGGCGTGCCCTTGATGAAATTCACCACATTTTCAAAAGCGGTACCGAAATCCACTTCGTAATTGCTTTGTTCCACGTAGCCGATATGCGGCGTACAAATACAGTTTTCCAGGCGCAACAGGGCGTGCCCTTGAAGAATGGGTTCGGATTCAAAGACATCTACTGCCGCCATGCCGGGGCGTCCCCTGTTCAAGGCGCTGATCAGTGCATCGGGCTCCAGCAGTTCGGCTCTGGATGTGTTCACCAGAATGGCGGTAGGTTTCATGCGGGCCAGATCGGCTGCGGTCACCAAATGCTGGGTGGCTTCCGTCAAGCGCAAATGCAGGGACACGGCATCAGACGCTTCAAAAAAGCGCTCCCTGCTGGTTGCCGCCACATGGCCGTCCAGCAATGCGGCTTCTCTGGAGGTCTCGCTGCCCCAAATGACCACCTGCATGCCAAAGGCCTTGCCATAGCCCGCCACCAGTTTGCCGATGTTGCCGTAGCCCCAGATACCAAGCGTCTTGCCCTTCAAGGTGGTGCCGATACCGAAGTTGGGCGGCATAGAACCCGTCTTCAGTCCGGACTGCTGCCAGGCACCATGTTTGAGATTGCCAATGTAGTGCGGCAGCCTGCGCATGGCGGCCATCAGGAGCGCCCAGGTCAATTCCGCCGGGGCTACCGGTGAGCCGCTGCCTTCGGACACGGCAATGCCCCGTTCGGTACAGGCCAGTAGATCGATATGGCTACCAACGCGGCCAGTTTGGGAAATCAGCTTGAGCTTGGGCAACTTTTCAATGAGTTGCCGGCTGATCTGCGTGCGTTCGCGGATCAAGACCAGGACGTCGGCGTCTTTCAGGCGTATGGATAACTGCCCCAAACCCTTGACCGTGTTGGTGTACACCTTGGCCTGGTAGGGCTGCAGCTTGCCGGCACACGCCAGCTTGCGGACGGCGTCCTGATAGTCGTCGAGGATCACAATATTCATATCCTCAATTGTGCCCTGACGCCATCGCATAAACGCCGCGCGACTTACGCAGGCGTGCGCAAATACGCGTAGACCGGTATAAATTCCCGTAAAACTTCAGTGCAGCGTGGCCTCACGCTCCACCAGCCGATCCAACTCGGCGCAGACATCTGCCATGCGCCCGGAAATCACCAGCCGCCCGGTGCAAGAGCGCGGCTGGCCTTTTTCTATGACCCGCACCACGCGCAAGGGTATCGCCCGGGTTGCCACGGTGACTGGGGGCTCGGCAGACGCGCCCTCGCCAAGCCGTATTGCGGATGCGCGCGGTGTCAGAACGGGCAGCGAATAGTTGCAGGCGTGCAGTGGCATGTGCTCTTCTGTGCCTTGCGTGGCGGTCAACAGGCGTTGGACGCCCAGCAACAACTTGTGTTGTAAAACCAGAGCGATGTTCATGGGTTGTTCTGCCGGTTAGGTTTACATGAGCATGGTGTTGCGGATCAGACCGACCGCCAGGCCTTCAATTTCAAAGGGCTCGCCCGGCTCCACCACAATGGTCTGGTAATCCGGGTTTTCGGGATGCAGCTCAATCAGGTGCTTGTTGCGGCGAAAGCGCTTGACCGTGACTTCATCACCCAGCCGGGCCACCACGATCTGGCCGTTTTTGGCTTCCTTGGTGGCTTGCACTGCCAGCAGGTCGCCGTCCATGATGCCGGCATCGCGCATGGACATGCCGCGCACCTTGAGCAGGTAATCGGGTTGGCGTTGGAACAGGCTGTTTTCCACGTAATAGGTTTTGTCCACATGCTCCTGGGCGAGAATCGGCGAGCCTGCAGCCACCCGGCCTATGAGTGGCAGCGCCAGTTGGGCCAGACTTTGCAGGGGGGAAGAATATTGCTGGTTTCGGGATTCGTTAATGGAGCGCAGGGCCTCACTTTTGAGGCGGATGCCACGCGAAGTGCCGCTGACCAACTCAATGACGCCCTTGCGGGCCAGGGCCTGCAAATGCTCTTCGGCGGCGTTGGCGGACTTGAAGCCCAACTCGTTGGCGATTTCTGCGCGGGTGGGAGGGGCGCCGGTGCGGGCGATGGCGCTTTGGATCAGGTCCAGAATCTGCTGTTGTCTGGCAGTGAGTTTGGGGCTTTCAAGCATTCTGACTCCTTTGGCGATTGGTGGAACGGACTGTGGGTCTATACACACTGTTCTCCCATCCAGTCACTGTATTTTTAACCAGTTTAATTTTTTTGACAAGAGGGTCGTTACCAAATGCGTAAAAAACTTGTATTCCTGGGCATGGGCGGCACCATTGCCGGCACAGCGGCAAGCGCTGGCGACAACGTGGGCTACACAGCGGCCCAAGTCGGTGTGCAGGCACTGCTGGATTCGGTTCCCGGCTTGAAGGCGGTGCTGGGCGGCCATACCGCGTTGTCCGAACAGGTCTGCCAGATCGATAGCAAAGACCTGGTGCCCGCTGATTGGCAGGCACTGCTGTACCGTGTCACGCATTACCTGGCTATGGACACAGTGACCGGGCTGGTGGTCACCCACGGCACCGATACGCTGGAAGAAACCGCCTACTTCCTGTCCCGCACGGTGCCTGCGGAACTGCTGTCACGCAAATCCGTGGTGCTGACCTGCGCCATGCGCCCGGCCAGTTCCCTCACGCCCGATGGCCCCGGCAATATGGCGGATGCGGCTGCGGTGGCCCTGTGTCCCGGTGCAGAAGGCGTGCTCGTGGTCTGCGCCGGAAAAATTCACAGTGCGGCCCATGTGCAGAAAGTGCATCCCTACCGCACCGATGCTTTTGACTCCGGTGAAGCCGGTCCGGTCGGGCTGGTGGAGGAGGGGCGGGTCCGCTTGCTCAACGCCTGGCCTGCCGCGCCCGCCAACGCACCTGCGGTAGCAAGCATTGCGTTACCGGCAAGCGCGTGGCCGCGCGTGGAGTTGCTGTTCAGCCACGCCGGCGCCACGGGTGCGGTGGTGCGTGCCCTGCTGCAACAGGACGCTGGCGATGCCCCGCTGCGCGGCATCGTGGTCGCAGGTACTGGCAACGGCACCATCCACCAAGCCATGGAAACTGCGCTGCTGGCCGCACAGGGACAAGGTATTCGGGTGGTGCGTGTGAGCCGCTGTGCCTATGGCCAGGTGGTGGGGGGCTCTCCCAGCGACCGATCCGGCGCGTTTGCTGCCAGTGGCCTGTCGGCAGTCAAGGCGCGCATTGCGCTCATGCTGGAGATTGCGGAGCAGCCGTGAGCCGCTGCCTGTGTCGGCAGTATCAAAAAAGGCCGCTTTCGCGGCCTTTTTTCTGCGCAAAAAACGCTTAGCTCGAGAGTGCCTCAAATGCGCGCGCGGTAATGGCATCCACATCGCCCGTGCCGCTGATGGCGCGGTACTTGGGTGCCGCAGCGGCGTCCTTGGCAGCCCAGTCGGAGTAGTACGCAACCAGGGGACGGGTTTGCGCGCTGTACACGTCCAGGCGCTTCACCACAGTTTCTTCCTTGTCGTCTTCACGCTGGATCAAGGGCTCGCCTGTGATGTCGTCCACGCCTTCCACTTTGGGCGGGTTGAACTTGACGTGGTAGGTGCGGCCGGAGGGCGCGTGCGAGCGGCGTCCGCTCATGCGTTCCACGATGGCTTCAAAGGGCACATCAATTTCCAGCACGTAATCGAGTGGCACACCGGCGGCCTTCATGGCATCGGCTTGCGGAATGGTGCGCGGGAAACCGTCGAACAGGAAACCGTTGGCGCAGTCGGCCTGCGTCAGGCGTTCTTTCACCAGGTTGATGATCAGTTCGTCGCTGACCAGTCCGCCCGATGCCATCACTGCCTTGGCTTCCAGACCCAGCGGGGTGCCGGCCTTCACGGCGGCGCGCAACATGTCGCCCGTTGAAATTTGCGGGATGCCGTACTTTTGGCAAATGAACGTGGCCTGTGTGCCCTTACCAGCGCCGGGTGCGCCCAACAAAATCAGTCTCATGGAACCCCTCTCTATATTGCGTGAACTTGGTGTGTTGCACCGGCTAGGAAGCCAGCGAACGTTGACATGGAATGTTCATCTGAGAATAGCATGACGCTCCTGTTGGCTAACTTACAGAATCAGGCGCCCAAGGGCCGCGCCGCGAAGAGCGCCCGCACCCGCTCCAGGTCTTGCGGTGTGTCCACACCGGCACCCGGCGCCGTGGCGCTGGTGTGTACTGTAATCTGGTAACCATGCCACAACGCACGCAGTTGCTCCAGGGCTTCCGTGATTTCAAGGGGCGCCTGCGCCAGCGTCGGAAAGCTCCGCAAAAAGCCCGCCCGGTAGGAATAGATGCCGATGTGGCGCAGCGGTGCGGGCTGGGGCAGGGCGGCAATGCCATCGGCAAAACCGTCGCGCCACCAGGCAATCGGTGCGCGGCTGAAATACAGCGCCATGCCGGCCGCGTTCAGCACCACCTTCACCACGTTCGGATTTTTGAATTCTTCCACGCTGTCGATGGCGTGCGCCGCCGTGCCCATGCTGGCGGACGGCTGGCTCACCAGCAAATCGGCCACAGCCTGCACCAGGCCGGGGTCAATCAGCGGCTCGTCACCCTGCACGTTGACCACGATGGCTTCATCTGCCAGACCCAGCAGATCACAGGCCTCGGCCAGGCGGTCGCTGCCGGAGGCGTGGTCCACACGGGTCAGCACGGCCTCAATACCAAAGCGTGCGCATGCCTGCACGATGCGCACGTCGTCAGCCGCCACCACAATACGTGCAGGTTGCGCCAGACCTTGTGCCACACGCTGCGCCACGCGCACCACCATGGGCACACCGGCAATATCGGCCAGGGGTTTGTTGGGCAGGCGGGTGGAGGCCAGCCGCGCGGGAATCAGGACTGTAAAAGCCATGGCCGCAGCGGCTTACAGGCCGAGTTCGGCGTCGGTCAATGTGCGGGCCTCGTTTTCCAGCAGCACCGGAATGCCGTCGCGCACCGGGTAGGCCAGGCGCGCAGAGCGGGAAATCAGCTCCTGCTTCTCGCGGTTAAATTCAAGCGGCCCTTTGGTGACGGGGCAGACGATCAGTTCAAGCAGTTTGGTATCCATGGCTGGATGATAACTTTGCCGCCAGCGTCTCATCCACCAGGGCGTCCAGCGCCACCAGAAAAGCCGGCTCCAGGGTTTGCATCAGCGGTACGGCCAGCGCCTGCGGCCACCGCTTCCACAGCTTGACCGCATCCTTCTCCGTACACAGCACCTGATAGCCCTGCAGTTGCGTGGTGTCCAGCTGCGCGAAGTCAAAGTGGTCGCTCAGCGCCAGCGTGGGGTCCAGCACCAGCCCCCGCGCGCGCAGCGACGCAAAAAACTCCTCCGGCTTGGCAATGCCGGCCAGCGCCAGCAGCGGCGCCTGCAGTTCGCGCAGCGCAACGCGCTGCCCGTCCTGCGCCACAGCCTGTTGGGCCAGCGCACGCCGGGCGCGAAAACCGGCAAAGGCTGGCTTGGCTCCCGTGTGCAACACCAGCAGGCGGTCATCTCGCTGCCCCACGCAGGCCAGCGGCGTGCGCGGCCAAGGCTCGCGCAGCGGGCCGCTAGGCAGCAGCCAGCCGTTGCCGATACCCCGGTCATCAAACACGCAGACTTCGATCTCGCGGTGCAGCGCGAAATGCTGCAAGCCGTCATCGCACAAAATGATCTGGGTTCCGGGGTGTGCGGCCAGCAGTGCAAGCGCCGCTGCATGGCGACTGGCCGCTACAAACACCGGTGCGCCGGTGGCCCGCGCCATCAGCAGCGGCTCATCGCCCACGGCGTCGGCGTCATCTGCGGGCGCGACCGGGCGCACATGGCGGTCCTTGCGGCCATAGCCGCGGGACACGATGCCCACCCTGAGGCCACGGCTCAGCAGGTGCTGTGCAATCCCGATGGTGGTGGGGGTTTTGCCGGCACCACCGGCAATGCTGTTACCCACCACGATCACCACGCAATCCACCCCCAGTGATGGATAAAAGCCGCTGCGGTACAGCCAGCGCCGCAACGCCAGCAGTGCGGCATACAGCAGGGCAACGGGCTGCAGCAGCATCGCCACCGGCCCCCGGTGGGTCCAGGCGCGCAGCAGCGCCTGGCTCAGCCGCTGTTTCAAGCCGGATGACCCGGACATGCCCCTACTTCACACCCGCCTGCGCGGAGGTCTGCGTGGCAAAGGTCATGCGGTTCAGTCCGGCGCGCCGGGCAGCCTCCATCACGGTCACGATGGACTGGTGCCTCGCATTCGCATCGGCACTGATCACCACCACCGCCTCCGTGGCGCCTTTGGCCGCCTCCGCCAAAGCGGCAGCCACCACGTCCGTGCTGCGCCCCGCCAAGGCCGTGCGGTTCACGCTCAGGTTGCCCTCGGCGCCTATGGCCACAATCACTTCCTTGGGGCGGTCGCGCAGGGTCTCGGAGTCTGCCGTGGGCAGCGTGACCTGCAACTCGGTGAACTTGCTGTAGGTGGTAGACAGCATCAGAAAGATCAGCACCACCAGCAACACGTCGATGAACGGAATCAGGTTGATTTCCGGCTCGTCAGGGGATCTGCGTCTGAAGTTCATGGCAGCGGCTCGGTTGCGGGGTCGCGTCACAGCTTGCGCAGCGTCTGGATATGGCGTGCCATACGGTCTGCAGACAGCTCCAGCTCCAGCAGGTACGCGTCCACCCGGCCCCGGAAATAGCGCCAGAAAATCAGCGACGGAATGGCCACGATCAGCCCAAACGCCGTGTTGTACAGCGCCATCGAAATACCCTGCGCCAACTGCGCCGGGTTGCCCCCCGTGGAGCCGCCGGGGGCCTGCGAGCCGAAAATCTCGATCATGCCCACCACGGTGCCAAACAGCCCCATCAGCGGCGCGGCGGAGGCAATCGTGCCCAGCGCACTCAGGTAATGCTCCAGCCCGTGCGCCACCTTGCGGCCCACGCTCTCCATGTTGGCGCACAAGTCTTCCTCGCTCAGGTGGGGTTCGTTGCTCACCGCGCGCAAGCCGCTGGCCAGCACCTTGCCCAGGGCCGAGTCTTTTTCCAGTTGGGTGATCACATCGCCGGGCGGAATCCCTTTGCGGGTGACTGCGAGAACCTCGTCCAGCAAGCGGGGGGGCGCGACCTTGTGGGTCTGCAGGCTCAGGAAGCGTTCCATGACGATGGCCAGCGCCAGGATCGAGCATGCGATGAGGGGCCAGATCGGCCAGCCGGCCGCTTGTATGATGGAAAGCAAATGGGTCCTCCGCGCGAATGGTGTGCGTCCGGATTATGTCCCAGTCAGCACCCCCTTTCATACACAGTTTCTGTGGATAACTTTGTGCACAAGTGCGGTTCCCGCAGCCCGTAAATCGCGCCAGTCAAGCGTTTGAACACTTTGATCATATTTGCAGCAGAAAAAAACCCAATGAAATCAATGTACTTAGACCGAAATACAAGGCTCTGCAAGGGGTGTCCCGTCTCCGGCACGCTCAGCCCCCATCTGTGGATCGTTTGCTTTGGCACCCGGGCCCGCAACCCGCGTGCGGTCCATGGCCGATAGCGCCCTGCAGCCCGCCCAGCCCCGCGTCTGGCCGGTAGGCGCCCTGTGCCGCGCCATAGCCGACGCGCTGGAGTCGCGCTTCAACCCCGTGGCCGTGGCCGGGGAAATCACCGGCTTTTCGCGTGCCGCCAGTGGCCACTGTTACTTCTCGCTCAAAGACGCCAGCGGCCAATTGCGCTGCGCCATGTTCCGCCGCGCCGCCAGCCTGCTGGACTTTGTCCCCCGCGATGGCGACAAGGTCGAAGTGCGCGGCCGCCTGGGCGTCTACGAGCCGAGGGGCGAACTGCAACTGATTGTCGAATCCTTAAGCCGCGCAGGGCAGGGCAGCCTGTTCGAGCAGTTTCTGCGGCTCAAGGCCCAACTCGAAGCCCAGGGCCTGTTTGATCCGGCGCGCAAGCGTGCGCTGCCCGACATGCCGCGTGCGATTGGCGTGGTCACCTCGCTCGGCGCTGCGGCACTGCACGACGTGGTCACCGCCTTGCAGCGCCGCGTGCCGCACATCCCGGTCGTGATTGCCCCGGCCCTGGTGCAGGGCGAGGGCGCACCGCGCGAACTGGTGCGGGCCCTGGAATCGCTTTACGACCTGGCGCAGGGCAAGGTGCCACGCGGTGGCCCAGCGCAGCCCCTGGACGTCATCCTGCTCGTGCGCGGTGGCGGCGCCATGGAAGACCTGTGGGCCTTTAACGACGAGCAACTGGCCCACACCATCGCCGCTAGCCCCGTGCCCATCGTCAGCGGCGTCGGCCACGAGACCGACTTCACCATTGCCGACTTCGTGGCCGACCTGCGTGCGCCCACACCCACGGCTGCAGCCGAACTGGTCAGCGCCAGCACCGAGTCGTATCTGCGCGCGCTGGACGAGGCGCAGGCCCGTTTGCGCAAGTCCCTCACCCACACCTTGGAGCGCGAGGCCCAGCATGTGGACCATTTGGCCGCGCGCATCGGCCGGCCCTCCGGCGCCATGGCGCGCCAGCGCGCGCAGCTCGACGCCCTGCAGCAAAACATGTCCCATGCCCTGCGCACGGACCTGCAGCGCAGGCAGAACGCACTGGCCCTGCTGCAGCAAAACGTCCCGCGTGCGGCCCAGCAAGTCCTGCAGCGCCACCAGGACGCCTGTGGCCGCGCCGCCCTGCGCCTGCAAGCCGTGGACCCGGCACGCGTGCTCCAGCGCGGCTACGCCTGGCTCACCCGGGCGGACGGTCTGCCTGTCACCGGCGTAGGCCAAATCACGGTGGGCCAGCAACTGCAGGCAACCCTGGCCGACGGTACGGTTGATCTGCAGGTGCAAAACGCCCGCCACAATTAGTTTCTACAATCCACCATTGTCAAAAACCAACCCAAGAGGAATCCATGGAACACACCCTGCCCGCACTGCCTTACGCCATTGACGCACTGGCCCCCGCCTACTCCCAGGAGACCCTGGAATTCCACCACGGCAAGCACCACAACGCCTATGTGGTCAACCTGAACAACCTGCAAAAGGGCACCGAATTCGAAGCCATGGCGCTGGAAGAAATCATCAAGAAGGCCAGCGGCGGCATTTACAACAACGCAGCCCAGATTTGGAACCACACCTTCTTCTGGAACTGCATGAAGCCCGCCGGCGGCGGCGAGCCAACCGGTGCGCTGGCGCAAGCCATCACCGCCAAGTGGGGCAGCTACGCGGCCTTCAAGGAAGCCTTCGTCAAGTCCGCAGTCGGCAACTTCGGCTCCGGCTGGACCTGGCTGGTGAAAAAGGCCGACGGTTCGGTCGACATCGTGAACACCGGCGCTGCCGGCACCCCCCTGACCACCGATGACAAGGCCCTGATGACCGTGGACGTGTGGGAACACGCCTACTACATCGACTACCGCAACATGCGCCCCAAGTTTGTTGAAACCTACCTCGACAAGCTGGTGAACTGGGACTTTGCTGAAGCCAACTTCGCTTAAGCATCGAACTTGAAAAAAAAGGGGACGAAAGTCCCCTTTTTTTATGGCAACGTGCCTGCCTTGGGTCGTGCCTTACGACCCGGATTTTTCTTCGGCGCAGGTTCAGGCGCATCCTGCGTGATCAGCCGGCGCGTGTCGTCCGTACACCGCAACTCCCACATCCCGGCATACAGCGCTTCCAGTTGCCGCGTGTGGCCTTCAACGTCGCACAAAGGGGAGGCCTGCATCGCCTGCCGCAACTGCGCCCGGCTGGTGCGCAGCGTGGCGCAAGACTGCGCCAGCCGGGTGCTGCACCGCCCGCTGCAGGTAGTGCCCGGCCAGCCACAGCCAGACCGGCCCGTCTACCGGGTTCTGCCGCAGTGCCTGGTACGCCACGGCCACTTTGTTGGGCAGCGCATTGCCAGAGCGTGCCCAAGCAGCCGCTGCGCCCGGCAGCCCCCGGGAGCGTGGTGGCTGCATGCGGCTACAACACCTGGTACGTCATGGCGTTGTCCACAATCAGCGTGGCCAGGCCATTGGTGTAAACGGTGTAGCTGTCGCCACTGACAAACTGGTGGCCCAAGCCTGCCAAGGCGGTCTTGTCGGCCGCGCTCAACGCGGTGCCGGCAGACCAGGTGCCGGGTTTGAGGCTGGCGCTGTTGGCCATCGTCAGTGTGTCCCCCGCGTTGCCCGAGACCACCATCAGGTGCGCCTCGTTGAACGCGGTGGCCGCCGTATCCACCGTATTGCCTTGGGCCAGCACGTCTTGCACCGTGAGCTTGAGGCTGTTGTTGCCGCCACCGGTGATGTCGATGTTTTCAAAGCCGTAAATCTTGCCCCCCAGGCCACCCGCCGTGAAGTCGATGTTGACGTTGCTGGCCGTGGCGTCCAGCTTGAGGGTGTCCACGCCCAGACCACCATCCACGCGCAGGAAGCTGGCGTCATGGATCAGCACCGTGTCGTTGCCGGCACCCGTGCTGATGGCGTCTGCGCCACCGCCGCCCGACAGGGTGTCGTTGCCGC
>CANCER010000028.1 GCA_947375135.1 Comamonadaceae bacterium | reverse complement strand
TGCGCCGCGGTGCCAAGCTGCTGCTAGACAGCGCCACCGTCACCATCAACCCCGGCGAAAACGTGGGCCTGGTGGGGCGCAACGGCGCGGGCAAGTCGTCGCTGTTTGCGCTGCTCAACGGCTCGCTGCACGAAGACGGCGGCGAGTATTTCATTCCCAGCCAGTGGCGCATGGGCCAAGTGGCCCAGGACATGCCTGAGACTGACCAAAGCGCCACCGACTACGTGGTCGACGGCGACACCAACTTGCTGGCGGCTCAAAACGAAGTCACAGCCTCAGAGGCGACCGAAGATTACGAGCGCATGGCCAATGCCTACATGGCGCTGCAAGACGCCGGTGCGCACGACGCCGCCGCCCGCGCACAGGCCCTGATTTTGGGCCTCGGTTTCAAAACCACCGAACTCGCCAACCCCGTCAACAGCTTCTCAGGCGGCTGGCGCATGCGCTTGCAACTGGCCCGTGCCCTGATGTGCCCGTCCGATCTGCTGCTGCTCGATGAGCCGACCAATCACTTGGATTTGGACGCGCTGGTGTGGCTGGAGGCCTGGCTCAAAAGGTACGAAGGCACCATGATTGTCATCAGCCACGACCGGGAGTTTTTGGATGCCGTGACCAACGTGACCATGCACATCGACAGTGGAAAACTAAATCGTTACGGCGGCAACTACAGCAAGTTTGAAGACATGCGCGCCGAGCAGATGGACCTGCAACAAAGTGCGTTTTCCAAACAGCAGGACAAGATTGCCCACCTGCAAAAGTTCATTGCCCGCTTCAAGGCCAAGGCCAGCAAGGCCAAGCAGGCGCAAAGCCGGGTCAAGGCGCTGGACCGCATGGAAAAGATTGCGCCGCTACTCAACGAAGCCGACTTCACCTTTGAATTTGCCGAGCCGGCCAATCTGCCCAACCCGATGCTGTCCATGACAGGTGTGAGCTTCGGCTACCCCGCGCCCGAAGGTTCGCCGCCGAAGACACCGCCCACGGTCATCGTGCGCAATGTCAGCAAGTCGGTGCTGGCCGGTCAGCGCATCGGCATTCTGGGTGCCAACGGCCAGGGCAAATCGACCCTGGTGAAAACCGTGGCACGCGACCTGGAGCCGCTGGGTGGTGAAGTCACCGAGGGCCGCGGCCTGAACATTGGCTACTTCGCGCAACAGGAACTCGACGTGCTGCGCCCGGCAGACAACCCGCTGGAACACATGATCCACATGGTCAAGGACATGACGGCCAACGGCAAGCTCGGCGGCCAGGCCACGCGCGAGCAGGATTTGCGCAGTTTTCTGGGCAACTTCAACTTCAGCGGCGACATGGTCAAGCAGGCTGTGGGCAGCATGAGCGGTGGCGAGAAAGCCCGCCTGGTGCTGTGCATGCTGGTGTGGCAGCGCCCCAACCTCTTGCTGATGGACGAGCCTACCAACCACCTGGATCTGGCCACCCGCGAGGCGCTGTCCATGGCGCTCAACGAATTCGAAGGCACCGTCATGCTGGTCAGCCACGACCGCGCCCTGCTGCGCGCCGTGTGTGACGAGTTCTGGATGGTGTCGCGCGGCGGTGTCGAGCCCTTTGACGGCGATCTGGACGATTACCAGAAATATCTGCTGGACGAGGCCAAACGCCAGCGCGAGCTGGCCAAGGAAGAGGCCAAGAACCAGTCGCCCAAGGCGGCTGCCGTGGCGATCGCAGCCGCGCCCGCTGCAGCACCTGCCCATTCCCCCGAAGAGATTCGCCAATGGAAAAAGGCGCTGCTTGCCGTGGAAGAGAAGATGGCCACGCTCAATGCCGAAGGCACGGCGCTGGAGGACAAGTTGTCTACCAACCCGCATCCATCCGTTATCGCGGAGACAGGAAAACGCCTCAAGCTGGTGAATCAGGAACTCAAGACACTGGAAGACCAGTGGCTGGAGTACACCACCCTGCTGGACCTTTAACGCACACATCCGCAGCACGGGCCTGGAAAGCCTGCTGCACCATCGCGGCGTCAGGCGCGGCTGTTATGTCGCGTCGGTATTTTTATCTGCCGTCAAAGAAGCTCTCAGGGCAGACGCTGCTTGCAACGACTCGTACGTGTCCCAAATCGAATCGGAATTTTTTTCGTGCACCATGGGTGCAGGTATTTCATTGCCGAAGTGATCGAAATTGGCGCGTGGTGCTTCAGGAAGTGGAGAGTTTGCAGTAGACACGTCAGCCCTTGGACGCCACACGCGTTTGATCGGGTTCAATGCTTTTGGTTCGGATGCCATGCACGGACTCTAACTTCTTTTTTCTGATGTGTTGGGCAGTAAACTGAATATCCGTTGATACAACTTCCACCCAGAAACAAAAAAGCCTGCTAAGTTTTTATTAGCAGGCATTTCAATACTGGTACCTAGTTTAAATGGTGGGTTCTGAGAGATTCGAACTCTCGACCTACGGATTAAGAGTCCGCTGCTCTACCAACTGAGCTAAGAACCCACATAAACTGACAATAACTTGGTGGGACGTGCGGGGGTCGAACCCACGACAAACGGATTAAAAGTCCGCTGCTCTACCAACTGAGCTAACGTCCCCTTCGATCTCTTAGACAGTGACGTCTTCGTTATCTACCAAGCCTTAAATTATAGCGTCATTTCCGTGCAATCCCTTGCTAACGTTGAGAAATTTTGTCCATCACCACGCCAGCGGCACACAGTCCAAAAGTGGCCGTCACCGTGACCAGCGATCCATAGCCGTGGCAGTTCAACGAACCATCGGTCGCCAGGTCACACGAGGCATCCGGGGCGGCCACTGCTTCGCGACTGAACACGCAATGCACGCCCAGGGATTTGCCCTCTTTGGGCGCGCCGTGGAATTTGCGCAAGCGGTAGCGCACCTGGGCCAGCAAGGGGTCGTGCGTCACCTGGGACAGGTCGGCCACATCCACCAGGTGGCCATGGCGCTTGCCGCCGGCAGCTCCCACTGAAACAAATATTGCCTTGGTGCGCCTTGCCCAGTCGGCCATTGCGGACTTGGAATGCACTTGGTCGCAGGCGTCCACCACTGCTGAGACCTGTGACGGCAAGACCTGCGGCCAATTCCCGGGCTCAACAAAAAGGTCTACGCAATGGACAATGCATTCGGGATTGATATGCGCAATACGCTCACGCATGGCCTCTATTTTGGCCATGCCCACTGTAGACGTCAGGGCGTGAATCTGACGGTTGATGTTGGACTCGGCAATGTGGTCCATATCGATGAGCGTGATTTCGCCCACACCGCTACGGGCGAGTGCTTCAGCAACCCAGGAGCCCACCCCGCCAATGCCAACGATGGCCACATGGCTGCGTTGAATACGATCAGCCGCATCAAGCCCGTAAAGCCGCTGCAGTCCCCCGAAGCGGCGTACGGGGTCGATGGGGATGTCTGTCAAAGCGGGCGCCTATTTGATCCGGCTCAGACGATCCTTGGCCGCAGTCGCAGCGTCGGTTCCGGGGTAGCTGGAAACCAGTTCTTCGAGCGTCTTGCGTGCACTCTTGTTCTCTTTGCTTTCCAATTGGCAGTTGGCGATGATCAGCATGGCTTCAGGCACATGCATGTGCTCGGGCGCGATCGCGATCATGCTTCTGAAGTTGACGACAGCGCTTTTGCAGTCCTTGCTTGCGTACTGGGCGTTACCCAGCCAGAAAAGCGCCGAAGCACGGTAACCGGTCTGCGGATTGCGGTTCAGAAAGTCCACGAAACCGCTGGTAGCCGCAGCGAAATCGCTTTTGCGAACGAGGGCCAAGTTGGCGTCGTACTCTCTCTTTTCACCGGAGTCCGCCATAAACGTCTTTCCGTCCACAGAGACGCTAACGGGTTCCAGCTTTCGCAGCCGCTCGTCGAATGCAGCGTCCACATCCTTTTGCCTGCGCTGCAATTCGGAAAGATCACGCGCCAGTTGCTCGTTCTGACCAAGCAACTTCGCCAGTTCCACACGGGTGGTTTCCAACTGATTCTGCAAATCCAGAATGCTGCGCCTTAGTTGGGCAGCTTCGTCGGACGCACGTTGCCCTTCTTCGGCCCACTTGCGATCCGCCTCGGTCCGGTCCGCCTTGTCGGCCTTTTCCTGCTTCAGAGACTCCACGCGCTGACGCAAATCCAAAATGGCGCGCCGCGCTTCTTCGTCATCAAACAAACCGGCAGACGCTGAGCCCGCAGCCAGCACCAAAAAGACTACGGCAACGGCACGCACAATAAATGGGCGTAGGACCATTTTGGAATTACTCACCGGTAAGAAATTTCAGCACGGCGATTTTTTTCCATTGCGGCTTCGGTGTCACCAGCGACAGCCGGCTTCTCTTTACCAAAGCTCACCGCTTCCAGTTGCGATTCCGCTACGCCGAGCAGGTTCAAAGCCTTGCGCACGGCTTCGGCGCGCTTTTGCCCCAAAGCCAGGTTGTACTCTCTGCCACCGCGATCGTCCGTGTGGCCTGCGATCACCACATTTCGGCTTTTGTCGCCACGGATGTACTTGGCATGGGCCTCAATCACCGGCTGAAACTCGGGACGGATCACAAAGCTGTCGTAATCAAAATAAACAATGCGGGTGGTGGCCTGCATGGCGGCGTCCTGACCGGCCTTGCCCAAGTCAACGGATGTAACTGCACCATTGCCCACCGCCGAACCATCGGACCTACCTGCGTTCGCCGCAGACGCGGATGAGGCGCCCGTGGAAGTTGCCGATCGGTCCTCAACCGGAACGCTATCCAGCTTCACTGCCGATCCACAGGCACTCAACGCGGCCACTATTCCTATAACCGCCAAAAAACGCTTCATTCGAAACTCCTTGTTGTAATTTACTATTTTTGAAAGGGACCCCAATTGGGCTCCCGGATGTCGCCCGTCTGTCCCGCCAGCCGTGCCTTGATCTTTCCATCCAAGGTGCTGGTCATCAATGCTTCCTTGCCCTGTTGCTGCGTTGCGTATATCAGCATTCTGCTGTTGGGCGAAAAGCTCGGCCGCTCATCTGCAATCGTGTCGGTGATGGCATTGGTTGAACCCGAGGTCAGCTCCATGACGTACAGCTTGAATGCCCCGCTAACACGCGAGACATAGGCGAGCCAGCGACCATCCGGGCTGAGTGCAGGCGATATGTTGTAACTTCCGTTGAAGGTGACACGCTCCGGATTGCCGCCTGACACGGCCACCCGGTAGATCTGCGGTGAACCACCCCGGTCGCTGACAAAATAAAGGGTCTTGCCATCTGCGGTGAATACGGGCTCGGTATCAATCGAGCCGGATTGGGCCAGGCGCCTGGGCTCCGAGCCAGGCACCGACAGGTTCAGCAGATTCAGCTGCGAACCGCCATCACGACTCAGTGTCACTGCCAGCGTCTTTCCATCAGGCGACCAGGCCGGAGCGCTATTGGAACCCTTGAAATTGGACACCAAACGCCGCACCCCGGTGAACACGTCATGCACATAAATGGTGGGCTTGCGGGCTTCAAAAGACACGTAGGCCAGTTGCTTTCCGTTGGGTGACCAGGCGGGTGAAATGATAGGTTCGGCGCTGCTGAGGGCACTTTGCGGACTCTCGCCATCGGCATCCGCTACCCACAGGTTGAAGTTCTGACCTTTTTTGGTCACGTAAGCAACACGGGTCGAAAAAACGCCCTTGTCACCCGTCAGCTTCTCGTACACATAGTCCGAAATCTGGTGGGCGGCCACGCGAAGGTCTGCCTGGATTGCACCGTAACTTTGCGCGCCCAAATCCTGGCCACGCACTGTATCCCACAGGTGCATGCGCACATCAAAACGACCATCCGCCAGGCGGCTGACACTGCCGGTGAGCAGGGCATCCGTATTTTTCTGACGCCAGCTGGAAAATTCCGGTCGTGAGCTCTCATCCAGGCTGACACCGGCCGTATCGACCCCCCGGAACTGACCACTGCGCTCCAAGTCTGCCTGCACGATGGCTGAGATTTTTTGCGTGGCAGCATCTTCGCCGCGGAACGCCACGATCGCCACCGGGATCTGGGTTAAACCCACACCGGAGACCTCGACACGGAACTGTGCCCACGCCGTAGCGTGCAGAAAAAACAGGACCCATACTGTAAAAATTTTCATCATCGTGCTGCGATTATCCCCATCTGCGAACCACCACATCTTGCGAACCTTTACTTTCCCTGTAACCACTTGTAGGAAGCACCTGCGCACTGCGCATGCGTCGCCTAACGGTTGCCGCGTTTGCGGACTCCGCCGTACGGCTGGCCTGGCGGTGCCAAAGGTGGTAGACCTCGGTGGCACAAAACCCATTCTTGCGATTTATACCGGCGTTGTGTAAACGCAAGACGAAGTCCGCGTCCTCATGGCCCCAGCCTACAAATGATTCGTCAAAGCCGTCAACCGCCTCATAGTCTTTCAGCCAGACGCCCATATTGCAGCTGCGTATGCCCTTCCAACGGAAGTTGGCGTGCTTGCGCCCGGCGAAATCCGGCAGCCGCAAGAGCGCGCCGAGTTTGCTGGCGCCACCGCAGATGCGCTGACCCAGCCAAAAAGTGATGCCGCGCCCATGAACCTTGAGCTGTCCCGCAATCGCCTGCCGGGTCAACCGATCTGACAACATCACGCGGCTGCCATTGACAAAGCAGCCGTCCTCCCTCAGCCTGCGATGCTGGCGCACAAAATCCGTCTCCGGAACGCAGTCGCCGTCCAGCAGGACGATGTAGCTGCCGCTAGCCGCAGCAACGCCCAGGTTGCGTACACGGGATGCAGTAAAGCCCACATCCGGATGCCAGACATGTACCAGTGGCAGCCCGCAGGACTTGGCTGCGGCCCGCATGGCTTCCTGATGGGCTGTGGTGGAACCGTCGTCGGCGACGATCACCTCAAACACCTTATCGTCTTGTGCTGCCAAGGCGGCAAATACGACGGCCAATGCATCGCTGCGGTTGTAGGTGGTGATGACGATGGAGATCAAATCGACTGCTGGCATTTTGGAATAGACTCAAGCACAAGGCTATGCCCCCAAAAGGCAGGCTTCTTCTAACGTTTTTTGATGGTATCACCTTCAATGCCCCTGGTTTCCGTTTACATCATTGCCTTCAACGAAGCGGAAAAAGTCCGGGCCACCATCGAAAGCGCACGCTGGGCCGATGAAATCATCGTGGTGGACTCCCATAGCACCGACGGTACCCAAGACATTGCCACTGAAATGGGAGCGCGGATAGTGCAGGTTGATTTCAAGGGCTTTGGCGATCTGCGCAACCACGCCATTGCCGCCTGCACGTACGAATGGATTTTCAGCCTGGACGCCGATGAACGCTGCACACCCGAGGCCGCTGCAGAGATAAAGTCTATCGTCAACAACCCGGATTCGGCAGATGCCTACTGGACCCCCAGGCGTAACTTCTTCATGGGTAAGTGGATCAAGCATTCCGGCTGGTACCCCAACTACCGTCAACCGCAGCTGTTTCGCAAGGGAAAGATGCGCTACGACCTCAAACCCGTGCACGAGGGCTACGAGCTCACCAGCGAAAAACCCGTAGGCCATATGCAAAACGCCATCTGGCAGTTTCCGTTCAAGAACATGGCCGAGGTGATGCACAAGGCCAACCGCTATTCATCGCTGGGCGCCGAAAAAATCAAACACAAAAAGATCAGCATGGGCTCCGCGCTGAGCCATGGCCTCTGGTCCTTTGTGAAGCACTATGTATTCAAGCTGGGCTTTTTGGACGGCTGGGCTGGGTTTGTGATTGCGCTGGGAAATTTTGAGGGGACTTTTTACAGGTACGTGAAGGCGCTGGAGATGCAGAAGTCCGCTGAATGGCAGCCACCACAGGAGTTAAGTCGTTGACAACAAGCAAAGGCATATCTGGTAATCCTGCAGATGGAGTGTTTCAGCGCATGCGTAGATTGGCGCCCTATTTTGGTGATCTGCGTGGAACCTGGTCGCTGGTCGCTGTGGCTGCCATGGTCGGGGCGGCAACCGAACCCTTAATTCCCGCCTTACTCAAGCCACTTTTGGACCGTGGATTCCAACGAGGGGAACTCGAAATTTGGACTGTGCCAGCCTCGCTCTTGGCGCTTTTCGCAGTCCGAGGTTTTGCTGGCTACGTAGCCCAGATCGGCTTGACAAAGATTACAAACACTGGGTTGCTTGCAATGCGCAGAGACATGTTCAGCAAGATCCTTGTTGCTCAACTCAAATTATTTAGCGCTCAAAACTCTAGTGCTATTTCCAATACCGTAGTTTTCGAGGTTCAGAATGGCGCAGCTTTGCTTGTCAATTCAATCCTGAGCTTGACACGCAATGGCCTGACCTTAGTTGCCTTGACGGCATACCTTTTCTATCTCAACTGGAAATTGACCTTGATCGTCGCGGCAATTTTTCCGGTAGTCGCGTTGGTAATGCGGTCTCTTACTCGACGCTTACATAGACTGACCAAAGCAAACCAGGATGCAACTGACAACCTAGCCTACGTCGTTGAAGAGAACGTACTCGCGCATAAAGACATACGACTCTATGCAGCACAGGAAGCACAAGCACGCCGTTTCAACGACCTGAGTGAATCTCTACGCCGCTTGGCGATGAAATCCACTGTTGCCGGCGCGGCCATGACGCCGGTCACTCAAATGCTAGCCGCTGTGGCGTTGTCGGCAGTACTTTCTGTGGCGCTGATTCAAAGTGCAAGCAGCGGTACATCAGTCGGCGGATTTGTTGCCTTTGTCACCGCCATGCTGATGATCGTCGCACCAATACGCCAACTGTCAGAAGTTTCGAGTCCAATTACCCGGGGTTTGGCTTCATTGGAGCGCGGTCTTGAGCTCATCGAGTTAGTACCCAGTGAAACTGAAGGGATTTTTTGCAGCACACGCTCCACAGGTCACATTACCTTTACCGGCGTCGGAGTGCAGTATGCGGTCGATGCAGTTCCTGCCCTTAAGTCGCTGAACTTGAACGTTCGACCTGGCGAAACCATTGCATTGGTGGGAGCGTCGGGATCTGGCAAAACCACGCTTGTCAATTTATTGCCACGATTCATCGACGCACAAGATGGAACGGTAACTCTTGATGGACAAGACATACGCCTGTGGAATTTGAAATCTCTGCGTGCGCAGTTCGCGTTTGTCAGTCAAAACGTCGTAATGGTCAACGATACTATTGCCGCCAATGTTGCACTAGGGCTGAATCAGAACCGCACAAGAATAATAGAATGCTTGCAGGCAGCCCATTTGAATACTCTTGTATCCGACTTACCTCAAGGCGTCGATACGATAGTTGGCCATAACGCGATGCAGTTGTCTGGCGGTCAACGGCAGCGACTGGCAATCGCAAGGGCGCTTTACAAAGATGCACCCATCTTGATTCTTGATGAAGCAACTTCCGCGTTGGATTCCGAATCTGAGCGCGCGGTACAGGATGCCTTGCTTGAACTTATGCACAACCGAACCACTTTGATCGTCGCTCATCGTCTATCAACGGTACGCCATGCTGATCGCATTGTAGTAATGGATGCTGGCGAAATCGTCGAAATGGGGACCCATTCTGAGTTGCTGCAACTTGATGGAACTTACGCGAAGTTATACCGTATGGGTCTGAACTTACCAGACCAAGCTCTCGCGCCAGGTTAGAGCCAAATAAACTCGTGGTCAATACGTTCACCATGGAGTGTCATTCCTTTGCTGGCCAATTCCTCAATTCGCCACGCTATGGCCTGGTTCTTAGATTTCCATTTGGCTAACTTCCGCTCAACCCAGCCTTGCTGAAGTAATTGTCTGTCGTTCACTTTCATCAGATCATCTTTTGCAGACTTTCCCAATTTCTTCTTCATTTCTTTTTGTGTGACTGAGCCAAAGTGATGCAGCCACACATTGCCAGTGATCGCCCTTCCAATCGTGGTTTTCGCCAGGTCATGAAAAAATATAGTGTCCTCGAACCCTAATAATTTTGGATTTGCTCTGAAATAGCCTATCTCGTGAAAGACCGAACGATGTATGCACACGCAAACTGCGTTCTGGGTTTTTTGACGAAATACCTGATTCATTTTTCTTGCTGATTCAACTGCAAAAGCATCAAAATCATAGTCTAATTCGCCATCAATACGAGCGGGGGAGATGACTCTTAAGTCATTATCCACTGCAGTTTGAATAAGATTTTCTATCCAATTTTTAGATACTATTAAATCATTATTCATGACCACAGTCCACTCGGCTTGAAAATGTAGAATTCCCTGATTCCAGGCCACACCACAAGCTTGGTTGCTACTATTATAAATACGCCCACCTAACGGCAAGCCCAACAAGTAGTCTCGCGTTTCATCGGTTGAGCCGTTATCAACAATAGCCAACCGATCCAATGGCGTACCCACTTTTATCAAACTCTCAATGCAAGCTTTCGTAAACTCTACGGAGTTGTAACAGGCAAAAGTAATTGCGTAATCGTGTGCCATTTAAGTTCTTTACATGATAATTAAAATTATTTGAAAAAATTGCTACTTCAAGTAGATTTTTCGCTTTTTTGCGTATTCCAGCAAATCATCTACTCGGTCAGAACAAAGGATTTCAACTATTCCCCGTAGTTCGGTTTCCGGCCAATCCCACCATTTAGTCGCCAATAAATTCTGCCGTATAGACTCGTCAAATCGCCACCGTACATGTCTAGCTGGGTTTCCTGCAACTATGGAATACGGAGCCACATCCCGTGAAACGAGCGCACCAGCACCAATAACTGCACCATGTCCGATGGTGACACCAGACAGGATGATGCAATTAGCGCATAGCCACACGTCGCTACCAATCGTAACATCCCCACGACTGACACCAAATTTCTTAATCTGCTGTGCCTCTTCAAAAAAGGCGGGGAAGGGATAACTGCTAATCCAGTCAATCCGATGGTTCTTGCCCAAAAAAATCTGGACCTCGCTGGAAATCGAGCAAAAGGAACCTATTCGCAATGTCGTACCTTCCTCATCATCATGCACTTTCGGCATTCCATAGGTACCAGTTCCAAGGCTGTAGCGTGGGTATTTACGGCGAAAATTATCCTGTTGGCGCTCAAAACTCTGAAGTGACCGATGCTGTGCCTTGCTTTGAATAAGGCGTTTAATTCGCTGAATAAACTTGCGCATGCTATGGATTTTCCTTGAGCGGCTTTGTAATAGCAGATGCACACAACATGGCTACTATGAGTGCATAGAAGCTGGCCATGTACTTTAAATCAAAGACTTCTGTACTGAAACTACTAACAAAAAAACAAGTAGTCAAAACCAGACCCAGCAGGGCATTCGATCGATTTATAGCATTAGCGCTCGAGGACTGTTTCACAAAGATGAACATGGGCCCCAGCAAAAGCATTGCTGACGACAGAAGGCCTCCGATACCAAATCGGATGGCATTTGACACCAACTCGTTGTGAAAACCAGCATTAAAAGCCAGCCGAATACTTTCTGGCGACGCGTACGTGTAGACCCGACTGGGTAGCGATTTCAAATCGTAGCCATTGTCGCCAATTCCTGCCCATGGATTAGCAGCGAACATATCTGAAGCAATTCGAAGAAATGTAATACGGAACCCAACCGAAGTCTCCGGCGCCATTCCTTGCCACGAATAATTCACAACCTCACTTACACCCATCAAAACCCTTTGCTGCACAGTATTGGACAATGTATAGGCACCAAATGCGAGCACGCCAATAAGACCCACAACCAAGAAATGCAATGCCTTACCGCTCAATAATTTTCGCTTGTAAGTAACAATCGCTATAACTAACGGTACGGCCAACCACCCTGTCCTGCTCCCTGACCCAAGAGACAAATATACACCGATTCCCGTGCCAAATAATTTTATAATTACTAATTTTGTGCTGTCTTTTCCTAACAGATTAATGGACGTCAGACTGAGTAAACCCAAGGTCAATGAAGTGTATCCAAATACCAATGGATCAGCGAAGTAAGTCGCCATACGATCAGGGCCCCACAAGTTTGGCTGTGCAATAAACTTTTGCTGCAAAAATGTAATAATTAGACTTAATGGTGAAAAGTATTGTAAATACTTTGCAATATTTATTTTTTCTCGAATGGAGAAAATAAATATCGCGATGGCAATGAAAAACCTAGAAGGTGAATCATAGTTTTTCCAGACATTGGAACCCCTCAATAAAGAACTCACTAAAACCCCTAGCACCGGCGCCAAAAATATAAAAATCACAAGTAATTTTTGATGGTATTTTTCAACTTCGTGTATTTTTAGCTTATTTTTTTCATATACTAAAAATATGAAACTAGCTAACGCGCCGATTATAAGCAACGCATTCGACCAAGACCGAAAAGTCACTAAGAATAGAGGTGAAATCGATAGAAAAATCTCCAGCGCACGTTTAAATAAATCAACGCGACCCAGTTTAATGAAACTTGAAAAAAATTCCAAAATTAGCCCCTGTTAAAATAAATTATAGAGAGGCTTTTACAGCATCTAAGTAGATTTTTTCTTGTACTGTGGAAATTTCAGACCACAGAAATTTCCTCGCCCAGATGGTTCCATTTTCAGATAGGTGCTGTCTCAGTGGTTTATCCATGAAGAGCCTTTCCACATTATTTTTCAATGCTTTTGAATCTTCCGGGTGATTCAAAATCAGCGCCTCCACTTCATTTTTGAGCATCCCTGCAATACCGCAATAGCTTTCGGCGCTGACGATTACCGGCAAGCCATGCGCCATGGCCTCCAGCACCACCATGCCAAACGTATCTTCCAGCGTCGGATGCGCCAGGCAATCCGCCGCCCGGTAAGCGGTGCTGACGTCGCTCAGCGCGCCGAGGAAAAAAACCCGGTCCCGCAGACCGAGCGCTTGAACCTGCGGGCGGAACTCGGCGATTTGCGCGGCATTACCCACCACGGCCAGAAAGGTCTCTTCCGGCAATTGCCGCAGCGCCTGGAGCAATGCGGGCAATCCCTTCTTGCGGTAGTCGTTGCCTACAAACAGGATGCATTTGCCAGCCTGCGGCAAACCTAACTGCAGACGTTCAGCACTTTGTTCTGCTCCTGTGCACGGGCCGGGTACGTCACGCACACCGGGCGTCACAACTGCCAGGGCCGATGCAGTCCCGGGAAATGTTTTCGCCATGGTGTCCCGCAGGCCGGGTGCAGTCACCACAATGCATTTGCCAGGTGTCAGGCGATAGCGCAAGCGCTCCATCCCGATGTAAACCAACAGGCGCGGGCTGGTCAACACCTTCAGGCAACGCAATGCCCATGAAAGTCCGGTTCGTCCCTTGAAGAGGTTGAATTGGATGGGCAGCACATGCACCGTCTGCACCTGACCGTGCCAGGTGTTTTCATGCGAGTGCACCACGTCAAAGCCATTGCGTGTCATCCACCAGGTGGCAAGTGCAAACCACAACTGGTTGATCCAGCGCGGTCGGGTCATAGGGGCGGGCACGCGGTGGTAAAAAACGCCGGGAAAGTCATGTTCGATCTGCTGGGCAAAGACATGCATCTCGTGGCGTACGGCCAATTGCTCCACCAATGCAATCGAATAACGCTCGGCTCCACCGCCCGTGGGTTTGAACAAGCGGTTCAGCACCGCAATGCGCAGTCGTTTTACCGGAACAGTCTCGGCGACTCCAAGCGCACTCATTTGCGGTCTTCGTACGAGGACAGAAGCTTCAACAAAAACACGGGCAAGGTGGTGGAGCGCAGCACCGGAACACGCGGCAACTCAAACGGTTGGGACGCTGTGTTGGCACGTCCGCGCTCCGTCGTCGTGGCGGTTACGAAACCCGCGGCCTGCACCTGACGGACTTGTAAAGGCCCGTGCCCGCCATAGGGATAGCAGAAGTGGGAAACGGCAACGCCGAGCAGCGCTTCCAAGTCCAGCTTGCTGCCCTGTATCTCGCGCATGCTGTCGTCCGGGGACAGTTGCTCCAGGTGAGCGTGTGTACGGGTATGCGCACCAATCTCCTGCCCGCCGGCTAGCCAGCTACGCATTTCGCCTGCAGTCATCAGGCCCGTTTGCGCGATGCCCACGCCCAGGTCCCAGCGATTGGTTTGGCCCACCAAGCCGCTGACCGCGTAACAGGTCGACGAGAAGCCCTGCCCCCGTAACGCCGGCATGGCGTTTGCCAGGTTGTTGGCATAGCCGTCATCGAAGGTAATTCCCACCACCCTGCCGCTCTTCTCGCCGCGCAAAAAGGGCTGCAGCGCGCTCATCGAAAGACCTTGATAGCCCAGCAGGCGCAGCAGGCGCATTTGCCGGGCAAAGGCTGACGGTGCGACATACAGGCTGCGGTACGGAGCGCCCTTGGGCGGCGCCTCGGCGATCTGGTGGTAGGTCAATATCGGTATTCGTTGCATGCAGATAAATCCGGCTTACAGCAGCACGATGTCGTACTGTTCCTGCGCCATCGCCGCCTCGCTTTGCAGCGACACCGGTTTGCCGATGAACTCGCTCAGGCCCGCCAGGTGCTGGCTCTCTTCATCCAGAAACAGCTCGATCACCCTGGGCGAAGCCACTACGCGGAACTCCCGAGGGTTGAACTGGCGCGCCTCGCGCAGGATCTCACGGAAGATGTCATAGGTCACACTGCGCGCGGTTTTCACAATGCCCTTGCCTTCGCATACCGGGCAAGGCTCACACAGCATGTGCGCCAAAGACTCGCGGGTGCGCTTGCGCGTCATCTCCACCAGGCCCAACTGCGAGAAGCCGCCGGCAGACGTTTTGACGCGGTCACGCGCCAACTGTTTGCGGAATTCTGCGAGCACCGCATCGCGGTGGTCTTCACGCACCATGTCAATGAAGTCCACGATGATGATGCCGCCCAGATTGCGCAGGCGAAGCTGGCGGGCAATGGCTTGGGCCGCTTCCAGATTCGTCTTGAAAATCGTGTCGTCAAAATTGCGCGCACCGACAAAGCCGCCGGTGTTCACATCCACCGTAGTCAACGCCTCGGTCTGGTCAACGATCAGGTAGCCACCGGACTTCAGGTCCACGCGGCGGGCCAGGGCTTTGGCAATTTCCTCGTCGATGGAATACAAGTCGAAGATCGGACGCTCACCCTTGTAGTGCTGGAGCTTCTCCACGGCCATGGGCATGAACTCGGCACCAAAAGTCTGGAGCGCGTCAAACTGCTCACGCGAATCCACGCGTATGGTCTGCGTGCCATCGCTCACCAGATCGCGCAGCACGCGCTGCATCAGGCTCAGGTCCTGGTGCAGCAGGGTTTTGGGCGGCAGGCGCACGGAGGCATCTTTGATGCGCGCCCAGGCCTTGCGCAGGTAGCGAATGTCTTCGGCCAATTCGGCCTCCGAAGCATCTTCGCCGTTGGTGCGCAGGATGAAGCCGCCACCCTGGGTGCCGGCCAGCGCCAGCAAATGCGCGCGCAAAGCTTCGCGCTGGGCCAGAGGAATTTTTTGGGACACACCAATATGGTCGTCCTGCGGCAGGAACACCAGCAGGCGCCCGGCAATGCTGATCTGGGTGGAGAGGCGCGCGCCCTTGGTGCCAATCGGGTCCTTGATGACCTGCACCATCAGGGCCTGGCCTTCAAAGACCTGCTTCTCTATCGGAATGAGGGCCGCTGCGCCGCGCGCCGCGCTGATGGTCTCGCCCTCTTGTGGCGGATGCCATACGTCAGCCACGTGCAAAAAGGCCGCACGCTCCAGTCCGATGTCGATAAAGGCCGACTGCATGCCGGGCAGCACCCGCGCCACCTTGCCCAAGTAGACATTTCCGACCAGGCCGCGCTCCAGCGTGCGCTCCACGTGCAACTCCTGCACAGCGCCATGCTCAACAATGGCCACCCGCGTTTCCTGCGGGGACCAGTTGATCAGAATGTCTTGTGGTGAGGGCATCAGGCGAGGCTCTTGAGCAATTGCGCAGTTTCAAACAGTGGAAGTCCCATGATGCCAGTGTAACTACCGCTGATGCGGGAGATATAGGCGGCAGCGAGGCCCTGCACCGCATAGGCCCCGGCTTTGCCCATGGGCTCGCCGGAGTCCACATAGGCACGAATTTCGGCCTCCGTCATGGCGGCGAAGGTCACATCGGACGCGCTACAGGCCTGCACGCACTGATCCTCTGTGCCGACGGCCACCGCCGTTAGCACCACATGGGTACGGCCCGACAAGTCGCGCAACATGCGCATTGCATCCTGTGGGTCGGCCGGCTTGGCATAAATCGTGTTCTCCAGCGCCACCGTGGTATCTGCGCACAGCACGGGTGCCGGGGGCAAGCCGCGCTCCTTCAATCGATTGCGCGCGGCATCCAGCTTGAGCCGGGTGACGCGCTGCACGTAGGTAACAGGGCTCTCACCCGGGATGTGCGCCTCCAGCGACTCGGCGTCCTCCTCCGCTGTGGCCAGCAGCAGTTCGTGGGCAACTCCGAGTTGGGTCAGTAACTGGCTGCGGCGTGGGCTTTGCGAGGCAAGGTAGATGAAGGGCGGCATGGGTTTTTGATCAAGCCAAAAGCGGCTGACTACTCGCGGTGATAAGGGTGGTTGGCATTGATGGACCAGGCCCGGTACAACTGCTCAATGAGCAGCACGCGTGCAAAAGCATGCGGCAGGGTCAGGTCGGAGAGGCGGATGCGTTCGTGCGCAGCCTGTTTGAAAGCGGGGTCCAGCCCGTCGGGGCCGCCAATTACCAGCGCCACATCACCCCCACCCAGTTGCCAATCGGTCAAGCGACCGGCGAGCGCTTTGGTGGTCAGGTTGGTGCCGCGCTCATCCAGCGCCACGATGCGGGTGCCTTTTGGAATAGCCGCCTCGATGCGGGCGCGCTCGCCGGCATACAAGGCCTCCAGGGTCTTGGAGCCGCGCGGCTCGGTCTTGACGGCCTTGAGCTCGACCTTGATTTCAAAGGGGAAGCGCTTGGCGTAATCATCCCAAGCGGTTTGCGCCCAATCGGGCACCTTGAGCCCGACCGCCACAATCAGCAGCCGCATGGCGGCACTCAGGCCTTGCGGCTGACCGTCTTCTTGGCGGCGGGCTTGCGCACTTCAGCCCGCTTGGCGGTGACCTTGGCCACAGTCTTGGCCGGAGCTTTCACCACCAGGGTCTTGGCTGCTACCTTCACTGCCGGGGCTTTGACCGCAACCTTCTTGGCTGCGACCACCTTTTTGGCGGGCACCACGGGTGCACGCGTGCTGGTGGTTCGCTCCGCAGCCTTTTTGGCCGGCGCAGCACCAGTCGATGTCTTGGCAGCAGCCTTCTTCACCGCAGCCGCTTTGATCGCATCGTTCTTCTTGACCTGGGCCTTGGACGGGAAGGCTTCAGCCACGCCCTTCTTGGCCGCGCTGGAACGCTTGAGCGTGCCGGGGACCTGGTCCTTGGTGACGACTGCTTCTTCCTTGGACGCGGTGGCCGGCTTGGCCGAGCCCAGCTTCATGCGCACAGGCTTCTCGCCCCACAGCTCTTCCAGGTGGTAGTACTGGCGGAAGGTAGGTTGGAAGATGTGCACCACGGCCTGGCCGCAATCCACGATGATCCATTCGCCATTGGTTTCGCCTTCAATACGCGGCTTGCCGAAACCACCTTCGCGCACGGCATCGCGCACGCTGGCAGCCAGCGCCTTGGTCTGGCGATTAGAGGTACCGGAGGCAATGATCACACGCTCAAACAGGGCCGAGAGGTGTTCAGTGTCAAACACCACGATGTCCTGCGCTTTCACGTCTTCAAGGCCATCAATGATGGCGCGCTGGAGTTTTTGGATGTCTTTTTTTACAACGGGAGATGTGGTCATCAGGCGACTTGGTAAAGGTGGTGCTGGGCAATATAACGCGCAACGGATTCAAAAACCAGAGGTGCAACGCTTTGACCACGCGCCAACAGGTCGCGGATTTCAGTTGCATTCAAGGGGCTTGGGGGCAATTGCAGCCGCTGAAGCGGGCTGCCGTGCAGCGGGAGCGAAACATCGGCGAGTGGTGCTGCCGCAATCGCTTCTGCGCGCGAAGCTACCCAAATTATAGCAGTGCGGCTTAGTTCCTCTGCACGGTGCCAGGTGGCCAGCGCGCGGGCCTGGTCTTCCCCCATGATCAGGTAAATCTGGGCCCCCGGGTATTCGGACTTGAGTTCGTGCAGCGTATCGATGGTGTAGGTGGGCCCGCTGCGCAATGTCTCGCGCGCATCCACCACAGCACGCCCCAGATTGGCAAACGCGAGGCGGCACATCGCCAGGCGGTGTGGCGCCGCTGTCAGGGCGCGTTGCTTGTGCCAGGCGATGCCCGTGGGCACCACATGCAGCACGTCCAGATGCAACTGCTCAATCGCCGCTTGCGCCAGGGCCACATGGGTACGGTGCGGCGGGTCAAACGCACCGCCAAACAACCCCAACCTTTGCGGTCGCGGTCCGCTCAAACCCAGTCCCGCCTCGGGAGAAAGTCGGTGTAGAGGGCCGCCTCGGCGGAACCGGCCTCGGGCACGTTCTGGTACGACCAAGTAGCGTGCGGCGGCATGGACAGCAAAATGGATTCTGTGCGGCCACCCGACTGCAGGCCGAAGTGGGTGCCCCGGTCCCATACCAGATTGAACTCGACGTAGCGGCCGCGGCGGTACAACTGAAAGGCGCGCTCCCGTTCACCATAGGCCATGTTTTTGCGGCGCTCCACGATGGGCAGGTAGGCCGTCAAAAAGCCATCGGCCACCGCGCGCAACATCTCAAAGCTGCGCGTCTGGCCCAGTTCGGAAAAATCATCAAAGAAAACGCCACCGACGCCGCGCGCCTCGTTGCGATGCTTGAGGAAGAAGTAGTCATCGCACCAGGTTTTGAAACGCGGGTACTTCTCTTCGCCAAAGGGCTGCAGTGCGTCTTTGCAAACCTGGTGGAAATGTCGGGCATCTTCTTCAAAACCATAGAACGGGGTCAAGTCCATGCCGCCGCCGAACCAGCAGACTTCGGTTCCATCCTGCGCTTTGGCAGCAATCATGCGCACATTCATGTGCACGGTGGGCACATAAGGATTGCGAGGGTGAAACACCAGGGAGACGCCCATGGCTTCAAACGGGGCACCGGCCAATTCAGGCCGGTGCTGGGTCGCACTGGGTGGCAGTTTGGGGCCGCGCACATGCGAGAAACCACAACCGGCCCGCTCAAACACCGCTCCGCCTTCCAGAATTTTGGTGACGCCATTGCCCTGCAAGGTTTCCCCTGCCGGCTTCTCCCAGGAGTCCGCCAGGAAACTGCCGCCGTCGATGGCAGCAATGGCATCGGTAATTCGCGCCTGCAAGCCGGTCAGGTAGTCACGCACCGTGGCGGGGGTCAAGGTGCCGGGTTCAATTGGATTCATCATTTTTCGATTATCTGTATAGGGGCCGCTTGCACGGCATGCTTGCCCACAGCGCACTGGAAGGCCTGGGCAATGCGCTGCATGTCAGCTTGCACATCCCCCGACAGTTTGTAAAAGTGTGAGACGACAACCGTCTTTTCGCGGAAATTGACACAACAAGTACCCAGAGGCACACCGGCCCGCAATGCCACCTGGTAAAACCCGCTGCGCCAGCCCGGAGTCCATTTCCGGGTGCCTTCAGGCGACAGCGCCAACCAGAAACTGGCGTCACCCGCCTGGCATTGAACCATGGTGCGCACGACCTCACCGACAACGCCACCGGCCGCGCTGCGTTTGACCGGAACCCCGCCCAACCAGCGCAACCAGGCGCCCAGCACCGGCACTGCAAACAACGAATCTTTGCCCCAAAATTTGGCCGAAAGCCCCAGGGCCCATTTGGCCAGGAGCAACACGAAAAAATCCCAGTTGCTGGTATGCGGGTACACGATCAGCACGCCCTGGCGGGCGGGCAATCCTTCAAAGGTAATACGCCACCCCAGCAAAGCGAGGGTTTTGCGCGCTACCCAGCTGCCCCGGGGCTGGACCGGATGCGGTCGCGGAAAATCATCCAACACGAAGTGGCTCCCCCAGTCTCTCAAATAGACGCCACACAGGGCTCAGGCCTTGATCGCCCGAAAGCCAATGTCGCTGCGGTACTGCATGCCCTCAAAGTGAATACCCTGGATCACCTGGTAAGCCTTTAATTGCGCCTGGCGCACGCTGTCACCCAGTGCAGTCACACACAGCACCCGCCCGCCGGAAGTGACCAGCGTTTCGCCTTCCAAGGCCGTACCGGCATGGAACACGGCACAGTCGTCGGTATGTGCGGGAATGCCCGAAATGGCATCGCCCTTGCGCGGCTTGGAAGGATAACCGGGTGCCGCTGCGACAACCCCCAGTGCGGCACGCCTGTCCCACTGCAACTCCACCGTATCGAGCTTGCCATGCGGGCCGGGTTCGGTCGCTGCCCACAGCACGTCGACCAGATCGGTCTTCAGGCGCATCATGATGGGTTGCGTTTCCGGATCACCCATGCGGCAGTTGAACTCCAGGGTCTTGGCCTGGCCCTGCGCATCAATCATCAGGCCGGCATACAGGAAACCGGTAAAGGGAATGCCGTCTTTCTCCATGCCCTTGATGGTGGGCAGAATCACTTCGCGCATGGCACGGCCATGCACCTCGGGCGTCACAACGGGCGCGGGTGAGTAGGCCCCCATGCCACCGGTGTTGGGACCCTGGTCGCCGTCCTGCAAACGTTTGTGGTCCTGACTCGTGGCCAGCGCCAACACGTTTTTGCCGTCGCACATGACAATGAAGCTGGCCTCCTCGCCTTCCAGAAATTCCTCAATCACCACGCGCGCACCGCCTTCGTTGTGCGTCACGCCCAGTGTGTTGTCCAGCAACATAAAGTCAATCGCCTCATGCGCTTCCTGCGCGGTCATAGCGACCACTACGCCCTTCCCGGCGGCCAGGCCATCCGCCTTGACCACGGTGGGAGCACCCATCTTGTCCACATAGGCGTGGGCCGCTGCTGGATCACTGAAGGTGGCGTATTCCGCAGTTGGAATGCCGTGGCGGCGCATAAAGGCCTTTGAGAAGGCCTTGGAGCTCTCCAGTTGCGCGGCCGCCTGGGTCGGGCCGAAGATGCGCATGCTGTGGGCGCGAAATTCGTCCACCACACCCGCAGCCAGCGGGCCTTCAGGGCCCACCACGGTCAGGCCGATGTTGTTGACCTGCGCCCATTCACGCAGTTGGACCACATCGGTAATCGGCAGGTTCTTCAAGCCCTGCTCCGTTGCAGTACCCCCGTTGCCGGGCGCAACAAATACTGTTTGTACTTTGGGCGACTGTGCCAGCTTCCAGGCCAGCGCATGTTCACGTCCGCCACCACCAATCACGAGGATATTCATACGGGCCTTAGATTGCGGCATTGTGGTAGACCTCCTGTGCGTCGTCCAGGTCTTCCAGAACGTCCAGCAACTTCTGCATGCGTTCGGCGTCCTCCGGGCTTAGCTCTACGGTATTTTCAGGGCGCATGGTGATGCCTGCCACCTCGGCCACCAGACCGGCGGCTTCCAGTGCAGCCTTGACGGCTTCAAAATCGCCTACGGATGTCAGCACCTCCACGGCACCATCGTCATCGGTGATGACGTCGTCGGCCCCGGCTTCCAGCGCAACTTCCATGATTTTGTCTTCGCTGCTGCCAGGCGCGTAAATCAGCTGGCCGCAATGCGTGAACTGAAATACCACCGAGCCTTCGGTGCCCATGGTGCCGCCATTGCGGTTGAAGGAATGGCGCATTTCGGCCACGGTGCGCACGCGGTTGTCGGTCATGGTGTCGACCATGATGGCGACGCCGCCAATGCCGTAACCCTCGTAGCGGATTTCCTCGTAGCTCACACCCTCGGCGTTGCCGGTCGCCTTGTCGATGTTGTACTTGATGCGCTCGGCTGGCATGTTGGCGGCCTTGGCTTTTTCGACCGCCAGGCGCAGGCGCGGGTTGATGCCCAAGTCACCTCCACCGGCACGGGCGGCGACGGTAATTTCGCGAATGATGCGCGTCCAGATCTTGCCCCGTTTCTCGTCCTGACGACCTTTACGGTGCTGAATATTGGCCCATTTGCTATGTCCTGCCACGCGAAATCCTTTAATAATTCGTTACCGTACTGCGGGCATTGTACTTTTCAGGAAACCTATGGCACAAAACAACGATGAGGGCATACTGATTGCCCGGCACACACAGGCCAAGAGCAGCATCCAGTGCTTTCTGCGCCCCGACAAAGCCAATCGCCACGGCTTGATTACCGGCGCCACCGGCACCGGCAAAACGATCACCCTGCAAACCCTGGCCGAAGGCTTCTCCAGCCGTGGCGTACCGGTATTCATGGCCGACATTAAAGGTGACCTGACGGGCATCTCGCAAACCGGCGTACGCACCGACAAGCTCGGGAAAATCATCAAGGAACGCGGCTTTGACGACCCCGCCTTCCAGTCCTTCCCGGTCACCTTGTGGGACGTGTTCGGCGACCAGGGCCATCCGGTGCGTGCCACGATCAGCGACCTCGGTCCGCTGCTGCTGGCCCGCATGCTCAACCTGAACGAAACGCAGGAAGGCGTGCTGCAACTGGTGTTCAAGATTGCTGACGACGACGGCCTCTTGCTGCTCGACATGAAAGACCTGCGCGCCATGTGCCAGCATGTGGGCGACAACGCGGCCACCTACACCACCGAATACGGCAACATCAGCGCCGCCAGCATTGGCGCCATACAGCGCGGCCTGATGCAGGTGGAGACCCAGGGAGGCGACCAGTTCTTCGGCGAGCCCATGCTCAATATTGCCGACTTCATGCAGACCGACGGTTCCGGAAAAGGTGTGGTGAACATCCTGGCCGCCGACAAGCTGATGAATGCCCCGCGTCTGTACGCCACCTTCCTGCTGTGGATGCTGAGCGAGCTGTTCGAGACCCTGCCCGAGGTCGGCGACCTGGAAAAACCCAAACTGGTTTTCTTTTTTGACGAAGCGCACTTGCTGTTCAACGACGCGCCCAAGGTGCTGATCGAGCGCATTGAACTGGTGGTGCGACTGGTACGCAGCAAGGGCGTGGGCGTTTTCTTCGTCACGCAAAACCCGCTGGACATCCCGGATTCGGTGCTGGCCCAGTTGGGCAACCGCGTGCAGCACGCCCTGCGTGCCTTCACCCCACGCGACCAGAAAGCCGTCAAGGCCGCAGCCGAAACCATGCGCGCCAATCCGGGGCTGGACGTGGCCGCTGCCATCACCGAGCTGGGCGTGGGCGAGGCCCTGGTCAGCCTGCTGGACGAAAAAGGCCGCCCGGCCCTGACGGAGCGTGTCTTCATCATTCCGCCGTGCAGCCAGATTGGCCCGATTACTCCAGTGCAGCGCAAGGAGCTGATGGACGGCTCCATCGTCGCCGGGGTGTATGAAAAGACGGTAGACCGCGAATCGGCCTTTGAGGCGATCAAGGGCCGCACCCAAACCCGCCTGGCCACACCGGCCCAACCGGACAACACGGCCCACGCGCCTGCAGCAAGAGCGCCCTCGGTGCGTGGCACACCTGCAGCCGTGCCCGAGGCACCGGCGGCGCCCGAACGCAGCATGCTCGATGGTCTGGGCGACTTGCTGGGTGGCGGCACCCGCCGCACCCGCGCAAGTGCAGGCGAGCAGCTGATCAAAAGCGCCGCCAGCTCCATCGGCCGCGAAGTCGGGCGCCAGATCATCCGCGGCGTGCTGGGCGGCATATTCGGCAGCGGCCGCCGCTAGGGCGTTTAGCCGCCAGCCAGTCGCGCACACTAGCAGCATTCACAAACCGCAAATTCCAACAAAAGAAAGAAGACCATGATTCCCATAGACCCTGCAGCGCGTGCCAACGTGCACCTGGTAGACCACCCGCTGGTTCAACACAAGTTGACCCTGATGCGCAAAAAGGACGCCAGCACCAACAGCTTCCGGCGCCTGCTGGGTGAACTCAGCAGCCTGATGGCCTATGAGGTGAGCCGCGACATGGCGCTGCAGGACGTGGTGATCGAGACCCCGCTGGAGACCATGACCGCCAAGATGATTGACGGCAAAAAGCTGGTTTTTGTGAGCATTCTGCGTGCCGGCAACGGCATTCTGGACGGTGTGCTGTCCGTGGTGCCGGGCGCGCGCGTAGGCCATATCGGCCTGTACCGGGACCCCAACACCCTGCAGGCAGTGGAGTACTACTTCAAGATGCCCAAGAACATGGAAGAGCGCGACATCGTGGTGGTCGACCCCATGCTGGCCACCGGCAACTCGGCCGCTGCTGGGGTGACGCGCCTGAAGGCCTGCAAGCCCAAATCCATCAAATTCCTGTGTCTGCTGACCTGCCCCGAGGGCATCAACACCATGTACAAGGCACACCCGGATGTGCCGATTTACACAGCCGCCATTGACCGCGAACTCAACAGCCACGGCTATATCCTGCCCGGTCTGGGTGATGCCGGCGACCGCATTTTCGGAACCCAATAATGAGCCTGGACCACGACATTGAGCGCCTGGCGCTACAGGAGCAGCTGCTGCAACTGGACCGCTTTGACGAAACCACTGCCTGGGAACTGGGCACGCGCATCAAGGCGATTTGCGAAGCACGCCGCCAAGCGCTGACGATCGAGATCCGGCGCAGCAAGGAAACCCTATTTTTCTACGCCATGCCGGGCACCACGCCGAATAACGCCGAGTGGGCGCGACGCAAACGCAATGCGGTGGAGTTGATGCACAACAGCTCTTACGCCATCGGGCGCGCCAACCTGAAGGACGGCAGCTCTCTGACGCAGAAAGTCGGTCTGGCTCTGGCCGACTATGCGGACCATGGTGGGGGCTTCCCGATTCGCGTTAAGGGCGTGGGTTGTGTGGGTTGCGTGACGGTGTCGGGGGTGCCGCAGCGGGAGGACCATGGGATTGTGGTGGAGGCTTTGGCAGCGCTTTGCGGTGTGGCTCTTGCTGACGTTGCGCTGGATTAGTTTTCAGTCGCACTGAGGTTTTCTTGCGGGTATTCCCCTGCGGGGCTGCTGGGTTTAACTCCCCCATCCCCCCGCCCCTTACCCCCCGCCGGGGTAAGGGGTGCCTAAAGCGGACAGCCCATTTGGTTACCTCGCTTCGGCCAGGGCCTTACCGGGAACGGTTTTTTCGGATGGGTGTTCAGGGCACAGCTGTGCGGCACTTGAAACGGACGACGGGAGCGCCCAAAAAAAAGAAAAGCGCATGAGAGGCCCGTTCGTAATTCCGTATCCGGCGCGCGGAGGTCAAATGGGCTGTCCGCTTGTGGCACCCCTTACCCCGACGGGGGGTAAGGGGCGGGGGGGATGGGGGAGTTAAAAAACGCAACGGAATAAAAAATCACCCGACAAAGACAAAAAAATCAACGCCTCCGAGCCGACCGCACTCCAGCCAACTCTCCCACAATCCCCAACACCTTCGCCAACCGCCCCGACTCCGACACCTCCACGGTAAACGTCATCCAGGCAGTCCCCTTGATCGACTGCGTCTGCACACCAATCACATTCATCTTCTCCTTGGTAAACACCTCGGAGATATCGCGCAACAAGCCTTGACGGTCCTGCGCCTGCACCGCCACATCGACCGGGTAGACGCTGTGGTCCTTGCCGGAGACGCTGCTGCCCCAAGCCACGTCAATGCATCGGTCGCCGCTACGCTGGATCATGTTGCGCAGGTTGGAACAATCGGAGCGGTGTACGCTGACACCTTTGCCACGCGTCACAAAGCCGGTGATCAGATCCGGAGGCGCCGGCTTGCAGCAGTTGGCCAACTGCGTCATCAGCGAGTCCACGCCCACCACCAACACCCCGCCCTTGCCGCCATGTCCTGCGGTGCTGGGCTTTTTCAGCTGCGGCACCTCGTTCTGGTCGGGTGCGGGTTCCGGCGGACGCAGCACGATTTCAATATTGCGCAGGGAAAACTCGTCCTTGCCCACCACCTCGAACAAATCTTCAGCCGAGTTAAAACCCAACTGGGCGGCGAGATCATCCAGTTTGACGGCCGTCTTGCCTTCCCTCTGCAGCAGTTTTTCCACCGCCTCGCGGCCCTTGGAAAGGGTCTCGCCCATGGCCAGCACATTGAACCAGGCACGCACTTTGGAGCGGGCCCGGTGGCTGACCAGAAAGCCCAGTTCGGGATTGAGCCAGTCGCGTGAGGGACCGCCTTCCTTGATAGTTGTCACTTCCACGGTCTGGCCGTTTTTGAGCGGCGTGTTCAGCGGCACCATCTGGCCGTCGATCCTGGCACCGCGGCAGCGGTGACCCAGGCTGGTGTGCACGCTGTAGGCAAAGTCCACGGCGGTGGCGCCCTGCGGCAACTCGACCACGGCCGCGTCGGGTGTCAGCACGTAAATGCGATCGTCCAGCAGGGACGCATCCTGCGCGCCACCGCCCTGCCCGGCTTCACCTGCATGGGCACCCGACAAATCCCGCTCCCAGGCCAGCAACTGGCGCAGAACCGCAATCTTGGCGTCGTAATCGCTGCTGGCCGAGACGCCGGCATAGCCCTTGGTGCCTGCCTCTTTGTAGGCCCAATGGGCCGCCACACCGTGCTCGGCGTGGTCGTGCATGGCCTGCGTGCGCACTTGTACCTCGATGGGCTTGCCTGCGGCGTCACGCACCACGGTGTGCAGCGACTGGTAGCCATTGGGCTTGGGCCGGGCAATGTAATCATCAAATTCGTCGCTCAGCGGCACAAAGTGGCTGTGCACCCAGGCCAGTGCGGCATAGCAATCCGGCACCGTGGGCACCACCACGCGCAGAGCCCGTATGTCGTAGACCTGCTCAAACGCGAGCGACTTGCCACGCATCTTCTTGACAATGCTGTAGATGTGCTTGGGACGCCCCTGCACCTTGGCCGCGATGCCTTGTGCGGCCAACTCCTGCATGACCTGCAGGCGCAAAGCCTCCACCGAGGCCTCGCGTTCCGTGCGCTTTTCGTCCAGCAGCGTGGCGACTTGCCGGTAGGTTTCAGGCTCCAGAAAGCGGAAGGACAGGTCCTCCAGTTCCCACTTGATTTCCCAGATGCCCAGGCGATTGGCCAAGGGGGCAAACACCTGCAGCGATTCCTTGGCCAGGCCGGACGGCACGGGCAGCTTGGTGGCAGCAAAAAAACGCAGGGTTTGCAAGCGCGAGGCAAGGCGCAGCATGACAACCCGCAGGTCGCGGGAGAACGCGAGCAGCATCTTGCGCACGCTCTCGGTCTGCGCCGCTGCAGTCTGAGCCATGGGCGCATTGCCGCCTGCATGCTGGGCAGATGCCTGTGCAATGCGCGCCATGCGCTGCACCCGTACCAGTTTGGTCGTCTCCATCGCCAGGTTGGCAAAATTCTCGCCAAACGCCTTGGAGATGACATCCTGCGGCTTGTTCAGGTGGTCGCAGGTGTAAACCAGGTAGCAGGCAGCCTGCATGGCTTCGGAGCCACCAATGCGCTTGAGAATCGCGGCCACCGCATCGGCGTGGGCCAGGATGTTTTCGCCAGTATCCAGCGTTTCACTGCCTAGCAGGGGTTCGGCAAAAGCACGGGCACGCACCAGCGCACCAGCCTGCTCGGGCAGGCCTTGCGCGGTAATGGCAATCACCGGAGGTGGCGCCAGACTGCCGTGTTCGGCAGAAGAACTTTTCATAAACGAGCCCGCAACGTTGTGACGCTTTCAGGCCAGCAAAAACGATGCCACGGCATCAACCTGATCGGCGGCCACAAAGGTGGGCGCATGGCCCACACCAGCGAACTCCATCAAACGGGCCATGGGGCCGCGCTGCGTCATCTGCGCAGCCGTCTGGGGGGACAGCAGGTCGGAATCGGCACCGCGCACCAGCAGGGTATGTGCTGTGATGGCGTCGTACAAGCTCCAGATCGCCACTTCGCCCTGGGCCGCTGTCTCCTGTGTAATGGCCTTGAAGGGCAGCGCCATTGCCGGGTCGTAATGCAGATTGACGCCTCCGGCGGGGTCGGCCTTGACCATGTGGCGCGACAGCTCCAGCCACTGCGCCGGCGTATGCGGCCCGAAACTGCTGGCAATCGTCCAGAGCGCGTCGGCCGCCTGCTGCAGGGAATCGAAATGCATGGTCCGGCCCAGGTAAGTGCCTATGCGTTGCAAAGACTCCCACTCCAGCACAGGCCCCACATCGTTAAGCACCAGGCGGCGCACCGTCGCACCCACCGCGTGCGCATGGGCACACACCACGATCCCAATCAGCCCACCCATGCTGGTGCCCACCCAGTCCAGTGTCTGCGGCTTGAGTTCGGCCAGCAGGGCCAGCATATGGCCCGCGTAGTGGGGTATGGCATAGCCCTGCGGGTCTGCCAGCCAGTCGCTCATGCCGCGCCCGACCACGTCCGGACAAACCACTCGGATAGGTCCGGGTGCGCGGTCCACCAGGGCCTGGGCCAGCACGTCAAAGTCACGTCCCTGGCGGGTCAGACCGTGGGCACAGACCACCGTGTGTGCCGCATTGGCATCACCCCATGACCAGTAGGCCATGCGGAGGGCGCCGTTGGCGTCGGGGCAGGAAACGAAGTTCAGCGTCGGGTCAGCCATGCAAAAGCTCTGTGTTTGATAATGGCTTATCCTAATTCAAACCACCTCCCCACTTAAAAGGAATATCCCATGTTGAAAGGCAAGACGGCTCTCGTCACCGGCTCCACCAGCGGCATCGGTCTCGGAATCGCAAAAGCACTGGCGGCACAAGGCGCCAACATCGTTCTCAACGGTTTTGGTGATGTGGAAGGCCCCAAGGCGGAAATTGCTGCGCTGGGCGTGCAAGTGGCCTACCACGGTGCCGACATGAGCAAGCCGGCCGAAATCGACGACATGGTGCAGTTCACTTGCCGGACCTTTGGCAGCGTTGACATTCTGGTAAACAACGCCGGCATCCAGCATGTGGCGCGCATCGAAAACTTTCCCATTGAGCGCTGGGACGCCATCATCGCCATCAACCTGTCCAGCGCCTTCCACGCCACGCGCGTGGCACTTCCTGGCATGCTGGCCAACAACTGGGGCCGCATCATCAACGTGGCCTCGGTACACGGCCTTGTGGGCTCGGCCGAAAAGTCAGCCTATGTAGCGGCCAAGCACGGCGTGGTCGGTCTGACCAAGGTTACGGCACTGGAAAACGCCACCAGTGGCGTAACCTGCAACGCGATCTGCCCGGGATGGGTGCTGACGCCCCTGGTACAAAAGCAGGTGGATGCCAAGGCCGCTGCCCTGAATATTTCCAACGAAGATGCCAAGGGCTTGCTGCTGGGTGAGAAAGAACCCTCCAAACAGTTCACGACCACTGAGGAGCTGGGCGCGTTGGCGGTGTTCTTCTGCTCACCGGCAGCCAACAATATCCGCGGCGTGGCCTGGAATATGGACGGCGGCTGGGTGGCTCAATAATCAGCGGGATTGCTTGAAGGCCATCAAAACCGACCAAGGTGGCCGCGCGGGCCGTAATTCCCTGGTGCTATTTGAGTTGCAACGAGCCCGAAACCATCACCCCCACCGCTGATTTGCCGCTTTCCACAGGCACAGGCCGGGAAGCCGCCGCCATCGCCCGTGGATCACCATCCATATTTTGCTGGATGGGTTCACCCATCTGGGATACAGCACCAACGCTGACCTCGCGCAAGGTATAGCTGGCAAAGCCGAAACCCTGTGCGATTTGTGCCGCCTTGCGCTTGAAGCTGTCGATGGCCAGGGTCTGTGCCTGGGTTTCCAGCTGCGATCGCGCCGCACGGCTCAGCCCAAAACCCAGGCTGCTAATCACCAACGGTTGGGCCTTGGCTGCGGCGATGCTGATGCGTGAAAAGTCGCTGCCCTCGAGGATCAGTTCACTGCTTCCGATCCAACCATTGATTTTTCCGTCTTTGCCTAAGCGCGGCAGCAAGCTGAACGCACCACTGTGCACTTCCATGGCACCGGGTTGCGCCGTCTTTTTCAAGGCGCTTTCGGCACTCTCCAGCGCCTCACGCAACTGGTTTTGCACGGTGCTCGCGTCGCTGCCCTGGCGGGTGATGGACAGTACAACACTCAGCCAGTCTTGCTGCGCCTCCACGGTACCGGTCGCTGAGAGCCGAACCAGATTTTGTGGTTCGGGGGGCGCTGCCACCTGCGCTCCTGCGCCGCAAGACAGCGTAACCAAGGCCATGGACAACAGAATGGAACCACGAAACTTATACATACACACCTTTGCGGAAGTTATAGTTTTTATTTAGGCGAGTCCTGCCGCTGCTGGCGCAACTGCTCACGTAACTGGGCCTTTTCCAGGGGGCTCAGTTGCCGCACCGGGACCGGCACATCCTGCTCCTGCGCCTTCAACGTTTCGCGCAGAACGTCACGACGCTGCTGCTTGCGTGCTTGCAAGAGTGCTGACTGCGCCTCCTGGTAAGCGGAGGCTCTTTGGCGATCATCCTGCGCCCGCAAGCTCAGACTGAGCGACAGCAGAGGGATCAAAACGAAAAAACTGCGCAACATGAAATAAGGGGGGACAACCTGGAAGGTAGCTTACATTGTCAGCAAGCCTTGTCATCTTGCAGCCGATTTTTTGTAACATTATGTCAAGGTCTGGTGGACCCCCGGCAAGCCGCGCAAAATTCGCTTTGTTCCATATTTGAGGCACCCATGACACAAACGCCTGACCGCCCCGACAAAATTCTGGTGGTGGACGACGATGCCCGCATCCGCGATCTGCTGAAACGCTACCTCACCCAGGAAGGCTTTGAAGTGCTGCTGGCAGAAGACGGAAAATCCCTGAACCGCGTGATGATGCGCGAGACTGCAGACCTGATCGTCCTGGACTTGATGATGCCGGGTGAGGACGGCCTGTCCATTTGCCGGCGCCTGCGGGCTGCCAACGACCAGACCCCGGTGATCATGCTCACTGCAAAGGGCGAGGACGTCGACCGTATCGTGGGCCTGGAAGTGGGCGCCGACGACTACCTGGGCAAGCCCTTTAACCCGCGCGAGTTGCTGGCACGCATTCATGCGGTGTTGCGCCGCCGGCCCACCCCGGAGGCTCCAGGCGCACCGTCCAACGACAACGAAACGGTGCGTTTCGGCGTCTTCAGTTTCGACATGGGTGCGAGAACACTGCACAAGCGCGGTGAGGAGGTGACTCTGACCACCGGTGAATTCGCCATGCTCAAGGCCCTGGTACGCCACCCACGCACTCCGCTGTCGCGCGAAAAGCTGGCCCAACTGTCGCGCGGACGGGAGTTCGAGCCCTTCGACCGCAGCCTGGACGTTCAGGTATCGCGCCTGCGCAAACTGATAGAGGCCGACCCTGCCAATCCGCGCATGATCCAGACCGTCTGGGGTGTGGGCTACGTGTTTGTCCCGGAAACTGCTGTGTGAACCAGACCCTCCCCGGTGTGTTTGTGGAGCCGCAGGACGCTGCGCTGGAAGATGCAGCACCCCTTGGCAGGCGCTTTGCCAGGGGCGAACTGAGCCTGTTCTGGCGTACTTTTTTTTTGCTGGCCCTGCTATTGCTGGGCAGCATTCTGGCCTGGCTGCAAACCCTGCGCGCCTTTGAATTTGAGCCGCGTGCGGTGCAGACGGCACGGCAGATTGCGTCACAGGTTAACTTGAGTCGGGCCGCACTCATCAACGCGGACGCGATAGCCCGGCTCTCACTGCTCAAGACGATGGCGCAGGAAGAAGGTCTGCACATCATCCCCCGGGAAAGCGCAGACCGGTTCAGCACACTGGATGACGATGGCTCGGCGCGGGATATAGGCCGTGAACTGCGTCAGCGCCTGGGGGCTGACACCGTGGTGGCCAAACAGGTCAACGATGTCAACGGCCTGTGGATCAGCTTTGAAATGGATGGCGACCCTTACTGGTTTCTCACCGATCTGGAGCGATTCAATCCCGCCGGCGGTAAAACCTGGGTGATCTGGTTGATGGTGGCGGCCGGCCTGTCACTCATGGGCGCGGCTCTGATTGCGCGCCTGATCAACCGTCCGCTCAAGGCCTTGTCCTCTGCAGCCAGCCGGGTACGCGAGGGCGACTTCAACGCCAGCCGCCTGGATGAATCGGTGCATACCAGCGAAATCCGCGAGGTCAATATCGGTTTTAACCGCATGGCCCAGCGCTTGGCAAAGCTGGACCAGGACCGCGCCCTGATGTTGGCCGGCATTTCACACGACCTGCGCACCCCTCTGGCGCGCCTGCGCCTGGAGGCCGAACTCAGCGTAGCGGACCTGGACGCGCGGGCCCACATGGCGGCGGACATCGCGCAGTTGGACGCCATCATTGACAAATTTCTGGACTACGCCCGCCCTGACAGGGCCCAACTCGTGCCCGTATCGCTCCAGGACATCGTTGAAAGTTGCACCTACCCGTTTCAAGACCAGGCTGACGCCAGGATCGCGCTACAAATTGAACCGGACTTGTGGGTCCTGGCCGACGATGTGGAACTGGGACGGGTCATTTCCAATCTGCTGGAAAACGCCCGTAAATACGGCAAGTCGGCAAACGACGGCATCGCCATGATTGAGGTTTCTGCCGTAGCGCGCGACAAATGGGTCTACATCAAGGTACGCGACCATGGCCCTGGCGTACCTCCAGATCAGATTGCCAACCTGACCAAACCGTTTTACCGCGGCGAGGCCGCACGCACAGAAGCCAAAGGCGCTGGCCTGGGTCTGGCTATTGTGGAAAAAACCATGCGCCGCATGGGCGGTGCGTTCGCAGTGCACAACTCGAACATGGGTGGCTTATCGGCACATATCAAACTGAAACGAGCACCCCAGCTTTGAAGAGCAAGGCCACGGCGCGTGCCTCCATGGCCAGGCCCTCGCCCACCGGCCCCATTTTCTCGGCCGTCTTGGCTTTCACATTCACCTGATCCACCGTGATGCCCAAAATGCCTGCGATGCGCGCACGCATGGCCGGCTTGAACGCAGCGAGCTTGGGCGCCTGGGCGATCACCGTGCAGTCCACATTGCTGATTTCATAGCCCCGAGCGCGCACCTGGCGCGCTGCCTCGGCCAACAACACGGCAGAGTCCGCACCCTTGAATTGCGCATCGGTGTCGGGAAACAGTGTGCCGATGTCGCCAAGAGCGGCCGCACCCAGCAGGGCGTCGGTCAGCGCATGCAGCAATGCATCGGCATCTGAATGCCCTAGCAGGCCCTTGTGAAACGGAATTTCAACGCCGCCGAGTAGGAGCTTGCGGCCCTCCACCAAGGCGTGGATGTCCCAGCCCTCTCCGATTCGAAACTGCATGCCCTGAATCCCCTTGTAAGGGGCTTATTTGGCTTGGCGACGTTGTTGCCAGGCCAGTAATTCGCCCACGATACCTTTGCGAAAGGCAATCACACAGAATACAAATATGGCTCCGATGATCACCGTGACCCATGAGCCTACCTGATCGGCCAGGAAGAATTGCAGCCCCGTGATGGTGAAGGCCCCCACCACAGGCCCGGCAAAGGTGCCCATGCCACCCAGGAGCGTCATCAGCACCACCTCGCCGGACAGGGACCAGTGCACGTCCGACAGCGTGGCAAAACCCAATGCCACCGTCTTGACAGAGCCGGCCAACCCGGCAATGGCGGTAGACAGCACAAAGGCCAGCAGCTTGTAGCGGTCCACGTCGTAGCCCAGGGAGATGGCGCGCGGCTCATTTTCGCGAATCGCCTTGAGCACCTGGCCGTAGGGCGAATACACAATGCGCACCACGCCCAGGAACACCGCAACAAAAATCGCCAGCACCACAAAGTACATCACCAGGTCATTGTCCAGCGGCAACAGGCCCAGCAGTTTGCCGCGTGGGACGCCTTGCAGACCGTCTTCACCACCGGTGTAGGGCACCTGCAGGCAGATGAAGTAAATCATCTGTGCCATGGCCAGCGTGACCATTGCGAAATAAATACCCTGGCGGCGAATGCCGACCAAGCCCACCAGCAGGCCCAGAACCGCGGCACCCAGGGTGCCGGCCAGCACCGCAGCCTCGGGCGACCAACCGGCGCTGCGCACCAGCCAGCCGGTGACATAAGCGGCCGAGCCCATGAATGCGGCGTGGCCAAAAGACAGCAGGCCGGTATAGCCCAGCAGCAGATTGAAGGCGCAGGCAAAGATGGCAAAACACAGCGCGCTCATCAAGAACACGGGGTACACGTGGGCAAAGGGTGCAATCAGCAGCAAAACCAGCCCCACGAGCCAGAGCTTGCGCCCGTGACTGGAGGTGGTGGCGGCCGAGGCTGACACGCCAGTGGAAGAAGCCGACGCAGCCGTCGAAGGAGAAGTCGAAGAAGGGGCGGAGGAAGAAGCAGGCGCACTCACGTTATTTTTCCTTGCCAAAGAGGCCAGCCGGACGGACCATCAACACGATCACCATGATCACAAACACCACGATGCTGGAGGCCTCGGGGTAAAACACCTTGGTCAGGCCTTCCATCAGCCCCAGCATCACGCCGGTGAGGATGGAGCCCAGAATCGAGCCCATGCCGCCGATCACCACGACAGCAAACACCACGATGATCAGGTTGGAGCCCATCAGCGGCGTAATCTGAATCACCGGAGCCGCCAGCACGCCGGCTATTGCCGCGAGCGCGGCACCACCGGCATAGGTCATGGTCACCATCAGGGGCACGTTGATACCAAAGGCCTGCACCAGCTGCGGGTTCTCCGTGCTGGCGCGCAGCGTGGCGCCCAGGCTGGTTTTCTCGATGAGGAACCAGGTACCCAGACAGATGGACAGGCAGGACACCACCACCCAGGCCCGGTAATTGGGCAGCACCATAAACCCCAAGTTGGTGGCGCCCTGCAGCAACTCCGGCACCGGATACTGCTGGCCGGAAACACCAAACTGGTCCCGAAACACGCCTTCGGCAATCAGCGCCAAACCAAAGGTCAGGAGCAAGCCGTACAGCGGGTCCAGCTTGTAGAGGCGTTTGAGTAACAGACGCTCAATCACCACCCCAAGCAGGCCCACTACCAGGGGCGACACTACCAACGCCACCCAGTAGTTCAGCCCGAATTTCTCCAGACTGAGCCAGGCGACGTAGGCGCCAATCATGTACAGCGCGCCGTGGGCGAAGTTGACGATACCCAGCAAACCAAAAATCACCGCCAGGCCCAAGCTGAGCATGGCGTAAAACGAACCGTTGACCAGCCCCAGCAGCAACTGCCCGAGGAAAGCCTGAATCGGTATGCCGAATATCTCGCTCATCAAATCTCCTGTTTCAGACGTGGACCAAACGAGGCCCGTGCTGCGTACGATGTTTTGCCGCCGGGCCGCCCCAAGGCAAAACGCGGCCCCCTCGTGGGGCAGAGCGCCGCACGCAATGGGCTACCGTAGGGGCCATTACTTCCACGCAGCGCACTTGGACTCGGCCTTGGTCGTGAACGCCACATCCGCCTTGATGGTTTCCATCACGTTGTAGTAGTCCCAGGGTTCGACCGATTTGTCGGGCGACTTCACTTGCATCAGGTACATGTCATGCACCATGCGGCCGTCATCGCGGATGACGCCGCCTTTGGCGAACACGTCATTGATCTTGGTCTTCTTCATTTGGGCCAGCACCTTGTCGGCATCATCGGTACCCGTTGCCTTGACGGCTTGCAGGTACTGCAGTGAAGCGGAATAGTCAGCTGCCTGCACGCTGGAGGGCATGCGCTTGACCTTCTCGAAGAACTTGCGGCTCCAGGCGCGGGTTTCAGCGTCCTTGTTCCAGTACCAGCTGTCGGTCAGGTACATGCCTTGGGTGGCTTTGAGGCCCAGGGAGTGGATGTCATTGATAAACACCAGCATACCGGCCAGCTTCATGGTCTTGGTGATGCCGAATTCGTTGGCCGCCTTGATGGCGTTGATGGTGTCGCCGCCGGCATTGGCCAGACCCAGAATCTGGGCCTTGCTGCCTTGGGCTTGCAGCAGGAAGGAGGAGAAATCGCTGGCAGACAAGGGATGCTTGACCGAACCGACCACCGTGCCGCCGGCGGCCTTGACCACGTTGGAAGTGTCGTTCTGCAGCGAAGCGCCAAAGGCGTAATCGGCCGTCAGGAAATACCAGCTCTTGCCGCCGGCTTTCACCACCGCACCACCGGTTCCCTTGGCCAGGGCCACGGTGTCGTAGGCGTAATGCACGGTGTAGGGGTTGCATTGCTCGTTGGTCAGCGCGGAGGTGCCGGCACCGATGGCGATGAACAGCTTCTTCTTCTCGGCAGCCACCTTGGCCATGGCCAAGGCCGTGCCGGAGTTGGTGCCGCCGATCAGCATGTCCACACCCTGGGTATCAAACCATTCACGCGCCTTGGCTGCAGCCACGTCGGGCTTGTTCTGGTGGTCGGCCGTCAGGATTTCGATCTTCTTGCCATTGACCGCACCGCCCATGTCGGCGACGGCCATTTTGATGGCTTCGGCACCGGCAGGGCCGTCGATATCGGAATACAGACCGGACATGTCGGTGATGAGGCCGATGCGGATCACGTCGCCCGATACCTGGGCCTGGGCCGGGGTGGACACGGCAGCCATGGCAGCACAGCTCAGGGCGCAGACAGCGGCAAGTTTCTTCAGTTTCATAGTGTTTTCCTCGTTTTGGGTTAGTGATAAATCAGACGCCCAGGTACGCGTGCAACTGGGCCATACGTTCAGGCAGCTGCGCCTGGGTAAACTCCTGCTGGATCTCGCCATGCTCCATGACCATGAAGCGGTCAGCCAGAGGTGCGGCAAAACGGAAGTTTTGTTCGACCATGACAATGGTGTAGCCCTTGGCACGCAGCATCTTCACCATTTCAGCCAGCTTTTGCACGATCACCGGGGCCAGTCCTTCGGATATTTCGTCCAGCAACAAAAGACGGGCACCGGTGCGCAGAATACGGGCCACCGCCAGCATCTGCTGCTCGCCACCCGACAGGCGTGTGCCCTGGCTGTTGGCACGTTCCTTCAGGTTGGGGAACATGCTGTAAATCTCGTCAATGCCCATGCCGCCCTTGGCCAGTTCGGGCGGCAGCATGAGGTTCTCTTCGGTGGTCAGGCTGGAGAAAATGCCGCGCTCTTCCGGGCAATAGCCAATCCCCATGCGGGCAATGCTGTGGGTGGATGCGGCAATCGTTTCCTTGCCGTGCACCTTGATCGAGCCCTTGCGGCTGCCGGTCAGGCCCATGATGGCGCGCATTGTGCTGGTGCGGCCCGCGCCGTTGCGGCCCAGCAGTGTGACCACTTCGCCTTCGTTGACGTCAAAGTTCACGCCATGCAGCACATGCGACTCGCCATACCAGGCGTGCAAGTCGCGGATTTCGAGGTAAGAAATTGACATCAGTGTGCTCCGACCAGTTCGGTGTCGGCGCTGCCCATATAGGCTTCGATCACGGCAGGGTTTTTGGATACTTCGGCGTAGGGGCCTTCGGCCAGCGTGGCGCCGCGCTGCAGCACGGTGATGGTGTCGGCGATGCTGGAGACCACGCTCATGTTGTGCTCCACCATCAGCACGGTGCGGTTGGCTGCGACCTTCTTGATCAACTGGCGGATGCGGTCCACGTCTTCCAGGCCCATGCCCTGCGTGGGCTCGTCCAGCAGCATCAGCTCCGGGTCCATGGCCAGGGTGGTGGCGATCTCCAAGGCGCGCTTGCGGCCGTAGCTCAGCTCCACCGTCACCGTGTGCGCGTAGCTTTCCAGGTCCACCGCAGCCAGCAGCTCCAGTGCCCGGTCATTCAGGCTGTGCAGGGAACTCTCGGCGCGCCAGAAGTGAAACGAGGTGCCCATCTTGCGCTGCAGGGCCACGCGCACGTTTTCCAGCACCGACAGGTGCGGGAACACGGCGGAGATCTGGAAGGAGCGGATGATGCCGCGCCGCGCAATCTGTGCCGGGGCGTCCTGCGTGATGTCCTGCCCGTTGAACAGGATCACGCCCGAGCTGGGCTTGATGAATTTGGTCAGCAGGTTGAAGCAAGTGGTTTTTCCCGCGCCGTTGGGGCCAATCAGTGCGTGGATACTGCCACGTCGCACGGAAAGGTCCACCCGGTCCACGGCCACAAAGCCTTTGAACTCTTTGCTGAGCTTTTGCGTCTGGAGAATGCAGTCGATCGTCATACGGTCTATGTTGACGGTGATTGGGTGCTGCGCTTGCTAGGGCAAACCCCCGACTGTGCGAACCACGTCAGAAAAACGTCAGACTGAAAGTCCGGCGCTGCATGGCGTCAGGCACGTGCCAGAAGCACGCTTTCGGCCAGCGCAAAGTCCTGCGGATACGTGACCTTGAAGTTCTGAGCGGAGCCCGTCACCAGCAAAGGGCTCAGGCCAACCGCCTCCATGGCGCTGGATTCGTCCGTGACCGTGTCTGCGGCAGTCAGCAGCGCCGCCTTCAATTCACCAAGCCGAAACATCTGCGGCGTCTGCGCCAGCCATTTGTCGCTGCGCTCCAGTGTGGCGGCCACGCGGCCGTCCTTGCCCGCCTTGAGTGTGTCCGGCAGGGGCAGAGCCAACAGGCCGCCCACGGCATCGGGCAGGCAGGCGTCAATCAGGCGGTCGATCTGCCCGGGCGTGATCAGGCAGCGGGCAGCGTCGTGCACCAGCACCCAGTCACCGCTGTGTGCGCCACGCTGCAACAGCGCCTCCAGCCCGTTGGCCACGCTTTGGGCGCGGGTGGCACCCCCGCAAGCTGCCACCAGCAGTGCGGCACCGGTCTTGTCAAAAAAGGCATCCCCTTCGGAAACCACCACCAGCGTGCCCGCCAGCCTGTCGACGGCTGAAAAGGCCGCCAACGTGTGCATCACCATCGGCTTGCCAGCCACGCGCTGGTACTGCTTGGGACCCACAGCACCGGAGCGCGAGCCATTCCCGGCGCAGGGAATCAGGCCCCACAGCCGGGGAATCGGTGTGGCGGATTGGGAGGAATACAAGGTTGTTTGGGGCATGGGGCGTGGGTTGAAGCTGCCCCATTCTAAAATCGAGCCCAACCATGGATTTACCGAAACTCGCCAGCGGCAAACGCTACACCCTTCCCCGCCCTGCGGGCTCTGCAGACGCCCTCCTCCTGGCCCAGCTCGGACAACGCGAAAAAGCTGCGGGCAAGCCACTGGCCATCGTCACGGCCGATGCCAGCGACGCCCAGCGCCTGCTGGAAGAAATCGCCTTCTTCGCCCCCACGCTGCGCTGCGCCCTGTTCCCGGACTGGGAGACCCTGCCCTACGACACCTTCAGCCCGCACCAGGACCTGATCAGCGAGCGCCTGGCCACGCTGTGGCGCATCCAACAGCGCAACAAGGAGACCGGCGCCGACGTCATCATCGTGCCGGCCACCACCGCGCTGTACCGCCTGGCGCCGCCCAGTTTCTTGGCTGGCTACACCTTTGAATTCAAGGTCAAGCAAAAGCTCGACGAGGCCAAGCTCAAGGGCCAATTGACGCTGGCCGGCTATAGCCATGTGACCCAGGTGGTCAGCCCCGGGGAATACGCGGTGCGCGGCGGATTGATCGACCTGTTCCCCATGGGCTCGCTGGTGCCGTTCCGGGTGGATTTGTTTGATGACGAGATCGACAGCATCCGCACCTTCGACCCCGACAGCCAGCGCAGCCTCTACCCGGTTCCCGAGATACGCTTGCTGCCCGGGCGCGAGTTCCCCATGGACGACGATGCCCGCGCCCGCTTTCGCAGCCGCTGGCGCGAACTGCTGGACGGCGACCCGACCAAGAGCCGCATCTACAAGGACATCGGCAACGGCGTGGCCACCGCCGGTATCGAGTACTACCTGCCGCTGTTCTTCGAGCAGACCGCCACGGTGTTTGACTACGTGGGCACGGACGCTACCGTGGTGCTGCACGGCGATCTGGAGCCGGCCTTTCATCGCTTCTGGCAGGACACCAAGGACCGTTACCGCCTGGTGCAAGGGGATCCCGAGCGCCCGGCCCTGCCGCCCGAGAGCCTGTTTCTGGGCACCGAGCAGTTCTACGCCCTGGCCAATGGCCATGCGCAACTGGCGCTGAAATCCAATACGCCGGAAGAAGCGGCTACGGCCTGGGCCGACATCAGCGCCCATCCCCCGATGGCGGCCGTGCGCGGCACGGATGACCCGCTGGCCAAACTCAAGGAATACGCCCGCAACACCCAGCAGCGCCTCCTCGTGCTGGCGGAGAGCGATGGCCGGCGAGAAAGTCTGCTGGACTTCCTGCGCGCATCCAACATCAACCCGCCCTCGTTTGATTCGCTGCAGGAGTTCATCGACAGCAGCGAGAAATGGGGCATTGCCACGGCGGGCTTGACGGTTGGCTTCGGCTGGCTGGAAGCCGGTGTGGATCTGGTCACCGAAACCGAGCTGTTTGCCGCCGGCCCGGTGACGCGCCGGCGCAAGAAGCAGGAACAGGTCAGCGACGTCGAGGCCCTGATCAAGGACCTGTCCGAGCTGACCCTGGGCGACCCGGTGGTGCACTCCGCGCATGGCATCGGGCGCTACCGGGGCCTGATCCATATGGACGTCGGCAACAAGGACGCCAAGGGGGAGCCCGAGTTGCAGGAATTCCTGCACCTGGAATATGCCGACAAGGCCACCCTCTACGTGCCGGTCAGCCAACTGCAACTCATCAGCCGCTACACCGGCGTCAGTGCGGATGAAGCACCCTTGCACCGCCTGGGCTCCGGCCAGTGGGAAAAAGCCAAGCGCCGCGCCGCCGAGCAGGTGCGCGATTCGGCTGCCGAGCTCTTGAACATCTACGCCCGCCGGGCCGCGCGCGAGGGCTTTGCCTTCCGCTTTTCGGCCGGGGACTACGAAACCTTTGCCAACGACTTCGGCTTTGAAGAAACTGCCGACCAGAAGGCCGCCATCCACGCCGTCATCCAGGACATGATCAGCCCGCGCCCCATGGACCGGCTGATCTGCGGCGATGTGGGCTTTGGCAAGACCGAGGTGGCCCTGCGCGCCGCCTTTGTGGCCGTCACCGGTGGCAAACAGGTGGCCTTCCTCGCACCCACCACGCTCTTGGCAGAACAGCACTTCCAGACCCTGACTGACCGCTTTGCCAAATGGCCGGTGCGGATTGCCGAGATGAGCCGCTTCCGCTCCGCCAAGGAAATCACCGCCGCGCTCAAGGGCGTGAAGGACGGCACCATCGACATCGTGGTCGGCACGCACAAGCTGCTCAGCCAGGACACGCACTTCAAGGATCTGGGCCTGCTCATCATCGACGAGGAACACCGCTTTGGCGTGCGCCACAAAGAGGCCATGAAGGCCATGCGCGCCGAGGTCGATGTGCTGACCCTCACCGCCACGCCGATTCCCCGCACCCTGGGCATGGCGCTGGAAGGCCTGCGCGACCTCTCCGTCATTGCTACTGCACCGCAGCGCCGCCTGGCCATCAAGACCTTTGTGCGCAGCGAGGGCAATGGCGTAATCCGCGAGGCGGTGCTGCGCGAACTCAAGCGCGGCGGCCAGGTTTACTTTCTGCACAACGAGGTGGAGACGATAGAGAACCGGCGCGCCAAGCTCGAAGAGCTGCTGCCCGAGGCCCGCATCGCCGTGGCCCACGGCCAGATGCCGGAGCGCCAGCTCGAGGCCGTGATGCGCGACTTCATTGCCCAGCGCTACAACCTCTTGCTGTGCTCCACCATCATCGAGACCGGCATTGACGTGCCCACCGCCAACACCATCGTCATGAGCCGCGCCGACAAGTTCGGCCTGGCCCAGCTGCACCAGTTGCGCGGGCGCGTGGGGCGCAGCCACCACCAGGCCTATGCCTATTTGATGGTGCCGGACCTTGAAGGCCTGACCAAGCAGGCCCAGCAACGCCTGGACGCCATCCAGGCGATGGAAGAACTGGGCAGCGGCTTTTACCTGGCCATGCACGACCTGGAGATTCGCGGTGCCGGCGAGGTGCTGGGTGAAAACCAGAGCGGCAATATGCTCGAAGTCGGCTTCCAGCTCTACAACGAGATGCTGAGTGAGGCGGTGCGCTGCCTCAAGGCTGGCATCGAGCCCGACCTGCTCAGCCCGCTCAATGTCTCCACCGAAATCAACCTGCATGGCCCCGCACTCCTGCCGGACGATTACTGCGGCGACGTGCACCTGCGCCTGAGCTTTTACAAAAAGCTGGCCACGGCCAAGAACACCGACCAGATCGACGCCCTCTTGGAAGAAATCGTCGACCGCTTCGGCAAGCTGCCGGCCCAGGCCCAGACCCTCATCGACGTGCACCGCCTGCGGGTGATTGCCAAACCCTATGGCGTGGTCAAAGTGGACGCGGCGCCGGGCGTGATCACCATCACCTTCAAGAAGGACCCGCCGATCGACCCGATGCGCATCATTGCCCTGATCCAGAAGAACAAGCACATCAGGCTGGTCAGCAACGAGAAGCTGCGCATCGAGCGCAACCTACCGGAGGTGAAGGAGCGGGCGCAGATGGTGCGGGACATCCTGAAGTCGCTCGGGCAGCCGCTGGTGGCGGAAGCGGCGGCACAGACATAATTGCGCGGGACTTATATAATTGCAGCACACTTATACGCCTTCAAGCCACAGGAGTGCTGCCATGTCCCAAGTCACTATTTACCTGGAACCCGAAACGCTGGATATAGCCAAAACGTCCGCGGCACGCGCCCATGTGTCCGTCAGCAAATGGTTTTCCCAACTGGCCCTGGCGGAACATGCCAGGACACAGCCAGGCAGTCTGTTTGCGGCTTTGGAAGAGATTGATCGCGTGCATGGAACGGCCGGGCGCGACGATCTGGATTTTTTGCTGGACCCCACGACGCGCTATGCCGGTCTGGGGCAGGATGTGCCCCGCGAGCCCATGGACGGCTGAGTGGCTGTGAAATACCTGCTCGACACCAACACCCTGATCTACGCCCAGAAAAGGCAAGGTCAATGCCTGCAGCGGATCGAGGCGCACTTGCCCGAAGCGCTGGTTTGGAGCGCGATCACAGTTCAGGAATTGGCCTATGGCATGGGGAAGTCCGCCTACCCCGAACGCATGAAGGCCTATCTGAATGTGCTGAAACACTTGTACAAGGTGCTGGACTACAACACGGCATGTGCCGAGCGTGCCGGACAATTGCGAGCCCAACTGGAACAGCAAGGCACGCCTATCGGCCCCTATGACCTGCAAATCGCTGCAACGGCTCTGATCCATAGACTGACGCTGGTATCGCGCAACACCCGTGAATTCGCACGTGTGCCAGGTCTGCTGCTGGAAGACTGGTACGAATAGCCACTGAAATGCAATGCACTGCGGCCATCAACCGCCCCTCACCTGACTGAACTTTTTCATGACACAAGCTACCGAAACCGAACCCGGCCTGGTAATCCAGGGCATCACCCCCCCATTGCGCTTGCGCGACTTCAAGCTCATCGCGTTTGACATGGACTCCACACTCATCAACATCGAATGCGTGGACGAAATTGCCGACGCCGCAGGGCGCAAGGCCGAGGTGGCGGCCATTACCGAGGCGGCCATGCGCGGCGAGATTGCCGACTACAAGGACAGCCTGCGCAAGCGCGTGGCCCTGCTCAAGGGCGTGACCGTGGCGCATATGGAAGAGGTCTACACCCGCCGGCTCGCGCTCAACCCGGGTGCGGCCGAACTGGTGGCGGCTTGCAAGGTGGCGGGCCTGAAGGTGCTGCTGGTGTCCGGCGGCTTTACCTTTTTCACTGACCGCATCCGCGACCGCCTGTGCATCGACTTCGCCCGCTCCAATGTGCTGGAAGTGGAGAGCGGGCCGTCCTGTGGCGTGTTGACCGGCCGCATGGTGGACCAGCCCTGGGGCGATATCTGCGACGGTGCCGAGAAGCGCCGCACGCTGTTGGAAGTGGCCACCCTGCTAGGCATCGAGCCGGCGCAAACCATCGCCATGGGTGACGGCGCCAATGACCTGCCGATGATGGGTGTGGCCGGCTTATCAGTGGCCTACCACGCCAAGCCCGCGGTGCGCGCACAGGCCCATGTGGCCATCAACAGCGGCGGGCTGGACCGGCTGCTGACGGTACTGCGTTAAGGGCGCGCAATGCACGCGCCCAATCCCCTGGCTTATAGCCCCGCAATCTGCCGCAGTGCCTGCTCAAACACCTCGGGCGGCTGTCCGCCGGAGATCAGATGCTGGTCGTTCAGGACGATGGCGGGCACGGAGTTGATGCCGGCCTGCTGGTAAAAGCGCTCCTGCGCCCTCACCTCTTCGGCGAACTCGTTGCTGTCCAGAATCGCCTGCGCCCTTGCGGCATCCAACCCCACCGAGGCAGCCACGCGCACCAGCAATGCCGTGTCGCTGGGATTCTCGCCCTCGGTGAAATAGGCGGTGAGCAAGGCCTTCTTCAACGCCATTTGCTTGGCTTCACCTTCGCCTTCAGCCCAGTGCAGCAGCCGGTGCGCGTTAAAGGTGTTGTAGATGCGCCCGCGCTTGTCCATATTGAAAGTGAAGCCCAAGGCCTCCCCACGCACACGGATGTTCTCGCGCGCAGCGGCCGCCTGCTCAGGCGTGGAGCCGTATTTCTTGTTCAGGTGTTCGGTGATGTCCTCGCCCTCGGCCACCATCTGCGGATTGAGCTCGAAGGGCTGGAAGGTCAGGTTGGGCTGCAGTTCGCCCTCCAGGCGCTGCAGCGCGATTTGCAAGGACTGCAAACCGACGGCGCACCAGGGGCAGGACACGTCGGACACAAAATCGATCTTGATGGGCTTTTTCATAGGTTTCTCTTTTTTGCAAGGGTTACAGCGCCTGCGCCAGGCGGGTCACACCTTCTTCAATGCGCGCCACATCGGCCGTGGCAAAACTCAGGCGCAAGGTGGAGGCATCCGGGTCGGCGGCATAAAACGGCACACCCGGCACAAAGGCCACGCCCTTGTCGATCGCCCGTTTGGCAAACTCAGCGCCATTGCTGATCTTGCCGTTGGCGCCGGTCAGGCGGGCCCAGACAAACAAGCCGCCCTGCGGTTGTACAAATTCAATCGCATCGCCGAGTTCGCGGCGCAAGGCATTGCCCATGGCCTGGGCGCGTTCGGCATAGACCTGGCGCACATGGGCCAGGGTGGCGGGCATGCGCCCGGCCTTGAGGTAGCGGGCCGCAGTGGCCTGGGCAAAGGTGCTGGTGTGCGCATCGCTGAACTGCTTGCACATGGTGGCATTGGCCAGCAAGGCGGGCGGCGCAACCATCCAGCCCACGCGCAGGCCGGGGCTGAGCACCTTGCTCAAACTGCCGCAATGCGCCAACCACTCGCGGCTGCCGGGCACCTGGCTGCTTAAGGCCAACATGCTGGGCGGCGGCGCCTCACCAAAATAGAGGTCGCCATAAGGATCGTCCTCGACCACCAGGGTCTGGTACTTCACGGCCAGTTCCAGCACCCGTTTGCGCCGCTCCAGGCTCATCAGGGCACCACTCGGGTTGCCGAAGGTGGGGATCAGGTACACCATCTTGGGCTGGTGCTCGGCAATCAGCTGCTCCAGCTTGTCGGTGTCCACGCCATGGGCGTCCACCGGCGCGCTGATGAGTTGCGCGCCATACAGGCGGAAGCACTGGATGGTGGCCAGAAAGGTGGGGCCCTCCACAATCACCTTGTCGCCGGGGCTGATCATGGTTTTGCCCAGCAGGTCGAGTGCCTGCTGGCTGCCGGTGGTGACGATGAGGTTCTCGGGGGCTACGTCCAGTGCGCCCTTGCTGCGCATAAAAGCCGCGAGCTGCTCGCGCAAGGGCTGGTAGCCCTCTGTGGCGCCATATTGCAGGGCGGCACCGGGCTCCTCATTCAGGGCCTGGTTACTGGCTTCGCGAATGCCTTCCACGTCAAACATGGCGCTATCCGGGAAACCCCCGGCAAAACTGATGATTCCCGGTTTTCCCAGCAGCTTGAAAAGCTCCCGGATAGCGGAGGTCTCTACATTTTTGAGTCGATCAGCGAATTGCATGGTGTGCGGCGAAATAGTTGGGGAGGGATTGGCCCCGATTGTGCTTCGAAACTTGCGCACCACGTCTGCTGCAGGGTGAAAGTTTGTTAACGTAAGCGCATGAACCGCGCCCACATAGAAACCTTTTTTGCCACCCTGAAAGCGGCCAACCCGCACCCGCAGACCGAGCTCGAATTTGCCTCGGTGTTCGAGTTGCTGGCTGCCGTGCTGCTGTCGGCCCAGGCCACCGACGTCGGCGTGAACAAGGCCACCCGCCGCCTGTTTGTGGTGGCCAACACGCCGCAAAAGATTCTGGATCTGGGCCTCGAAGGCCTGGAGCAACACATCAAGACCATAGGCCTGTACCGCAGCAAGGCGCGCCATTTGCTGGAGACCTGCCGCATACTGGTAGAGCGCCATGGTGGTGCGGTGCCACGCACGCGCGAGGCGCTGGAGTCCCTGCCCGGCGTGGGCCGCAAGACCGCCAACGTGGTGCTGAACGTGGCATTCGGTGAGCCCACCATGGCAGTGGACACCCACCTGTTCCGCTTGGGCAACCGCACCGGACTGGCACCGGGCAAGACCCCGCGCGAGGTGGAAGACAAGCTGCTCAAGCGCATCCCCGCCGCGTACATGGTGGATGCGCACCATTGGCTGATCCTGCACGGGCGCTATGTCTGCCAGGCACGCAAGCCGCTGTGCTGGCAGTGCGCCGTCAGCGCCGTGTGCGACTTTTCCCATAAGACACAGGCGCCTGGCTGAGTTGCCGGGGGGGGGGGCGGG
>CANCER010000027.1 GCA_947375135.1 Comamonadaceae bacterium | reverse complement strand
GATCGTCTCCAGCGACGAGCCCTCGAAGCTCTTGCGAATGCCCTCGGCGTCGTTGGAGAAGCGCGCGAACTCCGGGCACACCTCCAGCACGTGGTCGCGGAAGCAGTGGCCGGTGCCCAGCAGCAGCATCGTCTCCTGCTTGAGCGTGTCGGCCGAGATGCGCGCCTCGTTCGCCAGGCGGTGCGTGCGCGGCACGGCGACGACGAAGGGCTCGTCGTACAGCGGCGCGATGGCCAGTCCGCTGTCTGGGAAGGGCTCGGCCATGATCGCGCAATCGAGCTCGCCGGTGCGCAGCATGTCCAGCAGCTTGACGGTGAAGTTCTCCTGCAGCATCAGCGGCATCTGGGGGGAGCGCGTGATGACCTGGCTCACCAGATCGGGCAGCAGATAAGGGGCGATGGTGTAGATCACGCCCAGCGCCAGAGGGCCGGCCAGCGGGTCCTTGCCGCGCTTGGCGATGTCCTTGATATTGGCGGCCTGCTCCAGCACGCTTTGCGCCTGGCGCACGATTTCTTCACCCAGGGGGGTGACCGTGACCTCGTTGGCGCTGCGCTCGAACAGCTTGACGTCCAGCTCTTCTTCGAGCTTCTTGACAGCCACCGACAGCGTGGGCTGCGACACAAAGCAGGCTTCGGCTGCCTTGCCGAAGTGGCGTTCCCGCGCCACGGCCACGATGTATTTGAGTTCGGTGAGGGTCATGGCGCTATTGTCTACCCAGTCCGGGCCGGTTCAGGGCGCGGCCCGCGCCCTGAACCGGCCACGCGGCTCCAGAATCACCAGAGCGATACCGCTGACCAGCAGCCCCGCGCCCAACCAGAACACGGACGCGGGCGTCTCATCAAAAAAGAGTCGGCCCAGCGCCGGGCTGAACAGCAGCAGGGAAAAGCCACCCGCCTCCACAGCCGAGGCGTCGCCGGCGCGGTAGGCAAAAAAATAGGCCAGGTAAATGCCGGACGCCGACAGGCCGATCAAGGGCAACAAGAGCCAGAAGCTCTGCGCCACCGGCGGCAGCACAAAACCGGACATCACGCCAAAGCTGAACCAACAGGCCACTTGGCTCCAGGTCAGCACGGCGATCGGGTGTTCGCCCTGGGAATACTTTTTCAGCACCACGCCCAACAGGGCCTCCATCAGGGCGCCCAGCAGGGCCACCAGTGCAGGGGGCTGAAAGGCGTCAGCGCCGGGTTGCAGGATCACCAGCACCCCGGCAAAACCGACCAACATACCGAGCCAGCGCAACCCATGCGCCCGCTCGCCCAGCAGCCACACGCCCAGCGGCAGCATAAAGAGCGAGCCGGTCATCAGGTACGCACTGGCCTCGGCCAGCGGCAAATGCGCCACCGCCCAGGCGGCGCAAAAAGCCGAGGTAACGATGATGGCGCCGCGCACCAGATGGAAGGCGGGCTGGCGCGTGGCGACGATGCGCCCGCGCGTGAAGGCGATCAGCGGCAGCAACATGGCCAGCACCACGCTGGCCTGCAGAAACAGCACCTGGCGCGGCGCGATGCCCTGCTGCATGAGCTGCTTGTTGCAGGCGTCCAGCACCGCCCAGCAGGCCATGGCCAGAATCACCAGCAGAACACCGCGCGTGTTGCCGGCCAAGGCCGACCAGCGCACTTTCAAATGAAGCAACATGGGGATGGGATCGCGTCAGCGGTCTGGAGAAAGATCGGCCTGAAAACGGGAGTTGGCCACGCATCCATCGGCCTTTGCCGCAGCGGGAGAGCGGTGAACCGGCATTTTCATGCTCATGCTTTCAGGAACTCCGCTTTGGTTCCCAGCCAGCGTTGCACGTGTTTTTCGGCCAGGTGCGGGTGACGGTCCAGCATCATCGGGGCTTCCTGGCGCGCCCACTCCAGCAGCGCGCCGTCGGTGGCCAGGTCGGCAAAACGCAGCATGGCGTCGCCGCTCTGGCGTGCGCCCAAAAACTCGCCGGGCCCGCGGATTTCCAGGTCGCGCCGGGCAATCTCGAAGCCGTCATTGGTCTCGGCCATGGCGCGCAAACGCTCGCGTGCGGTCTCGCCCAGGCGCGGCGCATCTCCCGTGGAATACAGCAACACGCAGGCTGAGGCGGCCGCCCCGCGCCCGACGCGTCCGCGCAACTGGTGCAGCTGCGACAGGCCAAAGCGCTCGGCATGCTCCACCACCATCAGCGAGGCGTTGGGCACATCGACACCCACCTCGATCACCGTGGTGCTGACCAGCACGGCAATCTTGCCGGCCACAAAGTCGGCCATCACGGCCTTTTTTTCGTCGGCCGACATGCGCGAGTGCAGCAGGCCGACCTGGATTCTGGCGGGTTCTGCGCCAGTGACCGGTGGGGGGGCGTCAGCGCCCGCCGTGCCCGCGATGGGGACTGGCGCGGCTGGGGTTGCAGGACCTTGCAGGGCGGCACTGAGTTCGGCGTGGGTCTCGGTGGCATTGCTCAGGTCCAGCGCCTCGCTTTCCTCGATCAGCGGACAGACCCAATACACCTGGCGACCATCGGCGATCTGGGCGCGTATGCGCTCTATCACCTCGCCGCGCCGGTGTTCATGGATCACCTTGGTGATGATGGGGGTGCGCCCGGGCGGCAATTCGTCCAGGGTGGAGACGTCCAGGTCCGCGTAATAGCTCATGGCCAGGGTGCGCGGAATCGGTGTGGCTGTCATCATCAGCAGATGCGGCTCGAAGGGATGCGCCTTGTCCGCCGAGGCGGCGCTGGTGTGCGCCTGTGCCGCGGCCGGATGGGCAGCGTGATCTGCATGCGGCTTGGCGGCGGTGTCCGTGCCCACGCTCGCCTTGCTGCGCAGGGCCAGGCGCTGTGCCACGCCAAAGCGGTGCTGCTCGTCGATGATGGCCAGCGCCAGATTCTGGAAGCGCACCTTGTCCTGAATCACGGCGTGCGTACCCACCACCAGCTTGGCCTCGCCGCTTTCGATCATGGCCAGGGCCTCGCGCCGCGCCTTGGCCTTTTGGCTGCCGATCAGCCAGGCGGTGGTGATGCCCAGCGGCTCCAGCCAGCCCACCAGTTTGCGGAAATGCTGTTCGGCCAGGATTTCGGTGGGCGCCATCAGCGCGCACTGCCAACCGGCGTCCATGCAGATGGTGGCGGCCAGGGCAGCGACCACGGTCTTGCCGGCGCCCACATCGCCCTGCAGCAGGCGGTGCATGGGCACGTGGCGCGCCATGTCCTTGGCGATTTCGAAGCTGACGCGCTGCTGGGCTTTTGTCAATTCAAACGGTAACGCAGCCAGCAGGCGCGCGTGCAAGGTGTCGCCCACCTTGCCTTGCAGCGGCGGCGCGCGCAGTTCGGCGCGGGCGCGACGCGACTGCAGTTGCGACAGCTGCTGCGCCAGCAACTCTTCCGCCTTCAGGCGCTGCCAGGCCGGGTGGCTGTGGTCCTGCAGCGTGTCCAGTGACACATCGGGCGTGGGGTGGTGCAAAAACTGCAAGGCTTGGCGCAGCGTCCACAGCGCATGGGGGTTGAACTGGCTCAGGTCACCCGGGGGAAAGGTGTCGGACAACTCGGCCCGCGACAACCCGCCCAGCACGGCCTTGCGCAAATAGGCCTGCGGCATACCGGCCACCGTCGGGTAGATGGGCGTGAGCGCCGTGGGCAGATCGCCGCCGGCCGGCTTGCAATGCGGGTGCAGCATGGTCCAGCCCAGAAAGCCGCCGCGCACCTCGCCGCGGGCGCGGATACGGTTGCCCACGCCCAGCGCCTTTTGCTGGTTCGGGTAGAAGTTGAAGAAGCGCAGGGTGCAGACGTCGGAGCCATCGTCGATTTTGACCAGCAACTGCTTGCGCGGTTTGTACGCCACCTCGCAGTCCACCACCTCACCCTCGATCTGGATCTGGTCGCCCTCGCGTGCGTCGCGCAGCATGGAGATGCGGGTTTCGTCCTCGTAGCGCAGCGGCAGGTGCAGGGCCAGATCGATGTCGCGCTTGAGGCCAAGCTTTTCCATCAGCTTCTGCATGGCGTTCTTGGGCGGCGCGGGTACAGGCTTGGCCTCCGCCTTGACCGCGGGCTTCTGCGGCTCAATGAGGGTGATGGAAAGCGTGGACTCGGGCATGGGACAATTCTGCCCTGTCTTTACTCCTTGGTACGGGTTTGTTCGACCCTCAAGCACACATGCCCCACATCGACCCCACGCCCCTGACCTCCACCGCCCGCAGCTTCACGCTCAGCGACTTCGATTTCGTGTTGCCGGAAGCCCTGATCGCCCAGCATCCCGCGCCTGAGCGCAGCGGCTCGCGCCTGCTCGATGGCCACGCGGCCACGCCGATGGACCGCATCTTCCGCGAGCTGCCCGGTCTTTTGCGCGCGGGCGATCTGCTGGTGTTCAACGACACCAAGGTGCTGCACGCCCGTCTGTTTGGCGAAAAGCCGACCGGCGGCAAGGTCGAGCTGTTGGTGGAGCGCGTGCTGGGCGGCAACCAGGTGGCGGCGCACATGCGGGTGAGCAAGAAGCCCGAGGTCGGCACCACCCTCAAGCTGGTCTGCGCGCCCGGCCAGGAAGACGGCCTGTGCGCCACCCTGTTGGGGCGCTGGCCGGATGCCGAGGGCCAGATGTTCCGCTTTGTGCTGAGCAACGACTCCGGCGACAACCCCTACACCCTGATGGAGCGCCACGGCCATGTGCCGCTGCCCCCGTACATCACGCACTCCGATTCTGCGGAAGACGCGCAGCGCTACCAGACGGTGTTTGCCAAGAACCCGGGCGCGGTGGCTGCACCGACGGCTGCCCTGCACTTTGACCAAGCCCTGCTGGATCAGCTCGAAGCCATGGGCGTGCAGCGCGCGCAGGTCACGCTGCATGTGGGCGCGGGCACCTTTCAACCGGTGAAGACCGAGAACCTGGCCGAGCACCAGATGCACAGCGAGTGGTACGAGGTGCCCGAGTCCACACAGCGGGCCATTGCGGAATGCAAGGCGCGCGGTGGCCGCGTGGTGGCCGTGGGAACAACGACGGTGCGCACACTGGAAAGCTGGGCCCGGACGGGACAAGCCAGCGGCGACACCAGCATCTTCATCACCCCCGGCTTTGCCTTTAGCCATGTGGACCTGTTGCTGACCAACTTCCACCTGCCCAAGTCCAGCCTGATGATGCTGGTCAGCGCCTTTGCCGGTTACGACCACATCATGGCGCTGTACCGCCACGCCATCGCCAACGCATACCGCTTCTTCAGCTACGGCGACGCCATGCTGCTGGAGCGCCAGGACGGGCATCGCCCACCACAGGCACGGTAAGGCGCCGGCGTGAAGGCCCTCGCGCTGGCCCTGCTGCTGGAGGCCGCCCTGATCATCAGCTGGAGCGGCGGGTTTGTCGGCATCCGCTTCGCCCATGATTACGCGCCCATCTTCTCGATTCTGCTGTGGCGCAGTCTGGTGTCCGGGCTGTTGCTGCTGCCCTTGGCCTTGACACGGGGGCCGCGCCTCCAACCCAGGGAAGTGCTTGCCCAAATGGCATTTGGCGCGCTGGCCATGTCCGGCTATCTGGGCTGCTTTGGGCTGTCCATCGCGCACGGCGTGCCCACCGGACCGGTCGCCTTGATTACCGACATGCTGCCGCTGGTGGTGGCCCTCCTGTCTTGGCCGGTGCTGGGGCACACCTTGACGGGCCGCCAGTGGCTGGGTACCGGCATCGGGCTGATAGGTGTGGTGGTTGCGTCCGGCGTCACGACCCAAACCGGCCCAATTGCGCTGTGGGCTTATCTGCTGCCGGTGCTGGGAACGGCTTCGCTGGCACTGGCCACGTTGCTGCAAAAAGGCAGCACCTCGAACACCATGCCGGTGTACCAGAAGCTGTGCGTCCAGTGCCTGTCTGCCGCTGCCATCTTTGCCCTGTTGGCCTGGAACGAAGGCAGCCTGCTGCCTGTGCTCAACCCCGGATTTATCGGCGGCATCCTGTGGCTGGTTTTTGTTGCCACCTTCGGCGCCTGGGGTTTGTATTACCTGGCACTGCGCCACACCTCGGCCGCCCGGGTGACGGCCATCCTCTACCTCAGTCCGCCGGTCACCATGGTCTGGGCCTGGCTGATGTTCGATGAGCCTTTGTCTTGGGCCATGGCCGCGGGCCTGGTCATCTCATTGATTGGCATCGTGATTTTTGCCCGGGCGCAGCAGCCCGCGCCAAAGGCTTAGCGCGGGTTGTCGCAGGTGGCGTCAGGGCTTGGCGCAGTACTGCACGCCGTCCAGCCCCGCATAGTCCACATCCTGGGTCCAGAAGGTGGCGCCAAATTCCTGCGCCATGCTGTACATGGCGGCATCGGCCATGGCCAGTTTGTGCTTGGCGGCGACTTGGGACGCGGCAATGGCGCGCGGGTCGGTCAGGTCCAGCACACGGCCCAGGCGCATCACGTCCAGGCAGCGGTTCACCAGGTCGGCGGGCAGGCTGCGGCTCAGCACCTTGTGCACTTCGAACAGGGCGATGGTGGGCACCAGCAAGGCGTGACGGTCCTCGATCGCCTCAGCAAACAGGTCGGCCCGATCGGTGTCCTGCAGGTACTCAATCCAGCCTGATGAATCGACGACGTTCATTCAAACTCCCGATCCGGCTCTTTTTCAGGCTCGATATCACCCAGATCGTAGCCCTTGAGCATGCCGCGATAGGCGCTCATGGGCAGCTCCGGCTTGATGATGAGCTCGTTCCCGCGCAGCTCGAAGTGGATGTGCGACCCGGCCGTGATACCCAGCTTGGCGCGCATAGCGGCCGGCAGGGTGACCTGGCCCTTGCTGGAGACGATGGCCTCTACTTCCAGTATTTCAGACATGTGGCAATCCTTTACTTTGTGTGAAGCAAAGCGAAGTATAAATCCAAGCGATTAAAAAGGTAAATCAGGCCCGGCGTAAAATCGCGCCATGCTGAAATTTGACCTCTTGAAATTCGACCCCGCCACCGCCGACGGCTCCTACCTGGGCAGCCACGCGCGACGCGGCACACTCACGCTGAACCACGGCGTGGTGCAAACCCCCATCTTTATGCCGGTGGGCACTTATGGCACGGTCAAGGGCGTGACGCCCCAGAGCCTGACCGACATGAACGCCCAGATCATCCTGGGCAACACCTTTCATTTGTGGATGCGCCCGGGGCTGGACGTGGTCAAGCAGTTCGGCGGCCTGCACGCGTTTGAGAAATGGGACAAGCCGATACTCACCGACTCCGGTGGCTTTCAGGTCTGGAGCCTGGGCGAGATGCGCAAGATCTCCGAAGAAGGCGTGAAGTTCTCCTCGCCGGTGAACGGCGACAAGCTGTTTCTCACGCCCGAGATCAGCATGCAGATCCAGACCATTCTGAACAGCGACATCGCCATGCAGTTTGACGAGTGCACGCCCTATCTGTCGGTGGAGCCCAAGACCAAGGGCCAGATCACCACCGAGCGCGAGGCCCGCAGTTCCATGGAACTCAGCCTGCGCTGGGCGGCGCGCTGCAAGGCCGAGTTCGCGCGACTGGAAAACCCCAACGCCCTGTTCGGCATCGTGCAGGGCGGCATGTTCGAGCACCTGCGCGATGAATCCCTGGCCGGGCTGGAGGCGCTGGACTTTCCCGGCATTGCCATCGGCGGCCTGTCGGTGGGCGAACCCAAGGAAGACATGCTGCGCCTGCTCAGGCACGTGGGCCCCAAGTTGCCCCAGCACAAGCCGCATTACCTGATGGGTGTGGGCACGCCCGAAGACCTGATTGCCGGCGTGCAAAACGGCATCGACATGTTTGACTGCGTGATGCCCACGCGCAATGCGCGCAACGGCACGCTGTTTAGCCGCCACGGTGATTTGAAGATCCGCAACGCACGCCACAAGACGGATGCGCGCCCGATTGATGAGAGTTGCACCTGTTACGCCTGTGCCGGCAGCCCGACAGCGGAAGGTGCCAAGTCCTGGGAACAGGGGGGTCGCGCCGGTTTCAGCCGTGCCTACCTGCACCACCTGGACCGCTGCGGCGAGATGCTGGGCCCCATGTTGGCCAGCGTGCACAACCTGCACTACTACCTGAACCTGATGCAGGACATTCGCGATGCGCTGGACACCGGAACCTTTGGCGCCTTTGTGGCGCAGTTCCATGCCGACCGCGCCAGAGGGGTCTAGCCCCCACGTTTAAAAAGCTTCCCACTCCTCTTTGCCACCCGCTACTGCGACCTTCGCTTTCAGCGGAGGTGCCGCTTGTTCAGTTGCCTTGGAAGGCCGGGCAGCAGCTTGCTGCTGAGGCCGGGCCACGAGGCGCCGCTCCTCTGGTTTGAGGGGCTTGCTGAAATATCCGATGGCTACCAGCAGGCCGCATACACCCGCAAGCACCCAGGTGGTTTGGATCTGGCGGATGCCTGCGGCGGTGTCCGCGTTGGCAGACTGCATCTGCGCTTCCTGAAATGTGCGCATCGCCGCCAGCGCAGCAAGATAGGTCTGTTCTGTCGGTGCCATGTCGGTCTGCAGGAGCATCCCGGCCAGTTCCTGTGCCCCGGAGGACGCCGGACCCATGAAGCGCTGACTGGCCGCAAGGTACTGCGTCTGCCCGTCGGAAATGGCTTTGAACAGCGCACGCTCTTTGTCTGACGTGAAGGTCGGCTCGAGAGTGGACAGCAGGGCGGTGTTTCCCTTTTGCAGGGCCGCCATGGCTTGCGCGGCAGAGCGGATGCCATCCGCATCTGTCAACAGCAGCAGGTCACGCTGCATGCGACCGGACTCCGCGACCCGGTCATGGAGGGCCTGCAGGGCGCTGATCTTGCGGTAGCGGTTGTCCACCGCATCGCCAAAGGCCTTGCCGGCATCGCTGGCCTTGAGGAAGCTGAACCCACCCATGGAAACAAGCAGCAAGACCAGCAAACCAAAACCCCATTGACGCAGGGTGGGCGTTGTGATGACGTAGCGACTGATGGCCAATTCCAGCAGGCTATTTAGGTGGTGAACACGGTGAGTACGCCGGTGTAGCCATACAGGTGGTCATAGGCGATTTCTCCCCCGGCAAAAAACCCGACCAGGGGCACATCGCCCAAGGCCTTGCGCACCAGTTGAAGCTCGGCGCTGGGCCCACCGAAATGCGGCCCACCGCGACCGGTGCAACTGACATACACGGCACCGGCGATGCGCCGGGCCGGATGTGGTGCAGCCTCCAGTTCGGACGCGGCCAAGGCAGTGGCGGTTTGCAGTGGCATGTCGGCCGGCTCCAGCTCTTCACGGATTTCAGCGCACACGCGCATCAGATCCGCCCTGGCCGCCTGGGTGTTGCGCTGGCAAAACGCCATGCGCATACCCGCCTCGGCACGGTCACCGATGGCCACGCCGCGGCGCGCCGGATCCAGCCCGATGATGTGGCGCACCGTGACGTCATTGCCAAAGTTACCGGTCTGGCGCACGGGCTCACCGTCTGCCCCGGCCAGCCCGACCAGGGTGGCGCGCACCACTTCCAACGCCTCCTGCGGCCGCTCCAACGATATGTTCAGGTCGGCCAGTAGCACATCCAGCGCCGGCTCACCATCCAGTTCCAGGATCAGGTTGTGGTCGGCCGCAGTCACCGTACGGGCCTTGGACACCGGCTTGCAACCCTGGGTGACGCGGGACACCAGGCCCACGCCGGGACCGAAAGCCACGCCGCTCATACCACCGCTAAAGACGCCACTGGCGCCTCCCTGCCCGCTGATATTGCCGTCACCAGCGACGGCAAACTGCACACTCGCCGAGCGGCTGGAGGAAAGACCACCGAACAGAAAGCCGGAGTCGGTACGGTGCGCAAGTTCGAAAACCAGTTCGCCCACATCGGGCGTCCCACCGTCCGCATGGACCAGTGCGCTGTTCACTTCAAAACCCAGCCCCAAGGGAGCCACGCCGGAAAAAACCCGGTACTGCTCGGGCGGCAACTCCAGCAGCATCACGGCCAGGGCCGGTTCGTCAAAGTACTCCACATTGTTGGAGCAGATTCCCACCCCCACCGTGCCGGACCAGTCGGTAACCAGCGGCAGCTCGCCACCCAAATATTCCAGAATGTCCTGCGCCTGGGCGGCATAGTGGTCGGTGATGTAGAGCAGCGCCAGCGTGGGGTTGGCAGCGTAACCATGCAAAGTCATCTGCGCGCGCAACTGGGCAAGAACCAGCGCGGCGGCCATTTGCCACTGCGGATGGGTGGCATGGCCATAGGGAAAAAGTTTCATACGCTGCGCAGTGTGTCCATCTCTCTGTTATCGACCCGCGCTCTTTCGCGCCGGTACCCCGCTGGCTGCCTTCTTGGCAGCGGGCTTCTTGGCCGTGGTGGCCTTGACGGCTTGCTTGGCAATGTCTTCGGCCATGGTCTTGCCCTGGGCTTCCACTTCTCTCATGGCGCTGGCGGCAATGCTCTGAAACTGTTGTGTCAGCGAACCCCAGAGCTGCAGCGGGTCGACCATAGCGCCCGTTGCGGCCTCGGCCGCTTTGTGTGCGCTATGGCTGGCACCGCCGGCGATGTCGCCCACGGCCTCAGCAGTCGCTGCGGCCTTTTCGGTGGCCTTGTGTACCGTCGAAGCGACCGTATCCTCCGCCTTCACTTTGAAGGCATTGGCGAGGTCACCCAGATTGAAGTTCATGCTCTTGAGCGTCGCCAAGGTCATCTTTTGCACTTCGAGCGCCTGGATGGTGGCTGACAGTGCGCGCGAGTTTTGCTCCAGCCAAAACTGGACGTTCTTGAGTTCCCCGATGCGCTTATCCAACTCTTCCACGTTCAGCGTGGGCGCAATCCAGTTGCCGACACTGGGCATTTGGGGAACATTGGCGCTGGCACCCTTGGCCAGGTTTTGCAGGAAGTCGAAACCCGGTACGAACTTGCCGAAACCCGTGCTGTCTGAATCGCTCATGGTGTCTTCCTTCTGCTGTTGGATGTTGGTGGAAACCTCGCTTGCACTGTACTCCATCCCGGCACAGGGTTGCGGGCTTCACGCCCATCGATTCGCCGTTGACGTTCCCGGTGCTAAAGGGCGTATGAAATCCCCGGCCCGGATGGAATGGAGGCGAGCAATCAGGGCGACTCAACCGTAACTTTGATGGCACTGAACCAGGCCGCGAGTTGGGTGATTTCAGAGTCCGTCAATGGCTTGGCAATCATGTTCATGACTTCGTTCTGACGCTTGCCGCTGCGGTAATTCCTCAGCTGCTCGCTCACATAAATGGCCTGTTGGCCTGCCAAATGGGGCGCATTGGGGAGCGAGGCGACCCCATTGGGGCCATGGCAAAGAGAACATGCCACTTCTGCTTTGAGGCGACCGGCCGCCACATCATCGGCAAAGCCGGGGAGCGCAATGCACATCAGGAAAAAAAAGAATAGGTTCTTCATGGTGACTCTGTATAAAAACAAGGGGCTCCAATCAGGAGCCCCGTATAGGTAGCGAGCACGGGCACAGGGCCCGTGCCTGATCCTGGATTACATGCCGGTGTAGCTGATGCGATAGATCGCACCGGCGTAATCGTCAGACACCAGGATGGAGCCGTCAGGCAAATTGGCCACATCCACCGGGCGAGCCAGCGCACGTCCCGTCACTTTATCCAGGAAGCCTTCGGCAAACACTTCGGCCGGGCCCGCATTGCCGTCGGCCTTGATTGGCACGAAGTTGACCAGGTAGCCGCTAGGCACGGTGCGGTTCCAGGAACCGTGGGATGCCACAAACAGGCCGTTCTGGTACTTCGCAGGGAAGGCCTTGCCGGTGTAATGTGTCACGCCGAGTTGGGCCTGGTGCGCAGGAAACTCGACTTGCGGGAAGATGGCGCCGGCGGGCTCCTTCATGTCCTTCAGGTCAGCTGCTGCAGGAGAGCCAGCCACCTTGAAGTGTCCGTTGTAATAGGGGAAGCCGAAATGCTCGCCCGCCTTGGTGAGCTTGTTCAACTCGCCTGGAGGAATGTCATCGCCCAGACCGTCGACTTGGTTGTCGGTAGTCCAGATGTCACCCTTGGGGCCGATGCTCAGGCCGGCCGGGTTGCGCATGCCCTTGGAATACACCGTGCGGCCGCTTCCATCCAGGCCGTTGAAGCGCAGCACGCCACCAATGCCCAGTTCTTCAAACAGCGCGACTTTTTCGGCTGGCTGAACGTTGTAGGGCTGACCCATGCTGACGAAAATTTTGCCGTCTGCAGCCACCTTGCAAACACGGCCAGTGTGGTTGAACGATTGCTCTTCAACAGGGATCAGTTTGCCTTGCGCAACCACTTCGCCCACTGCAACGTCCGGGCCTTCATAGAAATACTCAGCGGCAGGGAAATGCAGGATGCGATTCGATTCGGCAACGACTAGGAAACCGTCTTTTGTGAAGCAAACGCCATTGGGGTTGCTGAACTTGATCGAAGGGGCAAAGGCCTTGACTTCGGTTGCCGAATCGCCGTTGTTGCGGTTGGTCACAGCCCACACCGTGGTCTTGCGCGTACCGACAAACAACATATTGGTGGAGGGAGCAACCGCCATGTAGCGCGCATCCGGCACCACGGCGTACAGGTCAATCTTGAAACCATCCGGCAGTTTGACTTTTTTCAGATTGGCACGAATCGCGTCTGCATTCTTACCTTCCTGGGGAACGGAAGGAATGTTCATGCTGGTGGCCGTATTGCCCATGCGCTGAAGCGTGGACAGGTTGGCGTCCTGGGCGAAGGCCGACGTTACGCTCAAGGTTGCAACAGCCAGTGCGAGCGAGGTGAGTTTGATCTGTTTCACAATTTTGCCTTTATGTAGGTTGACGACTTTTTTCCGATGCCCCGGTCAAATGCGAATCACTTGCCGAGGACTGCATCAAATGTAGAAAACAGCTACGGTTGATGTGGATCGGGTTAACCCGCGAAAGGTCACGGAAGCGACCCAAAAGACGCGCATCTTTCTGCACAAGGACATGCAATAAATTTCAAAATGAGAAAAATTTTTTGCGCTAACCCAACATCCATGCGGGTTTGCGGCGCGCTCCGTCAAAATGCATGTCGTTCAGGAGACAAGCAAGCAGCGCTCGATCCATCAAGCTCCGCAGCAATTTTTACAAGGCGACAGGTAGTCATGGTCACACCCTACAAAACAAATTTATTGGTTCACTCACTCACCCTCCTGGGCGTGATCAGTGCGATCCCCGCGCTGGCACAAGACCTCGGCGAAGTCGTGGTAACCGTTTCGCGCAGTGAGCAACGCAGCTTTGATGCACCCGCAGCCGTGCAAAGCGTGTCGCGTGACACGATTCAAAGCAGTGGCCCTCAGGTCAATCTGTCGGAGTCACTCAACCGCGTGCCCGGCCTGACGATCCTGGACCGGCAAAACTACGCGCAGGATTTGCAGGTATCGATCCGCGGCTTCGGCGCACGCTCGGCCTTTGGCATTCGCGGCATCCGCCTGTTGATTGACGGCATTCCCGCCACCACGCCGGACGGCCAGGGACAGGGTTCCTCCATCAGCCTGACCTCTACCGACCACATCGAAGTGCTGCGCGGCCCGCTGGCACTGATGTATGGCAACTCCTCGGGCGGCGTGATCCAGGCCTTCAGCAAGGCCGCGCCCAAAGAAGCGGAAGTGGGTTACCAATATTACGCGGGCTCCTACGGCCTGCACCGCGCCGATTACCAGTTCGGCGACACCGTGGGAACGGTGGGCATCCTGGCCGACTACGGCACTATGACCATCGACGGCTACCGTGCCAACAGCTTTACCGAGCGCAAGCAGTTCAACGGCAAGCTGGGCTTTGACCTCAACGAGCAGTTGCACGTCAACATGGTGTTCAACCAGTTTGACATGCCGCTGGCACAGGATCCGCTGGGGTTGACGCGGGCGCAACTCATTAAAGACCCATCGGCTGCCGGTACCAGCGCGATCAGCACCCTGACGCGTAAAGCGGTGTTGCAAAACCAATTGGGCAGTTCCGCTACCTACACCTTGGATCAGGACCGTTCTCTTACTGGCCGCGCTTACTACGGTACGCGGGAAAATACGCAGTACTTGGCCAGCAACAAATGGGTCGGCCTGAACCGCGCCTACTACGGGGTAGGCCTGCAATACAACGCGCATGCGGTCTGGTCTGACATCCCGGTGAATTGGGCTGCAGGTTATGAGTTCGACCGCTCGCGTGAATACCGTCAGGGTGGGGATACGTTGAAAGGACAGAAGTCAGGGCCAAGCACTCGCAGTGAAGACAACCAGTCCGAGAACAGCGACTTGTTCGTGCAAGGCACGGCACTGGTATCCGACCGGGTTTCGATTGCTGCGGGCTTGCGCAGTAGCTCCGTGCGCTTTGTCAGCGACGACTACTACCCCGTCAGCGTCAATGACCCGAATGGCTCAGGCAATGTGTCTTACCAAGCGACCAGCCCGGTCTTGGGTGTGACTTGGCATGTCAGCGAGAACCTGAATCTGTATGCCAATTACGGAAAAGGGTTCGAAACGCCCACGCTAGCTGAAATGGCCTACCTGCCCAAGCCCGCCAGCAACACGTTGTTGCTGGGCCAGTTCAACACCACCCTCAATGCCTCCAGCAGCCAGCACTACGAGTTGGGTACGAAGTGGGTACCGTCCGATACATCGCGCGTGGATTTGGCGCTCTATCAGATCGACACGGTGGACGAAATCGTCGTTCTGCGCAACAGCTTGGGACAAAACGCCTACCAGAATGCGCCCGGAACTTCGCGCACCGGCTGGGAGTTGTCCGGTAGCAAGCAGTTCACACCACACCTCGCCTTGACCGCCTCTGCCTCCATGATTGACGCGCACTACTCCCAAAGCTTTACCAGTGGCACCACCCCGGTGGCGTCGGGCAAGCAGTTACCCGGCATTCCACAAACCTCCCTGTTTTCGGAACTGGCGTGGACCAGTGAACCGGCTGGCGCGGCCAAGCGCGGCGGGTTGCGCTTGGGCTTGGAGATGGTGCAAGCAGGACGCATCTATGCCAATGACACCAATACCGAGTCGGCTGACGGCCACACCGTGGTCAACCTGAGCGCCAGCCAGCGCTGGAACTTGGGCAAGGGTGCACTCACCGCCTATGCGCGCATCAACAACGTCAGCGACGAGCGTTACGTAGGCTCGGTTCTCGTGAACCAGACTGCAAATCCGCCCCAGTCCTATGAACCCGGTCTGCCGCAAAACTGGACGCTGGGACTGAGCCTGAACCTGCCGATCTAAGGCAGGCAAGCCATCAGGGCTTGGTGGCAGCCCCCGCGTCCGCGGGTGGCTGCATGCCTACCGGCAGTTTCAACTCGGTGCGGGACTCATGCCCCTTGGCATCCTGGAACACCAGGGTCAGGGCAACCGTGCTTTCCTTCTGCAGCGGCTGCTTCAAATCCATCAGCATCAGGTGGTAGCCGCCGGGCTTGAGTTCCACCGTTTTGCCGGGTGGCAATTCCAGCCCGCCGGGCACGGCGCGCATGCGCATCACGCCCTCCTCCATCTTCATTTCATGGACTTCGGCCACGCCGGCCGCCGGCGTGTTGATGGCCACCAAACGGGCACCGTCTTTGGACGTGAGGCGCATGAAGGCGCCAGTTGCCTTTTGGCCAGGCACCGTGGCGCGCGCCCAGGCGCCACTAACGTCCACTGACTGCGCTAACAAAGGGGCAGACAGTCCAAGCGCCACGCAGGCGGCGATAACAATCGATACGGGTTTCATGGGTCGGGTTTACCTCGGGTGTGGCGGCCATTATCTCCATCTGCTGCTTTGGCTGGCCACACCCGGCGCAATTGTCCTTGACTGCCGTCAACGACGGAGCGTGCGCCAAGGTGCAACATCCGTGCATCACTACAAGAAGGCTGACGATGAAACACCTGGACACCTCCTCATTCAAAGCCGCCCTGTTGGCGCAACGCGGCTCCTTGCTGGAACAACTCACCCTGTTGCGCGGCGGTACGGTAGGCCGCGCTGAGGCCTCCACCGAACATTTCGCCACGCGCGATGACACCCCGGCTGCGGCCAACACAGCGCGCGACCTGGAATTGGCACTGGACGCGCACGATACGGCCGAGATTGCCACCGTGGATGCGGCTCTGCAACGCATTGCCGACGGCATCTATGGCGAATGCATTGACTGCGGAGCACACATTGCCGAGGCGCGCCTGCGGGCTGCCCCCGAAGCTGCGCGCTGTATCCCCTGCCAGGAAAAGCTGGAAAGAACCGCTCAGGCCTGAGACCCGTTGGCCGTGCCCTGCGGTGGGGTCTCCGGGGCTGCTATCCTGCGCCCATGCTCCGCCTGCACGCACCATGATGAACTACACCTTTGCATCAGCCACCATTTTGCTGGTGCTGATTACGGACCCGATCGGCAATATCCCGATCTTTGCCAACGCCCTCAAACACGTCGCGCCGCAACGCCGACCGTGGGTCATCCTGCGCGAGATCCTGATTGCCTTTGTGCTCTTGCTGACCTTCATGTTTGTGGGTGAACGCTTTCTGCAGGTGATGAACCTGAGCGAGCTGGCATTGCAGATCGGCGGCGGCGTCATCCTGTTTCTGATCGCTTTGCGCATGGTCTTTCCACCACCCCAGAGCATGGAGCCCGAGCAAATGCAAGAGCCCCTGATCGTTCCCTTGGCCATTCCGGCCATCGCCGGCCCGAGCGCGCTGGCTACCGTTCTGCTGCTGGTCTCACAGCAGCCGGAACGGCGTCTGGAATGGGTTGCCGCCCTGTGCGTCACCATGCTGATCAGCGCCGTGGTGCTGGTGTCCGCCGAGCGCATTCAACGCATTATTGGCACGCGTCTCGTCGTGGCGGTGGAGCGGCTGATGGGTCTGGTGCTGGTGTCGGTTTCCATTGAAATGATGCTGCGCGGCGTCAAGACCTTTGCGCTGCAATTGATGCGCGGTTAGCAATCGAAGGGAACGACTTCCTGCTCAATCGCGCCAAACAGGGAGTGCCCGGCTGCGTCTTTCATCTCGATACGCACGGTGTCCCCAAAGCGCAGGTACTCGGTTGCCGCCTTGCCGTCCTGCACAGTCTCCATCGCACGTTTTTCGGCAATGCTGTGAAAGCCCTGGGGCCAGCTCCATTGACCGCGTTTTTCAAGCCCGCTGTTGCTCACCGGCCCGGCCCCCAGAATGCTGCCCGCGCGCAGCGGTCGGGTTCTGGCCAGCAATGTCAGCAATTGTCCGAAGTGGGTGCCCATGCCGATACCAGCCTCACCTTGGCCGACCTTGCGGCCGTTCCAACTGGTCTGCAAGGGCAGGTTCAGGCGGCCCTTGGCCCAGCCCTCACCCAACTCATCGGGCGTGATGGCCACCGGGCTGAAAGCCGTAGCGCATTTGCTTTGCACACCGGCCACGCCGGGCGCACCATCCGCGCACACCAGGCTGCGCAGAGTGGCGTCGTTGTACAGCGCCAGCAGGCGCACACCGTCCAGCGCACGGTCAGGTGCGCATGCCTGCGCAATGTCACCGGTGATCACCGCCACACCGGCAGCAAAGTCCAGCCCCAGGGCTTCGGCTGCACAAGGCAGCGCATCGTGCGCACCCAGCAACGCATCGCCGGCGCCCTGCACCATATCGGGCACGGCTGCACGCTCCTGCAGCGCGGGCTGGCCCGCCGCCTTGCGCAGCAGTTCCGCGTGGCTGGGGTAGGCTGCGGCGCTGACCCATTGGTAGGCGCGCGGCAATGGTGCCATGCACTGTGCAGGATCAAACGGAAAAGCATGGCGGGCGCGTCCGGCGTTGAGCGCGTCAAAAATATCCTGCAACTGGGGCGACAAAAAATTCCAGTCGTCCAGCACCTGCTGCAGGCGGTTGGCAACGTGGGAGGCGTAATGCGCCTGGGTCAAATCCCGCGACACCACGACCAGTTGACCGTCACGCGAGCCGTCTTTGTAGGTTGCAAGTTTCATAGGGACATTTTCGCCGCTTTTTCCCGCCACGCCCCCGGGGAGCGCGGAGGGCAACTGCACCCGCCTTCCCCGCGGCTCTTGTGTCGCCCTAAACTCGACGCCAGCCGTTAGTGCATCAATCGCCCTCCATCTCACCCTCCCTGAATGCCCATTTCCCACTCCCCTACGCCGCCCGGCGGCCAGTCGCCGGTGCGCAAGTTGCTCCTGCTGACTGCCGTCGTCGCCTTGGCGCACGCGCTGGCCCTGGTGGGTATTCCCACCGGGATGGGCGTATTTGCAGACCGCGCGCTGGAGCCGCAGCCTTTGAGCCTGAGTCTGGTCACGCAGTCCCAAATCCCTGTACCGGCACCGGCATCGGTTGTGAAGGTACCGCCAACACCACCACAGCCCGCAAAGGCAAAGAGGGCCGCAACGACAGGCGCGATGCCTTTGCGTGCACCCCAGGCGCAAGCCCCGCTGCAAGCAGCACAGGCCGACGGGCAGGGGCAGGCCGCCACGGAGCTGACAGCAGCCGCACCGGCCGCGGCACCTGCAGCACCTGCAGCGAAGGACCTTGCCGCAGCAGAAACCGAGGTCAAGCCGGCCGCCAAAGCAGCCAGTCAGCCCGCACCGGCCCCTGCGGCCGAGGTACCGCAGGTACAGCCCGTACAAAAAGCAAGCTACGCCCCGCCGGTGCTGCTGGTGTACGACGGCAAGGGGGAAGAGCGCGGCTTCATCAAATACGCGGCCAGCGGCGAATTGCTCTGGGCGCCGGACGGCTCGCGCTACAACGCCCATCTGGCCATTTCCGCCTGGGGCTTTCGGGTGCGCACCTGGAGCAGCAAGGGCGACCTGACGGATGCCGGCCTGCAACCCTTGCGTTTTGGGGACAAGCCGCGCGGGGCGGAGTTGGCCACGCATTTCCAGCGCGAGAAGGGGCTCATCACCTTCAGCGCCAACAACCCGGACGTGCTGCTGCAGGCGGGAGCCCAGGACAAACTCAGCGCCCTCCTGCAACTCGGTGCCCTGGTGGCGGGTGAGCCCGGGCGCTTCCCCGGCGGCACCACGATTGCCTTCCAGGCCGCCGATGCGCACCGTGCCGAACTGTGGAACTTCAAGGTGGGCAGCACCGAGTCGCTGGACCTGCCCGGTGGCATGGTCACGGCGCTCAAGCTCAGCAAAGAGCCCACAGCGGAGTTTGACCAGCGCATCGAGGTCTGGCTGGCGCCCGACATGGCCTACCTGCCCGTGCGTCTGCGCATCACCGAGGCCAGTGGCGCGTTTGCCGACCTGCTGTGGCGAAAGACGCAAAAGCCGGAATGACGCGGCGTGCAAACTGTTTTCCTGTTACTCTTGAATTCAGACAGCAAGCTACCAATTGCAAAGCAACCCAGGAAAGCGCGCCGCCATGCACACACTCTACGATTCAGAAACCTACTCCGTGACCCACATGTTGGCCAACCTGGAGTCGGAAGCCCAGCACCCCACCGGCGCCAGCAAGTCCGAACACGGCGCCCAGATGTTGCCCATGCTGATGCGCCACGGCTTTGAAATTGTGGATAAACGCTCCGGCAAAGAGGTCTACCTGGACGGTTCCTGGGCCGAGTTGTTCCAGCAGCACATCGTGGCCTGGCAGGTCAACACCCCGACGCAGGAAGAAGTGGAAGACACGCTGGAGCGCTATGCCGAGTTGGCGCAAAACCCGGTCATCGTCCACTGAGCGCTGACGATAGGCGCCAGCAGCGCCACCCCGCTTAAACGGGCCTGTTGCCCATCACCTCGCCCATGCGGATGGGCCGCGCAGCCACCCACTCCGGGTTGAACGCCAGCCGGTCCTTGCCGAACAGCATGACGACGGTGGAGCCCAGCAGAAAGCGGCCCATTTCTTCGCCTTTTTTCAGGCTGACTTGGCCAGCCTCGTACTGCCACTCGCAGATCTGCGGGCTGCGCGGCGGGTTCACTTGGCCATGCCAGACGGTGGCCATGCTGCCTACGATGGTGGCGCCCACCAGGGTCAGCACAAACGGGCCGTCAGCCGAATCAAACACGCAGACCACCCGCTCGTTGCGCGCAAACAGCCCCGGCACGCCGCGCGCCGTGGTCGGGTTGACCGAGAACAGATCCCCCGGCACATAGATCATGCGGCGCAGGCTGCCATCAATAGGCATGTGGATGCGGTGGTAATCGCGCGGACTCAGGTACAGGGTGGCAAAACTGCCATCCTGGAACTGTGCTGCCAGCGTGGCGTCGCCCCCTACCAGTGCCTGGGTGCAATAGCTGTGTCCCTTGGCCTGAAAGATCTGGTCGCCCGTGATAGGTCCGAACTGGCTGATGGCACCATCCACCGGGCACAGGTAGTCGGCCGCAGCCAGCGGGCGGGCACCGGGTTTCAGGGCGCGGGTAAAGAAATCGTTGAAGCTCGCGTAGGTGGACACATCCGGCGCAGCCGCTTCGGCCATATTCACGTTGTAGCGCTTCACGAACCAACGGATCAAGGCCGTGGTGAAGGCGCCGCCCCTGGCACTTGCCACCCAGCCAGCAAAAATAGTCAGTGCTTTTTTGGGCAGGAGGTACTGCGGCAGGACCGCGAGAGAGTCAGACATGGCAGGGCCTCAAGAAATAGATAAGCCCGGCAGACGTATGAAGCAGGGGCCGCGAATTATAGTTAGCCCATGAGTACTGCCCGCATCCCCCCCATCCAGTGTCTGTTGACCTTTGAAGCGCTGGCCCGCTTGCGCAGCGTGACACAGGCCTCGGAAGAGTTGCATGTGACGCCCAGCGCCGTCAGCCACCGGGTGCGCCAGCTGGAAGAAATCATTGGCACCAAGCTGTTCGGGCGGGCCGACTTTTCGCTCACCGTGGAGGGCAGCGAATACCTGGCCCATGTGCGCGAGGGCCTGGCCATTCTGCAAAAGTTCCCCAGCTCGGCGGCCATGCCGGGCAAGCGCAAGCTGCGCCTGGCCGTCACGCCCACCTTTGCCCGCAGCATCCTGATCCCCCGCTTGCGGCAGTTCACCGAGGCCTATCCGGAAATCGACATCACGCTGGGGGTCTCCATCCCGCTGCTGGATGTGATTGCCGAAGATGCAGAACTCATCGTGCGCTTTGGCACGGGCCGCTATGCCGACCTGGAGTATCTGTGCCTGATCAAGGACGAGATCACACCCCTGGCCTCGCCTGCCTTTGTGCGCGAGCACGGCCCCTTTGAGACGCCGCAGGACCTGGAGCGCGTGGCCCTGCTGCGCAGCCCGCTGGAGCCCTGGCGCACCTGGTTTTCCGCCAACGGCCTGGACTGGCCCGAGCCGCTGGAGGGCTCACAGTTCAATGACGTAGGGCTGATGTGCGATGCCGCCGCGGCCGGCATGGGCGTGGCCCTGGTTCGGCTCAAACTGGGCGCGCCCTGGCTGGAGCAGGGCTCCCTGGTGCGCCTGGGCACCAGCGAGGCGTTTCTCAACAATGTGCCCAGCCCGCACGCGCATTACCTGTGCTGGCGCACAGGCGCCATGGACCGCTGGGAAGTGGCCGCGTTTACCGACTGGCTGAAAAAGTCGCTGGGCTAGGCAAGCGGCGTCACATGATCAGTGACCAGCCGACGCCCAGCAACAGCAACACGGCGCTTACCGCAGTCGCCAGCAGCCACACCGGAACGGAGTTGACCCTTGGCTTGGATGCGGCCTTTGGCAATTCTTGTGGTTTCATGGTCAGACGATTCCAAAACGTTCATGGTGGATGCTCTGGCTGTCAATGCCCGCATGCAGCAGACTCTGCGCGGCCATTTCCATCATGGCCGCCGGCCCGCAAATAAAGTAGCTTGCGGCCTGTGCCTGTGGCGGCAGGTTGTGCAAGATGAAGGCCGCGTCCAGACGCATGCCTGGCTTGGACATGGCCTGCAAAGGACTGGAGAACACATGGGTCACCGCCAGCGACAGGCGCTTCTGCAGCCGCTGAATTTGCGCCTGGCACACGATGCTGTCCTCGTTTTTGCTGGCAAGCCACAGGTGGCAGGGGCGCGCAGACTGTTGGTCGGCCAACGTCTCCAGCATGCTCACCAGCGGCGTCACCCCCACCCCGGCACCGATCAGCACCAGAGGTGCGGACTGCTCTTCATCCAGATGGAAGCCGCCGTAGGGGCCGTCCACGTACAGGATGTTTCCCACCTGCAGATGCGCGACCTCGGCGCTAAAACCCTCATGCCCCTTGATGGTGAAGCCGATGCGGTCCGTCACCAGCGCGCTGGAGGAAATGGAAAAGGGGTTGTAGGAGAAAGAAAAGGGGGAGTTTTTCGTGGTGATCCAGGCGAACTGCCCTGCCTTGAACTGAAAACCCTTGGCGCCATAAGAGGCCTTGTTCACCAACTCCAGTTCCAGACTGGCCGTGCCATCGGCATGCGGCGTGATCTGCGCAACGTGCCAACGCTGCCGGTAGCGCAGCAAAGGCTTTACCACCCGCACCCACAGCCCCAGGCCCACAAACAGCACCGTCAGTACCTGCCAGGTGACCCGTTGCCATGGGTCTTTGAGGTAGTAATTCACCAGCAGCACATGCCCCATGGCGGCGACCAACACCGTCAGGGCCAGCAACCAATGGCTGAGTTGCCAGACCTTGTAGGAGATATGCAAACGCTGGCGGTAAATCGACAGTAGCACCAGTGCGACCAGCGCGATGGCGGACAGCACCGCCAACTTGGCGCGCAAGGGCGATGTAACGACGTTGAGCAGCTGCACGTATTTGGCATCCATCACCAACAGCATCAGCGGATGCATCAGGGCAAAAACAGTGGCCGGATAGGCCATTGCCTTGTGAAAGGCCAGCACCGTGTCCATGCCAAGCGGGCCCGACACGAACTGCATGCGTGCGGCAATCACAAACTGCGCCCCCAGCATGGCCAGCGACAGAAAACCCAGAGCGATGGAAAAATTCAGCCAGAAGCCGCGTCCGTGCTCCAGGTTGATGGCCCCGCCCACCAGAGGCACCGAGACCACAAAAACATACACAACAATCCAGACGATAGACGACCCCTTCAAGCGAATCACGCGACACCCTCTGGTTAAATTTTTCCAACAACGATTGGCAACAAGTTGGTCGCGCTACGTGCCTGTTTCTTACACCCTGGCAGCGATGTTCCCGCCCTGAGGCGGCCCGTGGCGGGAATTCGCAGCAGTCCATGCGCCGTGAACCGGCACGGGCGCCACGCTTTCAGGGCACGCTGCAATATTTTTCACGCACCCGAGCGCTACACGGCGCTACAGTGGCAACCTCACCGCAAGAAACCATCCCATGAACGCGCCCACGGCCCCGGCCACCCACGAACTGCTGCAACGCGCCGAACGCCAGGCCCAGGTGCTGCAGGCCCTCAAGCCCCTGCTGCCCGCCCACGCCCTGCTCTACCAGAGCGAGGACACCACGCCCTATGAGTGCGACGGCCTGACCGCCTACCGCGCCCGCCCCCTGCTGGTGGCCCTGCCGGAAACCGAAGCGCAGGTCGCGGCCGTGCTGAAGGCCTGTTACGTGCTCAATGTGCCGGTGGTGGCACGCGGCGCCGGCACCGGACTCTCAGGCGGCGCCATGCCCAACCCGCTGGGTGTGACCCTGTCGCTAGCCAAATTCAACAAGATCCTGAAAATCGACAAGCGCAGCCGCACGGCCGTTGTCCAATGCGGTGTGCGCAACCTGGCCATCAGCGAGGCGGCCTCTCCCTACGGCCTCTATTACGCGCCCGACCCCAGCAGCCAGATCGCCTGCACCATTGGCGGCAATGTGGCGGAAAACTCGGGCGGCGTACATTGCCTGAAGTACGGCCTGACCCTGCATAACATCCAGAAGGTGCGCGGCTTCACCATGGAGGGCGAACCTATTCAATTCGGCAGCGATGCGCTGGATGAACCCGGCTACGAGTTCCTGAGCATCGTCATTGGCAGCGAAGGCATGCTGGCCGTGACCACCGAGGTCACTGTCAAGCTCATTCCCAAGCCCATGCTGGCGCGCTGCATCATGGCCAGCTTTGACGATGTGCGCAAGGCCGGTGAGGCGGTGGCGCAGGTGATTGCCGCGGGCATCATCCCGGCCGGCCTTGAGATGATGGACAAGCCCATGACCGCCGCCGTGGAAGACTATGTGCATGCCGGCTACGACCTGAATGCCGCCGCCATTCTGCTGTGCGAGAGCGACGGCACCCCCGAAGAGGTGGAAGAAGAAATCGGCCGCATGAGCGCCGTGCTCACCGCCGCCGGCGCCACCGCGATTGCAGTGAGCAACAGCGAGGCCGAGCGCATGCGCTTCTGGAGCGGGCGCAAGAACGCCTTTCCCGCGTCCGGGCGCATCAGCCCCGACTACATGTGCATGGACAGCACCATCCCGCGCAAGCGCCTGGCCGATATCCTCCTGGCGATTGCCGAGATGGAAAAGAAGTACCAGTTGCGCTGCTGCAATGTGTTCCACGCCGGTGACGGCAATCTGCACCCGCTGATTCTGTTTGATGCCAGCGACGCCGACCAACTGCACCGCTGCGAGCTGTTTGGCGCCGACATCCTGGAAACCAGTGTGGCCATGGGTGGCACGGTGACCGGCGAGCATGGCGTGGGCGTGGAAAAACTCAACAGCATGTGCGTGCAGTTTTCTTCCGAAGAGAACGCGCAGATGTTTGCGCTCAAAGCAGCCTTTGACACCAAGGGCCTGCTCAACCCCGGCAAGGTGATTCCCACCCTGCACCGCTGCGCCGAGTACGGCCGCATGCTGGTGCGCGGCGGGCAGATCAAGCACCCCGAGTTGGAACGCTTCTAGGGCCGCGTGGCCCCGGAGTTGCACCCATGCAGGCACTGCGCGGCATTACCTGGCTCTTGCTGCTGCAATCCATTGGTGAAGTGATTTCGCGCAGCCTGCATCTGCCGCTGCCAGGGCCGGTGGTGGGCATGCTGCTTCTGTTGTTCGCCTTGCGCTGGCCCATCGTGAACGACAGCGTGCATGTTGTCGCGGAGTTCTTGCTGCAGCACCTCTCCTTGCTGTTTGTGCCGGTGGGCGTGGGCGTCATGACGCATCTGGACGTGCTGGGCACATACGGCGTACGGATTGCCATCGTCATCGTGCTGTCCACCTGGATCAGTCTGGCCGTGACGGCGCTGGTGCTTCGCGCATTGATGCGTGGGCACGCGAAGGCAGACGCTGTGGCCTCGGAACCGGCCACAGCGCAGGGCGACGAGGCACTGCATGGCTGACTTCGTACAGCTCTGGGTCTACCTCTCTTCCACGCCGCTGTTCGGCCTGACGGCCACGCTGCTGGTCTATGTGATCACGCAAGCCTTTTATGGCCATATGGGCCAGGCGGCATGGGCCAACCCGGTGTTGTGGTCGGTGTTGATCCTGGCGGTGGGTCTGACGCTGACCGGCACCGCCTATCCCACGTATTTTTCCGGCGCGCAGTTCATCCACTTCCTGCTCGGCCCTGCCGTGGTGGCGCTGGCCTGGCCGCTGTGGCTGCGCCGTGCCGTGCTGCGCGCACGCTTCGGCAGCTTTGCGATTGCCTCGCTGGCCGGTGGTGCGGCAGCGGCCCTCAGCGCCACCGCCCTGGCCTGGCTGCTGGACCTGCCGCATGACGTGCTGCTGTCGCTCGCACCCAAGTCGGTCACCGCGCCGGTGGCCATGGGCGTGGCAGAAAAGATTGGAGGCATACCGGCGCTCGCCGCCGTTTTTGCGGTGGTCACCGGCATGGTCGGGGCGCTCTCGGGCAAATACCTGTTTGACCTGCTGCGCATCGGCACGGACGCAACCGGCTGGATGGCGCGCGGCTTTGCGCTGGGCACGGCCGCGCACGGCATCGGTGCTGCGCGTGCCATGCAGGTGCACGCCGACGCAGGGGCCTGGGCTGCGCTCGCTTTGGGCCTGCAAGTGGTGTTTGCCTCGGTGCTGATTCCGCTGGTCGCGCGTATGCTGTGAGCTTGTTTTCACACGAGCCATTCGCACCATGCGCAGCACTATCCTGAACCTTGAAGAATCCAAAATCCGCGAAGTAGCCAATGCCGGCCTGGGCCGCAGCGATGTGCTGGCCTTCTGGTTTGGCGAGAGCGATGAGGTCACCCCGGAGTCCATCCGCCAAGCCGCAGTTGATTCGCTGCAGCAGGGTGAAACCTTTTACGCCCACAACATGGGCCTGCCGGAACTGCGCACGGGCATTGCGCAGGCCCTGTCGGCCAAGCACCCGCAACACCCGGGCGGCATCGCGCCTGCACGCATTGGCGTGACCAGTGGCGGTGTCAACGCCTTGATGCTGGCGGTGCAGGCCCTGGTCGACCCGGGCGACGAAGTGGTAGCCGTGACCCCTGTCTGGCCAAATCTGACAGCGCAGGCGCTGATCATGGGCGGCAAATTGCGCACCGTCAGCCTGCAGCCCAAAGACGGTGCCTGGACGCTGGATCTGGACGCGCTGCTGGCTGCCATCACCCCGGCCACCAGGCTACTGATCGTGAACGCCCCCAACAACCCGACCGGCTGGACGCTGGAGCCCGCAGAACAGCGCACTATTCTTGAACATTGCCGCAAGACGGGCACCTGGATACTGTCCGACGAGGTGTATGAGAACCTCTACTACGCACCCAGTGAACACGCCTGTGCCCCCAGCTTTCTGGACCAGTCGCAACCGGAAGACCGGCTGGTGGTGGTGCACAGTTTTTCCAAAAGCTATCTGATGACCGGTTGGCGCCTGGGCTGGCTGGTCATGCCGCCGGCCATGACAGCCTCTATGGGGAAGCTGATCGAGTTCAACACCTCTTGTGCCCCGGTGTTTGTGCAACGCGCCGGAATCACTGCGTTGGAACGTGCGGGCGAGGTGACGCCGCGGGTGGTGGCGCATTTAAAGGCCTGCCGCGATGCGTTGGTGCCTGCGCTGCAAGCGCTCCCCGGCCTGGAACTGGCCACACCCAAGGGCGGCATGTACGCCTTCTTCAAGCTGCCCGTGGCGGGTGACTCGCTGACCATTGCCAGGCGCCTGGTGCAGGAGGCCGGCCTGGGCCTCGCGCCCGGCAATGCCTTTGCGCCCGAGGCCAACGGCTGGCTGCGCTGGTGCTTCGCCTCCAAGGACATCGCGCGCCTGCATCTGGGTGTGGAACGGCTCAAGGGCTGGCTGGAAAAGAATCCAGCCTAATCATCCCCCAGGCTTTCAGGCCGCGACCGCCTCGGCAGAGGCTGGCGCTGTAATGCCCATGGCATCCAGAGCGCCTGCCAGGTGGTCCACGCTACGGTCCACGTTGTGCAGTTTTTCCAGACCGAACAGGCCGACGCGGAAGGTCATGAAATCAGCAGGTTCGTCGCACTGCAGGGGCACACCGGCGGCGGTTTGCAAGCCCAGCGCCAGGAACTTTTTGCTGCTCTGCATCTCGGCGTCGGTCGTAAAACTCACCACCACGCCGGGCGCCTTGAAGCCCTCGGCGGCCACGCTGACAATGCCGCGGCTTTCAAACAGCGCGCGCACCTTGGTGCCCAGCGCGATCTGCTCCTGGCGGACTTTCTCGAAACCGTAATCACGGGTCTCGGTCATCACCTCGCGCAGGCGGATCAGCGCGTCGGTAGGCATGGTCGTGTGGTAGGCATGGCCGCCCTTTTCATAGGTCTCCATGATCTGCAGCCACTTTTTCAGGTCACAGGCAAAGCTGGTGCTGGTGGTGCCTTCGATGGCGGCACGGGCCCGCGCACTCAGCATCACCATGGCGCAGCAGGGGGAGCCGCTCCAGCCTTTTTGCGGCGCGGTAACCAGCAGGTCCACACCCAGTGCTTCCATGTTGACCCAGAGTGCGCCGGACGCAATGCAGTCCAGCACAAACAGGCCGCCCACTTCGTGCACGGCGTCGGCCACGGCACGCAGGTAGTCGTCAGGCAGGATCATGCCGGCGGAGGTTTCCACGTGGGGGGCGAACACCACATCGGGTTTCTTCTCGCGAATGGTGGCCACCACTTCGGCGATCGGGCAGGGTACCCAGGGTGACTGCCTGGCGTCGCTGGTGCGGCGTGCCTTGAGCACAGTGGATTCCGACGGGATGTTGCCCATGTCAAAAATTTGCGTCCAGCGGTAGCTGAACCAGCCGTTGCGCAGCACCAGGGCCTTCTTGCCGGTGGCGAACTGGCGCGCGACGGCCTCCATGCCGAAGGTGCCGCTGCCAGGCACCAGGGCCACGCTTGGTGCGTGGTACACCTCTTTCAACATGGCGGAGATGTCCTTCATCACGCCCTGAAAGCGCTGCGACATGTGGTTGAGCGCACGGTCGGTGTAGACCACCGAAAATTCGAGCAAGCCGTCCGGGTCAATAAGGGGTACGAGTCCTGGCATGGTGAGTGTCTCCGTCAGTAAGTAGTGTTTTGAATACGGCTTGGCAGCTTAGCACGCAAGCCACTTTCGCGCTGCTGTACGGACTGCCTGGGTACTAGACAAAGCCGCGCACGGGGAAGTCGGCACCGCGCTGAATCCAGTTGGTGGGCGCGTAGGCCGTGCTGCCATCGGTCACATGCAGCGTATAGGCATGGCGCGAATGCGCCGAACGGTTGGGTGCGCTGTAGTGCGGAAGCAGGCCATGGAACACCACCAGGGTGCCGGCCTTCACTTCCAGCGGCACGGCGCTGCGACTGTCGGGCCAGGGCGTGAGGTCCAGCTTTTCCATGGTCACCACATCTCCGCGGCGCACAAAGCGCTCGCGCATGGGGCTGCGCTGCCCGCCCACCTCCACCCAGAGGCAGCCATTCATCAGCGTGGCATCTTCCAGGGCAAACCAGAAGGTGGTGACGCTGATGGGCGTGCTGTCAAAAAAAGTGGCATCCTGGTGCCAACCCACCTCCCCGCCGATGCCCGGCTGCTTGAAGATGTACATGGACTGCCATATCTGCGGCTCGACCAGGCCCAGCTCTGCCGCCAGTGCGGCCAGCGCCGGGCCGCGCGAGAAGGCGCCAAACACCGGATCCAGGTCGTGCATGGCGTGGCCGATTTTGTTGATGGACAAAGCCTTGGCCTGCTTCAACTGACCCTGCGCATCAAAGGCCTCCTCCTCGAAGAAGCAACTGCTGCACGTGGCCGAATCCAGAAAGTAGCGGTCTACCGCGCGAACCTGCTCATGGGTGGTGAAGATGGTCTTGCTGCTGGCCGGGTCAAAGTCGTCCACCATCTTTTCCGCGCGTGCCCGCAGGCCGGCGATCTCGGCTGTGCTTTTAAAGTCCGGCAAAGCGAGAAAACCGTCCTGTCGGTAACGCTGTATCTGTTCAGAAGAAAGCATGTTGCACCTGGCTGAAGTCGTAAGGTGCAGTATAGGCAGCCACGACGGTCTTGCGGGTTTTTGCGTTGGGGGCAAGGTTCGCAAACGTCTATGCTAGGCCTCTTGTGACTATGCATGAATTCGGGAGTAAATATGACGCTGGAACCTCTGATACAACTCACGCGCGGCGGCCTGCAGGAATGCCTGCACTTCGGCTCCGTGGCCGTGGTCAACACGCGCGGCAAGCTGGTGTCGTATGCCGGCGACGCCCACCTGCGCACCTTCAGCCGATCCACCCTGAAAGCCCTGCAGGCCCTGCCCTTTATGCAGGCTGGCGGTCCGGCGCAGTTCGGTTTTACGCAGCCCGAAATCGCCATGCTCTGCGCCAGCCACAACGGCGAGGACGCCCATGTGGCGGCGGCCGAATCCATGCTGGGCAAGGCGGGCCTCAGCTACCGCACTCTGCGCTGCGGCTGCCATGTGCCAGGCCTCTTCACCCTGCTCGACCAAAGCCCGCCCGAAGGCCTGGAATTTGACGAGCGCCACAACAACTGCAGCGGCAAACATGCGGGTTTTCTGGCGCACTGCGTGCAGCAGGGCTGGACGACCGAGGATTACATTGCCGTGGACCATCCGCTGCAGCAGGCCATACGCCGTGACGTGGCGCGCGCTGTCGGTATGGACGCGGACGATTTGAAGATGGGCATAGACGGCTGCTCCGCACCCAACTACGCCATGCCGCTCTCGAAACTGGCCTACGGCTATGCGCGCCTGGCCAGTGGCAAGGCCGATGCCGAATTCGGCGCCAGCTTTGCCTTGCTGAGTGAGGCCATGACGGCCCAGCCCTGGATGGTCAGCGGCACCGGCCGCAACGACCTGGCCTTTATGCAGGCCGGGCGCGGCGACTGGGTCAGCAAGGTGGGGGCCGACGGCGTTCAGGTGATCGGCAGCAAGAGCCGGGGCGAGGCCCTGGCCATCAAGGTCATCGACGGCAACAAGCCCGCGCTGTTTGCCGCCACCGTCGAAGTGCTGGACCAGCTCGGCTGGCTGGACGACGCGCAGCGCAAGCTCTTGGAACCCTGGCGCGCAAGGCTGTTGCGCAATGCGCGCGGCATCAAGGTCGGCGAACGGCTCCCTCTTTTCAGAATGCAGATTCCATGAACCAGCACATCAGCCTGATTGGTGCGCCCACCGACATCGGTGCCGGTATGCGCGGCGCCAGCATGGGGCCCGAGGCCCTGCGCGTGGCCAATCTCATCCCCACCTTGCAGAGCCATGGCCTGGAGGTGCAGGACCGGGGCAACCTGGTCGGCCCCTCCAACCCCTGGCTACCGCCGGTGGATGGCTACCGGCACCTGACCGAGGTGGTGGCCTGGAACCGGACGCTGCACGACGCCGTGTATGCCGAGCTGCAACGGAGCCGCATGCCCATCGTGCTGGGCGGCGACCATTGCCTGGGCATTGGCAGCATCAGCGCCGTGGCCCGCCACTGCCGCGACACCGGCAAAAAGCTGCGCGTGCTGTGGCTGGACGCCCATGCAGACTTCAACACCAACGCGCTCACACCCAGCGGCAACATCCACGGCATGCCGGTGGCCTGCCTCTGCGGCTATGGCCCCCAGGCGCTGATCGAAATCGGTGGCCAAGTGCCGGCTATTAGCCCGAAGTGGGTGCGCCAGATCGGCATCCGCAGCGTGGACCAGGGCGAGAAGCGCTTTGTGCACGCGCAGGGCCTGGAAGTGTTCGACATGCGCTACATCGACGAAATGGGCATGCGCGCCGCCATGGAACTGGCCCTGGCGCTGATGGACGCCAACACGCACCTGCATGTGAGTTTTGACGTCGATTTTCTGGACCCGGCGATTGCCCCCGGTGTGGGCACCACCGTGCCCGGCGGCCCCACCTACCGGGAGGCCCAGCTCTGCATGGAGATGATTGCCGACACCGGCCGCATGGCCTCCCTGGACGTGATGGAACTCAACCCGGCGCTCGATGAGCGCAACCGCACAGCCGAGGTGGCGGTGGATTTGATCGAATCGCTGTTTGGCAAGAGCACGCTGATGCGCAAGTAACGTTGCCCATAGGTGGAGCCGCAGGATGGCTGAAGCAGACGGGCATCGTGCGGTGCTGCTACGACGGACCCATCGCCCGCAGCACTGCCAGCACATCGCCGGGTTCGGCACGCTCACGGTAGTCCGCTTCCACATGGGCAAACTGAATCACACCGCTTCTGTCGATCACAAAGGTTGCCGGCACCGGCAGCACCCACTGGCCATTGCCGTTGAGTTCGGGCAGATTGTTCCCCACGGAGCCATACAGGTCCACCAGTTCAGGCGGCAAGGTAAAGGCAATGCCGAAGCCATGGGCTGCGGCCAGGTCAGAGTCGCTCAGCACAGGAAAAGCCAATGCATTCTTTTCTGCCGTGCTCAGTGAATTGTCCGGGGTCTGCGGCGAGATGGCCACCAGGGTGGCGCCCAGGCGGTGCAACGCGGCAAGGTGGCCCTGCCACGCGCGCAACTCCAAATTGCAATAGGGGCACCAACCGCCGCGATAGAAGATCGCCACTACAGGCCCTTGTTCCAGCAGTTGGCTCAAGCGGACTTGTTCACCTTTTGCGTCCGGCAGGCTGAGGCTGGGCGCACGGTCTCCCACCTTCAATGCGCTGGATTCAATGCCGGTACTTTTGAGCTGGGCAGTGGCAGCCTCCATCATGGCAACGCGTGCCGCTGGCGCCCGGCCGATAAAGCCGGCCTTGTAGCTTGCCAGTTGTGAAGCCAGGGATTCTTGTGTTTGCATGGTGACTGCTTTGCGAGGTTGAGCGAAAAAAATTGAGTCAGCGTTTGGGTGCAGCCGTGACCGCAAACAGCAGCCCGGCAATGACAACCAGTAAACCGATGACTTCTTCGAAATGGGGCAAGTGCCCGAGGACGGGCCATGCCATGAGTGCGGCAAGGCCAGGGGCCAAGGCTGGAAAGACCGCAGCACGCGCAGGACCCAGGATGGAAACCATCTTGGCGTAGGTAAACAGCGTGCCGCAACCCGCAATCAGCCCTTGCACCAGAAACTCGGTCCAAAAGACTTCACTGTTTGCTGTCAACAGTCCTGCTGCCCCAGTCGTCCAGAGGTAGGCCGGGACATAGGTTGCCAATGCCGAAAAGGCGATAACTGAAGTCGCCAGCAAGGGATCGAGTCGGTGCTTGCGTAGCAGAACGCCGAATCCAGCCCACAGCGTTCCGGCCGCGATGAACATGGCATCTCCCAGCAGCGTGCGCGCTGTAAAGTTTGATGCATCCACTCCGGAAATCAAGACAAGACCCGCCAGCACCACCGCAATTCCAGCAGCCTTTCTGCTTGAAAGCGGATCGTTCAAAATCCAGGCGCCCAGGAGCATGCCCATCACACTCATGGAGGCAAAGGGAAATACGGCGACGTGGCTCGCGGGTGCGAATTGAAGTGCACCGAACATCAGAAGGCCAAACGGTGTTCCTGCCAGCAACGAGACGGCCAGCCAGACACGCCACTGACCGATCAAGGTTTCGCGTCGTTTGAAGCTGGCATGCAACAGCAAAGGGAAAGTGGCAAGGCCTGCCACGCCAAAGCGAATTGCCGTCAGGTCGGGTGAGGACAACCCCCGCCCTATGCCCCAACGCGCGTAGACGGTGTAGAGAGCGCCAATGCTGGCAGCAAGCAGCCCCACGAAGATACCCATGCGCAGTCTTTTCGGCTCGTCCTCGGGCAATCGTGTGGACTGCTTGTGCATCGTGTTTTGCCTGGGGCTCTACGTACGTTTACGAATCAATCGAGCTTGGGTGCAGCAGGAAAGTCGACCGGAATCTGGGTCGTCGAGTGCAGGTAGTTGCTGACCGTCTTGTCGCCAATGACAACAATCGCATCGACCAGGTTTTCCTGGGTCCAGCCAGCGGCAAAGAAGGCCTCGATCAGGGCTTGGTCCACATGGCCACGGCTTTCCACGATGCCCTTGGTCAGCCGGGCCAGTGCGTCGAACTTGGCATCGAAGCCGGCCTGGCCGTGGCGGATTTCCAGGATCTGTTCATCCGTGAAACCATTTATCTTACCGAGCATGGTATGTGCCGCCAGGCAGTACTGGCAGGCATTGACCTGGCTGACGACGAGGTTCACAACCTCGCGCGCCTTGCCGGAGACGCTGCTCTTGGCGTTCTGAAAAGCCATGTAGGTAGCCAGGGCCGTGTCCGAATGGGCGAAGGTGGCGTAGAGGTTGGGGACCATGCCCAGGCCCGACTTGAGTTGGTCAAAGATGACCTGGTTGCCTGGGCTGACTTCGGCGCGGGTGGGAACGTGGATGGTGGTCATGGTGATTTCCTGGGTTGGTTGTTCGATGGGTGGACTGTGACTGATTCCCGCCGGTTGATATAGACTGGTATGAAAGCTATCAGTTAGTAGCAAATGGAATATATGGAGGTCCTATGGACAAGCTGTCAGCCATGCAAACCTTTGTGCGGGTGGTCGAATCCGGCAGCTTCACGGCCGTCGCTGCCGAGTTGAGTTCCACCCAAAGCGCCATCAGCAAACAGGTGGCGGCGCTGGAAAAGGAGCTGGGAGCCAAGCTGCTGGTGCGGACCACGCGCTCCCTGGCGCTGTCCGAAGAAGGGGCGCGCTACTTCGAGCAGGCGCGCAGGCTGGTGGCCGAAGTCGCGGAAGCCGAGTCGGACTTGCGCCAGGGCGCGGCCCAACTGAGCGGCTGGATGCGGGTGGCGGCATCGGTGGGTTTCGGCCGCTTGAAGCTGATGCCGCTGGTGAAAACCTTTATGGCGGTACACCCGGACGTGAAGATCGACTTGCGCCTGCACGATGGCTTTGTAGACCTGGTTGAGCAGGGGATAGACGTGTCCGTGCGCATCGGGGACTTGCCCGACAGCGGCCTGATTGCACGGCGCGTTGGCATATCGCAGCGCATGTTGATGGCCCACAAGGACTACATGAAGGCCCTTCCACCGGGCATCAGCTTGCCTGTGCGGCCGGAGGATTTGTCACTGCACAACTGCGTGGTTTATACCGAGACGTCCAACCGCAATCAGTGGACTTTCAAGGCCGGCGCAACATCCTCCGAGGAACCAGAAACGGCCAGGATCGTGCGCGTCGAAGGGCGCCTGCAGACCAACAGCAGCGAGGTGATCCGCGCCGCAGTGACCAGCGGCATGGGCATAGGTTATTCGCCGACCTGGCTGTTCGAGCAGGAACTGGCCAGCGGCGAGGTCATGCGCCTGATGCCCGGCTGGGAGTCTCCTGCCTCGCCCATACACATGGTCAGTCCGCCGGAACGCAAGCACTCTGCAAAAGTCAAGGCATTTGTAGAACATGTGGCGATGGCCTTCATGCCATGATGGACCACTGAAACCCAAGGGATGCCTGTGACCGAATCGAACTCCGAGAGCAGCCTGCTGGCTCCATTCATTGAGAACCTGTGGCGCATCCCGCAGGATTCCCGCATGCAGGCTGCAGACCGGGGGCTGGAAGCCGACGCGGCCGCTCGGATGGCGTTGGGTAGTTTTTTGCGTCACCTGGGCAAAGTGGGCAGTGCGGATGCGGTGCAGAACAAGCCCGGCCGTCTGGAACCCCGTTACAAGGGCCTTCTCGATGCCACGCGCTGACAGCGGCTTGCCGGTAGCCACTGCGCTGCTGCTGCAACAGGTGCGCGCTTGCACCCTGTGCGCACCGCATCTGCCCCTGGGGGTGCGTCCGGTGTTGCAGGTTCATCCGGCCGCGCGCATTCTGGTGGTCGGCCAGGCACCGGGCATCCGGGTCCACAACAGCGGCATTCCCTTTGACGATGCCAGTGGCGACCGCTTGCGGGCGTGGATGGGTATTACCCGCGACGTGTTTTATGAACCCACGCTAATGGCCATTGTGCCCATGGGCTTTTGCTACCCCGGCACCGGCAAGTCCGGCGACCTGCCGCCCCGCACCGAGTGCGCGCCACGCTGGCGGCAGCAGGTGCTGGAGCAACTGCCCCACATCGCGCTCACGCTGGTCATAGGCCAGTATGCACAGGCCTGGCATCTGCCCAAATCAGCGCGCAACAACACAGTGACCGGCACGGTGGAACACTGGCAGGAATTTGCACCCGGCGTAATACCGTTGCCCCACCCCAGCCCGCGCAACAACATCTGGCTTCAACGCAACCCCTGGTTCGCCGAAACCTTGCTGCCGGAACTCAAGAAATTGGTGGCGCAGGCGCTGGCATGAACAACAGCCTGCACACACAACGGACGCAGGCCATGGGGCTGCTTACCCATCCACGCGCGAAGAGGCAAGGAGCATGCGCCCCATGGCAGCTACCGGCGGAGCCGGCCTACGGCCGTGGAAACCGTGCCCGCCGCTCCAGATCGTCCAGGTCCATGTGGTTGCGCATGTACTGCTGGCTGCCATCCACAAAGGGCTGGTGGTCCCATGACTTCAGTTTGCCCTGGGTCAGCGCGCTGTAGACCAGGCGGCGGCGGCGCTGGCTGTTGAGCACCTGCTGGTGCAGGGCGGGCAGGTTCCAGCGCTGAGCGGCTTCTTCCATAAACGCCTGCAACGTGGCCTGGTGTGCAGCATCGCCCGCCAGGTTGCTCCGTTCGTCCGGGTCAGACTGCAGATTGAACAGCAGGCAGATATCGCCATGGGAATAGATGAACTTCCAGGGGCCGCGGCGGATCATCACCAGCGGGGTCTTGCTGCCTTCGGCCATGTATTCGCCAATCACCTCGTCATGCCCACCCTGGCCCTGCAGGTGCGGCATCAGCGAGCGACCATCCAGTGGCAGCAGCGGGTCAACCTCGCTACCCGCCATTTCCACAAAGGTGGGCAGCAGGTCGATGGTGGAGACACTGCCAGCCACGCGGGCGGCCTTGAAGCGCGCCGGTGCATGCACGATCAGCGGCACGCGCGCGGCCATCTCGAACCAGTGCATCTTGTACCAAAGGCCGCGCTCGCCCAGCATGTCGCCATGGTCGCCGGAGAACACGACGATGGTGTCGTCTTCCAGGCCGCAGTCCTTCAGCGTCTTGCGCAATTCACCAATCTTGGAGTCCACGTAGCTGCAGGAGCCGAAGTAGGCGCGGCGGGCGCGGCGGATCGCTTCCTCAGAAAGCGGCTTGTCCCACAGGTCGATGACTTTGAGCAGGCGCTTGGAATGTGCGTCCTGATCTTCCTGGGCGATGGGGTGCGCCGGCAGGGGAATGTCCTCGTCGCGGTACAGGTCGTAAAACTCGGCTGGAATGGTGTACGGGTCGTGCGGGTGTGTCAGGGACACGGTCAGGCAGAAGGGCTGCTCCGGTGTGTTGCGCACATGGTCGTAGAGATACTGGCGCGCCTTGAACACGGTCTCTTCATCGTGGTCGAGCTGGTTGGTGCGCACGCAGGAGCCGGCCTGCAGCACGGAAGACATGTTGTGGTACCAGCTGGGGCGCACTTCGAGTGCGTCCCAGTTTACGGCCCAGCCGTAGTCGGCCGGATAGATGTCGCTGGTCATGCGCTCCTCATAGCCATGCAGCTGGTCCGGCCCGCAAAAGTGCATCTTGCCGGAAAGCGCGGTGCGGTAGCCCAGGTTGCGCAGGTAGTGGGCGTAGGTGGGAATGTCGGCTGCAAAGTCGGCGGCGTTGTCATAGGCGCCGATTTGGGAAGGTAGCTGGCCGCTGACCAGGCTGAAGCGCGAGGGGGCACACAGGGGGCTGGGGCAGTAGGCGGATTCGAACACCACGCCCCCGGCCGCCAACTGGCTCAGGTGCGGCATCTGCACCACCGACTGCGGGTTGTACATGGGCAGCATGGGCGCCGCCATCTGGTCGGCCATGATGAACAGGATGTGGGGGCGTTTGGCTGCCATGAACGATGCTTTCATATAAGTTGGAAGTGAAACGGGTAGTACAGGTCAAGCTGCACGGTCACATGCAACCCTACCGTATTTCCAGACGCCGCTCTTGCCCGCAGACGACCTGAATTTTCCCGGTTTACGCGTGCAGCACACGGTTGGGATCGTGGCGGGTGCGGGTCATCTGGTCGATCTCCACACAGGTCTTGAACGTACCGATGTCGTTCCAGCGCCCGGCAATGGTTCCCAGGCGCCCAGTCCCGGTGGCCCCCAGCGCCCCCGCTTCGCTCACTCAGCGCGCCAGCAAGGCCGCGTTGCCGCCGGCAGCCGTGGTGTTCACCGTGACGGTTTGCTCGGCACAGAAGCGGTACAGGTAATGCGGACCTCCAGCTTTGGGGCCGGTACCGCTCAGGCCCTCGCCGCCAAAGGGCTGCACGCCGACGACCGCGCCGATCATGTTGCGGTTGATGTAGACGTTGCCGATATGCGCGGCATGCGCCAGGGCGTTGGCGCGCGAGTCGATGCGCGTCTGTATGCCCATGGTCAGGCCATAGCCCAGGGCGTTGACCTGCGCCACCACCTCGGACGGATCGCCCGACCAGCGCACGATCTGCAGCACCGGGCCGAAGATTTCCGATTGCACATCGGCAATGCTATGGACCTCAAAGGCGTGCGGCGCAATCAGGTTCGGCACGGCCGACGCAGTTGCCGCATCCGGCTGCACCACCACCTTCGCTTCGCGGCTCAGGCGCTGAATCTGGCGCTGGATGGCGTCAAAGGCTTCCCGGTCAATCACCGGTCCCACATCGGTAGCCAGATCGCTCGGATCCCCGGCTTGGAGTTCGCGCGCCGCGCCCTGCACCATCTCGATCACGCCGTCGGCAATCGACGCGTGCACGCACAGCAGGCGCAGGGCCGAGCAGCGCTGGCCAGCCGAGCGGAAGGCGCTCATGCCCACCGCGTCCACCACCTGCTCGGGCAGGGCGCTGGAGTCCACCACCATGGCGTTGATGCCACCGGTTTCGGCAATCAGCGGCACGATGGCGCCGTCCTTTGCGGCCAGCGCGCGCTGGATGATTTTGGCAACCTGGGTGGAGCCTGTGAACACCACACCGGCCACGCCGGGTTGCGCCACCAGGGCCGCACCCACGGTCTCGCCGGCGCCGTGCAGCAGTTGCAGGGCATCGGCAGGCACACCGGCGGCATGCAGGATGCGCACGGCAGCCAAAGCCACGCCCGGAGTTTGCTCGGCCGGCTTGGCCAGCACAGCGTTGCCGGTGGCGAGAGCCGCGGCCACCTGGCCGGCAAAAATCGCCAGCGGGAAGTTCCACGGGCTGATGCAGACCCAGACGCCGCGCGCGGTAAGCCGCAGGGTGTTGGTCTCGCCGGTCACGCCATAGGTAAAGGGCACGGCGGTGACGCCATGCAGCTGCGGCATGGAGAGGGGTTGCATGATGCGTTCGGCCTCGTCGGCGTAGTAGCGCAAAAAGTCCACCGCCTCGCGTACTTCAGATACCGCATCGCCCCAGGTCTTGAAGGCTTCCTTGACCAGCATGGCGCACAGCTGCGGGGTTTGCGCCAGCATGCGATCAGCAGCGCGGCGCAGGATGGCGGCGCGCGCGCTGACATCGGTATGGCTCCAGGCCTGGTAGGCGGCGTGGCCCTTGGCGAACGCGCTTGCCACCTCGTGCACATCGGATACTGCCACTGCGGGCACGCTGGTGGTGGCCAGCGCGGCCAACAGCGGCGCGCGCATGGCTGGCACGGTCAGGTCCAGGCCGGTGCTGTTCTTGCGCGCACCGGCGTGCGTGCCGAACAGGTCCACAGGCATGGGCAGCGAAGACAGGGGTTCGAGCCGCAAGGGCGAGATCAGCAGCTCCTGCAGGTTCACCGACTCGTCGGCCATCTGGTGCACAAAGGAGGAGTTGGCGCCGTTTTCCAGCAGGCGGCGCACCAGATAAGCCAGCAGATCGCGGTGCGCACCCACGGGCGCATAAACGCGACAGCACACCGTGGGGTTCTTCAGCACTTCGCGGTAAATGCCCTCGCCCATGCCGTGCAGGCGTTGCAGCTCAAACTTGCCGCCGGTGCGCGCGGCCATTTGCAGGATGGCGGCGATGGTCGCCGCGTTGTGGGTGGCGAACTGGGGGTAGATGGCGTCCGGCGCGTCCAGCAGCAGGCGGGCGCAGGCCAGGTAGGACACATCGGTGTGGTGCTTGTGGGTAAAGACCGGGTAGCAGGGCAGGCCCATCTCCTGCGCGCGCTTGATCTCGGCATCCCAATAGGCACCCTTGACCAGACGGCACATCAGGCGCACCTTGTATTGGCGCGCTGTGGCGGTCAGGTGCTCGATCAGCTCCAGCGAGCGCGTCTGGTACGACTGCAGCGCCAAACCGAAACCAGCCCACAGGGGAAAGTGCTGCGCCACCCGTTGCAGCAGGGCGTCGAACACCTCCAGCGACAGCTCCAGGCGGTCCACTTCCTCGGCGTCGATGGTCAGGTTGATATTGGCGCGGGCGGCCAACTCGCACAGCGTCCAGACGCGGGGCACCAGTTCGTCCAGCACGCGCTGGCTCTGCGCGTCTTCATAGCGCGGGTGCAGCGCGCTGAGCTTGATCGAGATGCCGTCGTTGTGCTCGGGCGCATGGGTGCTGTCGGTGTGGCTGGCGATAAAGGCAATCGCGTCGCTGTAGCTTTTCAAGTAGCGCAGCGCGTCCGCATCGGTACGGGCGCCTTCGCCCAGCATGTCATACGAGTAGGTTAAGGCGCCTTGCTGCTTGCGCGCCGCATCGGCCTCTTGCATCGCCTCGGCCATGTTCTGGCCCAACACAAACTGGCGACCCAGCAATTGCACCGCACGCAGCGTGGCGGCCACCACGGTCCTGGCGCCCAGCTTGGCCATGATGCCGGGCTCGGCCTGCGGGGTCGATCCGGTTTGCGGGTCAGGCAAGAAGTATTTGGACATGGAAATAGCCGTGCTGCTGAGCCGCGCCAGCACCTTGTCGCCACTGTTGTCAAAGTCAGCGCGGCCCAACTGGTCGGCCGTCAGGGCGATGGCGGTTTCGGCATCGGGCACGCGCAGCAGGGCTTCGGCCAGACGCATCAGCGCCAAGCCCTCGGCGCTGGAAATGGGGTATTCACGCAACAGGCTTTCCATGGCCCAGAAAGGCGGCGGATTGTCACGCACCGCCTGCACCCAGGGTGTGGCAGCTTTGGCGGCGGCGGCCCAGTCCAAGCCTGTATTCACCACCTGCAAGTGTCGCGCTACGACCTCACTCTCGGGTCGGTAGGGTAGGGGAAGTTGAGCATTCATTAGCACGGGGGTCTCCTGGAGTTAGCGGTAAACGCGATGATCCAAGTTTTTCAAATGAGTTACTGACTGAATTAGGTAAACAAACTAGTGTTTTATTCATTTGATTTTGCTTTCGATAATTTTGATCAAATATGATCGAACTATCCACAATAATGATCAACATCATCAGAATGTCGTAGGATAGACACTCTGGTTAGTGAATGTTTCAGCCAAAGCAGGTCTTTGACCGGTTGAATGGGGAGGCTGGTCCGGTTTGCTTACTCACTTGAACAATAGCCATAGAACACAATGACACATGTTGCCAACGGCCGTGCAGATCTGGACCGAATCGATCTGAAAATTCTCAATTGCCTGCAGCAGGATGGTCGTATGTCCAACCTGAAACTGGCAGAAACGGTGGCGCTATCGCCCACGGCCGTGCTGTCGCGGGTGCAACGCCTGACCAAGGATGGTTACATCCTGGGCTACGAGGCACGGCTGAACCCGGTCAAGTTGGATGCCGGCATGACAGTGTTTGTCGAGGTTTTACTGGACCGCACCACGCCCAATGTGTTTGAAGCCTTCAAGGCTTCGGTGCAGGTGCATGGCGAAATCCAGGAGTGCCACATGGTGGCCGGTGGTTTTGACTACCTGCTCAAGACCCGCATTGCCGACATGGGCGCTTACCGTGACTTCGCCGGAACCGTGCTGTGGCAACTGCCCGGCGTGCGCGAGACGCGCACCTACGCGGTGATGGAAGAAGTCAAGAACACCACGCACATCAAACTCGATTAGTTGCAGCAACCCGCCGCCGGGCTGCCCCAAGGCGGGTTAGCCCCTGAGGGGCAGAGAGCGACACGCAGTGCGCGAACGTGGGGCTTCTACCTCTGTCCAAAGATAGCGCTGCCTACGCGTACCATGGTGCTGCCGCACTGCACCGCCGCATCCAGATCCGCACTCATGCCCATGGACAAGGTATCCAGGCCCAGACCCTTCGCATTCAGCGCATCAAACAACCGGCGCGCTTGGGTATGCACGGCACAGGCCGCAGCAAAATCTGCTGCCGGCTCGGGAATCGTCATCAGGCCACGCAAGCGCAGGCGGGGCAAAGCCTGAATCTGCTGCGCCAGTTCCAGCACCTCCCCGGGCTTCACGCCGGCCTTGGTTTCCCCGCCGTCAATGTTCACCTGGATGCAGACCTGCAACGGGGCCTTGTCTGCAGGCCGCTGCTCGCTCAGGCGTTGCGCAATTTTCAGCCGGTCGACCGAGTGCACCCAGTCGAAGTGCGCAGCCACCAGACGCGTCTTGTTGCTCTGGATCGGGCCAATGCAATGCCACTGCAGGGGCAAATCGGCCAGGGCGGTGATTTTTTCGACGGCTTCCTGGATGTAGTTCTCACCAAAAGCGCTTTGCCCGGCAGCGTGCGCCACACGCACGGCATCTGCACCGAAGGTCTTGGAGACGGCCAGCAAAGTGACCGCATCCGCAGGGCGCGAACAGGCCCGGCAGGCTTCTGAAATCCGGGCTCGCACCCGTTGGAGGTTGTCGACAATGGTGGTCATAATCCGGCAAGCGTACCAAACAACACCAAGCAAGAGAGGACCTTGTGGATATCACCCAACTGCTGGCCTTCAGTGTCAAGAACAAAGCGTCGGACCTTCACCTCTCAGCAGGCTTACCCCCCATGATTCGCGTGCACGGCGATGTGCGCCGCATCAACGTCGAAGCGCTGGACCACAAACGGGTACACGCCATGGTGTATGACATCATGAACGACACCCAGCGCAAACACTACGAAGAGTTTCTGGAGATCGACTACTCCTTCGAGATTGACGGACTGGCGCGCTTTCGCGTCAATGCGTTCAATCACCACCGCGGTGCCGGCGCCGTGTTCCGGACCATTCCCAGTAAAATTCTCTCGCTGGAGCAACTCAATGCGCCCAGGATCTTCGGAGAACTGGCGCTCAAACCGCGCGGCATGGTGCTGGTGACCGGGCCGACGGGTTCGGGCAAGTCCACCACGCTGGCCGCCATGGTCAACTACCTCAACGAAACCGAGTTCGGCCACATCCTGACCGTGGAAGACCCGATCGAGTTTGTGCACGAGTCCAAGAAATGCCTGGTCAACCAGCGCGAGGTGGGACCCCACACGCTGTCGTTTGCCGCCGCGCTGCGCTCGGCGCTGCGCGAAGACCCGGATGCGATTCTGGTGGGTGAAATGCGCGACCTGGAAACCATACGCCTGGCCATGACAGCGGCCGAGACCGGCCACCTGGTGTTCGGCACCCTGCATACCTCCAGCGCCGCCAAGACGATTGACCGGATCATTGACGTGTTCCCCGCCGACGAAAAGGAAATGGTGCGCGCCATGTTGTCGGAGTCGCTGCAGGCGGTGATTTCACAGACCCTGTGCAAGACCAAGGACGGCCAGGGCCGCGTGGCCGCCCACGAAATCATGCTGGGCACCAGTGCCATCCGCAACCTGATCCGCGAAGGCAAAGTGGCGCAGATGTACTCCAGCATCCAGACCGGCAACAGCGTAGGCATGCAGACACTGGACCAGAACCTGAGTGACCTGGTCAAGCGCAACATCATCAGTTCTGCGGAAGCCCGCAGCAAAGCCAAGATTCCGGATAACTTCCCAGGGTAAAAGAACATGGAACGCGATCAGGCAACGAAATTCATCAACGATTTGCTCAAGCTGATGGTCAGCCGCAATGGCAGTGATCTGTTCATCACGGCGGACTTCCCGCCGGCCATCAAAGTGGATGGCAAGATCACCAAGGTGTCGCCCCAGCCGCTGAACGCGGCGCACACGCTGGCGCTGGCACGCTCCATCATGAACGACAAGCAGGTGGCCGAGTTCGAGCGCACCAAAGAGGGCAACTTTGCCATCGCGCCGCCCGGTGTCGGGCGCTTCCGGGTCAATGTGTTTATCCAGCAGGGCAAGGTCGGGCTGGTGCTACGGGTGATTCCGGCCGCCCTGCCCTCTATCGACGGTTTGGGCATGCCCCAGGTGCTCAAAGACATCGTGCTGGCCAAGCGCGGGCTGTGCATCCTGGTGGGCTCTACCGGCTCCGGCAAATCGACCACGCTGGCGGCGATGGTGGACTGGCGCAATGAAAACTCCTACGGCCACATCATCACCATCGAAGACCCGGTGGAGTTTGTGCACGCCCACAAGAACTGCGTGATCACGCAGCGCGAAGTGGGCCTGGACACCGACAGCTGGGAGGCCGCACTGAAGAACACCTTGCGCCAGGCGCCGGACGTGATTTTGATGGGCGAATTGCGTGACCGCGAGACCATGGAGCACGCCGTGTCGTTCTCCGAAACCGGTCACATGTGCCTGGCCACGCTGCATGCCAACAGCGCCAATCAGGCGCTGGACCGCATCATCAACTTCTTCCCGGAAGAGCGCCGCAGCCAGTTGCTGATGGACCTGTCTCTCAACCTGCGGGCACTGGTCTCGCAACGCCTGATACCCAAACAAGATGGCAAGGGCCGGGTGGCTGCGGTGGAAATCATGATCAACTCGCCGCTGATTTCAGACCTCATCTTTAAGGGCAATGTCACCGAGGTGAAAGAAATTATGAAGAAAAGTCGTAACCTCGGCATGCAGACTTTTGACCAAGCCTTGTTTGACCTGTACGAGCGCAATGCCATCACCTATGAGGATGCGCTGCGCAACGCGGACTCGCTGAATGACCTTCGCCTGCAAATCAAACTCAACAGCCAGCGCGGCCGGTCGCCAGACCTGAGCGCCGGTACCGAAAATTTTTCCATTCTGTAATTTATGTCCAGTACCAACGCCAAAACCTACGAACCCACCCCTTCCTTTTCTGTTGCCTTTATCGGTCTGGGCGTCATGGGCTTCCCCATGGCCGGCCATCTGGCCCTGGCCGGCCACAGCGTCACGGTGTACAACCGCAACACCGCCAAATCAGAAGCCTGGCTGGCGGAATTCGGCAGTGCACACACCCATGCGCTGACCCCCCGACTGGCGGCCCGGAACGCAGACATCGTGTTCTGCTGCGTGGGCAATGACGACGATTTGCGCAGCGTGACGCTGGGCGCCGACGGCGCTTTTGCGGGCATGAAACCCGGCGCCATCTTTGTGGACCACACCACCGCTTCGGCCAGCATCGCGCGCGAGCTGGCTGCAGTAGCCCAGGCGGCAGGCCTGGCGTTTATCGATGCGCCGGTCTCGGGCGGCCAGGGCGGTGCGCAGAACGGCCTGCTCACCGTCATGTGCGGTGGTGACGCTGCGGCCTTTGCCAAGGTACAAGCCACGGGCATGGCGTTCTCGCGCGCCTTCACCCTGCTGGGTGACAGCGGTGCCGGTCAGCTGGCCAAGATGGTGAACCAGATTTGCATCGCCGGCCTGGTGCAGGGCCTGGCTGAAGCCATTGCCTTCGGCCAGCGCGCCGGTCTCGACATGAACCAGGTGCTGGACGTGATCGGCAAGGGTGCCGCGCAAAGCTGGCAGCTCGACAACCGTGGCAAGACCATGGTGGCCGACAAGTTCGACTTCGGCTTTGCCGTGGACTGGATGCGCAAAGATCTGGGCCTGGTGCTCGACGAGGCCAAACGCAATGGTGCGCGCCTGCCGGTGACCGCGCTGGTGGACCAGTTTTACGGCGACGTGCAGCACATGGGCGGCAAGCGCTGGGACACCAGCAGCCTGATCAAGCGCCTGAAATAAGCGCCCGGCCCGAACGGTGCCGCAACAACAAAAAACGCGCCCTGGTGGCGCGTTTTTTGTGGGACCGTGGAAGACTTACTTGCTGACCACGCGGACCATTTCCAGGCACTTGTTGGAGTAACCCCATTCGTTGTCGTACCAGCTGATGAGCTTGACGAAGGTGCCGTCCAGGGCAATGCTGGCGTCGGCATCAAAAATGGAGGTGCGGGTGTCACCACGGAAGTCGGTGGCAACCACCTTGTCTTCGGTGTAACCCAGCACGCCCTTCAGGGCGCCTTCGCTCTGCAGCTTGATTTCGGCGCAGATTTCAGCCAGGGTGGCGCTGGTGTTGAGCTCCACGGTCAGGTCCACCACCGACACATCGCTGGTGGGCACGCGGAAGGACATGCCGGTGAGCTTCTTGTTCAGCTCGGGAATCACCACACCCACCGCCTTGGCAGCACCAGTGCTGCTCGGGATGATGTTTTCCAGAATGCCACGGCCACCGCGCCAGTCTTTGTTGGACGGGCCGTCCACTGTCTTCTGCGTCGCCGTAGCAGCGTGTACCGTCGTCATCAGGCCGCGCTTGATGCCGAACTTGTCATGTACCACCTTGGCCAAAGGAGCCAGGCAGTTGGTGGTGCAGGAAGCGTTGGAAACAATGGCTTCGCCCTTGTAGGTCTTCTCGTTCACGCCGAAGACGAACATGGGCGTGTCGTCTTTGGAGGGAGCCGACAGAATGACCTTGGTGGCGCCTGCATCGATGTGCTTTTGTGCCGTGACCTTGTCCAGGAACAGGCCGGTGGATTCGATCACCACAGTGGCGCCGACTTCGTTCCACTTCAGGTTGGCCGGGTCACGCTCTTGTGTCAGGCGGATCTTCATGCCGTTGACGACCAGGGTATTGCCTTCCACCTCGACGGAGCCCTTGAAACGGCCGTGCACCGAGTCGTACTGCAGCATGTAGGCCAGGTAATGGGGTTCCAGCAGGTCGTTGATGCCGACCACTTCGATGTCGCTGAAATTCTGCAGCGCAGAGCGCAGCACATTGCGACCGATACGCCCAAAACCGTTGATACCAATCTTGATTGTCATTTGCTTGTCTTTCTTGCGTTAAAGATGAATTATCTAAATAAGCTGCCTGAGCCTACTTGCGCTGCAACAACGTTTGCACGGTATCGGCCACGTTCTGTTCGGTAAAGCCGAAGTGCTTGAACAGCACCGGTGCCGGAGCGGATTCGCCAAAGGTGTCGATGCCGACCACAGCCCCCACGCCGTATTTCCACCAGCCGTCGGTAGAGCCCATTTCCACCGCCACGCGCGGCACACCGGCGGGCAGCACCAAGCTCTTGTATTCCACGCTCTGGCGGTCAAAGGTGGTGGTGCTGGGCATGGAGACCACGCGCACCGCAATCTTGCGTTCGGCCAGCACTTGCTGGGCCTTGAGTGCGAGTTGCACTTCAGAGCCGGTGGCGATGAGGACGGCTTGCGCCTTCTTTTTCATGCCCACATCGCCGGGCTCGGACAGCACATAGGCGCCCTTGCTGATGGCGTCGATGCCGCTGGCATCTTCGGCGCTTTGCGAATCACCCTTGGCCGCATACGCAATGTTCTGGCGTGACAGCAGCAGGGCTGTGGGACGCGTCTCGTTCTGCAGCGCAACCGTCCAGGCCACGGCGGTCTCTGCGGTATCGCCCGGACGCCACACGTCCAGATTCGGGATCAGGCGCAGCGAGGCGGCGTGCTCAATGGACTGGTGCGTCGGGCCGTCTTCGCCCAGACCGATGGAGTCGTGGGTGAACACGTGGACCACGCGGATCTTCATGAGCGCGGCCATGCGGATGGCGTTGCGGCTGTAGTCGCTGAAGGTCAGAAAGGTGCCACCGTAGGGGATGAAGCCACCGTGCAGCGCAATGCCGTTCATGATGGCAGCCATGCCGAATTCGCGCACGCCATAGTTAATGTGGCGTCCGCCCACCAGGTTGCCATTGGCGTCCTGAGTCTGCACCACATCGCCCTGGGGCGTGAAGCGCAAGTTCGGCGTGCACTTGGTGTTGGTCAGGTTGGAGCCGGTCAAATCGGCCGAGCCACCCAGCATTTCGGGGATGGCGGCGGTGAAGCTTTCCAGTGCCAGTTGCGAGGCCTTGCGGCTGGCAACGGTCTCGCCCTTCTGGTGCGCGCCGATGATGGTGTCCACCGCGGCCTGCACAAAGTTTTTGGGCAGCTCGCCCTTGACGCGGCGCAGCAGTTCCTTGGCCAGCGCGGGGTGGGCAGCCTTGTAGGCGGCGAACTGTTCGGTCCAGTCTTTTTGCGCAGCGGCACCCGCCTTCTTGGCATCCCAGTCGGCATACACAGCCTTGGGGATGACAAAGGGCGCATGCTCCCAACCGATGGATTCGCGCGTGAGCTTGATTTCTTCGGCACCCAGGGGTTCGCCGTGGGCCTTGGACGTGTTGGCGCGGTTCGGGCTGCCTTTGCCGATATGCGTCTTGCAAATGATCAGCGTGGGGCGCTCGGTGGACTTCTTGGCCTCGGCAATGGTCTTGGAAACCAGTTCGGCGTCGTGGCCGTCTATGGGGCCCAGCACGTTCCAGCCGTAGCTGACAAAGCGCAGCGCGGTGTTGTCGGCAAACCAGGGGGCGACCTGGCCGTCGATGGAGATTCCGTTGTCGTCGTACAGGGCGATCAGCTTGTTGAGCTTCCAGGCACCGGCGAGCGACGCGGCTTCGTGGCTGATGCCTTCCATCAGGCAGCCGTCGCCCATGAACACATAGGTGTTGTGGTCGACCACGGCGTGGCCTTCGCGATTGAATTCCTTGGCCAGCAGTTTCTCGGCCAGCGCCATGCCCACGGCATTGGTCAGGCCCTGGCCCAGCGGGCCGGTGGTGGTTTCCACGCCGGGGGTGATGCCGAACTCGGGGTGGCCGGCGGTCTTGCTGTGCAGCTGGCGGAAGTTCTTCAGCTCCTCCATGGGCAGCTTGTAACCGGTGAGGTGCAATAAGGCATAGACCAGCATGGAGCCGTGCCCGTTTGACAGTACAAAACGGTCACGGTCAAACCAGTGCGGGTTGGTGGGGTTGTGCTTCAGGTGCTGGCCCCACAGCGCCACCGCCATGTCGGCCATACCCATGGGGGCACCGGGGTGGCCCGAGTTGGCTTGTTGCACAGCGT